>NZ_JAFWOM010000024.1 GCF_017545445.1 Fibrobacter sp.
ACCGAAATCGGCGCTGCGCATTTCGACCTTATTCGGGCCTTCAGCAACGTTCCAGGCTTCCATTTCGTCCATCTTGGCGCGGAGGCGACGGCCAGCCGGCTTCGAGAAGCCAGGCACCATCACGTGCTGGGCGATGTTGCGTTCAAAGTTCGGCACCATTGCCGGGAGTTCTTCCTTCGGAACGACAATAGACTTGGAATGGTCCACGCGGGTGGTCATGCGGAGGATGACAGGAATCTTGAACTTTTCGCTCGTCTGCATGGCAATGCGGAAGAAGTCGTAGGCTTCCTGGGAGTTGGACGGTTCGAACATCGGGCAAACGGATGCCTTCGCGTGGTTACGCGTATCCTGTTCGTTCTGGGAGCTGCCCTGACCCGGGTCATCGGCAACAATCCACACCATGCCGCCATCGACACCCGTGTAAGTTGCGGTATAGAGAACATCACTTGCCACATTCAAGCCAACCATCTTCATGGTGACCACACTGCGGGCATGTCCAAAAGCGGCACCGAGAGCGACTTCGGCAGCGACCTTTTCGTTCGGAGCCCACTGGGCATAGCCGCCCAGTTCAGAGTAATCTTCCAAGATTTCGGTGGAAGGAGTTCCCGGATAGCCTGCGGCAAGCTGAACATTGCAATGACGCATGGAAAGGGAAATGGCTTCGTTGCCCGAAATCAGCATCTTTTTCGCATTTGGATCAAAAGCTGGCATGATATTCCTTTTTGTTTTAATCGTTTTTTTAAACGAACGCAAATATAGAAAATTCGATTTTGCACATCCTTGGCACGAACTTCAAGAAACGCAAAAACAAGAAGTAATTTTTTGTTATATATTATTAGGGTTTTAACTATGCAACATTTAATTCTTTATGTCATTCCCGCGTAAGCGGGAATCTCCTTCTTGTAAAGCAATAAAGGAGGTGCCCGCTTACTTCGACTGCGCTCAGCACAGGCTCCGGCGGGCATGACAAGTTTAGGATTAAAATAAGAGGAATAAAATGATCGTTTCAGATTTTAGCGAAAGCATTAAGTTCGTTGGGGTAGATGACCGCGAAATTGACCTTTTTGAAGGGCAGTACAAAGTTCCTGACGGAGTTTCGTACAATTCCTATGTGATTTTTGACGAGAAGATTGCGGTCACAGATTCCGTAGATGCACATAAAGTAAGTGAATGGTTGACAAATGTTGAAAACTCATTGCAGGGCAAAACGCCCGACTACTTGATTGTCCACCATTTGGAACCCGACCACGCCGGCGGTTTTCTCGAATTTATCAAGAAGTACCCGGACGCAACTATCGCTGCATCTGCAAAGGCGCTTGCGTTCATTCCGCAGTTCTTCAAGCTCCCGGAAGGCACAAAGACGCTCACGCTCAAGGATGGCGACACACTTTCGCTCGGCAAACACACGCTAAAGTTTATCGCAGCCCCGATGGTCCACTGGCCCGAAGTTTTGCTCAGCTACGATGAATCCGAAAAGATTCTGTTCTCCGCCGATGCGTTCGGCACATTCGGACTCTCCGGCAAACTCGGCGAAGACTGGGTCAGCGAAGCAAGGCGCTACTACATCAACATCGTCGGGAAATACGGTATGCAGGTACAGAGCGTTTTGAAGAAGCTCGCCGGTATCGAAGTCAAGATGATTTGCCCGTTGCACGGCCCCGTTCTTACAGACAATTTAAGTTTCTACATTAACAAGTACAACACCTGGAGTAGCTACGCGCCCGAAACGCAGGGCGTGTTTGTCGCCTATGCAGGCGTTTACGGCCACACGGCAGAAGCCGCAAAAAAGCTCGCCGAATCGCTCCGCGAAAAAGGCGTTGATGTAACGATTATGGATTTGGCCCGCACATATTCTTCGGAAACAGTCGCACAGGCATTCCGCTACAGCCATCTTGCTGTATGCGCGACAACGCTTGATGCAGGCCTCTTCCCCGCAGCAGAAAAATTCCTCACGCATCTCAAGGCGAAAAACTACTGCAATCGCAAAGTAGGCATTGTCGAAAATGGCACATGGGCGCCGATGGCCGCGAAGAAAATGCACGAGATTCTTGACACGCTCAAGAACGTGACATTCTGCGAAACGACGGTCACACTCAAGTCCGCACTCGACGAGACTTCTGCCGCAAAGCTTGAAGAACTTGCTGTAGAATTTGCGAAGGATTTGGGCAAAGCGTAGTTTGTAATTCGAAAAAAGAAAAGCCAAGGATGCTGGCGTCATAGCGGACTCGATCAGCTATCAGTCTGCCATGACGTTTTTTTGCCTTTTTTAATGAGCCTACTTAGAATTATTCGAAAGTCCTAAAGAAGTTCGAATTTTATCCATTGACGCCCCCTTCTTTAGCATTCGTTCAACCTTGTCAATCACCTTTTCCTCAATTTTCTTGACAAAATCAGGGTGATCTTCAGCAAAAGCCAATTCTTGAGCATATCTGTCCCATTTCAAGTGCATAATATACCTGTACCTTTTAAGTTCCTTTTTATTAAATCTAGCTAGTTTGGCAAACGGAAGCAAGCCCTCGAACTTTTCCGTTTTTAGGGCTGGTGGAAGTTCCTTGAGGCGATGCAAATAGCGAAAAATAGACCGGTTTGACATCGTAATCCCAATCGGGACCGGGTTCGCCTTGTTGTACAATCATCTGGCTTGAATAAAACAACAAACGCTTCAAAAAATTCGTTTCTCGTTCAATTTGGATTTCAATCTCAATAAAGTTATAGTGTTCATCGCGACAATGCAGGTCAAGAATTGACGATTTAGACGCCTTGCTACCAGAATCATTGAGTTCCGGTTGTTGCGAAAACACATCTTTGATTTTTTGCGGGATTTGTCCTTGATGCATATCGTTTAGCAGGTTCAACAAGTTGTGTTTTATAATTTTTCAATTTCAAAACATTCATCAAAGTCAATCTTTCAACTATTCTAGCAAGTCATAATAAAATCTATCCGTAAACTTTTTAATGCACAAAACTACAGCATCATCGAAATTTCCGATATCATTTTCGTTTTTCGAAAACAGCAATGGTTTGCCTTTTGATTTTGTCATTGTTTGGAATACATAAAAACCATCTTCTTCGCCGTTTCTATAAAGCACAAGATTCACCGGTTTAAAGTTGTATGGAGTCTTGTCTTCTTTTCGCATAGACAAGCGAATTTTCAACGAGTCTCTCTCGGTCATGGAACTCTTAATCACATAGGCCTTGATGACTCTCGACAATCGGCTATTGATAAGCTTTGATCTTTCCGTAGCAGAGGAAATAGAATCCATCAATGGGATTCTAGGAGAAAAAGATTTAACAAATCCATTTTCGCGAAGTTCACCATACACAATACCAGAGAATGTCACGGGAACGGATTCCGTCAGCAAAACTTTTTCACCAGAATTTTTATCCGAGCATGCAACGCATAAAATAACATATAACGACAATACTACAGTTTTCAAGATATTCATACAAACGCCTCCCAAATTGATTTTATAAAAGCAACCTACAAAATCAAACTAAAGGGAAGCGGCGTTTTAACTGAATTAGTATGTAAAATTAAATTGTGGTTTTTTATGTTTTCAGTTTTACAAGATGCAAAAAAAGCCGGCGGAGGCCGACTTTTTTCGTTAAGAGATTGTTACTGGATCCCCTCACTTCGTTC
This sequence comes from Fibrobacter sp., assembly GCF_017545445.1. GTDB lineage: Bacteria > Fibrobacterota > Fibrobacteria > Fibrobacterales > Fibrobacteraceae > Fibrobacter. The sequence continues at coordinate 3,641 of NZ_JAFWOM010000024.1, forward strand.
GAGGATGACGAGGCAAGGACGGGGTTCTGGATGACGTTACTTATTACTTCTTGCTTGCGAGTTCTTCTTCGAGTTTTTTGTTGCGGCTGTCCTGCATTTCGCAAACATTCTTGAGGTTGCTGATTTCTGCGCTCTGCTTGGCGATTTGCTCCTTGAGGTCTTCGCACTTGGCTGCAAAAGTCTGTTCAGATTCAATGCGGCTGCTCAATTCCTTGCGGAGGCTCTCGATTGAACTGCGGAGCTGTTCGATGGTATCGTTGGGAACGCTCTTTTCTGCATCATCGGCAGTTTTCTTTTCTGCATTTTCGGCGCAGTTCGGAACTGAATCATCGCTTGCATTTTCGCAAGAACAGCAATTAAAAAACTTTTTCGAAACAGCAACGGCGGCAGCGGCTCCGAGAACGGCACCCACTAAAAAGCTATTCGTTTTCATTGTAAAACTCCTTTTTATACATTCATCTAGTAATATCAATTAAACAAAAGCAAAAGTCAAGAGGATTTTTGCATAAACCGTGAAAATCTATTTTTTCGCTAAAATAAAAAACAACCCCGCAATCCTTCGGTGCGTTCTTGGCATCGAAAATGCGGGGCTATCGTTAGCCTCTCGTCTGGAGAGACGCAAATTTTTAGTCTGGCTTAGACGTGCTTGATTTTGTTTTCGCCTTCGTCCCAGTACTGGCCATCACAAACAAACTTGTATTCGTAGTCGCCCGGAACGAGAGAAACCTTTGCAGTCCAAAGGCCGGTCTTCTGGTCTTTCTTGAGCATGTCTTTATCGACAGCCCAATCGTTGAAAGAACCTGCGACAGAAACTGTCGTTGCGAGCGGACAATCGGCGATAAATTCGACTTCTACAGTTTTCGGAGCCGCTTTCGAGGTTGCTTTCTTTGCCGGGGCTTTCGTAGCTTTTGCAGCCTTAGCCTTCGGAGATTCTTTTACGGTTTCCTTGGCCGGAGCCTTGACTTCTTTCGTTGCGACCTTAGCTGCCTTTACAGCTTTTTCTGCTTTAGGGGCGGCCTTCTTTGCAGGAGCTTCCTTGACTTCGGCTTTCTTTGTCGTAGCCTTTGCAGCAGACTTGGTTTCTACTTTCTTTGCTGCGGTTTTCGTAGCTTTCGCTGCAACGGTTTTCTTGGCGGCAGGTTTTTCTACTACAGTTTTGGAATTCTTAGACATGGATTATCTCCTCTTATTTCTTAGTGATGTCAAATTTAGTAAAATTTTTTTTAAATTTGTAGTATGCTCAAACAAATCATCGCACCCAGCGTCTTGAACGCAAATTTTCTCTCCCTCGGTGACGGCCTCAAAGCCATTGAAAACGGTGGCGCAGGACTTGTCCACCTTGACATCATGGATGGGCACTTTGTCCCAAATATCAGCTTTGGGCCGGGCATTTCCGCTTGCGTCAAAAAAGGCACTAAGCTCCCGCTCGATTGCCACTTGATGATTGAGAATCCCGAAAATTACGTGGGCGAATTTGCAAAAGCAGGTGCAAGCATCATCAGCGTGCATGCCGAAACGACAAACCATCTCGATCGTCTGCTGCACCAGATTGCAGAACTTGGCGTCAAGCCCGCCGTTGCCATCAATCCGGCGACTCCGCTTGAAAGCATCAAGTACGTGCTCGACATCGTGGATATGGTGCTTATCATGTCCGTCAACCCCGGATTCGGCGGCCAAAGCTTGATTCCGTACTGCCTTGACAAAATTCGCGAACTCCGCCAGATGAAACCGGAACTCGACATCCAAATTGATGGCGGCGTAAAGCTCGACAACATTCTTGCCTGCAAAGAAGCGGGTGCAAACGTATTTGTCGTCGGTAGCGCCATTTTCGGCAAACCGGACCCCGAAGCCGTCTGCCGTGAATTTGTCAATTTAGTCAGCGGTTGCTAGTAATATTATAGCTGCGGCGATTAAATAAATTTTAGAACAACGTTATGCCGCACGGATGGTGATGCTGTAGCGAATAAATGGCGATGTCATGCCGGATCTATTCCGGCATCAGTTGTTCTTGTCGAGACGGTTTATATTACGTTTGCTATATACCTTGTAATTAAAATCGTCTCAGCATGCCCGCTCGGTAAAGAATCCCTAGCGTGTTTAGATAACGTTTGTATTTAATTTCTTCAGGGCACGAATTCTTTTTGCAGTATTCGTCTATCTCGTCAATGACTAACGGTATTGTCGAGAAATTTCTTCTTTTCAAAAGATTCAGTATCTTTTGGCGATTCTCGTTCGGTTTCTTGCGGCTTTGAATTTTTTCGATAAGCTGATAAGGCAAAACGTTCACTGTGCTTAGTGACGTCTCGTTTGGATTTTTCCAAAGGACTTCGGAATACCCGTCGTTAAAGAAAATTCGTTTTACGTTTGGGTTCGGTATGTAATAGCCGTAACGGCGGATTTCTATTGCGGAATCGCGGTCTTGATAAAGGAAATATCCCGACTTGACGACCATCGTAATGGTGATGACGTATTGGTCTTTGGCGGGGCGGATCCACTTATCTCTTGCTTTATCGTAATAATAATCGACGAGAATTTTTACCCTTTCCAAACTGATAAAGTTAAACCGATTCATGAGTTGCTTGTATGTATTGCGGACATCCGGAGTTGCTTTTTTCAAGAGCAAATCGTTTCTTTGCATCAGTTGCTCGTTCAACAGGTAAAAAAGACTTTCGGCGACGAACAAATCTTCGTCATCGGTTGTTTCAAGGGCGCGTTTATCATTTGCTTCCAAGACATGCCCATACACGGCAATAAATTTTGTGTTAGAACTATCTAGTTTTGAACGGACCGATGGCAAATGCAAACGCTTTGAAATAATCGAATCTATTTTTTCTTCAAAACTTTTTTCGGTTTTGAGCTCTTCTCCTTTTGATGATTCCGGGGACTCAAAAGCATGGGCTTTAGGTAGAACGAATAAAGCAAAAATCAACAAAAAAAGGGTAGAGCGTAAAGTCATACCCGTAATATATATTATTGTGAATCGCAAATTGAACTTTTTTTGCTGTTCTAAAAGCTTATTTCACCACGGCAGCCGTGTGCCCGCTGTAAATGGCTTGCAAGGCGCCGGCGAGGTAAGCGAGCGGAGCGTTCCAGTTGATGGCCACTTCGTTTGTCGCATAGCTGCAACGGTTGTCGATATAGGCTAATGCAGGTTTGTCGGCAGAAGCGTAGTTCGGGCATTTCCAGAGTTCCTTGCCGTCGAGGTTGATGTCCTGCTTGCCTAAATGCGGACCGCCTACGAGCATGCCCGGCACCGGATCATCGACAAAGTCCGATTCGCTCACACGGTGGTGCGGGTTGCGCGGACTTCTGTAGCCAAAGCCTGTAACGTACGTGATTTCCATCGGATTCTTGCCCAAGAGATAATCGAGGCACTGCTGGGCGCCGTCCAAAAAGCTTTTGTCGCCTGTAACGTAATATGCGTGCAGCAAAACGATTCCGTTGTTCGCCATGGCACTGTTGCTGCCCCAGTTCCAGCTAGACGGGAATGCCGGGAGCCTGTAAGCGCTCGTATCGCCGACATTGCGAAGTTCCGTCGCAACGTGGAGCAATATTTTGCGGGCTTCGCCGCCGAGCTTCGCTCCAAAATCCGCAGAGTCGAGAGCTACATGGTAGGCGGCTAGCATGTTCACGTCTCCCCACCACGGACCATCGGGCCTGAATTTGTACTGCTTCAAGTCCTTGAGGTAATCGGCTTTCTTTGTTGCGCGATAAAGTTCCGTCGCTGCAAAGGCAAATTCGTCCTTGCCGTTTTCTTCACCGTACGTGTAGTTTCCGGTTTCTACGTCAGAGGGCTGCTTGTACAATGCTTTCGGGTGGCGCTTTGCCCAATAATAAGCGACTTCTGCCGCCTTGAGCATTCGCTTCGAAAATTCCGCATCGAACGGAGCATATACGCGGGAGGCTTGCGCCATCACAGCTGCAAAATCAAGCGTGGCGGTCAAGCTCTTTTCAATGGCGTAACGCAGAGATCCGTCAATTTCGGGCATCGTGCTAGAGCCGAACTTGAGCGATGTTAATTTGTGATAAACGGCGCCGTCCTTGTCCTGCATCGAAAGCATCCAGTCCAGATTCCAGCGGATTTCTTCCAAAAGCTCCGGCATTTTCGGGAATTCACGCGGGATGTTCCAATGAAGGGAGTCCATGAATGCTGGGAAGTGTTCGTAAAGCTCCAGAAGCGTAAAAACGGTAATCCCGGAGTTCACGATGTACTTGCCGTAGTCCCCTGCATCGTACCAGCCGCGCTGCGACTTGATAATTTTAGCATCCGCCTTCTTCGGAGCCGCCTTACCATTCGCCTTCGCGACCGCCGTCGCTGTCGGGAGGTCCGTGCCATAGACAATCACCTTATCGTCTATATGGCCCGCCGCGCGCGCCCACTTGCCTGCATAACGCGTTTCCAGAGCCATGCCTGCACGCTGGTAGTAGAACCACTTGAGAGCAGCTTTTGTTACGTCTTCATAGACATTCTCTCCCACCACAATCGGATTCCCGATGTAGCCGTCCCTGAACAGGCGGTATGTGCCCGGTTTCTTGATAGACGAAATGTCGTAAGTCTGGACTTCTTCGCCGCTGTATTCCCAGTCATAGACCATCGGGGCTTCGAGCGTAAGCACCACGTTGCCATTCATGTCGCGGACTTCAAGCGGATTGGCGTCGTTGCCGGGGATGACAACGGTCTTTTCGGATTCGGGGGCAAAACCAAGCTGGTTTACCAGCGGAATGGCAAAAGATGGCACCGTGAACGCTAATGCAGCAAATAGATGTTTACGCATACAAAACCTCATTTTTAGATAAAAAATACCTTTAATTTTTACAAATCGTACCCATGTACCCCATTTTAATGTTTACCATAGGCAACACCAAGTGTATCGAGTGTATCTTAGAGGTCTTTGTTGCCTGCTTGTAATTGTCACTTTGGTGCCATTGATGTTTTTCTATTTGTGAACCGAGATTGTGGATGCTGGATGTGTCCTCCATGGTCGCGATGATGCTTTGTGTCTTGCAAAACGGTTTGAATATATGAAAATAATTTTTCATGCATCGTTCACCCTATAGGTGTTTGTCGTCTCTTGTCTTTACTATATATACCATCATGAACCACATTGCAATTTTTATCGATGCAGAGAACCTGACCAACTGGATCAAAAAGGACGGCGTGCAGTCGCTGATGGACGAACTCTTGCCGCTGGGGCAGATTGTCGTGCGAAAGGCGTATGGCAAGTGGTCTTCCCGTGAGCTGATTTCGCTGCAATCGACGTTGAACGAGAACGGATTCGAGCTGGTTCACACGTTCCACCCGGTGAGCGGTAAAAATTCGACGGACATCAAGATGACGGTCGATACGATGGAAGTCGCGCTCGATTCGCAGGTGCAGTGGATTGTGCTTGCGACAGGCGATTCCGACTTTTCGCCCTTGTTCCGCAAACTCCGCGAGCAGGGCAAGGAAGTGATTGGCGTGGGGCCGAAGTCTCCGCTGAGCGAGTGCGTCAAGAATTCTTGTTCGAGATACATTTATACCGACGATACGACTGCAATGGACGACGATTCGGGCGATGAAGCCGCCGATGCAAAGGAACGAGCAAATCAGCTGGTTTCTGAAAAAATCGATTCCATGGAAATGCTCAGGAACGTGCTGCAAAAAGAAGACGGCCCGATTCTCCTTGCGGCGTTAAAGCCCAAGATGCTCGGGCTGGACAATGCGTTTAACGAAAAACGCCTCGGTTTCAAGACGTTCAAGGATTTCGTGAAATCCGCAGACTTTGTGCAAATGGCAGATGCCGGCGGCGGTTCTTATACGGTATCGCTTGCCGAACAGAAAGTGACCGTCGAAGAAGATTCGCAGATGATTCTGGCGAAGGCTTTAAAACGCAAGGGCTGGGACATGTTCCCGCGCAACATGCTCAAGAAAATTTATGCGGAAGCGTGCGACATCACGTCGTTCGTGCCCATGAGCAAGCAGGACCTGGTTCAGGAAATCGTTTCGAAGAACATCGCGGGCACGACGAGCAGCATCATCAACCGTGCGTTGGGAACGTTTTTCAAGGCGAAACTCGTGACCGTCAGTGGCGGCGATGACAAGCTTTGGACCATCAACGAGACGAACCAGTACTGGAAAGAAATCGATAAGGCGATGCTCGACAGGCTCCGCGTGAGCCTCAAGGAAACGGGCCAGAAAATTGCAAAGAAAGATATCGTTTCTATTTTGTACGGGAAATACGCCGAAGGCGAAGCCGAAAAGTTGGTGTAGCGGCTACGCCGCAGTAGGCAGTAGGAAGTAGAAAGTAGGAAGTAGGCGGTAGGAAGAAGTTAGGTAGGTATGAGCACGCACCCTTACGGGCGCTTTGTCTTTTCACCGTCATCCTCGGAGCAACGCGGAGGGGATCCAGTGCAGTACCCTTCACATTGTCACCCCGGACTAAGGTTGGTGAGCCTGCCGAACTATTCCGGGGCCAGCATTCTTTTAATCAACAACTGATGCCGGAACGGAGTCCGGCATGACATCGTTTGTTCTGTCTCCCCGGACTAAGGTTGGTGAGCCTGCCGAACTATTCCGGGGCCTGTGTTCTAGTCCAGCTTTCCTTGGTACAAATCCAGCAGATTGCGTGCAAGCAAGCTTGTGTATTTTGCGTTCGTGAGCGTGGATTGTGCGCTTTCGAGACGGTTCTTTTGCGAAAGGTAATCGGTATAAGTGAGCGCTCCGACGTTACGTTGTTCTTCGGCGACGAGCAAAGCTTCGTTTTCCGCTTCGACTTGGAGGATGGCGGCCTTCCACTGCATGTCGGCACTGAGAGCGTTCAGATAAAGTTTCTCGATGGTGTTTTCAAGAGTCTTTGCCTGCTCTTTTAACGCCACCATGCTTTCGGTTTCGCTGAGCTGAGCCTGCAATATTTTGTTCTCTGTCGCACCGCCGTCAATGATTGGAATGTTGATGTTCATCGAAATGCTGTGCGAATAACCGTTCTTGACTTGGCTGCCGTACTTGCCGGATTCCCATGCTTGGAGGCCCGTGCTTGCGCTTGCTCCGAGCGAAACCCTGACGGACTTGCCTTTGCCTGCGATTTCCGTGTTCTTCTTGGCAACCTGGATAGAAATGCTGTCGGACTTTAAGCCGGGGTTGTTGTCCGTCGCAGACTTTTGAAGTTCGTTCAGCGAAGGAATGGGGCTGAGAGCGTCCGGCGAAGGAGTTTCCGTTTCGGGAGCGGATACTTCGAACGTTTCGCTTTCGGGGAGTTCCAAAAGTTGGCGGAGAGTCGTCTTTGTTGTGTTGACGCTCAACTGTGCGGAAAGCTGTGCCGCTTCTTTTTGCAAAACGTTCGCTTGCGATTGCGTCAAATCTTTCTTGGTGATGGAACCTGCTTCGAACAACGTGCTGTAATGCTCGAATTCCGCCTTTGCCAGTTCGACGGATGCATCTGCGGTGCGCAACTTTTCGATAGCGGCAAGCAAGTTCATGTAGGCGTTCAGAACGCTTTCCTGGATGGTGCGTTCTGTTTCTTTAGTCGAAAGCCGTGTCGCTTCTTTGTTCAGCTCGCTTGCTTGGATGGAAAGCTTTGTAGAGCCGCCGTCCCACAGCGTATAAGAACCGCTAATGCCGACGCTTAAGCGGTAATGGTCTTGCGGACCATCGCGGAACGGGGAATCGTAAAGGGAATTGCCAATACTTGCCGAAAGAGTGGGGTAGTTTGCGACCTTCGCTTGCTCGATGCTCACGTCGGCCTTCTGTTCGCGGAGTTTCGCGGATTCGAGTTTGAGGCTTTTTTCTTTGGCCTGCTTGAGGCATGCGGCTAGAGTCCATGGACCGTCAGCGAAAACAAGCGATGCTGACGCAAGAATACCGAGAACGACTGCTTTTTTATAATTCATACCTTTTAAATGCCCCAGCTACGTATATTGGTTGCGTTCTTTTAAAATAGAAAATTTGTACATAAACAAAAAGGCTTCCCTGCGGAAGCCTTTTCGAATGGACGGTACTGGATTTGAACCAGTGACCTCTGCCGTGTGAAAGCAGCGCTCTAAACCAACTGAGCTAACCGTCCGAGGTGAAACCAAATATAGTAAAGCAATTGAAAGCTGTCAAGAGGTGAGAAAGTGGTTAGTGGTTAGTGATTAGTGGTTGGTGGTTAGTAGGAAGTAGTCGGTAGGAAGTCGGAAGTTTTTATAATCGCGGCATGGTTCGGCAAGCTCACCAACCTAGTCAGGTCCCTGAGCCTGTCGAAGGGCTGCCTACTGTTTACTAATCACTGCGCCTCTGGCGCTGCTACAAGTACTTGTCTTCTGCGGCGCGGAGGATGGTGAGGAACTCTGCCGGTGTCTTGGAAGCGATGAGGTCCTTGCGCACGTTCCCGTCAGCGAGCAAACGGCTCACAGAAGAGAGCGCCTTGAGGTGCGGCCCGACAGTGTTGCCCGGACTCACGATGAGGATGAGCAAATAAACCGGTTCGCCGTCAAAGGACTGGAAATCTAGACCTTTTTCGATGGTGGCGGCGACCATGCACATACGATCTACATAATCGCTTTTGGCATGCGGAACTGCAAGACCGCAACCAATGCCCGTGGAACGGCTTTTTTCGCGGCTCCAAATGGCCTCGAAAATTTCGTCACGGTGGTCTAGTTTGTAAGCGCTGCAGAGTGTATCGACCAATTCGTTAAGAATGGCTTCCTTCGTTTCACTGGAAGAATTAATCAAGATGCAATTATCTACAAATCTTTCAGAAAGTCGCATGATGTATAACGTTCCTTTTAATGTGCTTATCAAACAAATATTTTAGAAAAAATTTGCCATTTAGGAAAGATTTGTACCTAAAATATGTTTAAAAAAGATGATAATTCTATCTGTGAAGTCGTAATTTCGAGCTTGTCGATGGCTTTTCTCATGAGAGCGACGTCGATTTGACCGGGTGCGGCTGCTTTGCCAATGGAGCCGTAAGTGAGGTTTGCTCCTTCCTTGAGCGACCAAATTCGGCTGATTTTCCCTGTTTCGCCCATGCCGAAAGCTGCAATCAGTTTGAACCCTTTTGCTTTTTTGGCGAACTTGTACAGCCTTGTGCAGTCTTCGTCGGTGTTGCTCATGGCGGCGATTTTGATACCGTCTGCCTTGATTCGTTTGACGTCGGTGAGGTAGTTCTTGAGTTCAAGGTCGCCTGGAATGCGGGTAAAGTTGTGTTCCGAAACGAGTATTTTAACGCCTTTCGGTTCGGCGAGTTCGCGGAGTTCGTTAAAGTCGTGGAGATAGTCTCGTTCAAGATCTAGCCATTCCGGAATGTCCGCGGCATTGAGAATTTTTTGCCATAAGGCGGTACGCTCGATGGCTCTTGCATCGGGGAAAGTCCCGCCGTCGCGTTTGAGTCTGATCGTGCCCAACTGTATCGCTTTCGGTGCGATTTTGCGGACACGCCCTGAAAGCCCTAGCCATTCGGATTCGTCGAAAAAGTCATAACGGATTTCGAGGATGTCGCAATTTTCGTAATCAATGCGTGATGGGTGGAGTTCTTCGCTTTCGGCGGCGGTTAGCGTTTCGGGATCGACAAGCCCGACGAGGTATTTTGGTGAATCGGTTGGCATGGCTGTAAATTTAGCATAAGGCGAGCGTCGCGACAAGCGGACAAAGTACGATTGTCATGACCGAGCCCAGCATTGAACGCCTTTGGCGTTCGTGGTTGCGATTATGATATATCAGAACACAAGTATTCTGCTGCATCATAACCTTGCACACTACTGGTATATGAGCCGAAGGCGAATATACAAAGACGAGAGATGGAAAATGCATAAGGCGAGCGATGCATTAAAAACAAGATATAACTGGATCCTTCGTCGTGAACTCCTCAGGATGACGGCTTCAGAATGACCATGTTGAATCTAGTAACTAAGTTCTACAAGCGTAGCGTCTAACTTCTGTCAACCATTTACTCCCCCTAACCACTAATCACTAACCACTGCTTACTTTCTATTCCCTAATCACCGCCTACTTCCTACTTCCTACTTCCTACTGCTAATTGCGAATTTTCTAAATTATACCCGAACAAAAGGAATTTTTATGGCAGATTGTAACGAAAACAAAGAAAAGCAGACCCCGGACATGCTCAAGAAGGCTGAAGAATACCTCGCCTCCAAGCGAAGAATTTTCTTGTGGGGTGGTGTCGATGACGAAAGTGCCGAACGCATTGTGAAGGAGCTCCTGTATTTGGATTCTTTGAATCACGATGATATTTATTTCTTCATCAACAGCCCGGGGGGCGTGATTTCGAGCGGGCTTGCGATTTACGACTGCATGAACGCTATCCAGAGCGATGTCGTGACGGTTTGCTGCGGACAGGCCGCCTCGATGGGTGCCGTGCTCCTCACTGCCGGTGCAAAGGGCAAGCGCGCTGCATGGCCGAACGCCCGCATCATGATTCACCAACCGCTCATTCACGGCGAAATTGTGGCGCCTGCAAGCGACATCCAGATCCAGGCCGAAGAAATGCTTCGCATCCGTGGCATCACGGGCAAGATTCTTGCCGAAACGTCTGGCCACACGATTGAACAGATTGACCGCGACACCGAACGCGACAACTTCATGTCTGCCGAAGAAGCGAAGGCCTACGGTCTCGTGGATAAAGTCGAGAGTATTATCTAATGGGTTTATTTTCTGCAATTAAGAGTGGCCTCGCGAAGACCCGCGACGCTCTCCTCGGGGAGTTGAAGGGTATTGTCGGTGCCGGTAAGATTACGGACGAGACGCTCGAAGAACTCGAAGAGCATCTCATCAAGGCTGATGTCGGCGTCGAAGCGGCGTTCCTCTTGACGGATGCGCTTCGCGAAAACGCTTTGGGCAAGTCGCTCACGACGGAGCAGGTGCTCGACATCATGAGGAGTGAAGCGGAACGCCTCTTAAAGGACCCTCCGCCGTTCGAACTCAAGGGCAAGCCGCATGTGGTGCTCGTGATTGGCGTGAACGGTGCGGGCAAGACGACGACAATCGGTAAGTTGGCTGCACGCTGGAAAGACGAAGGCAAGAAGGTGATGATTGCCGCTTGCGATACGTTCCGTGCGGCGGCGATTGACCAGCTCGAAACGTGGGCCGAACGCAGCGGTGCCGAATTCGTGAAGCATCAGGAAGGTTCCGACCCGGCTGCCGTGGCTTTTGACGCTTGCAATGCGGCGGTGGCCCGTGGCTGCGATGTGGTGCTGATTGATACCGCAGGTCGTTTGCACAACAAAGACTACTTGATGGAAGAACTCAAGAAGATTGTCCGCGTCATCAAGAAGGTGAGCCCGGAAATGCCGCACGACATGTGGCTCGTGATAGACGGCAACACTGGACAGAACACTATCAACCAGACGAAGATTTTCAACCAGAGCTTCCCCTTGACCGGTCTTGTGGTGACAAAGCTCGATGGAACCGCGCGCGGTGGCTCCGTGCTCTCGATTGCAAGCTCGTTGCAAATCCCGATCCGTTGGGTCGGCATGGGCGAACGCATTGACCAGCTCGTGGAATTCAACAAGAGCGATTACGTCGATGGTCTTTTCGAGAATGCTTTGGAAGACCGAAAGTAATTTTTCGGATGTCTCGCATTTGAATAAATTGGTATGACGATGTACAAAAGAACGTTGTCTAAATTCGCTAGAATCGGAGCTTGGAAAACCGGGCTTCGTTTCGCGTTTTTCGGAGCGGCTCTTTTTGCATTTGTGGCGTGTTCCGATTCTCCTGAAAAAGCGGATGAACGCCTTGTGGCTGCGTTTGTCGAAATGCGTGTCGCAGAACAAGTCTATGGTGGCGAAACACCTTTTAGTCGTATTGCCCGCCGTGACATTTTGACGAAGTACGGCTACAGCCGAGAAGAATTTATCAAGTCTGTAGATAAAGTTCTCGATGATGAAAGACGTTGGCTTGTGTTCCAAGTGGCCGTTACGGATAGGATTGATTCTTTGCTTGGAATTCCGAAGCCGAAACCGGAAAAGAAAGGGAAAAAGTGATGAAAGCGTATTTGTGGGTCGTAATGGCCTTGAGCCTTGCTCTTTCTGCTTTTGCAACTCCTCCGGCAAAGCCGAAACTTGTGCACTGGATGAATTACACCGAAGCTCTTGAAAAAGCGAAAGGGGCGAACAAGCTCATATTCGTCGATCTTTATGCGGACTGGTGCGTCCCGTGCCGGATTATGGATGCGAACACTTATTCGGATCCGACGGTCGCTTCGCTTTTGAATACGCGATTTTTCCCAGTAAAGCTTGATGTGGATTCGCAAGATACGATTGTCTGCGATAACAAACGCAAGACCGTGCAGCGTTGCTACTTTGACGTGTGGAACCTGAGCGTGCTCCCCGCGTTTGTTCTGATTGCCCCGAAGGGCCTTTCGATTTTGACCATCAAGGATTCCTATACGGCAGAAGAAATGAAGTACTTGCTTTATCAAATTCTTGAAAAAGAGAAGGAGTGGATTTCGAAATGAGTGAAGACATTCTCTTTTATGTGCAAATAGCCTTTTGGGTTTTGCTTTTTTTGATCGTTCATTGCTATTTGTTGTTCCCGATGACGCTCCCGTTTGTGAGCGAAATCTTCAAGCGTAGAAAAAAGCCTGTTGCTGGAACGGTGGAATTGCCGACTGTTTCCATTTTGATTTCGGCCTTTAACGAAGAAGCGGTGATTGAACGCAAAATCCAGAATATTCTCGAAATTGATTACCCCAAGGAAAAGCTTGAAGTTTTGATTGGCGATGACGGTTCTGCGGACAAGACGGCAGAAATTATTGCGCGTTACGCGGACCAGGGAATTACGTTGGTCAAAGCTTCGAAAAATGCGGGCAAGGCGGCGATGCTGAACCGCTTGCAGAAAATTGCAAAGAACGACATTTTGCTGTTCTGCGATGCAAATACGATGTTCTTCCCGAATGTGGTGCGTAAACTTGTCGATCCGTTCCATGACAAAAAAATCGGTTGCGTTTGCGGTCACTTGATTCTTTCGGACAAGAGCGGAAGTGTTTTGGGCAAGGGCGAAAGTTCTTACTGGGATTTGGAAAGTGAAATCAAAAAATTTGAAGGCGTGCTCGACCGCTTGATTGGCGGTAACGGCGCTCTTTATGCGATTCGCAAGGAACTTTATACGGAACTCCCGGTGAAGAAGAGCGTCATGGACGACTTCTTTGTGACGACGAAAATTTTGCAGAAAGGTTTTTACTGCACATTCGTAGCTAGCGCTATCGGTACGGAACAGACTTCGAAAGAATCGAGCGGTGAATTTAGACGTAAAGTGCGTATCGGTCGTGCGAACTTCAATTACTTGTTCTCTTATCTGCCACTTTTGAATCCGTTCCGCCCGCTGTTGGCGTATCTGTTCTTTTCGCATAAGATTGTGCGCTGGTTTTCGCCGCATATCATCATTCTTTTGTATGTCGCAAATGCGTTGCTTTTGACGAAGGGCCTTTTCTATCAGGTGACTTTTGGATGCATGACGCTTGCGCTTATTGTCGCAGTGACGAAAATTCTGCCGAGCGCTTACTACTTTTTGCTCATGAATTTTGCGATGCTTAAAGGGTTCTTCCTTGCGTTTAAACGCGAACGTAGCGGCGGCTGGAAACGTGAAGCTCGCAGCGACGAGTAGTATCAGACGAAAGACCGCCCTCCGGGCTACAGACGACAAATGCGTAAGGCGAATGTTGCAGGGCAGCTCGCTGACCTATAACTGAGCCTAGCATTTGGTACTTGTACAAAGACGAAAGGAATTCGTCATCCTCGAACGAAGTGAGGGGATCCAGTAACGTCTTGTACCGTGCTGTCATCCCGGATTTATTCCGGGATCAGTTTACACATTCCCCTCTCGTAAATGAATAATAATTTGTATATTAGTGTATAGACCTATGAAAAAAATTTTGACAGCTATCATATTCGCCTTTGCTTTTGTCGCAGTCCCGGCAAACGCATTGACTTTGGACGCTCAAGGCGGCATTTGCAATCGCGTGAGCAGCATGGGCCACTTCAACATGAGCTTTTATGGGCACTTCTGGTATCCGATTGACCAGATGCTTTTTGCGGGCCTAGGCGGCGGATACGAGGAACTCAATAACGTGGGCTATATTCCTTTGTCTGGAAGCCTCTGGGTGCGTCTCCCGATAGGACGCACCGTGCTGCCGGTCGCCACAGGCGATTTTGGCTACATGTTCGGCAAGGACCATCAGATGTTCTGGCGTGCAGGAGCAGGCCTTGATATCAAGAATGGCGACAACTCGTCCATCATCGTGTCTGGCGGCTACCAGTTCTTGAACAACTCCGGCTATGGTTACATCTATTTCCACGCCGGAATTCTTATAGAGATGTAAAGCAGGCTGTCATCCTGAGCGAAGTCGAAGGATCTAGGGCAAGTCTTATGCTACCCCTTCTAGCGGGCTTCAGACGCCAGCCCGCAACGCCCGGGCTCGTCCTAATGCGAAAAATAACTTGACTTTTATACACTCTGTATATATATGATATTCGAATGGGACGAAAAAAGGCTAAAATCAATTTCGCCAAGCATAAGGTGACTTTTGAGGAAGCTCGGACAATGTTCTATGACGAAGATGAAATCATCCGAGTTATCTCGTCACGTCAAGAAGACGATTTGCATCAACATCAGTGAGTCGGTCCTTGCCTATTTCAAGGCTCTCTCCGAAAAGACTGATATTTCGTATCAGGTTCTAATCAACATGTTCCTTGCTCAGGCGAAAGCTGAAAAGATGGAACCGCGGTTTATTCCAAAATCCCGTAAAAAGCAAGTCGCCTAAATATAGGTCTTTATCAAATAGAATATGCCCTGATGGTTTGCGTTTCGTCGGGGCTTTTATAGTAAACATGGCGAATCATACAGATAAGCGAACTTTTCATGCAGTATTTTTGACCGTTTGTCGTAAAAGCGGATGATGTTCATTGATTGTGAATTGCTTCTTGCGTATATTTACATTGGATAAATTTATTTCTTGTTTGTTTTAAAAAGACAAGGGAGGGATTTTATGATGGGTGGAATTTTTAGGCTGATTTGTGTTGCGATTGGCGTGCTCGCATGCGTATGCATGTGGGGGTGTGGGGATGATGATTATCGGCGGTGGGGTGGACGATATGAGGGAACCCTAGTTGCAATAATAGATGATTCTCTTGCTTTGCTGACGAATTCCAGGGGGTATGAAGATTGTCATGATGTTTTCATGGGCAGCGAAGAATGTGAACGTGGGGGGACAAACGACGGTTTGTTCTTGGTGAATTATAGAAAACAACAATCTCCATATTGGGGGGATACGGTTGATGGTGAAATCAGTTTAATTAGCGGCTATTACAGTGACTCTACCGTGCTTTTTTCAAATGCAAAGAACGAATTTGGCTTTTGGAAGATTGGTGAGAGACCCAGAGTTGTTCGGAAGTGGAATTGCGAGATCCCGTGCAGATGTGATTGGCGAAAATACGGACGCCCTTGGATTGATGGAAATGTTTTGCTCAAGATGGAAAATCAAAAGGAGTGCCCTTATGCTGTGTTGGATACAGTATCAGGAATCGTGAAGAATCTGGAATTTTTAGGCGAATATGCGTGGCTGGAAGGATGTGATGATATCACGTACATTGATGGGGCGACTTTGTGCGTGAAAAGATTGGGAGATGTCATGGGATCCATAAGCATACTGACTTTAGATGATGTTGTAGATTCCTTGGAAAATACGAAGGAACGAGATTTTTTGGGTTATTCTCCTGTGTTGTATGGAAATTTTATGATGACGCAGGTATATAAGAAAGGAATGCTTGTGACTAAAATAAAGAAGGATGGCTTTGATGCGAATTATCCTGAAACATGGCTAAAAGATAATTCATTTGTTGATTCTACGGGTTCCTTGATAAGTTATTATCCCTCTGAAGATCTAATTGTTACGAAATAAGGAAATTGGTCATGAAAACATTTCTTTGTCTTATTATTGCAATCGTCTGTGTTGTATTTGCTATTCCAAAGCCGATGGAATCGCTAAATCACTACAATGTGGTTTTGGTGCATGGAGCAGCACCAGAAACACAAGGCTTTGAAAGTGAATGTAATAGTGGTGCTATAAGGGATGCTTACACTATTGCTGCCAATTATATTGACAAACCGGATTCGTTTGGTTGGAATTTGGGTGATGCCGTTGGGATGTTGGGGGCCTATGATAGGACGTTTAATCCTAACAAAGATGAGGATTATAATGAGAGGTCTGCAAAGCGTTGTGATGGAAATCGTTTCTGCAAAAGCGAGGCACATTCTCCCCGCGAAAATGTTCGATATAGAGTAGATTTACTCTTCTTTTTTTGAATGTCTGTTGCTGCGTCAAGTGGCCGCGTAAAAAATGCCCGCACATGGCGGGCATTGTAAAATTATGAACTGAAAGAATCCTGTCGGTCGCGACTTTCCTTTCAGGACGAACCTCTAAGTTCTAAGCTCTAAGTTCTAACTCCCCCTTTGCAATCATTTCCATGAATTCGGAGTCGAGTAGGTCTTTTTCCGTTTATTGCCTTACGCCACCAGATCCATCAAGTCGAAGTACATCAATCGTGTATGCGGATCGTTGTCTTCCAGATTCATCATGCGGAATCCGTTCTTTTCGTAGAACGGAACTGCTGCCAAGTAGGCGTCAACCGTTATAAAGCGACAGCCTGTCTTGTTGTTGATGACGAACATGGACTTGATGATGTTTAGAACTTGTGTACCGAGTTTTTGATTTTTGGCGCAGATGTCAACACAGGTGTAGCTGACCGCTAACATGTATTTGTCAAAAAGAGTTGCGCGATTTAAAATGAAATCGTTTAAATCAGCATCTCCGCAGTCAAAACTTTTGACTTTGTTGAATGGTTGCAGTCGAATAAATCGAATAGACTCGTTATCTATATATTGTCGAACCATGGATCTTTACCTCCGTTAGCGGCTTCGCGGGCACGCTTTTCTCGCATGCCTCGTTCAAAAGCTTTTAGGAAAAATTCGTAGTCCCGTAAACGTTGGGCACGAGCTTCCGGAGTTTCGGGGTGCCTCTCCTGCATACGGGCGATAAACCGGCGAGCATCCTCGCCGAACAAAATCGGAGTTTCTCTGATGGGTCTTGCCATGAGTATCCTATTTGTTAGTTGTTAGAATAAAAGTAACTGATATATTAACGCCCGGCTGGACCGGATGGCATCCTCAATGGATCCGTACTAAAAAATATATAAGCCAAAAATAAAATGCAAGGGGTCGGAATTTTGACCGTTCATTTCGTCAACAACTGTTAGCAAGGGACTGTGGCAAATGTGCTATTTGTTAGTTGCTCAATAGTAAAAAATGCCCCGGATTTAATCCGAGGCGTTCTTGTCTAAATTCTGAGTTCTGCTGGCTGCTTACTGCGGCTCCGCCGTTACCCCTTCGCAATCATTTCCATGAGTTCCGTGTCAAGACGTTCGGGGTTGTTGTACTGCGGTAAATCGTTGTGGAGCGATTCGCCCTTCGAAACAAGGCCGAAGTCCAGATTCTTGTAGTTCCAGTAGCTGTAACCCACGTCGGCATCGCGGAGAATGTCGAGAAAATCGCGCATCCAGGCGAGCTGATACTTGCGGGGAACTTGTACATACACACCGAACTCGTTGCAGCTTACGGGCAAGTCGTACTTGGCGCGGAAATCGAGAGCGTTCTGGATGCTCGCCTGCAAACGGGACTTGTCCCACTGGCCAAATTCCACATGGAGTCGCGTGGCGCAATCTCCTTCGGGGGCGGCGTAGTCGCCTGGCCACGGGCGTTCGATCTTGAAGAACGGGTCGTCAATCCAGGCGGCACCTTGGTGCGTGAACGTCACCGGCGTGTAGGTGTGGAAACTGTAGATGGCGTTGTCGTCGTCGAGCGGAGTGAGGAATTCGAATTCTCTTGCGCTGTTCCACTTGTTCGCTCCTACGACAATCGTGTTCTTGGGCGCGTGCTTGCGGATTTCCCAAAAGATTTCGTCCTTGACTTTGTCCCAAACCTTGGAGTCGCTTGCGGCAGGTTCGTTCAAAAGTTCCATCATTACGCGTGGCATGGAGCTGTAGCGTTCGGCTAAAAAAGCCCAAATCTTGCGGGTGTCCTTGCGGGCGTTCGCGTCAGCAAAGAAAGCTTGTTCGTGATTGCTTGCCAAGTGAAAATCGTGACCCGGGCATTTGTGCAAGTCCAAAATCACGTCCAGGTCTGCGTCCTGAATGTCCTTGAGCGCTTTGTCGAGCAGAGTGAACGCTTCTTCGTCGGGCTTGAGATCGTCGCCTTTAAACAAATTAAAGTAGTCCACCGGCAAGCGTACGTGGTTGAACCCCGCATCGTGGATGCGTTTAAAATCGCTTGTTCCAAGGAACGTCTTGATGTGTTCGATAACCCCCGGAAACCCGACAGGGTCCTTCTCTTCGATACAGTCCACCTGACTGAACCATCCGCCCAAATTCACTCCGCGCAATCTTTCTTTCATGCGTGACATCCCATACTTTGGCTGCTGGAACAGCCGGTTTGAATGAATTATTCGTTTACGATATTCAAATCTTCGTCGGCGATATTCAAGTCCATAATGACTTCCATATCGTCGGGAAGGTTATAAAAATCTACAACCAGGCCCACCTTCTTGTCTTCGTCCTTTTGCTTGTCGAACTGGATTACGTCGTAAATTTTCATCTTGACGACGGCTTCCTGCGTTACAGGGATTTCAATGGTCATTCCCTTGCTGATGGGTCCTTCTACAATCTTGCCTTTGAAAACCAGACTGGTCTGGTCCTCGCCGAGCGAGGTCTTCTTCACGTGAAATACAGCCATTATTCTTTAGCCATTAACTTATTATTTAATCGGTTTGTTTTTGATGTGGCCTACAATTTTACCACGTGTAAAAATTTAACTTTTTTACATGACTCTCCGTGTTGGCCGAATCCCTTTTTTAGTCTGTGCGCCGTTTTTCTTTAATTCTGTTGGGCGTGAAAATGAATTTCCGGATATAGAATTTTTGGATGGCCCGCCGAGTGCGCATTGTGCAGGTCTCAAGGATGGCTCGATTCATCTTTCTCCGGCATCGTCGATTACGTTTGCGCAAAAGCCCGGTGCTTTTGTGTTGTCGCCTTCGCTTTGTACGTCGTGTTCCTTCGAAGTGCGGTCGGTCAAGCTTTTTTCGCAGTTCCCGATAGAAGAATTTTCCGGTAAGCGCGTCCGCATGACTTCGCAGAGCAAAACTTCTGTTACGTTATTAAGGATTCTCTTGGAAAACCGCTATGGGCTTAAGCCCGAATATGTGTCGGGGCTTGCTGCGGAGGACGCGGATGATGCGTGCCTTTTGATTGGCGACTTGGCGCTTGAAGAAAACGAACGCCGCCGCTTTGCGTTCAGCTATGATTTAGGAACGCTTTGGCAAGAATGGCAAGGGCTTCCGTTTGTGTTTGGGGCGTGGCTTATTTCAAAGGATGCTCTCCAGCCGCAGTTGAAGCCAGTGCTTGAAAATTTCATGGATCGGTTGGAAATTGGCATTCGGGAATTCCGCAAAAATCCGTCGCAAGCTTTGGACGTGTGGCTTGCAAAATATCCAGTGAGCTTGCCTCGCCCTTTGATCGAAGATTATTTTAGTGTCTTGGATTACCGTTTTACGGATGAACGCAAACAGTCGCTTGCAATTTTCTTTAAATTGGCATCTCAAATGGGGCTTGTCGAGTCTGCTCCGCCAATCGAGTTCCTTGAGTAATTTTATTTTTGGTCTGGATTGGGCGAGTGTAGGGATGGCAAGGAGTAAAAATGGTAGAAGAAAAAATTCTAATCGTTGATGATGACGAGTTGGAGTCTAAAAAGAATTCGGGCATCTTGACGGACGTTGGCTACGAAGTTATTGTCTGCAAGTCTGGCGCTGAAGCTTTGGAGTACTTGAATCGTAATCCGGTGGAGCTTGTTTTGCTCGATGTCAACATGCCGGAAATGAACGGTTATGAAGTTTGTTTGAACATCCGCAAGCAATTCCCGCTAGATAATCTTCCCATAATTTTCCTCACGAATCAAGAGAACGAAGCTAGCGTGACGCAAGGATTCCAGTCGGGAGCTTCTGATTTTGTCTGTAAGTCGGCAGCTCCTGATATTTTGCTTGCAAGAATTGGTGTCCATTTGCGTTTGACGAGATCTCTACGCAACTTGCGCGATATATCGTTGACGGATGATTTGACGGGAGCCTATAACCGTAGGCATGCGATATTCTCTCTCCGCGAAATGTTTGCCCGCAGTAAACGTTACGGTACTCAGTTTTCGTTAATTTATTTTGACTTGAATGGGCTGAAACGCGTCAATGACGAACATGGACATTTGGCGGGCGATTTGTTGCTCCGTTCTGTTGTGAGCGTCTGCGAAAAGCTGCTTCGTGAATCGGATATGTTGTTTAGAATGGGTGGAGACGAATTCTTAGTGCTTTGCCCGGATACCGACTTGAAGGGAACTGTAGTTTGTGCGGAACGCATGCAGGCGGCGGTCAAGGCTCTTACGATTGTTGACCAGACTGTAGGCTTTGCGTATGGTATCGCTTGCTCCACCGAAGATTACAAGGATATGGACGAGATGCTCCAGAGCGCGGATTCTTCGATGTACGAATGCAAACGCAAAATGCGTGCGGAACGTGTTTAGACGACAAATGCGTAAGGTGAATGTTGCAGGGCAGCTCGCTGACCTATAACTGAGCCTAGCATTTGGTACTTGTACAAAGACGAAAGAATTTCGTCATCCTCGAACGAAGTGAGGGGATCCAGTGAAGTCTCGTATCGCATTCTTGTCATCCCGGATTTATTCCGGGATCAGCTTACACATTCCGTCATCCTCGAAGCTGTCATCCTGGAGCCTGTCATCCTCGAAGCGAAGCGGAGGGGAACCATTATTTCTTGGTTTGCATTTGGCGATAGGACCCATTATTGTCTCGAAAGTCACTTATCGAAGGATTAAAAAATGCCACGGGATTCCGCGGCATTTTCGCAATTGTCACCCCGGACTAGTTCCGGGGTCGCCATTTTATGCAATCGCAGCTTTCACTGCATCGAGCAACTTCTGGAGTTTAGATTCGATTGTCGTCCAGTCGCCTGCTTTCATGAGGTCCGCGTTGAAGATGCTTCCGCCGAACGAGAGCAAGTTTGCGCTTGCCTTGAGGTAGCTAGCCGCATTTTCTGCATTCACGCCGCCGCATGCCATCAACGGAATGTCGCGGAACGGCCCGCGCAGAGCCTTGATGTACTCGGGACCGCCCACGCAGTTCACCGGGAAAATCTTGATGGCGGTTGCACCGAGGTCGTATGCTTTCTGCACTTCGGTCGGAGTGAGCGCTCCCGGAATAATCGGGATGCCTGCGGTATTCGAAAGTCGGATGACTTCGTGACGCGTGTTCGGCGTGACGATGAATTCAGCACCGGCAGAAATCGCTTTTTCCACATCGCTCCCATGGCGGACAGTGCCTGCACCGACCTTGATGCCAAGAGGCTTGGCGTAAGATTTGAGCTTTGAGAGAATTTCAGTAGCGGCGGCGGTATTCATCGTGACTTCAATCGCCTTCAGACCGCATTTGGCGGATGCGTTCACGCACGCTTCTTCTGCACCTTGAGGAATGTCGCGGAGAATGCCCACGACCGGCATCGGTTGTAAAAATTCAAGAAAATTCATGATTTTAAAATAGATTATAGACGAGAGACGAGAGACGAGAGAAAATAAAAAAGTGTTGTTTTTTTTATTTTACAGAGAATGTAAAAAAGCGGGCCTAAGCCCGCCGTTATTTGCAAATCCCTAATCCCTATAACCTAATACCTAAATGTTTGTATCGCAAGTTGTTTGTTGTTTTGCATGATCCTTGCGACTAGAGTCCCGCGGTGTGGAAGATTTGCGAGGTTTACTTCTGTGCGAGTTCCGTCAAAGGTCTTTTCCATCAGCTGGTTTCCGAGCAGGTCGAAAAGCTTGAGAGTCTTTGTCCCTTGTGCTGTTGTAAAGGCGAAGAGTCTGTTGCCGTTCAGCTGCATGCGGGTTTTACTGATGTTTGCGACGTTTGTGATGTTCACGCGGTCGTTGGTGGTCTTGGCTGGGCCGTAACCCCACAAAAGTTTTCCCTTGCTGCGAATGACAATGTAGGGATCTTTAGGCGCATCTTGCATGTCGCCTTGGTCCTTGGGCCAGTCCGGGGTTCCTGCATAGGCCGGGGCGTCGTTGTTTGCAGCGTGGCTCGTAAAGCTCCAGGCTTCGGTGGCCTTGATTTTTGTTGTAGTGCGGAGAGTTTCACATAGCCCGTTGACAGAAACGCCAGAAGATATGCCTACGTCCATTCGGATTTTTGAGCCAAAGCCGATTTTGCCCACGCTAATCGGTTGTGCCCAGGTGTAAGTCTTTTTGTCTTTGTTGTACGTGTCTTCTACTTTCTGAGGAGCATTGGCTCTCATGAAGTTTATGATGTCTCTGTCATTACTGCAAGGCTTGCTGAATCCGATCATGTCATAAGATATGCAAATGTCTTCGTCAATGACGACTCCGCAGCTGTTAACGTCTTCCTCGGTAGCGTCAAAGTAGATGTATGCAACGACGCTGTCTAGGTCGTCCATTGTGTTGTTATGGATTTGGAGATTGAAAAAGTCGATATCGCTAAATGTATAGTGGTATGTTGTCGCATAGACTCCTTCCCCTGAATAGATTGCAGAAGAGTCGGATTTGCAGTTGTTGCATTGCTTTTCGAAGTAATCGTTACCGCCGTTGCTTACAAGGGTGAGTGCAGATAAAAGAGTCGCGGATGCGTCAAGGCAAGTTTCTGAAATGTGGTAATCTTCCCAGCTCTTGGAGGAAGGAATCCAAGAGTTTGTTTTATCTGGAGTGATACCGCCTAAAAGTCCTCCGACGGGAGGTCTGTATTTATAGCTGAGTCCCGGTGCGTTTTTCCCTTCGGGGTTTGATGCCCTGTGGTGCGGGTGCGCGTCATTCTTGTCGCCGATGCCATATACAAGCGAAATATCCCACGGGTTCATGCCGAACATGTAGTTCAGCTGGTTGATGCCAAGCTGGTGCATTACGCTTGTGTTGAATCCGGTGCTAGCCATGCTCGGAAACTTGATGCCTTGCTTTTCGATGTCGGCTGCCACATCGGCGTAAGCGAGAACTTCAAAGATGTTGCCTGCTTGGTAGCGGTTGTATGTCCAAGAGGCGTCAGTTTGCATAAAATACCATGTGGGGTCGTAATGGAGCGTGTTGGAAGTCCATACCATATCGTTTGTCGGTAACGTAATGTATGTCGTGAGATTGCCCACGCTTAAGTCGCCCAAGTTTGCAATCATGTCGGCAAAGCAGTCTTCGATGGCGTTTATGCGCTCTTCTTCGGTGAGGCCGTATTCGTCTATGGCTTTGGCCTTGTCTGCGAGAATGAGCTTGTACAGAGCATACAGTGCGTAGGCATGTGCGTTTGCCCAGCTTGTGTTTTTGGCTTTCTTTAGCATGGCTGCATCCGGGCTTGCAAACCAGCCGCCAGCAAAGAGACCAGCCCCTTCTCTGATGATTTGATCCTGGGTCAAGTCTTTGGCACGAATCATGTCGTCGGCGTAAGTTTTTTTGCCTGTGGCGTAGAGAAGTGCCACCGAGGCAAGAGCCAGATCGTCATAGAATTCATTGTTCCCGTTGTAGGCGTGGGTGCTGAAGGTCGGGCGCTTGTTGTTTTTGTAGTTCTTGCCTTGGGCAAGAGACTTTGCGAAGTCGTACATTTTTTCGGCGACCGTCAAGCAGCTGTCTGCAAATTTTGGATTGTAATTCTTGTAATTCTTGGAGAGGATGGCTAGCCCTGCTGCGATTTCGCCGGAGATGTTGGCTCCGAGTTCACCGAGGCGAACCGTTCTTGTTGCTGGACCGCCATAGTACATTGCTGCGGTAGAGCTGTCAACAGGAAAATTGTCCATAACTTCTGGGCGGCTCCAGAAACTGTGTTCAGGACCGAAGTTTCCGATAGAGACTGGCATGTCGTCAATAACGCCCTTGGCAAAATTGTACGCCTTTAGGAAAAAGTCGGCACCATGTTTTGCTTCGCGCAGCATGTCGGGCACGCCGTCGGTGTTGATGAAATCACCTTGGTTGAAAGCGTAGTGGTCAACGTCCTTTGAAGGGTTCGTGGCCGCCATCACGGCAAGCGCCATGAAGGCATAAGCTTGTGTTTGGGATTCTTTCAGGTAGTCTCCGCAATCGTACCAGCCACCGGCAAGAGTTCCTGCCAAGGATGCATCGAATGTTCCGCGGATATCTTCGTTGTCTGTCACGATGGGGCCGCCGCCGTCCTTTAAATGGCTCGGGCCGTGGAACCAGGAATCAGAATTGCCGCTACGCTGGATGCCGAGGAACTTGAGCGTCGCGTCTTTTGCCATGGTATAAACGTCGTCGCTTACGATGAACGTGCTAGAAATTTCGTTGCCAACTTTGATGCGTAGGCGCTTGTCCGTGGGGACGCTTTGCGGAATGCTGCCCACAAAAATATTGCCGGAAGGTCCTGTTATTTCGACCTTGTAGCGTTCTTGATCGGTTGTGGATGTGTTTGTGCCCGCAATGATTGTCCAGTCGCTGGATGTCGTAGCTTCGCTTGGTTTGAATGAACCTGTCACCTTGGGGCTGAGCGACTTGCCATAAGCATCGACGACTTCGAATTCTGTCGCTTCGTTTCCTATAAAGTAAAATTGCCGTTCCTTGTCGCTTTTAAGATAGCCCACTTGGTTTATGCGCAATGGCGAAATTTTGGTGTTTATTGCGTCGAGGTAGGCTTGGTCCAAGGTGTCGGGCATGAGTTCGCCGGCCTTGAAGCTTGCGGGTGTCGCTGCTTTGGGGAGCATCCCTGTTTTCTTGGTGACTGTTGTGTCGAACTTGTCGAAAACTTTTGCATCCCAATTTAAAGGCCATGTGGGGCGGATTAAGTCATAAGGGGTACTGGCCGCGAATGCTGCAGATGTTGAAAGTGCCGCTAAAGTAAAAATGGCCGTAAATGTTGTTGTATTTTTGGGGTGAGTCATCTTTCCTCCTATTTTACGCTAAATGAAAATACAAAAAATCCCGCTTGCGCGGGATGATGAAAAATTGTTGAAGCTTAAAATTTATTTGATACTCTATTCCCCTAATCCCTAAAACCTAATACCTACAACCTATACCCTATTCAAATCTCAACGCTTCAATCGGGTCGAGGCGGCTCGCCTTGCGGGCGGGATACCATCCGAAGAATACGCCGGTGGCAAAGCACACGCCAAAGCTTACGAAGATGCTCGTGACCGATATGCTCATGGGCCAGTTCATGACGTTTTTGACGATTTCAGAAGCGGCGATGCCAAGGCCGATGCCGATGGCGCCACCGAGCAAGCTGATAATGATGGATTCGAACAAAAACTGCAAGAGGATGTCTTTGCCGCGTGCGCCGATTGCCATACGCAGGCCGATTTCCTTGGTGCGTTCGGTCACGGAGACGTACATAATGTTCATGATGCCGATGCCGCCGACGAATAAGCTAATTCCTGCAATGGCGGTAAGCACGAGCGAAAGCATGTCGGACGTGCTTGTGACGGTCTTGATCATTTCTTCTTGCGTAAAGACGCGGAAGGGGTCGGTGGGTTTGGTCCAGCTGCGGCGTTCTTTCAAGATTCCCATGATTTCTTCGGTCGCTTTTTCGGCATAGCCTTCGCCGATGGAGTTCGCGTAAATTTGCCTGATATTCGTGGTCGAAGAAAATCGCCTCATCACGGTCTGGTACGGCGTGAAGATGACATCGTCCTGATCTTGTCCGAAATCGCCGGAACCTTTAGCTTTGAGAGTGCCGATAACTTTCAGTGGAATGCTCTTGTAGCGGATCGTCTTGCCGATGGGGTTCTCGCCAGCGAAGAGGTTCTTTATGACGGTTTGCCCGATGACGCAGACTTTTGCCATGCGGTCTGCTTCGTCGTCAAACATGACGCCTTCTGCGATTTCGTAATTGCGGATTTTGAGGTAGTCTGCGGAAACGCCAGAAAGTGTGGTGGGCGAGTTGTTGTTCCCGACGATGGCCTGGCCGCCGACCGAGACCATGGGGGAGACTCCGTCGATATAGGTCGCTTTTTCGCGCAGCTCGATGACATCTTCTTCTTCGAGCATTTCGGAAGATTCCGATTGCACGCCGCCGCGCCTACTTTGGTTGGGCATGATGGTGATGGCGTTTGTGCCCATCGCGGTCATTTGTTCCTTGATGGATTTTTTAGAACCTTCGCCCATGGCGACCATGGTGATGACGGCGGCGACACCGATGACGATGCCGAGCACCGAGAGGAATGTGCGCATGCGGTTGCGTAACAGCGCACGGATAGCGATTTTGACTAAAGTAAATGGATTCATAGCTTTTAGTAGGAAGTTGGAAGTAGGCGGTAGGAAGTTAGAAGTAGGTGGGGCATAGTGGTTGGTGGTTGGTGGTTAGTGGTTAGTGGTTAGGAATGTGTTAGGGAACGTTTTAATTACAATTCCTGTTTACTAACCACTGCTTACTAATCACTAAATTCATTCCTGTTTACTGCATACTGTTTACTAACCACTACTCGTCCTCCTCAAACGTTTCCGGGGGTGGCAGTGCTTCAAACGCTTCTTTTGCGTCTTGCACGTTTTCGTTGATGACATCCTTTTTTACGAGTCCATCCCTGAGGGTGATGGTACGGCTCGAAAATGTGGCGATGTCCGGCTCGTGGGTGACGAACGCGATGGTCTTGCCTTGGCGGTGCAGCTCCTGGAAAATCATCATGATTTCGTAGCTTGTTCGCGTGTCGAGGTTGCCGGTGGCTTCGTCGGCGAGGATGATGACCGGGTCGTTGACCAAAGCACGAGCTATAGCGACTCGCTGTTGCTGTCCGCCCGAAAGCTGGTTCGGCAAGTGGTTCATGCGGCTTTCGAGTCCGACTCTCTTGAGGGCTTCGATTGCCCGGTGGTGGCGTTCTGCTGCCGATATCGCGGGGTTATATAATAATGGGAGTTCTACGTTCTCGATGGCGGTCGTGCGGTTGAGTAGGTTGTAGCTCTGGAACACAAATCCGATTTTTTGACTACGGATTTTAGCAAGGGCGTCGCGTTTGAGTTTCTCGGTATGTTCTCCATCTAATATATAGTGTCCTGAAGTCGGGCGGTCCATGCACCCTAGAATGTTCAGCATGGTGGATTTACCAGACCCCGAGGTTCCCATGATGGTGACGAACTCTCCTTTATAAATGTCGTAGCTTACACCGCGCAAAGCATGTACGGTTTCTGTTCCCATTTTGAAATCGCGCCGCAAATTTTGAATAGAAAGGATGGGTGATTCTGTTTGCATAAAGACCTTTTTTTTCTTGCCTGTTTAGATGCTCTAACCCGTTGATTACGTTGCTTTTACATCGGAAGTGAGTGAATTTTTGTTTATCTACGGGCTGTATGTGCTGAAAAACATTGTTTTTTTATTTGATTGTTATGTTACTATGCATAAACAATAATTTTTTTTTTTATTTTATATTCCGATTTGGACTACCTTTGGTGGTTGGTTCTGTGTCCTTGGAGCTTTTAATGAACGAGATTACACCTCAAAATATATCGAAGCCGTCATCAGATGATGACGAAATCGATATTATTGAAATTTTGGTGTATTTGAAAAGCAGGTGGAAATTCTTGCTCGTTTTCTTGTTCCTGGGAATTGCTTTCGGCGGACTTGCTTCTAAGTGGATTCGTCCCTCGTTCAGAAGCAATATACTTCTTCAAGTAAATATAAAGGGGAATAAGCAGGGGCTCGCTCTTGGTGAAATGGGTGCTCTTTTGGATATATCTACCCCGTCCGCTGCTGAAATGGAACTTATTAAAAGTCGCGTCGTTCTGGATCAGGTGGTTAAGGATGAAAAACTCTGCTATTCCGCTATTCCGATGGACAAGATGGACCGCCTCATGCAGCGTGAAGGTCGCATGGATATTGAACTTTTGCATATTCCGCAAGCGTTCAAGGAAAGTAACGGCAAGCTTATTGCTCGTGTGACTGCTGATTCCAGTGCGTACGAAGTGCTTGAACAAGGGGGCGAGGTCTTGCTTTCCGGTACGGTGGGGGAAACTTACCGTAAGTCGTTTGCTGGTGATACGTTAGTGATTTGCGTCAATGCCTTGTCTGCGGTTGCTGGTCAGACGTTCTTGCTTTCTGAGGTTCATCCGTTAGAGGCGGCTGACGCTTTGCTCAGGGCGTTGAGCATTTTCGAAGAAGGTAAGAATTCGGGCATCATCAGAGTGTCTCTTGAAAATCGCTATGCGGATAGAGTTGCCTCCATTCTGAACACTATCGCGAATACGTACTTGAAACAAAATATCGAGATGCGTAGCGCCGAAGCGAAGAAAACTCTCATGTTCCTCGAAGAACAATTGCCGGGTGTCAAGGCGAAGCTCGATTCCGCCGAGCAGAAGCTTACGGCGTTCCGCCATGACAAGGGCACGATCGACCTTACGGGTGAAACTCGTCTGCATCTTGAAAAAGACGTGACGCTCCAGCAGCGTATGCTTGAACTCGAACAGAAAAAGCAGGAAGCCTTGCGCTTGTTCCGTGCCGAACATCCGACCGTCCGTACCATTGAAGAACAGCAGGCTAAACTCCGTCAGGAACTGGCCAAGCAGCAGCGTTCTGCTGCAAGTCTTCCGGTTGTACAACAGGAAGTTCTTTCGCTTCAGGAAGAAGTCGAGGTGAACAACAGACTTTACACGAACCTGTTGAATAACATCCAACAGCTACACGTGGTTCAGGCTGGCGAGGTCGGAAATGTGCGCATTGTAGATGTTGCTTACGTGCCGATAAAGCCGAGCAAGCCGAATCGTAAGTTGATATTCCTTGGTGTTGTGTTTGGCTTTTTACTTTTAGGTTGCTCTATTGTTTATGTGCGTCGCGTTCTTTCGAACGGTGTTGTTAGCAGCAGTGAAGTAGAACAGGCTACGGGAGTCGGAGTTTACGGAAAACTTCCAATGCTTGATGGCAAAACTCAGAATGATGTGACCAAGCCGAGCGTCGTTGTTAAGCCTGACGATCCTTTTGCCGAAGGCATTCGTGCACTCCGTACCGCACTTGAATTTTCTGTTTTTTCTGACGGCAAGAAGGTTCTTTTGGTTTCCGGCCTTGTGGAAGGTGTTGGAAAATCGTTCGTTTCGACGAACCTTGCTGCATCTTTTGCCATGTCCGGCAAGAGGGTTTTGCTGGTCGATATGGACCTTCGACGTGGGCATTTGTTCAAGCATAGCCAGAAAGGCCTGTGTGAAATGCTTAAAAATGGCTCTTTTGGTGACGAGTTCGTTGTCAATGTGATGGATAATTTCTACGTTCTAGGGGCAGGAGCTCGAGTCGTGAACCCGGGCAGTCTTTTGAACAGTTCTAGATTTAGCGCTTTCCTTGATTCGTTCAGGGATAAGTATGATTTGATTGTTCTGGATACTCCGCCGGTATTCCAGTGCAGTGACGCATTGCTTGTCGAAAAGCATGCGGATTATCTGTTGTGTGTTTTGAAGCATGCAGCGCATACCATTGAAAGCATCCAAGATGCCTTGAATACTTTTGACCGCAGCACGGAAACTCCTTTACCGAAGGCCTTTGTCTTCAATAAGTGTGAACGTCATGCGGGATACGGCTATGGTAGTTACGGCTACTATGGCAATCACAAGAATTATTAACCAATAACAAGGAGAATAGATGAAAAAAATAGTCGCAATGTCTCTCTTGGCCGGTAGCTTCGCTTTCGCGCAGCCCGGCCTGATGGGCGGAGCCGATGGTCTTAACCAGAAAACCGCACAAACCCTCGGTCAGGGTGGTTTGACAGCTGGTTTCGGTGGCCAGGTTTCCTTTGACGCATGGTCTCTTACCCGTGGTGGCTTGTTCGCCAAGGGCAAGCAGCATGGCTCGTTCCATGATGCATCCGGTAGCTTGACTGCAAATATCAATTTTGCAGCCGGTGTAACGGACTTCATGGATATCGGTCTTGCTTTGCCGCTCTACTACGACCATGCTAATGCTAAGGGTGTCGCAGAAGGCGATATGTGGAAGGCTAGCCGTGGTGACCTCGAACTCTGGGCAAAGGCTAAGCTTCCTCTCGACGAGATGACCGATGGCTTGTTCAACGCAGCTATCGCCGCTCAGTTCTACTTCCCGACTGGCGAACAGGGTGCGGGTGTCCGTCCTCGTCACGCTTGGTACGTGAATGCCA
Source organism: Fibrobacter sp. (assembly GCF_017545445.1). Taxonomy (GTDB): domain Bacteria; phylum Fibrobacterota; class Fibrobacteria; order Fibrobacterales; family Fibrobacteraceae; genus Fibrobacter. The sequence continues at coordinate 33,782 of NZ_JAFWOM010000024.1, forward strand.
AGGGTGAACGTACGAACCCTTATACTCTCAACGGCATGGCCTTTGGCGGTGAATTGATCCTCACTTTGGACCTCCAGAAGGTGGGCGCTCCGCTCCGCTTCAACGCTAACGTTGGTTTCGTCGGTACTGTGGGTCGCGGTTCCAACACGTTGGTCTATGGTGGTGGCATCAACGTCCTTCCGACCGATTGGATGGATTTCTTCGTCGAAGCTAACGGCGAATTCCGCGTAGAAAAGGGTGAATATCCGCGTGATCCGATGTTTGATCCGTTCACTCTTACTCCGGGCTTCCGCTTCCATCTTCCGGCCAACATCGACATCGCCCTCGGTCTCGATGTGGGTATTCGTGCTCTCAACAACTTCACTTGGAAGTACGACAAGGAAATGAAGAAGGCTGACAAGTACACCTTGCACTATGTGGATGAAAAGGGTAGAGTCATTTCCTACGGTTATACGCCGACTCCGCGTTATGCAGGTACCGCTACTCTTAGCTGGCGCTTCGGTAACGTCCGCGGTGCTGACGAAGATAACGATGGCGTAAGCAATAAGATCGACCAGTGCGCTGGCACTCCGGCTGGTGCTGTTGTTGATACTGTTGGCTGCCCGGTTGACTCTGACAATGATGGTGTCTTCGACGGTCTTGACCAGTGCGCTGAAACTCCGGCTGGTGCTGTTGTTGACGCTGCTGGCTGCCCGTCTGACGCTGACAACGATGGTGTCTTCGACGGTATCGACCAGTGCGCTGAAACTCCGGCTGGCGTAGTTGTTGACGCTGCTGGCTGCCCGGTTGACTCTGACAAGGATGGCATCGCCGATCACCTCGACAAGTGCCCGAACACTGCTTCTGGTGCTCCGATCGACGCTAACGGCTGCCCGCTCGATTCCGACAAGGACGGCGTTCCTGACTACCTCGACCAGTGCGCTAATACTCAGGCTGGTATTCCTGTTGACGGTAAGGGCTGCCCGCGCGATTCCGACAAGGATGGCGTTGCTGACCACCTCGACAAGTGCCCGAATACTCCGAAGGGTCTCCCGGTTAACGCTGATGGCTGCAGCCCGGATACCGATAAGGACGGCATTGTTGACGCTCTCGACAAGTGCCCGAATACTCCGGCTGGTGTAACTGTTGACGCTGCTGGTTGCCCGGTTGACTCCGACAAGGATGGCGTTGCCGATCACCTCGACAAGTGCCCGAACACCCTCGTTGGCGTGGCTGTTGACAAGAACGGCTGCCCGAACAAGAACCAGGATCTCGACAAGCTCAAGAAGGGTATCCAGTTCAAGAGCGGTTCTGCTAAGCTCACTGCAAGCAGCAACAAGACTTTGAACAACATCGCTAAGTTGCTCAAGAAGCTCCCGAACGTGAACCTCGAAATCCAGGGCCATACCGACGACGTTGGTAAGGAAGAAAAGAACAAGAAGATCTCCGAACAGCGTGCACAGGCTGTCGTCAAGTATCTCGTGAAGAAGGGCATTGCTGCTGAACGTCTCCGCGCTGTCGGTTACGGTTCTGACATGCCGATCGCAGATAACAAGACGAAGAAGGGCCGCAAGCTCAACCGCCGTGTTGAACTCGTTCCGTTCGAAAAGTAATCTTCGAATCTGATTGAGAACTAAAAAGGGGCACCCGCAAGGGTGCCCTTTTTGTATTTGATGTTTTTGGTTATAGATAGTAGGAACATCCTGAGACCAAACTGAAGGGTCCAGTCGTAGTTTCTACATACAATGGCTAAGGATTTGGTTATAGGCTTTAGAGGTTAGGATCATGAGGGAAAACGTATTTGCAAAGAGAATCGTTTGTTGATGTCATCCTGAGGTTGGTGACAAAATCAAGCACAGCATGTCGGGCTCAGCTTACACGGAACTTCTTACTGTCATCCCCGACAATTGTTCGGGGGATCTCCTTACACAGTATTTCTCACAGATACTGAACCAATTGCATTCACCTAACCACCAACCACTAATCACTAACCACTAACCTCTAATCTCTCGTTTCTCCGCAAACACCCATTTCTTATAAAGTGTGTAGCTGACGAGAACATAGACGACGTTTGCAATAAGGTTTGCGAAATACGTTGGCTTCATGAATTTGGAAATGAATTCTGTAAAGCCAGCGCACCAGGCGGCGTTTTCAAGGATATAAACTGACCCTTCGAGGACGAGCAGGTTTACTCCGTACGAGCAGAGGAAAACGATGATAAATCGCACGACCTCGGTACGTTTTTGGTTCTCGCTCTTGAAGTTCCAAATGCGGTTGCATATGTAACTGTTGAGGCCGCCGGCGACGAATCCGAGAAAATTGGAGAGTTCCAAATTCCAATCGAGGACCTGGTGCAAAATCCACACGACGGCAAGCGTAATCAAGGTGTTCATTACGCCGATGATATTGTATTTGATAAAGTGCTTGTATTTGATAATGCGTTGTTTCACGAGCGTTAAAATACTAATTTTGCGATATGACCTGGATTACAAGTAAGAAATGCAGTGCCGCGGATGCGGCAGAAATGATTCAGAATGGTGATGTTCTTGGGGTTTCTGGATTTACTTTGGCTGGATACCCGAAAGCGGTTCCTTTGGCAATAGCGGCTCGTGCCGAGAAGTTGCATGAATCTGGCGAGGAATTCAAGGTGACGCTTTTTGCGGGCGCATCGACGGGCGATAGTTGCGATGGAGCTCTTGCCCGTGCAAAGGCGCTTGCGCTTCGCATGCCGTACCAGTCCAATCCGAGCTTGCGCAAGGCGATTAATGACGGTAGCATTCATTATATAGACGCTCACTTGGGCAAGATGGGTTATCTTGTGCGTACCGGGGCTGTTCCTGCACCGACTGTCGCGATTATTGAAGTCTCTGCGATTTTGCCTGATGGCCGTGTTTGCCTTTCGACTTCGGGAGGAAACTCCGTCTGCTATTTGGATATGGCTCCGAAGATTATTTTGGAACTGAACACACGCTTGGGCGATAGCTGCATTGGCATGCATGATAATGCTCTTCCGGAACTTCCGCCGCATGCGAAGCCGCTCCCGATTTACAGTGCTGGCGACCGCGTTGGCGATGAATTTGTCCGCGTGGATCCGAACAAGGTTATTGCGATTGTCGAAAACGAAGCTTACGATGAAGTGACTCCGTTCGTGGAACCAGACGACGTTTCGAAGAACATCGGTGAACGCATTTTGGATTTTATCCGTTTTGAGGAATCGCATGGCAGACTCCCCAAGGGGCTTGCGTACCAGAGCGGCGTGGGCAAGGTGGCAAATGCTGTGCTTTGTGCAATGGCGAATGATGACCGCCTTGGCCAAATCGATCTTTATACCGAAGTTATTCAAGAGGCCGTGCTTCCGCTTTTGAAAAATGGAAAGCTTGGTGTCGCGTCAGGAACGGCTTTGACGCTTTCTCAGGCTGCACAGAAAGAGTTTATTGAAAATAGTGCTGAATGGAAAAAACATTTTATTCTCCGCCAGCAAGAAGTGAGCAACAGTCCTGACGTGATTCGTCGCTTGGGCGTGATTTCGATGAACACTGCTTTGGAAGTCGATATTTTCGGCAACGTGAATAGTTCGCTTGTCTGTGGCTCGGCGATGATGAACGGCATTGGCGGTTCTGCGGATTTCGCACGCCACTGCGCTCTCGGCTTTTTCCTCACGCCGTCGGTTGCAAAGGGCGGCGCGATTTCGAGCATTGTGCCTTATGTGAGCCATGTCGATCATACAGATCACGATACGCAGATTTTCGTGACGGAACAGGGCTTGGCTGATTTGCGCGGCTTGCCTGTCGAAGAGCGTGCCCGCCTGATTATCAAGAACTGTGCCCATCCGGATTACCGTGCCGAACTCACGGACGTTTTGGAATACGGCATCAAGCATGCGAAGGGAATTCACTTGCCGTTAGCGCTTTCCCGTGCGTTTGAGATGCATACCCGTTTTATGGAAACGGGTAAGATGCTGCGTTTCTGAACGTCCTTCGTTTTGCGATCTTCGTGATTTTTGACAGTTGTGGTTTCAAAGGCGGGTTTGCTATTTTCATACAACATTGCTGTTGTATGAGTTGCGATGCAGTTGAATATGCAGGTGCTCGTTTGCCTATATCCTTGATGCGAAAATCAAAGGCGGCAGCCACGATGAATTAGCAATTTCAAGATGGATTCCATGTCAACGCTCCTGATAAATAAAGTTGATTGAATTTGAATTTTACTTCGAGAAGTTGCCCCTGTTAGTATATCGTTATTGCTAGGATGGATGTAAAGGGGAATACAAAAAAAGTCCCGCCCATTGGCGGAACTCTAGTTTCATAGGCTCTTCACTCTTTAAAGCGCTGTCGGTGCCTTCATACCTCTTAGAACCTAAATAGCATGCCGAAGCGCATTTGCCCATCACGCACGCCATCTGCACGGCCTACGTTCTTGATGGTAGCCCAGTCGAACTGCAATACGTCGGAGAGCATCACGCCGACACCGAAATCGACTTCGTTGCGTTTGCCGACACGGTCGTAGAGGTAGCCCAGGCGGAGTGCAATCGTATTAGAATAAATGAATTCCGTACCGAAATTGAACACGCCTTGGAGGAAGGAGTTCGTGTCGTCGTCGGGGTCAAAGAGGTCTTTCCAGCAAGCGATGTAGAACGGTTCCGGATCGCCCTTGTCATCGTCCATCACGACTTCGCGGTTGTAGTCGAATGCGACCGTCCACTTGTAATCGGCCATGCTGAGGATTTCGTAAGAGAGGCCGAGACGCCATGTCAAAGGAATCGGGTCTTCGATGGTCTTATCGACGTAATAGACGCTCGGGCCGATGTTTGCGAGCACCAATGCGAAGTTGAGCTTCGGGACGATGAGGTTCTTCTTCAAGATGCCAATATCGAATGCGTAACCGAAGGTGGTGGCTTCTTCTTCGCCAGCGGCTGCGCCGGAACTCAAGTCGGAGTAGAAGAACTTGATGGAGAGGCCGAGGCCCCAGTCGTTCGGGAAGCGTGTGCCGTAGCTGATGCCACCGACGATTTCGGAGCTGTTGTAGGCGACGAGATCGTCAGCGTCCAAGTCGCCGGAAACGACGGTCGAACCGAACGAGACGAAGTTCACATGCACGCCGAGCGTTCCCCAGTCGTTCAGCGGGATGGTCATGCCGCCGTAGAGGTGGTAGAGGTCAGGGATGTTCAATACCGGCAAAAGTTTTTCGTAGAATGCTGTGAGCTGGTAGTCGGCATCCTTGTACTGCTCCATGCCGTTCGCCGTGCTGAACCACACGTCGTTTCCTTCGGGGAGTACTGCCCAGACTTTATTCGTCGAAAGCCCGTTGCCCTGGTGGTAGTGCGTCCATTCGTCGTCGCGTTTGGTGATTTCGGTATCTTCACCTTTGGAGCCGCGTTCGAGTTCTGCCTTGCGTCCGCTGGCGGTCGCGTAGTCCGGCATGTGGCGCCATACACCGAGATCGGTTGCAATCCAGAGTGCGCCCTTGCGGTCAACTGAAACGTCGTTCACGGTGTTGTTGGCGAACTGCACTTGTTCCCACTTGCGCAGCGTAAAGTGCGAGAGGCCGCCCTTGTGGGTCGCCCAGACGTGGCCCGAACTATCGACGGCGAGTGCAGTCGGGGAGAGGTCCATGATGCCGTCTTCTAGGTTGAACAAGCTCCAGCGGTCCTTGTCGTTTGCGCTCTTCTTCGGGGTGAGGCGAGCGACACCTGCGCCATCGACGGCCACGTAAAGTTCCTTGCGGTTCTCGGACCAGACGAGTGCGTTGATTTTTTGACTGGGGAGGACCTTGCCCTTCTGTTCGAATGCGCCATTGCGATAGACGAAAAGTCCGTTATCCGTACCGATCCAGAGCGATGCGCCTTGTTTTGCAAGTGCTGTCACATGGCGTTCGCCGAGTTCCTTGTCGAAGGTTTTCCAGCCCTTGCCGTCAAAGCGGAAGAGTCCTTTCGGTGTTCCGACCCAGAGCTTTTCGGTGAGGTTTTCGTAGAGGATGGCCGTGATGGTATCCTTGACGACCAAGTTCCAGGGCATCTTGACTTCGACCACGTGTGATTCGTCGTCGGCGTTTTTGACGTCGTTGAATTTTTTCACGACTCGCGTGTATTCGTCGAGTCCACGTTCCGTACCGATATAGGTGCGTACGGCATCTTTAATCTTTGCGTTGCCCTGCAAGGTGACCGAGTAGTAATCGACCCACTGTTCGCCGTCGAACTTGAGAATGCCATTTGTTGTGCCTGCCCAAAGTTCACTCTTGTCGAAGAACCCGTTTTTGGAGCGGGACGCCATGTGTGTAAAGAACGGAGTTTGTTTTGCGTCGGCTTTGTAGGAACTGCGCCATTCGTCGGCGAGTGGCCCGAATGCAAGCCCTGCCGGGTTGTAATACATCGCGGTTGCGTCATCGGCAAGTGCTGCTCCGACTTCGCCCATGCCGAGCTGGCGGGCGCCGACTGGCATTTGCAGGGTGATAATTGCCGAACCTGCGGCGAGCGCCATGGCAGGTGCCAAAAGAATTGCAGATAATAGTGACTTACGCAAGTTGCCTCCAATCCGGGACGTTATAGGTGTTTCCGTGTGTCGGGATCACAGCCTTCCATCCGGATTTACTCGGGTTTTCCCAGGGCTGTTTCGGTAAAAGCTTACAGTCGCAGCCCAAAACATAGGGGGGTAAAATTTCCGCGTGATTACGAATCTGTTCGCGGGTGATGAAATTTTCTTCGCTGACGAATTTGCAGTAATTCTTGCCTTTGGGACCAAGTACAATCCTATAAGTGGCGATGCCTTGCTTGTCCCCTTCGTCAATCGTTCTTATGGTCTCTTCGAGAGTGTCGTTCCACTGGTCGAGATAAAATTGCTTTTGTTCTGGAGTCAAGTCCTGTGTTTCTAGCCAAGCCTTGATGGATGCTTCGGAGGGCTTCACAGCGGTGAGCGTCTCGCGTGCGGGGCGACCGATGGCGGCATACTGGCCCGATACGTCGATGACGGGTTTGGATTCCTCTTTCTCGTCGGAATTGTGCATGCCCACGTAGATGCCGATACCAGCAAGAACAATGGACAACAAAACAATTGCGATGACGATGATGATTGATAGCATATTTAAATCCGTTTACGGTAAATCATTACTCTAAAAAACTAGCATTTTCTATTTTATAAGATAGGAGATATTATGTCAAAATTAAAGTTTTTTCTAGTGTTGCTTACTTGTAGTGTTGTTTGGGCGGTGCCTTTCAAGGTTGAAGTCCTCAAGAACGGTGATGGAGACCCTATTCGGGCAGGTCAATTGATTCAAGTTCATTATAAAGGATACCTTGCTGCGGATAGCGCTCTCGTGAATCAGGCAGCAACGGATACGACGGTTGAAGTTCCTTATTTTGCAAATTCCTATTACAGTGGCGTACCTCTTGAATTCACAATTGGCATAGGACAAGTTATTGAAGGTTGGGATAAAGGTCTTGTGGGGATGCAGGTGGGTGAAATTCGCAAGCTTTCCGTTCCGTCGGTTATGGCTTATGGCGACAATTCTCTCGAAGGCATTCCGGCGAACAGCGACTTGATGTTCGTTGTAGAACTTGTTCATGCCGAGAAACCGCTCGATGCAGACAAATTCCCTGCAGATGTCGAAAAAATGAAATGGCGTGATTTGGGTCGTGGTCTCAAGATCTATGACGAAAAGGTGGGTACAGGCAAATTAAATGCTGCCGGCAATACTATTAAGGTTCATTATACGGGCTGGCTCTTGTCGGGCCGCAAGTTCGGAAGTTCCAAGGATTTAGGCAAGCCGCTTGAAGCTGTGATGGGTGCAGGCAAGATGATTAAGGGCTGGGAAGCGGGTCTTGAAGGCATGCGTGAAGGCGGTGTGCGTTGGTTGCGTATTCCTCCAGCGCAAGGCTATGGCGCTATGGCGTTTACGATGATTCCGCCGAACTCGACGCTCTTGTTCCGCGTTGAGCTGGTTTCGTCTGATGTAGATCCGGATCTTGCCGCGAAAATGGATTTCTTCCCGGATACGACGCTCCTCAAGTACGAAAATGGTTCTGAAGGTTTGCGTTATGCGATTGTAAAACAGGGCGAAGGCGAACCGGCCCGTTCTGGACATCGCGCGATTGTGCATTACACGGGCTGGATGGTGAACGGCTATAAGTTCGACAGTTCCCGTGACCGTGGCCAGCCGTTTGCGTTTGAACTCGGTGCAGGGAACGTAATCCGTGGCTGGGAACTCGGTGTGCAGGGCATGCTCCCCGGCGAAAAGAGAATTCTCGTGGTGCCGCCTGGCCTTGGCTACGGTAGTCGCGGTGCAGGCCCGATTCCGGGCGGTGCGACGCTCATCTTCGCGGTGGAATACCTCGGGGAAGAATAGCGGCGGAGCCGCAGTAGGAAGTAGGCTGTTGGAAGACGTCATCCTGAACGGCATTAGCCGTGAAGACAACTCAGAAGGCGAGCGTTGCAAAAATGAGTTTACTCATTTTTATAATCGAGCCAAAGAGTTGGGGCTTTAGCCCAATCCAGTGAAGTCTTGGTTATATAGAGAAGTCCGCTGTGCGCGGACTTTTTTTTGTAGGTGAGACGTAGTTGGATTTTTTGACGTGATACTATGTAGTATTTTGTTTGTAATAACAAAATAAATCGTAAATTTTATGCTGACAAGTATTTTTCGGGTACTTTGTAGCCGTACTTCAGGAGCTTTTGTGCATACTCTTTGTCTTGCAACCTTTGTTCGGATTCTTTGATGAGCTTACGTATTGTTTTAGCTTCTTTTCCAAACGCAATACGGCCTACGGTCATCCAAGAAAGCAATGCAATCAATAACAGAAATGATCCGCACATATAACATGGAAATTTAAACTTGTAAGGGACAATGGTGACTGCATACCAGCAGGTAATCCATATGGTGGTGCTGAGAAGGGCTATTTTTAAATTTAGCGAAATGTTGATTTTGTTTATGTCCGTTCCGATTCCTTCAATTGCGGGCTCGTGAACGCGCTTGTCAAGGAATTCCTTGTTACATTTGGGACAAGTGAATATCGGTGAACCATAACCAAAAGAATTCCAGTCTTCGCGGTTGATGATCGTCTTGCAATTGGGACAATAAGGTTTAAACATGTGATTGAATATAAGTTAAATATCGAGTTGAAGAACGAAAAAATGTGGAATTGCTGTTTTTACGTGAAAAATATTAAGATCAAGGTGATTTTTACGTAAATTTCGCCATTTCCCCCAAAAATGCCGTTCTACACATTTATTATCTTTAGCTACCTACTAATAACTATTGACCAATGACTAATGACCATCACTCGGAGTGCGGTCTAGATCCTACAACCTAACCACCAACCACTAATCACTAACCACTAATTACTAATCACTGCGCCTCAGGCGCCCCCATTGACAAAAAATCCATACCAAATATTTACACAATATAGCGACATGCGTAAGATTTAAATATTTTAATGATTGATGGTTACTTTTTCTGACATAGCGGATTACCGCGACTTCTTGAAGGAATTCTACGACAGGCGCAAGGTCGAGATGCCCTTCTACAGCTACCGCATGATGGGTGATAAGCTCGGGCTAGACTCCAGCTATCTCTATCGCGTATTGCAAAAGAAGCAGCACTTGCCTGCTCATGCATTACCTGCGGCTAAGGAAATCCTTGCGCTGGCTGGTCGCGAGGCCGAATACTTCGACCTCCTCTATTCTGCTGCTGTCAGCAAGGATAAGACCAAGCGCGAAGAACTTATGGCGAAAGCACTCTCGCTCCGCGACGTGGAACGCCATTCGTTGCAAGCCGCCGAACTTAAACTCCTTGAAAACTGGTGGATTCCTGCGGTACGCGCCTACCTGGAATTGAACGGTGGAGTGGTAAATGTCAAGCAGATTGCAAGGGACATTTGCCCGCCGATTACCGAGGATCAGGCTCTCGAAGCCATTGAAACTTTAAAGAGCGTCGGTCTCGTGAAAAAGCTTGCATCGGGTAAGCTTGCACTCACCGAAGCCCATTTGACAGTAGGGGGCCCCGAAAAGGCCAAGGCTGTGCGCAATTTCCAGCGCCAGGTGCTGAGTCTTGCGAGCGATGCGCTTGAAAACGTCCCCGTCAATGAACGCAATATTTCTACACTGACCCTTTCTGTAGATCAGTCCTGCTTCGAGGATCTCGGTGACATGTTGAGGGAATTCCGCCGCTTAGTCCAGAAAAGAGTTGACGGAGCCAAGAATCCTGATCGTGTTATGCAGCTTTCAATGGCATTTTACCCGGTAGCCCGTAAAGGAGGGGCTTCGGAAAATACTATAATAAAAGGGGAAGGTGCAGGAGATAAAAAATGATTAAACGGGCGTGGACATATAGTTTGGCGGCATTGGCCTTCTGCTATGTTGCCTGCGATAGCGGTCAAACCGCGGGATCGTCGATGGAAACGGAAAACTCCATCGCGGTGCTTACCCAGTTGGCCGATGGCACGCCTGCTGCACGTATGGACGTTATTGTCCGCCCTGAAAATTACTTGCCGGGTGCTGACGAACTTGGCTCAGACTCCCTCTACCAGTTGCATTTCGAAACAGACGAGTGGGGCCGAGTGGTTCTGTCTGATGTCCCGACGGGCTCTTATGTCATCGAAGCTCGCAACGATTCCTTGAATTTGAAGGGATTTGCAAAGATTAAATACGTTGAAGCGGATTCGACGACTCCTCTTACAGTTGAAGTTTCTGAGCCGACCAAGGTCTCTGGTCACGTCGGTCTTCCACAGATGGTTCGCCGTTCGGCGACTGTTTCTGTGCAGGGACTGGACTACCAGGTCCCGATGGATTCTACCGGTTACTTTGAATTTGAATCGCTGCCGAGTGGCGATGTCGAAATTGTCGCGTTCGTCAACGATGCCGCAGAAGATTCTGTCACGGAATATGGCAGAATTGCGATGAACGTCGGTGGTCAGTCCGGCGAGGGCGAACTTTACCTCGGCGACTCTGCCTACGTCAAGAAATACTTTGTATTTGATGACTTCGAGAATGGCGCGGGCGATTGGACGCCTTCGGCTTCGCATAACGCAAGTGTTAATTTTGATATAGTCTCTGCTGGACTTGACCGCAAAGGCAAGGCTGCACACTTTGTCTGTGTTCGCGATTCTGCGGCTGAATGGGATTGGGCTCTCATCGGTCGAGATCTCGGTGGCTTTGTCGATATGAGCGAACTTGATTCCATCAGGTTTTGGGCTCGCGGTTCTGTAAAGTCCCGGATTTCATTTGCGTTTGACATGCTCGTGAATACCGATTCCGTGACAAGTACGGACAATATAAAATCTTGGCGTCATTTTGATGTAGATACGGTTTGGACTCGCTATACTGTGATTCCGTCACAATTGGATACTGCGGATAGCAATGGCGGAAACGTCGGTTGGGATGCGGTCAAGAATCGTGTGACAAAGATTAGCATCTTTGGTGCTATGGGTACTGAAGTCTGGGTTGACGATATCGAGGTCTATGGTTATGGAATCTTTGATCCGTACGCACCTGTTAAAAAAAATGCTTTGAAAAAGAGCGATTCTAAGAAAAAAGACTAGTTTTATCCATTATTGACATTTTATCCATGAGACCTGCGGTTTGCCGTGGGTCTTTTTTTGCATGCGGAAATAGTTTTATTCAAGAGGTTGACCGTGTGAGGTCAGTCCAAAGGAGTGTGTATGAATATCAAACGTTTGGCTACATTGGGTTTGCTTGCGGGTTTTGGTGTGAACGCGCTTGCAGATAACCCGATTTCTAGTTACCATTATCTGGCGGACCCATCGGCGGCTTCTGATGGTGATACGTTTTACATCTTGACCGACGTCGATGACTACAACAACCAGACGAACTGGAATTACGACATTGTCGGCCTTTACGCCTTTACGTCCGAAGACATGAAGAACTGGACTGATCACGGCATGATTTTCCGCTCCAGGCGTGAATTTGGGAATTACCCGAACAACACTTGGGCTTCGGGCATCGCCGTCAAGAATGGCAAGGTCTACATTGTTTACCCTGATGGTGCAAGCGGCGTGGGTATGATTACCGCCCCAAGCATTGACGGCCCTTATACCGACCCTGTCAAGGAAACTCATGGAGTCAATAGAATTGCGGGTGGCGGCAGCCTTATCGGTAGCTGCGACGGCATTGCCCACTGCTTTGATCCGGGCATTTTGATCGACGACGATGGTACGGGTTACGTGATTTTCGGTGGTGGCGAAAGCAATAGCCGCCCGTATGGCAACAACTTTGATATTATCAAGTTTACCGAGAGCAATGGCAAGATAACTTTCGACAAGAATTCTCTGAAGAAGGTTTCTTTGCCGAATTCCTTCGAAGCTCCTTACCTGCACAAGCGTAACGGAACTTATTATTTGAGCTTCAACAACCGTAGCCAGGTGATTGACTATGGTATGTCGGACAATATTTGGGGCCCTTATACCTTTGTGGGTACGGTTATTCCGGGAATTGGCTCCGTGCCTGATGCACACGGCGAAGGCGGCAACAACCACCAGGGCTTTGCTCCGTTCAAGGATAAATGGTATGCCGTGTATCACGACCGCCGTTTGGTGACTTCTGATAACCATCCGGCAGCAACGACGCAGCAGGGCGTGCGTTCTGAAAATCCGAACTACGAAAACCACAGAAGCGTGTCCATCGACGAACTCACTTGGAATGGCGACAAGATGAACAAGCTGACCTTCACTCGTGAAGGCCCGAAGCAAATCAAGAACTTTGACCCGTACAAAACATATATAGCGACGACGAGTTCCAAGCAGATGAACATCCGTAGCCGTACGGACTGGACCAAGGGACAGCCAGTGAAGCATGTGCTGTTGCCGCTCACGAGCCGTAGCGAATCGTGGATCCGCGTGTCTGGTGTGGATTTCGGTAAAGGTGCCGAGAATCTACGCATCAAGGCTGCAAGCGTGGCCGATGGCAACAAGATTGAAATCCGCAAGGGGAGTGCAACGGGTACACTTGCCGGTACTTGCGAGATTGCAAAGACTAGCAACAACACGACCTTTGCTGATAACGATTGCGCTTTGACGGGCCTAACCGGTGTTATCGAACAGCTCTTTTTTGTTTTCAAGGGTTCCAAGGACTCTACGATGGGAATTTTGGAATGGGAATTCCAGGGCACGAAGCGCGAACCAGAACCGCAGACTCCGTTTGGCGGCAAGGTCTGGGCGATTCCGGGCAAAATTGAAATGGAAAACTTCGACGAACCAGGTTACGGTGAAGGGAACGATTCCTATTCCGACAGCGATGCTGATGACCACGGTGCCGAAAGCAATGGCGGCAAGAGCTACCGCGAAGGCACTGGCGTGGATATCTACAAGAAGGCTTCCGGTTATGTTGTTGGCTACAATCAGAAAGGCGATTGGCTGGAATACACTGTAGAAGTGGCAAAAGAAGGCGACTACACGATGTTTGCTGCGGTCGCATCTGGCAGCACGAGCGGCAGCTTCAAGCTGTCTGTGGATGGAAAAGACATTACCGAAGAAATCGCTGTCCCGAAGAACGAGGGCGAAGACAACTATGACGATTTCGGCAAGGTGAAAGCGAACGTGAAGCTCGCTGAAGGCAAGCATATTCTCCGCTTTACCGTGACTGGCGACTGGATGGACATCGACTACATTCAGTTTGCATCTGGCAAGGACGCTAAGGACCCTGATAATCAAACGGCATTGAAGCAAGCGTTCCGCATGAACGCGAATTCCGCTGCGACATTCGATGTGTTTGATTTGACCGGCAAGAAGGTGGCTAGCTTTACGGCTCGCGGCATGGCCGAAGCCAAGAAGCTTTGGCGTGAAAATGCTCAGGTCCGCAAGACGCAGGGAATGTGCATGATTCGCAATCGCAGTACCGGCATGATAGCAAAGGTCCGCGTGACCCGCTAGTTTTAAAAACAAACATCCATCCAATCAGGGCTTCTCGAACGAGAAGCCCTTTTTTGCTTATTGTCATCCCGGCCTTGTGCCGGGATCAGTTGTTTACACTGTCATTCTGGAGGGGCTATGCCCCGATAGAATCCATTATGATTCTTTCCTGCATCGTCATCCTCGCGAAGGCGAGAATCTTTTGCATATTTCTGCTTTGGGTTTTGTCACCCCGGCTTTAGTACCGGGGCTGCTTACACATTTTCTTTCAGCATTCCCAACCACTAACCACTAAATTTTTTTTTACAAAACAATCGCATCAATTTTTGGTCCAAAATCTCCAAAAAAGCGTGTTAATACAGTAGGAACCCTCAAAAGGGACTCCCCAAAAACACAACTTAATGGAGATTTTGCAATGATTACGGATGAAGAATTCGTCTTTGACCCGGAAACAGTAAAGAACGACATCGAAAGTGTACGCAAGAAGTTCGAGGGGCTGATGTACCTCGACCCTAGATGCGACCCTGCGTTCAAGGCGCTCTTGGACAGCGAAGATTCGCTCGTGAACTTCTTGAACGGAATCATGCATCTTGAAGGGGATGATGCAATCCAGTCGTTGACTTACAAGATTCAGCAGGAAGAAAACTTTCGCTTGCCGGAACCTTACGGTGTCAAGTTTGACATCGGCGCCCACACCAAGGTCGGAAAGCGCATCGACGTGGAAATGCAACAGGTTAAATTGAAGGAATACATCCCGCGCATGATGATTTACAACGCGTTCTTGCTGTTGCGGGCAAAGAATGATTACAACAAGGAAATCGGCTTCCACGATCTTCCTGACGCGGAAAAGGAAAAGTTCCGTTACAAGCTGCCCGAAATTTATTCCATCTGGATTATGGACCATCCCGTTGATTTCATGGGCAAAGGTATATACCGTGACGAAGTCGCTCTCTACAATAAATCCAACGTCGGGAAGGTTGATTGTGCTCCGATTTCATTGGAAAATAAGTATATTATTATTGACCTCACGAAGTTCGACAAGAAGTTCGAAGAACTCGAAAGCGATGAAGACCGTTGGCTTTACATCTTGAAGAACGCCGGATCGTCAAGGTCGTCGATTAAATTCGGCAATCCCGCCATCGAAGATGCCCTCAGGCGTATTGAATGCGGGACGGCAAGCGAAGAACTCTTAATCAGGCAGGCGAATATGACTGACTACATCAATGTGTGCCGTGCGGCAGTCGCCGAAAGCTATGACGACGGTTATGAAAAAGGTTGTGACAATCGTAATACAGAAATGGCTCTCGACATGCTTGCAGACAACAAGCCTATCGAGGAAATCGTCAAGTACTCGCACCTCTCCATGGAAAAAGTGCTTGAATTGCGTGATTCGCAAGCTACGTTCTCAGCAAAATAAGTTTTAGGCTGTGGAGTCGCGGCTTTCGCCTCAGTGTCATTCTGGAGCAAGGCGAAGCCGCCGCGATAGAATCCACTGCGTTTTCCCCTGCATTTGTCACCCCGGCATTGTTTTAACATGTCACCTCGGATTTATTGCATTAATGCAAAACCTACGGCTCAGCTATGCCAAAGAACGAGTTCTTTGTCGCAGTGTTCGCCTTAAAGGTTTTTCTGGGGTCTGTCATTCTGGAGGCGAAGCCGATAGAATCCATTATGGTTCACTTCGTCATCCCCGAATTTGTGACGTTCCCCACATTTTCATCTTTTTAATTACGTAAACTAAATTTTACAAAACGACAAAACATCCCATTTTCTGCGAAAAAAGGCACTTTTTGCTCCACTTTATGCGAAAATTTAAATTGACAAGGTTTTATTTGTTTTGTAACATTATTATATGTTTATGCTTTTTCCCATACCCTGTAGTGTGCCGAGCGCGTTCGTTGCGAACGAATTAATTGGCACGGAAATTGCGGGGGGGGGGGCTGCACTGTTGTGCAGTAGGCTGCAGGCCTACTAAAAATTTCCATAACATAAATTCCACACATAACAAAGGATGCTTAACATGAAAAAGAGTTTTCATGTGTTTTTCCTATTTGTCCTGTTCGCGTTTTTCGCCGTGAATGCGGCGTGGGCAAGGCAAGTAACACTTTCGATTGATCCATATACAGGCGACAGGTTTATAAATATTTCTAAAGACAGTAATGACCCAGATACCCTTGCTATTCCCTCGAATGTAACAACCTTCAAGGTGTATGACGATGGGGGCAAAGATGGTAATTACTCTTATGGATATTCTCGCCTTACTTTGACTACATCAGAAAGCAATAAGCTTTATGTGAATGGGTTTGCTTGGTTGGAGAAATCCAATAGCTACATATATATATATGATGGCGGAACTTCTGATGATACTAAATTTTCATACGTCTGGGATAATGTTGAAAATGCAAGAGCGTTTGATCGTCTAAGCTCTGGCAACTCCATAATGATTTATTTGGAAAAAAGAAGCTCGGGTCTTGCAGAAATGGCTGGTTTTGATTTTTCTGTGACAGTCATTCCTCCTCGGAGTGTCTCTGTTAAATCTGTCAGTGGCGGCAGTGCTGTAAGTAACAAGAGTTCTGCTTATTATAGAGATACGATTACATTGTCAGCGACACCGAACACTGGATATTTTCTTAAAGAAGTCACGTTAAAAGATGATGCCGGGTATAAGATGAATGTCGATGTCAATGTTGATTGGCTTTCTGGTACAGCCAAGTTTGTCATGCCCGATATGAATACGAACGTTTATCCTGTGTTTTCGAATAATGTAACTGCCGAAAACGGTTTTTATCTGAATATGCCATCATACACTTATAGTCAAACAGTACAACAAACTATTGATATTCCCGAAGGAACCGTTTCGTTTAAGGTGTATGACGATGGGGGCAAAGATGGCGACTATAGCCATCCAGGAGAAAGTTATCTCCAGTTGACAGCTCCGGCTAAGGGAGAAAGATTTCGGATAACAGGTTTTGTACAAACGAACGAAAGCCACGCACGCTTGACAATCTATAATGGAAAGAAAGGTACTACGGCGTTGCTAAATCAAAAATATAGCCCTACTTCGGCAGCTGAAATGACAGACATAGGGACAATTGTTTCTTCTAAGAACATTGTGACGTTATATTTCGTGGCGTATAATTTTGAATCAGCAGCAGGTCTTGACCTCAAGGTGGAAATCCTACAGGGAATATCGATTTCCAAAGCAGAAAATGGCTCTGTGACGACGGACAAAAATGTTGCTGAAGCAGGCGAAAAAGTCACCTTGACCCCAAATCCTGAGGATGGGTACGCTTTGTCGAGCTTGGTTGTTACGGATGCTGGTGGTAATGTTGTTCCTACTACTGAATTGGCTAACGGAACCTTTACGTTTAACATGCCGCGTAGCGGTGGTGTCACGGTTACTCCGACATTTGTACGTATTCCGAAAATCAATATCGTATCTGTACCGGGAGGCAAGATACTGACGGGCTATGCTAATGCCTCGGAAGGGCAAAACGTCATTTTGCTTATTTCACCGGATCCTGATTATGTATTTGCAGGTCTTGAAGTCAAGGAGGATGCGACAGGCAATGATGTAGCCGTGGTTATTATATCCGATGGAGAGGCTAATTACACGATGCCTGCCTCCGATGTCACCGTGACCCCGTCTTGGGCGCATAGTGTAGAAACCCCCAACTATACTGGTGGTACAGTCGCAGCGGACAAGGCGATAGCCTCGAAGGACGAAACCGTTACTCTGACTGTTTCTTCAGATAAAGGTTATGTGCTTCAAAAACTTGATCTTTTTAATCGTGCCACTGATGAAACGGTGGAATTAGTAGTTTCCGACGGAAAGGCTATGTTTACGATGCCTGAGGCTAATGTTGTCGTGACTCCGTATTGGGAAAAAATAAACTATAGCGTAAGTGTTATTGGTGGCGGGGTTAAAACGGACAAGAAAAAAGCGACGTATGGCGAGACTGTAACGTTGACAATAGAGCCGGATGACAACTATTTGTTCTCATCCCTCGACGTTAAGGATGTTGATGAAAATCCCGTGACCGTGACGCTTTCCGACGATAAGACTAGTGCAACGTTCACGATGCCCGCGTCCAATGTTTCTGTAACGTCGCTTTGGAATCAAATATATGACGTGGAAATAATTAGTGTCGCTGGTGGCACGGTGACGACAGACAAGGAACGCGCCGCAGTAGGGCAGACTGTCTCCCTTACGATTACTCCGGCAGACCGTCATGGGCTTACAAAACTCAGAGTTGCAAAAAAGAATAATAATAGCTATTCGTCGAAAGTGGAACTTACCGATGGAAAGGCGACTTTCACAATGCCTAATTATGACGTTGTCGTGACTCCATTTTGGGATGTTAACGTTCTTACGGAAGACGGCGAGGGGGGACTTTATGTGAACATGCCTGAGATAGGAACGAAGACTGTTGACATTCCTGAAAATGTGAAGTCCTTCAAGGTTTATGATGATGGTGGTAAGGACGAAAATTACAACGTACAAGCAGAAGGCTACCTTGTGCTGAATGCTCCAGAAGGATATCTGCTACAAGTGACAGGAACAGCGTGTTATACCTATGCCTATTTTTACATCTACGATGGTGATTCTGAAGCCGAGAAACTGTTTGATGAAGAGCATGCCCGCAATGGTATTGAAGTTGGAACAATCCGCAGTTCTGGTAATAAACTGACGATTCGTTTCCAGTCAAGAAACAGAACTCAGGGAACTAGTTTATCTGGTCTAGACTTAACGGTATCGCTTGTGAAGGTTGATTTCGGAGCCGTTTCCATCGCGAAGGCTGATGACGGCAAGCTGCATGCGACCATTGAAGGTGCCTATAGTGGCGATGAAGCCTTGAAAATCACCGAAGCGATAACTGTCGATAACGTTGAACTCAACCGTGAATTCTCCACCAACGGACAAGGTTTCTCGACTATCGTGCTTCCGTTCGACTTCAACGCGGCAGCCCTCACGGGTGTGAAATCCGTCATCGAGTTTACGGGCATGACTAAAAACGGTGATGTCGGCATGAGCTATATATGGTGCGACGAAAAAGTCCAAGAAAATATCAGGAAGGAAGCCGAAGCGGCGGGCAAGGGCGATAACTATGACCATTGCAATACCGACAAGGCCAACTTCCCGGGCGACATGATAGCTTATACTCCGTACATGGTGCAGATGGAAAATTCTCAGATTGGATTTGATTATGTAGGCGGTGTTACGCTTGAGGTGACGCCAGACAAAGCCCAAGCCCGCGTAGGCGACTGGGTGTTCCGTGGCACGACCGAGAAGAAGGTCTTTGACGCCGAAGAAACCAAGGACGGCAACGTTTGGGGCTTCGCCGCGAAGGTCCAGGATGCTGCCGAATATGTCGGCCAGTTCGTGAGACTTGGTGCTGGAGCATCTGCACAGCCGTTGCGTGCCTACATGGTCTTTGACCCGGTTAGCAGTGATCCGCCGGCACAGTTTGTGAAATCTTCGAAGAATGCATTCTCTGCCGCAAAGCCTGCCAAGGCGAACAGCGTTGCTGGTTCTGAAATCGCATCGCTACCTGACAACATTGACGTGGTCATCGTGAGCCGTGGCGGTAACAACGAGGAACACCGCACCGTCATCGGGACGCTCACCCGCAGCACCGGCGAGTTCAAGATGCGCCGCGACTACGATCTCAAGGGCCGCAAGGTCAACGCCAAGATCAAGGCAAGAGGTGCCTACTACGGAAAGAAAGTACTGAAGAAGTAGAGAGCGGAGAGAACGGCTTCGCCGAAGATTCTCGCCTACGCAAGAATGATGAATCCGATTGTTGTCACCCTGGAGTGAGCCGTAAGGCGACTGATAGGGTCCATGAATATCATGGTGGAGCCTTCGACCTCACTCCTATAAACCCTAACCACCAACCACTAATCACTAACCACTATTTATTATGAACAACATACAACTTGAAACCGAACAAAAGAAAGAATATGTCGCTCCGCAAATGGATATTGTGGAAATGGAACACCAAACAAGTTTGCTGGAAGGAAGTCCAAAAGACTATAAAGGTCCTATAGATTAATTTCCTCATTGCAAATTTCTATGCGACAATCTAGCGTGGACGTACAAAGAAAAAAGTACCAAAAGCCTTCGGTGAACGTCTATCCTGTTGATTTGCAGGGGACTCTGTTGAGTTGCAGCAATGATGATGACAGTATGTGTGTCGTCATCGTGCCGAAAACGCACAATTGACGACTGTTTTCATCGCTGCTTTTGACAGGTGCTTTTCATTATGATGCGAAAGCGCCCCGGGTATTCCGGGGCTTTTCGTGCATGTAATTTTATACCGCTGTGGACCCTATCCCCCGGCTCGGAGGCCGGGGCTAAAGGCTTAAAAGGCGAATGTAGCGGGGCTGCTTGCAGACCCATTACTGAGCCGACAGGCCTAAGCTCGAAGAGCAACGGCATTAATGGCTTCGCAACTCTATAGGCTCCAGGGTGACAGGTTTCGCCTGCATGATTGTCACCCCGGATTCCGGGGTCAGTTTTTTTCATTTGCGGTGGTAATAACAGACCGGCACTAGGCCAGGATGACCTCTCCGCTTATTGTTCATAGCCTCTAATCACTTTCTGCTATTGCACAAGATCCTTCGACTACGCACCTATGGGCTCCGCTCAGGATGACACCTCCTAACTACTAGCCACAAATCACTAACCACTCATACCCCATTGACTTTTTATCCATAAATCCTTTGGCGGCTTTGGGGTTGTTTGGTGTTTTTGGAAATAGTTTTAAAGAAAAGAGATGGACTGGTGTATGGTCGATCCTAAGGAGTGTTCATGAAACTGCTTAAGAACATAACGATGTTTGGAATGCTTGCGGGCTTTGGAGTAGGCGCGTTTGCAGATAACCCGATTTCCACTTACCATTACTTGGCGGACCCCGGTGCCGCAGCTGATGATGAATATTTCTACATCATCACGGACTCCGATGACCCGGCTCCGTACAATTCCGGATCATACGAGATTTTTGCTCTTTATGGTTTCCGTAGCAAGGATATGCAGAATTGGACCGACTTCGGCATCATTTATGATGCCCGCAAGGTGAACGGTATCGGCGCTATTTGGGCGTCTGGTATCGCTGTTCACGATGGCACGTTCTATATCGTGTTCCCGGATGGCGGTGGCGGCGGTATCGGTTATATCAAGGCTCCCGGCATTGATGGCCCGTGGGAAAACGCTGTGGGCCAGGGCAAGGATAAGCTGGTGGGCGGCCGCGGCATTATCGGCTGCGATGGCGTGTCCTGGTGCTTTGACCCGGGTATCTTTATCGATGACGACGGCACGACCTACGTGACGTGGGGTGGTGGCGAAAGCAATAGCCGTCCGAATACAGACAACTTTGATATTGTGAAGTTGAACGATGCCAAGAACGCTCCGGTGGGCAACGGCTCTCACGTGAAGGTGAACAACTTGCCGACTCGCAAGATGCTTGAAGCTTCTTACATCCATAAGCACAAGGGCACTTACTACTTCTCTTACAGTACCGGTTGGCAGCAGGGCGCTCCGACAATTGACTACGGTGTCTCTGACAATCCGATGGGTCCCTACACTTGGAAGGGCACGATTCTCGGCGATCCGAGCATGAACGGTCGTAGCATCAACGGTAACAACAACCACCATGGTATTGCCGAATTCAAGGGCCATTCTTACGTTGTTTATCATGACCGCCGTATCGCGAAGGGCCATAACGGTTTGGAAGTCATCCCGGCTGATGACGGCAAGCCGAACCCGAACGAAGGTTACCACCGTAGCGTTTCTGTAGATGAAATGTTCTACAATGCTGACGGAACCATCAAGCAAGTAGTTTGCACCAACGAAGGTCCGGAACAGATTGAAAACTTTGACCCGTACGATTGGTATCCGGCTCTCACGAGTTCCAAGCAGAAGGGTGTGCGCAGCCGTTCCAACTTTGTTCAGGGCAAGAAGGCTGAACATGTGTTGCTCCCGCTTTCGAGCAAGGAATCTTGGCTCCGCGTTTCGGGCGTTGACTTTGGCACGGCGGCAACGGGCTTCACGGTAGAAGCCGCAAGTGCAGCAGACAACAACAAGATTGAAATTCGCACCGGTTCTGCAACGGGTACTTTGGCAGGCACTTGCACGCTCAAGAATACTGGCAGCAAGACTGTTTACGCCGAAACCAAGTGCGAAGTGGAAGGACTCAAGGGCATTGTAAAGCAGTTGTTCCTCGTCTTCAAGGGCGACAAGGATTCTACCATGGCTGTCAAGGCGTGGGGCTTCGAAGGGAGCGGCACGACTCCGCCTGAACCGCAGAAACCGTTTGGCGGCAAGGCATGGGCAATTCCGGGCAAGATCGAAATGGAAAACTTTGATGAACCGGGTTCTGGCCGTGGCAGCGAAATCAAGTCTTACAGCGAAAACGATTCCGAAGACCATGGTGCCGAAAGCAATGACGGCAAGAGCTACCGCGAAGGCACTGGTGTCGATATTTACAAGAAGGCAACGGGCTATATCGTCGGTTACAACCAAGCTGGCGAATGGCTCGAATACACAGTGAATGTCGAAAAGGAAGGCGATTACACGATGTTTGCCGCAGTCGCATCTGGCGGTACGAGCGGCAGCTTCAAGCTTTCCATCGACGACAAGGACATCACCGAAGAAATCGCGGTCCCGAAGAACGAAGGCGAAGACAACTTTGATGATTACGGCAAGGTAAATGCGAATGTGAAGCTCACAGCTGGCGAACATATCCTCCGCTTTACCGTGACCGGCGACTGGATGGACATTGACTACATTCAGTTTGTCGAGGGCAAGGATGCCAAGGATCCGGATGATCAGACGGGAATCCGTCAGAGTTTCCGCATGAACGCCAATTCTGCTGGAACCTTCGATGTGTTTGATTTGACTGGCAAGAAGGTGGCAAGCTTTACGGCTCGCAGCATGGCCGAAGCTAAAAAACTTTGGCGTGAAAACGCTCAAATGCAGAAGGTGCAGGGAATCAGCGTGATCCGTAACCGTAACAATGGCATGATTGCGAAGGTCCGCACTACTCGTTAATTCTCATACACACCCATCCAAGAAAGACTCCTCGAACGAGGAGTCTTTCTTAGTGCATGACTAAGAACAAAAGAGTCAATGTCTTTGGGGAAAATTCAATCGAGTTGTAAACCCATTTTCAAAACGCACGATTGTCGGGGAATGGAATTCATTTGCTGAGTTCTCGTGCCATTTGCCACTACGGATGAAGTTGCCATTCATGTCAAACGCACGGAACTTTGTTCCTAGTGTAGTCATCTGATGTACGGGTGATTTCAGGGCTGTTGGAGAAATTTTTAGAAGATCAGCACCGCATTGGCGGACTGTGTCGATAAGACTACAGACATTGTAACGATTTCCTGTTTTATCATAGATGCAGAGTGTAGAAACAGGATTTGTTTTGCCTGCATATTCCGTGTATTCTCCACTAGAGTTTTTAATCATGGTATAGATAGAACTGTAAAAAGGAAACTTGCCATCAGGCGGGAGGGTGCCTCCATACATATTTTTTATTTTCTGCACTATGTCGCGAATCGTCGAGTCTGCTTCTGTTGCTGCCCCTTGGAAAACGCCGGCTGGCTGTAATCGGTTGAACTCTTCGATAATGATGTCCTCTATGTAAAGTTGGCCCGCCAAATTATCGCATTCCGTTTTCGAAGAACAAATTTGAAAAAATGAAATTTGATTATCGAAAAGAAATACCATAATCGTCGAATCCGAAGGGGCTATATAGGCTTTATAAGCCCGATTCGAACTGAGATTTTTCACCGAGGGTTCAAGCATTGACACTTTTGACAAGTCGAGCCCACGTCCTTTAAACAAATCGATTTGCATCGCAGGATACATCATGTCAAGAGTTTTGTAAGGAATAACCTCGCATTCTTGGGCATGAATTTGAACAGATGCGCAAAGAAGTGCAAAAAATACTAAAATGATTTTATTCATAAATTACTCATGCTTAATACTAGGCTGTTTGGAATTGGATTGAAGTCAACATGATAAAACTTGGCATATTGGTGAACGGAGATTGATTTTGCGAAGATTGTTCCGTAGAATAATTTCCTCGCTTGAGCCACAACAACATCCGAATACGGGGCGACAATATTTCCAGCCACCATGTTGTCAATATACATTCTTTGTCCATGGGCGTGCTGAATTAACTTGAAACCTTGAGCAATGATGCTGTATTCTGCTGCTTTGTTGTCCGTAGTGGCTCGCCATGTGAAATTCCCGTTCACATGCATAACGGTTTCTTGACCTGGTTCCATAAATTCAACGTTTGATCGAGAATCCAATTGGATGGATCCGATGTAATATGTTCCTGGTAGAATCTTAATTTTAGCATTACCTTCGACTTTCACAGAAGAATAGTAGCCAGGCCTTAGTTCATAAATATAACCTGATTGAGCTACAAACTCATAATTAGATTGAATAGTGTAATCTGCTAAATCATAATCTGGTGGCATGAATTTTGCATTCCAATTATTTTCTGACAACTGTGAAATTCCACCATCTATTGTTGACCCGTTTTGCATGTAAATGTTGTTTACATTAGATGGTTCTGCAAGATAGATGCCACCCTTCACACGGGTGTTGCTGCGAAGGAATACATTTCCTTTTGAATATATATCGCCAACAGTAGCGCGGGCTCCCACTTTAGCAGCAAAATCTCCATTGATTTCTTCGGCGGCTGAAGCGATATTGCAGAATCCAGTTGGCGTATTTTCGTTGTAGCAGATGACTCCATCGTTATAATTTAATTCGGATCGGGCATACAGTGTCACGCTTGCGACATTTGGTGGTACTGTTTGATTGTTGTCTTTGACGTAAACATCAGTTTCATTGTTGTCTTTTTTACCATTGTGATTGACATCTTCGGCTCCATCGTTTTTACCGTCACCATCGGAATCGAAATCTTTTTCGGCTCGTAACCCATCGCCATCGATATCGGCAAAAACTTCTTTGCTCACGCCAAAATCATTATAGGGTGTCGGTTCTGGATACTTTTCACGAATCGTATATGAAATGATTTCTGTTTTATCCCAAATACCATCTTGATCATAATCTTTATTGTAATCCTTACTTGCTGCTGCAAATCGACAGTATTCATCAAAGTCAAGTTTCCCGTCTTTGTTCGTATCGTGGTCCCAATTATAATGATATGTACCAAACCGATAATATTCATCAAAATCTATAAGTCCATCTTGATCGGCGTCTTTAATTTCATCTTGATCCATGAGACCGTTTCCATTTTTATCTTCGTAAAGTTCCGACATTCTTACGGATCTGTTAATTTCGCTTGGTTTTCTTAAAACGTAAAATTCGAATGTTTTAGGAGAAGGGTAGAATGTTCTCCATGATATAGTTCCGTCGTTATCGATATTATGGAAACGATAAACGTATCCCTCCACGCCTTCAAAGCCATAAGGTTCTCCACTAACTTTTATGGCTGCATCAATTAGCATGATGTGGCTATCTTCCCATATTATGACTGGATATCCGTCACGTAAAGCTGCAAGGAGTACACTATCGGATAATTCCCATCCGCCGAAAGTAAATCTGTTGTCTTCATCATCTGGATTGTATTTCCAACCGAAATTTTCTACATCTTCGGTGTTTAAAGCCCAACGGACTACCTGGTTAAAAAAGCCAGACCCTTCATCTCCATGTGGAAATGCGTTTAGTATTGGATCTTCGGGAAATTTTATTTGAGACGTATAGTGATATATTATTTCATCCTGCGTCAGGTTTCCTCCATATTTATGATTCAATTCTGCGATGGCAACGGCCCAGCACCGCCAGCCTTCTGCTCCATCGTGATAACGATGTTTTGGATCATTGAATCTGCGGTTGCCAAACTGATCCACATACCCCGAAGTGTTGTGCGGTTTATCCCACTCGGCGTCAAAAATGTGTTCACCCCATTTGAGGTCAAGCATGTAAGAGTCCTTTCGTGCCGCGAGAGGATCGACTTCTAGGTCATATTCCGGTTTAGCAGATGGAGCAAGCACGAACACCTTGTATTTGCAATAAAATTCTGAAGGAATATTTTCCCATGGTACAATGAAATCAACAGGTCTTTGCGAAAGAGTCAGTTCGTCAACCTCAATTGGAATCACCAACCACTTGTATTCTCCTGCGGGCAACGGCAACTGTAATTTTGTTTTTCCTGTAAAACCGTGATAAACTACACTTGCATCGCTTGCGTTCAAAACGGTGACTTCATAAGATTTGGCTCCAGCTGCAGGAATCCAGGCCAACACAGTTTCTTCTCCATCGCGTTTGAAAACGGAACTCCCGTCGCTAAGAACGAGTGGTTCGGCGAAAGGCCACTGAGAAGTCGGAATGTCAATCATATTTTCGCGGAACTTATTCCAACTGACGATAGAATCGCTGCCATTAGGGATGACTGCTCGGAAGAAATCGCCCTTGCGATAGATGGAAACAGGTCCTATGACAGGTCCTTCCGATGTGTTGAAGAATTGTTCTGGGTCAATAGTTCTGTTTTCGACTTGAAGTGAATCTGCAAAATTGCCACGAGCGCCCCAGACAATGTAGTCCAACGGCATGGAATCTTGGTATAGAACGAATTCGCCGACCTTCCCGAAGAAAAGTCCCGAGATACTCGTTACAACGCTGTCGTTGGTGCAGCTCGAAACAGGGCCGTTGCACACTCGCAATGAGGCTTTTGCACCAATTGTCAAATTGCTGAGGGAATGTGTTTCACCTGAGGCGTCCTTGATTTTTACGCCGTTCAAGGAAATCGGCTCATTGCCGTAGTTTTGGAGTTGAACCCAAGTAGATGTGGTATCGGCTGTTTCGGGTCGTACGCCAATAAATCGAAGTTTCAGAATGTCATCTGGTGCTTCAGCGGACGATAGGGTCCCTGCAATTATGTTGTCTCCTGCGTAAACTTCGTAAGTTATTGCTTCCGTGAATTCGCTACTGGGGTATTCGGGTTGGTTTTCCTTATGGAGTGATCCCCAACCTGAACGACGAATCCCGACGCTGATTCCGTCGGCATTTGGGATGGTGCCTTGGCCGAGAATCTGAATTCCGACATTTAGAACTGCTGTCGTATTGTCTATTTGTTCCAATTGCGCAGACAATCCTTCCAAGTAGTATTCGTCTAGAACAAGATTGTCAGTTGGCTGTTTTTTCAGGTAGTACTTGACTTGTACATTGTTATACTGCTGGCCTGAATTGTTGATGATGCGCATTCGCAGGCCCAGAATGTCGTTGTTATTAGGTTGTTCGTCCTTTACTTCTACTCGGAAGGGCTCGTTAGACCAGGCAAAACAAGCTAGAATCAACAAAAAACGAAAAAATGACCCAAAATAGGTATCCATTCCTACTCCTTTTTTACAACTGTTACTAAAGGTAATTTATTATCAAGGCAAAAGTGATATGCTTCTCGTATTTTCTGTTGTTTTAACAGACAACAGAATAAAAACCTTGTTTCAAGAAGACCTCTCACCCTCTTTCTCCATCCCACTAACCACTCCTCTAATTCATTGACTTTTTATCCATAATAGATATGGCGGTGCGGTGGCTTTTTCGCATGCCTGAAAATAGTTTTATGGAAAAGAGATGGACTCACGGTGTGTGTCGGTCCTAAGGAGTGAACAATGAGACTACTTAAGAGCGTAACGATGTTTGGGTTGCTTGCGGGCTTGGGTGCAGGCGTGCTGGCGGATAACCCTATTTCGAGTTATCACTATTTGGCGGACCCGGGTGCCGCTGCTGATGATACGTACTTCTATGTCATTACCGACTCGGATGACCCGGCCCCTGCGAATGCCAATGGCTACGAAATTAAGGCACTTTATGGATTCCGTACCAAGGACATGAAAAACTGGACCGACTTCGGTATCATTTACGATGCCCGCAAAGTCGATGGAATTGGTGCCATTTGGGCTTCTGGTATTGCCGTGAACCCGAATGACGGCAGGTTGTACATCGTGTTCCCGGATGGCGGCGGTGGCGGCATTGTCATGATTGGTGCCGACAGCATTGCAGGGCCGTGGACGAACCCTCTGGCTGGAGGCAAGAGACTTATTGGCTGGGGCGGTGGCGCTATTTCGGATTGCGATGGCATCGGTTGGTGCTTTGATCCGGCAATATTCTTCGATGATGATGGCACGGGCTATTTCACGTTTGGTGGCGGTAGCAGCGATTCTCGTCCGGCCAACGACAACAACAGTGATATCTTCAATATCTATAAGCTTGACAAGGATATGAAGGGCTACGATGTAAGAACCAAGACGCACCTGAAAATTGGTGGTCCGAAGGCGATGGAAGCCTCTTACATCCACAAGTACAAGGGCAATTACTACCTCTCTTATAGTACGGCTGATTTGCGTATTGCCTACGGTATGTCCAAGAACCCGATGGGTCCTTACGAATACAAGGGCATTTTCATGGGGAACCCGAGCATCAATGGACAAAATATTAACGCCAATAACAACAACCACCATGGTATTGCAGAATTCAAGGGCCACTGGTACGTTGCTTACCATGACCGCCGCATCGCAAACGGTTATGACGGCTTGGAAAAAATTCCCGCTGAAGATGGAAGGCCGAATCCGAACCCGGCATACCATCGTAGCGTAAGTGTCGATGAATTTACCTACAATGCGGATGGCACGATGAAGCAGCTGACTTTCACGAGGGAAGGTCCGAAGCAAATCGAAAATTTTGATCCGTACGACTGGTACCCGGCTTTGACGAGTTCCAAGCAGAAGGGCATCCGCAGCCGTTCGAACTGGACTCCTGGCAAGGTTGCTGAACATCTGTTGCTCCCGCTTTCGACGAAGGAATCCTGGATCCGCGTCTCGGGCGTGGATTTCGGTACGGCTGCAACGGGTTTGACGGTTCAGGCTGCTAGCACCGATGACGGCAACAAGATTGAAATCCGCACGGGCTCTGCAACGGGTACGCTCGCAGGCACTTGCACGCTCAAGAATACCGGCAGCAAGAACACTTTCGCCGATAACTCCTGCGAAGTCGAAGGCCTCAAGGGCATTGTCGAACAGTTGTTCTTCGTGTTCAAGGGTTCTAAAGATTCCACGATGGCTATCAAGGCTTGGGGCTTCGAAGGTAGCGGCACGACTCCGCCGACTCCGCAGGTTCCTTACGATAGCGTGGCGGTGAAGCTCCCGGCCAAGATTGAAGCTGAAAAGTATGATATTCCGGGAACAGGTCGCGGCGGCGATGTGGATTCTTATAGCGACAACGATTCCGAAAATCAAGGCGATGCCAAGTTCCGCGAAGACTTGGGTGTCGATATTGTCGAGGGCGGCACGGGCATGGCGATTGGTTACACCGCTTCTGGCGAATGGCTTGAATACACGGTCGATGTCCCGGAAGATGGCGATTACGCGATTAAGGCCTCTGCTTCGACGGGTGCTGAATCTGCAAGCTTCTGCTTTGTGCTCGACGGCAAGACTCCGATTGGCGATACCATTACGGTTCCGCAGACCGGCGAGGACTGGAGCGTTTATAAGGAATTTGACGGCGGCAAGGCCAAGCTTACCAAGGGCACGCACGTGATTCGTCTCGTGATTACTGGCGACAACGTAAACGTCGATTGGTTCTCCCTTGGTGATGTCAAGACCGATGCTCTTAAGCCGACTGTGAAATTCGCGGCTTCGAGTTCCAAGGTTTACCGCGTGTATAACGTTGGCGGAAAGCTCTTGGGCACGGTGGATCTCACGGGCAAGAAGTCCGGTGCAGCACTCTCTGATGCTGGCTTCACCAAGGGCGTTTATATGCTCAAGAGCGTCGATGGCCGCAAGACCTTCATGACCTCTGTCGCAAGATAAACAGTAATCGTCGTTCCTGCGGCTATCTAAAAAATCTCAATTCCAAAACTACATAACAAAACACCTCAGCTCTGCTGTGGTGTTTCTGTTTTCTCTCTGAAATTATTGCTTTGTTTCAAACCTCAAACTACTGCCCCGTCATTACCAAAATGTCAATGATAAAAATTCGCCAAAGTTTAGCATTCCTAGAAATGTGATGTAAATTACATCATGGAGATTCTTGCAATCTTGCAAGGACAACAGTATGGGATGTGTATGAGTTTAAAGCAGACGGCTTTGGCGACCGTTTTTGGTCTTGGTTTTGCGGCCCCCGTTTTGGCCGATAACCCGCTTTCTAGTTATCATTATCTTGCTGACCCCGCTGCTTTTGCAACGGAAGACGAGTTCTTTATCCTTACGGATACGGATGATGAAAGCCCGAACACGGGTGAGAATGACTATACAATCCGCTCTCTTTACATCCTCAGTTCTAAAGATATGAAGAACTGGACGGACCATGGCATGGTGCTGAGTCATGATCGCGAAGTCTCTTACATTAAAAACATTTGGGCACCCGGCATCGCTGTTGTGGATGGCGTGTTTTACTTAATTTATCCAAACGGTGCGAGCGGCGTTGGCATTGTATCTGCTAAGGATGTGGCCGGTCCGTATCACGATCCGGTGGGCAAGCTCCTTGTCGGCGGCGGTGGCGTTACCGGTTGCGACGGCATTTCGTGGTGCTTTGACCCGGCTATCTTTATTGACGAAGACGGCAAGTCTTATATGACGTTCGGCGGTGGTAGCGGGGGCAGCCGTGGCTACGGCAACAACTTTGACTTGTTCGAATTCAGCAAGCTCTCTTATGACAAGGTCGAACTCAATGTGGGTTCCAAGACGGCTCTTCAAGGCGCAAACCGCTCTTTCGAAGCATCTTACTTGCACAAACGCAATGGCATTTACTACTTGAGCTATAACGACCAAAGCCAAAATATTAGCTATGCGACTTCCAAGAACATCAAGGGGCCTTATTCCTATGTGGGAACCGTTATCGAGAACCCCTCGAAAATTAACGGCAAGGGCGGTAACAACCATCACGGTTTTGCAAAGTTCAAGGACAAATGGTATGCCGTTTATCATGACCGCCGCTTGGTGATGGCATCTGAAAAGCCGAAGCTCACCAACGGTCAGACGCCTACGACGACGGGTAACCACAGAAGTGTGTCGATTGACGAACTCACGTGGAATGGCGACAAGATGAATGTCGTGAAGTTCACGGATGCAGGCCCGGCTCAGATTGATGACTTTGATCCGTACCAGACTTACAAGGCGCTCACGAGTTCCAAGCAACGTAACGTCCGCAGCCGTACCGATTACACCAAGGGGCAGCCTGTTGTTCATGTGCTTACTCCGCTTGCCTCCAAGGAATCTTGGATTCGCGTGAGCGGCGTGAACTTTGGCAAAGGTGCCGAAAAGTTTGTCGTGACAGCAGCAAGCGTCGATGCAGGCAACAAGATTGAAATCCGTAGCGGCTCTGTGACGGGCAAGCTCGCCGGTACTTGCGAATTGCCTAAAACGAGCGGTTGGAAATCTTACGAAGAAACGGAATGCGAAGTGAGCGATTTGTCCGGCGTTGTCGATCAGTTGTTCCTCGTGTTCAAGGGTTCCAAGGACTCCACGATGGGCTTTACCGAATGGGGTTTCCTCGGCAGTGGCATGGCGACAGTGACGCAGGTTCCGTATGACAGTGTCGCGGTCAAGCTCCCGGCAAAGATTGAAGCTGAAAAGTTTGACCTCGGTGGTCGCAGGGCTTACAGCGACGACGATGCCGCAAACCAGGGCGATGCGGAATTCCGCACAGAAGATGGCGTTGACATTGTGCTTGGCGGAACGGGCATGGCGATTGGCTACACGAATGCTGGCGAATGGCTGGAATACACCGTCGATGTGCCGGAAGATGGCGATTATCCGATTGTCGCTTACGCCTCTTCGGGTGCAGAAAACTCTGGCTTCTGCTTCTCGGTTGACGGCAAGGCCGTGGGCGATACCGTAAAAGTGACAAAAACGGGCGATGATTGGAGCGTCTATAAGGAATTTGAAGCCGGTACGGCAAAGCTCACCAAGGGTACACACGAAATCCGCTTGACCATTACGGGCAATAACGTGAATGTCGATTGGTTCTCTGTCGGAAAGGTCGAAAAGCAGCCGGACGGTATTGTTCCGCGAATGAAGTTTGATGCCAATACCGTTACCACGTACCGCGTGTTCAACGTTTCTGGCAAGCAGGTCGGCTCGGTGAACCTCAGAGGAAAGACTCCGGCGGTAGCGCTTGCCGACGCAGGATTCACGCAAGGCGCTTACATCCTCAAGAGTTTTGACGGTCGCAAAAAGTTTATGGTCTCATCCGCAAGGTAAGGCCTAAAAGGTCCTCCTAAACCACACACCCTAATGACGCTGAAAGGCGTTGTTACGCCTCGGGACGAACGTTCCGAGGTGTTTTTTTGTATTAGGTAATAGGTTTTAGGGGTTAGGTTTTAGGATTGTCATCTAGAGGATCAGTCATCCTGGAGCCTGTCATCCTCGAAGCCGTCATTCTCGACCGAAGGGAGGGAAACCATTATTTCTTGTTTTACACTTGCGGAGGGGAACTATTATTTCTTGGATTGCATTTGGCGATAGGACAACCTCAAAAGGTGAGTGTTGCAGCCATGGTTGACGCTTCGCGTCTGCAACTTCAGCTCAACCATATATACGAAACTTAGAACATCTGTTCTCTAGTTGAGTTATCCTCTATGAGGAAAAAATGCAAGCATTTTTTGCGGCATTCGCTTTGTATGCTCTTGCATGGATATAACCGAACCTAAGAGGTTGGGGCCTACCCCAACCATTATTTCTCGTATCTACGTTTGGGACGAATGATCCCGTCAATTTCTGCATCGTATGACAAGATTTAACTGGATCCTTCACGGCTTTTCGCCGTTCAGGATGACGCGTTCAACGATGCCGTTCAGAATGAAAAACGCTGTATTATCAAAATTGCCATCCAGATGGTTTTGCCCATAGCTCAAAGCTTGCGTAGCTAGCGCTCCCATAGCTCACATCCCATTCCTCTAGTCTTTCGTCTCTCGTCTTTCGTCTAGCAATGGTTACTTAGGTAAACGAGAAAGTCTTTTTACCTATTGATATTGCTCCAAAACACTTCTATTTTATAGAGTATGGAAACAGGAGAAAATCATATAGTTGAACCTGATGTTCTGCAATACACCAACTACCGTGTGTATTTGCGGGACTACTATGAGTTCAAGAAGAAAACGGTCCCGGCGTTCAGCCTCCGCTTCTTCGCAGAAAAGGCAGGGCTTTCGAGCCATGCCCATCTGAAACTCACTATTGACGGCAAGCGTAACATTACAAAGAATACGGTGGTAAAGCTCATTCACGGTCTCGGACTTGAAAGCCATCGTGCAGCGTATTTTGAAAGTCTCGTTTTTTTCAATCAGGCTCAAACCGATGCGGACAAGCAGGTCTATTACGCCCAGCTTTTGAAAGCCAGCCCGCGTTCCAAATTGCACAAGATGGACAAGGCCCAGTTCCGCATTTTCCGCGAATGGCACCACTCCGCAATTCTCGAAATGGTCGCTCTCAAGGAATTCCGACCGATTCCCGACTGGATATCGAAACGCCTCGGCGGCCTTGTGACTCCCGCGCAAGTGACCGAATCGCTCAAGCTGTTGGTCGAACTAGGACTCCTGGTAAAGACTGCGAACGGTTTCCGCCAACGCGACCCTTTGATTACCACCGACGACGAAGTTCAAGATTTGATGGTGAAAATGTACCATCTGCAAATGCTGAAGCTCTCGGCGACCATGCTTTCGGAGCTTTCTGCCCCGCAAAGGGACGTTTCGGCATTGACTTTTAGCATAAAACGCGAAGATTTCCCCAATTTGAAAAAACATTTGCAACTCATGCGCAAAGAACTACTAGATTTCTCAGCAAAAGCGGGTGAGGCAGAAGAAGTTGTACAAATCAACATCCAGCTGTACCCTCTAACACGGGGAGTATGATGCGTTCTTTACATTCAATAATCGGTTGCATGCTAGTGGCGTTGTGGACTGTCGGCTGTTCAGACTCCGACACTACGGCCGGTATTGAAATTGGAAATCCGGAAGTCGCTCACAACATCGGGCTTACGGCTGATTTCTCGATAGATTATTCTGATGCAAAGCAGATTTCGCTTGCCAAGGCTGCTTCCACGGATGAAAATATCGTCATCGATACGTTCCGCCTCACGCTGACCGAGGTTCGCTCTTATTGTAGCTTCTATGCGGGCATGTCCGTCGATTTGGAATCAGGACTTATTCTTTGGCCTTACGAAGATGACCTGTCTGCGGTGCTTCCCATTTCGTTTACGGATGGCGAAGTTGTTAAGGACGCGTTCGAACATATCAACTTGCAGACAGAAGGGCGCCTGAAAGAAATAGGTGTTTCATTTGAAGTTGATAAAAAAAGAGGGCAGAAATCTATTTATGGACGCATCAACAAGAACGGCAAGAAAATACCGTTTGTCTATGAACTTTCCGAAATTCAGTTGTTCTCGTTGCTCTATCACTATTCGCAGATTGATGTCCGAGATTCTGTTGTTAATTTGTCCGTTGCGTTCCGCGTACATCGTTTTGTCGATGGCTTGAAATTGGACTCTGCAAAAGTGGGCGGAGACGGAGTTATCCATTTCAGCAAGAGTGAAAATGAGGAACTTTGGAAAGCATTGAACGAAAGATTCCTTTCTAGTTTTCAGGCTCTTCGGTATGAATACACTAATGCGGTTGGCAAAAATATTCGCAATTACGTGGATGATATTTGGGAAGAACTTAGTGGAAAGAAAAATAAAAACCTTGTTTCTAATGGAGACTTTAAAGAAGGTGGTTTTGATTGGATTTTGCATACGCAGTTAAATGGTGCTGCCGATACATCTATTGTTAAGGATGATAAGTCGTACGGAATGAAGGTTCATGTGACCAAGGGCGGCGAATATTCGTACAGCGTACAGTTGCTCCATGAAAATATTGCTGTTGTCGCTGGTGCTACATACAAGTTTAAATTTACCATCAAGTCTAATGTCGAAGGGCAAATTACGGCTCGCTTGGGTACTTACACCCGTTACGAAACCAATGGGTTCCAAGAGCATGTTAAGGTCGATACGAAGGAACGCCTGATTGAATATGAGTTTACTCCCGATGTAACGGATCCGTTTGCACGTTTGGATTTGAATTTGGGCAAATCCGAAAGAACGTTCTGGATCAAAGATGTTCAAATAATGAGAATAAAGTAGAATAAAGAAGGCGGAAGCCTTGCTAGGAAAGTTACACGAAATGTTATAGTGGATTGTTTTTTTTCTGATTTTATGAAATAATACGGGAAAAAAGGCAAAAAAACAGAAAAATCACAAAATGACGTGCTTTTATATTTGTAATTTGTAATTATGGCACGATTTTTGCAGTACGTTCTTGCAGCTAAGGTTGTTCGTCCGTTATCAACCTTCCGCTTCTCATCCCGGCTTTTCGGGATTTATGCCTGTGCCCTTTGTGCCGTTTTCATGCTCGGCTGCGAAGAAATTGAAGAACCTAAGCCATGGATTCGCGTTGAACGTCCGCAGATGCTCTTTACGGATACGACGCTTCTCGATAGTTACGACAAGGGCGTGCTCAACTGGCGTCTCAAAACCGCCTATCTTGAACGTTGGGCAGACAAGGAAATTGTGACCGTGCGTCCGGTGTTCGTCGATATTTACGATTCCGTAGGGGAGCGTGTGGCATTCTTGCGTGCGGACTCCGGAAGCCTCGACATGAAGTTTACTTATGTGTATGCCTACGGCCATGTGTATGCGTTGACTCCCAAGGGTGCATCTGTCCGTGCAGATTCGTTACTTTGGAACAAAAAAGATAATTTGGTCAAAACGGCAAGCTATGTGCGTGTAGTTTCTGAAGATGGCGACGTGCTGCAAGGCGTTGGCTTTGAAAGCGATGCCAAGCTCGACAACTGGAAAATCCTTTCGAACGTTACAGGCATATTTCAAGATGCTGCTAAGCGTATGAAGGACGAAGATAAAAAACAAGCAGAGGCGCAACGTCTCAACAATCCGCCTTCTTCGTCTTCGCAAGCGGTGTCGTCTCAGTCCGCAAAACCGTCTCGCCCTGCAGCGCAAAATCCTGTTGCACCGCGCTCTGCAACTCCACAATCCGCAGCGCCGCGTCCAGTGCCGCAATCCGCTTCGTCGAGTCCTGCAAATCCAACTCCGACGGCAGCTCCGACAAGTCAAAAATCTGCCCATCCGCATGCGTTCATGCGTCCTCACGGTCTCTTTGCAAAGCCCAATGCGGGGAACCCATGAGAAGGTCTTTTTCAAACAACTTTGTCTTGCCCGCAAAAGGGAGAATCTCCCTCTTGCTCTTTGTTGTCGTAACCTTCCTCGCATCCACTCTTGCGTTTGCGCAGTCGTCACCGCTGATTATGTACCATGCGGATAACCTTGAAGTGGCACGCAAACGCGGTACGCTTGTGTTGTACGGCAATGTGCACTTTGCTCACGATAGCGTTTCCTTCAAGACTCAGCGAGCCTTCTGGAACCGCAATAGCGAAACCGTAGAATGCGGTGGCGGATTCCTCTTTACGCACCCGTCCGGCTATATCCGTGCAAGGAACGGTTCCTATCAAAGAAAAAGCGAAATTGCAATCGCTTCTGGCGAAGTGAGTGCAGGCGATTCCGCCGGCAATTACCTCATGACCGGCCAGTATTTGAAGTACGACCGCAAAGAAGACATTGTCTCGATTCCTTCGTCGCCGCGCCTTTATCAGTACGAAAAGTTGAAAAACGGAAAAATTGATACCGTG
Organism: Fibrobacter sp.; assembly: GCF_017545445.1. Classification (GTDB taxonomy): domain Bacteria; phylum Fibrobacterota; class Fibrobacteria; order Fibrobacterales; family Fibrobacteraceae; genus Fibrobacter. The sequence goes on from NZ_JAFWOM010000024.1 coordinate 70,329, forward strand.
ACGATTCAATCCCGCTCCCTGATTTTCGATAAGAAAAATGGATTTGCGCAAGCGTTCGATGATGTTAAACTCACGCAAAAAGATTTGGTCGTCACTTGCGATACCGGTTACTTTGACCGCAAAAACAACTGGCTTAGCATGAAGGGCCATCCGACATGCGATATGAAAAACTACCACCTCACGGGTGATTCCATTTTCCTTGTCCTTGACGAAACCGGGAAAATGCTCAAGTCCGCTCTTGTGATCCGCAATGCCCACGGTGTCCAGAATGAAGAGCCGAAGCGCGGCAATCCCGGCAGCGTGACCGAAGCTTTTGGCGATACGCTTTATTGCGAATTCAAAAAAGGAAAAATTGAACGCCTTTACGTGAACTTGAATGCGAAGGGATTTTTCTACGAGACGGATTTAAAGGAATATCGAAATCTTATGGATGGGAACCGTCTAGATTTGTATTTTAAAAAAGGTCGAATGGATAAGGCTATTGTTTCGGGCAAGGCGCAGAGCACTTACTTTTATGTCAAAAAGGATAGAACCGTTTCCGGGAAAAACGAAGCGACCGGCGACACAATCCACATTTCGTTCGATGCCAGGAAAAACGCGGTGAAGTCGCTTAGGCTTTTGGGCAAGACGACAAACGCGAGCGGTCGTTACATTGATTTGGAAAAGGAAAACCGCATCAAGGAAAACGCAAAGAGGGATTCTCTTGCAAAACTCGATTCTCTTGCAGGGAAGAATTCGAAAAGACATTTGACCGTGACGGATTCCTTGATGTTTAAAAATTCTTTGATGAAAAATAACTTTAAAGGCTTGTTCAATCGCCGGAAAGACAAGGCGAAGCAGGCGGACGAAGCCGCGAAAACGGAGGACGCACAGTGAAAAATTTGGTTAGCACGATACGCACCGACAAGCTGCGCAAAATTTATGGTCACCGCCAAGTGGTGAGCGATGTTTCCATCCAGGTTTCGCAGGGTGAAATCGTCGGACTCTTGGGGCCGAACGGTGCCGGAAAGACGACCACGTTCTACATGATTGTGGGCATGGTCCGCCCGGATGCAGGCCACATCTTCTTGGACGATATCGAGATGACGGACAAGCCGATGTACAAGCGCGCCCGCTTGGGCGTGGGTTACTTGCCGCAAGAAGCGTCCATCTTCCGCAAGCTCTCCGTTGAAGACAACATCATGGCAATTCTCGAAACGCAAGACATGAAGCGAGCTGAGCGTAAAAAGAAGCTGGAACAGCTTCTCGAAGAATTTAAAATCACGCACATCCGCAAGACGAAGTCCATGAGTTGCTCGGGTGGTGAACGCCGTCGTCTTGAAATTGCACGGGCACTGGCGAGCGACCCTTCATTCCTCTTGCTAGATGAACCGTTTGCGGGCATCGACCCGATTGCCGTAGCCGACATTCAGTCTATCATTTCGGAACTCAAGGACCGCGGCATGGGCGTGCTCATTACGGACCACAACGTGCGCGAAACGCTTTCGATTACTGACCGTGCTTACATTATGTACAAGAGCCAGGTGCTTACCGAAGGCTCTTCGAGGCATCTTGCCGAAGACCCTGAAGCACGTCGTATTTATTTAGGTGATAGTTTCCGTTTGGATTAGGAGCTTTTATGAATCTTGGGATGCAGGCGAACATAGGACAATCGCAGGAACAGGTTATTGCCCCTGCGTTACTCCAGTCCGTGAAGATGCTCCAGAAAACTTCACAGGAGCTGGAAACGGCAATCAAGGAAGAAGTCGAAGTCAATCCGCTTTTGGAAGTTGATGACGGCGATTTTGACGATCAGGAAGTTCCAATTGATAAAGACCCCGAAGAACTCGACCCGCGTGCAAGCGAGTCCGATACGGAATTCCCTGAGGATATTGAAAACATGGCGCAAGGCTCCTTGGATGACACTGCCGAAGTCGATGGCAGCTACCTTGACGGGGATTCTGCGGCTGATGTGAACTGGGACAGTTACTTGGGCGACGGAACGTCTTACGATGACGCTCCTTTCAACGACTTGAACTCGGCTTCCAAGGATCCTGACGAGGATTGGGATCGCCCCATCAAGGATGTGGGCAAGAGTCTTCAGGAACAGCTCGAAGATCAGCTCCGTTTTTGGAACGGCACTCACGAATTGCTGGATCAGCTCGAAGCGTGCGGTGTCAGCGAGGAATATTTCCGCAAGCTCGTTCTTTACTTGATCAATTCCATCAATGACGACGGGTTCCTTTGCGATGTGAATCACGACGGTGCGGATGTCATGATTGTCAAGTCGGATGACCCTTACATTGAAGAAATTGAACGCGTTCTTCGCAAGGAATTGACTCTAGAAAAGGCGACTCTTCCGGTGCGCGAAGCGATTCACGTATTGCAGTCATTCAAGCCGACGGGCATTGGCGCACGCGACCAGCGTGAATGTTTCTTGATACAGGCTTACGCGATTCCCAATTTTCCTGATCTTGCCATCCGCATTCTCGAGGAAGAATACGAGAACCTCTTGCAGTTGCGCTACGCAAAGATTGCGAAATCTCTCGAAGTCTCTGCTGACGAAGTCAAGACGGCGGTTGCAAGTCTTTCTCGCTTGCGTCCGCATCCGGGGTTCCAGCTGTCGCGTTCGTATTCGCATATCATCAATGCGGATTTGAAGGTTGTCGAAAAGAAGGGCGAATTCGATGTCGTTTGCTTCAAGACGAAAATGCAGAAGTCTCTGCGTATCAACCAGACGTACAAGGCGATTCTCACGGACCCGTCTGCTTCAAAGCAAGACAAGGAATACGTCAAGGCCCAGCTTCTCAAGGCGACTGACCTCATCAAGGCGGTCGATAACCGTTTTTCGACGATGGAACTGGTCATGCGCGCTATTCTCAAACGCCAACGCGGGTTCTTTGAGAACGGCCCAGCGTTCCTCAAGCCCATGATTTTGCAGGACGTGGCCGACGATGTCCACATGGCGGTGAGCACGGTGCAGCGCGCGACAGACCAGAAATACGTCGAGACTCCTTACGGTCTCTATGAACTCAAGCAGTTCTTTTCGACCGGTATCAAGCAGGGGTCGTCCCCGGATGCCGAAGAATTGAGTGCCGCCCATATTCTGGATGCTATCAAGACGCTCATCGATGAAGAAGACAAGTCAAGTCCACTTTCCGACCAGGACATCAGCGACGAACTTTTAAAGCAGGGAATCAAGGTTGCACGCCGAACCGTAGCCAAATATCGCGAGAAAGAGCTCAAAATCCTCCCCAAAAACCAACGAAAACGGTAGTAAATACTCCAAAATGGAAGAATTATAAGTGGCAAAAAAGTCAAATTTACAGCCTCATTTAAGTTATGAGCGGGAAAAGTTGAAAAAAATTTGAGGAAGTACAGTAATTCGTCGGGAGAATGGAAGCGTCGGCCAAGGATGGGGAGGGTGCAGGGAGGGGCCCGTGCGGCCTTCGCAACTCTGAGCTGGGGCCCCGCCCGCATGACGTACATTTAGCAATAAAAAGTTTTTTTTGATGATGATCGGTAGTAATTACTCCAAAATGGATGAATTATTTATTTAAAATTCAATTTAGGTATGGTTTTTTGCTCGAAAAAGATATATATACTTTAAATGCGGAACGAAAGTTCCAAGAGAATTTTAAATAGTTAATCATCATTAACATTAACATAACGGAGGTTCATCATGGATATTCAGTTTTCTGCTCGTCATTTTAACGCGTCGGCAGGTCTTCAGGACCGTATTCAGGAAGAAATGGATAAATTGGCCAAATTTTACCCGAATATTACGAGTGCTTCTGTTATTCTAGACCATGAAGTTGAACACCAGCGCCATTGCGAAATTTCCGTCAACATTACGGGGTCTGTCATCAACGCTTCTGCCGACGAAGAAAATATGGGCAAGGCTGTCGATGTGACGCTTGAACGCATCAAGGTCCAGCTCAAGAAGGCCAACGACAAGCAGAACGATCATAGAGCTCAGCCTATCTCTGAATTGACGTAATGGCTGACCGTTTGAAAGACATCAAGATCCTGCACCGCGAACGTTTCCCGGTGCGGGACTTTTTTATTCGCTACGGCAAGGATTTGCAGTTGGTGTCGCATTCTCCCGACGAAGATTTGGATTCTTGCATCGAAGAAAGCGGACTTCACCGCCCAGGCCTTGCCATGGCGGGTTATACTAAAGTTTACAGCTCCCAGCAGATTCAGATCGTCGGCCATACGGAATGGAATTATCTGGAATCCATTGGCCCGGATGCCCGTGCAAAAATTTTTGAAAATCTGTCTGTATTCCGCGCACCGATGTGGGTTGTGACGCATGCGCAGACACCACATGTAGAGCTCAAGGCGATGTGCAACCGCTTGCATATCCCGCTGTTCTCGACGACGCTCCATACGTTTGAATTTTTCAAGATGGCGCAGCGGATTCTCGAAGAGTTCTTTGCGCCGCATGCCATTATCCACGGAAGTCTCGTGGATGTCTATGGCGTGGGCATGCTTTATGTGGGAGACAGCAATGTGGGCAAGTCCGAATGCGTTTTGGACCTTGTCGAAAGCGGACACCGCATGGTGGCAGATGATGTTGTCCACATCAGTCACGTGGGCAAGTCCATCATCGGGCGCCCGGACCCCTTGATACGGCATCACATGGAAATTCGCGGGGTCGGCATTTTGGACATCCGCTCGATGTTTGGCATCCATGCCATCCGTAAGGTGAAAAAGATTGAAATGATTGTCGAACTCCAGCAGTGGCGGCAAGAAGTTTCGTATGAACGCACCGGCCTTAACGAAATGGAAGAGAACGTCATGGGCGTGAGCATTCCGAAAGTGGTATTGCCTGTCGCCCCCGGCAAGAACATGACCGTCATTTCCGAAGTCATTGCGATGAACGCCCTCATGAAAATGAGCGGGCAGAACGTGGCACAAGAATTCAACGAGTCGCTGTTGCAGAAGATTAAGGCGAAGGCGAAAGGCGAGTTCACAGATGATTTGCTAGATTTTAATCCGCAGAACTGGTCTTTCTATGAATAGTTTGCTGATAAAAATCAAACAGAATATTCTTGCAATTTTTGTCTTTCTCGTGATCGTGGTCTCGTGCGGGCTTGCGGCTTATTTCTACCATCCGGCGAGCCCCTACCACAAACGTTATACGTTCGTGGTCAAGTACGAGACTATCGGAACGCTTTCTCCAGGAAACTTTGTCCGCGTCCGTGGCATAGTCAAGGGCGAAATCATGGATGTAAAACTCACCGAAGATGCTGTCTATGTCACGGCCCGAGTCCTTGCCGATGCGAAAATCCCTGTAAATTCCGAGTTTCGCTTGGTGACGGCGGGGCTGATGGGCGAACGCGAAATGAGCGTCATTACCGGGAATTCTAGCAAGCTGGTTGCCGAGGGCGATACCGTGAGCGGTCTTTATGACGAAGGTACGTCTGGAATTTCGAAGAATCTCGCTATAGTTTTCAAGGACCTTGAAGAAATCAAGCTCATATCGGTGGCTTTTATCGATACGATGACAAATGGCGAAATCGGGCAGCGGGTGGGCCGCGTGACGGATAAGGCGGGAAAGATTTTGCGCGTGGCGAAAGCCGATATCCTGAAATGGAAGTCTCTCGTGAATGGCCTGCTCGATGATTGTCACGAAATAACAGGAAAGTTAGAAAGCTCGTTGCAGGAAATTTCCGACCGTGGTGGCGAAGCTGCTGCCAAGGCTAACGAACTTCTAGACCGTGTTCATGGAGTCGTGGATCGCGTTAACGCATTGAAAGAAAAGAGTGTTGCGTTAATCCAGTCGATTGATGAGCGAGAGGGTACGGTCACGACGTTCAAGACCCAGTTTACCCAAATTAATGAGGAAGTTGACCTCTTGAAAAAGAACTTCGACGCATTGATTGCAGGCGTGAAAAGCAGTGGCCTCAAACTCAATGTGGATATTTTTTAGTGGTTAGTAGGAAGTAGGCCGTAGGTTTTGAGGTCGATAGTCGTTGGTCATTAGTTGATGGCCGATAGAATCCATGGTCTTTTTAACGTTTTGTCAACAATTTTTTTGAAAAAAACTTATTTTAATTGTTCTTTTTGTAAAAAAAAAGATAATTTAAAGCGGTACTTATCACAGTGTAACTCACAGAGAAGGAGTTTAATATGGCTGAGAAGAAACCCGTAAAGATGAGCGATGCTGATCTTAAGTTTTTTGAGGAAATGCTTTTGGAAAAGAGGCGCGAACTCGTGACTGCCCAAAGCGAATCCGAAAAAGCGAACGTGTTCCAGGGCCAGAAATCCCAGTCCGGTGATGGTGGTGATTCTGATAGCGCTGATTCTGCGACGGACTACAATTCGCTTGAAACCAACTTCTCGTTGGCGGCTCGCGAAGGCAAGTACCTCGTTTATCTTGAAGAAGCTCTCAAGCGCATCAAGAACGGCACGTTCGGCGTATGCAAGGTCTGCAACCAGTTGATTCCGAAGGCAAGGCTCATGGCTGTGCCGACGGCGACCAAGTGCGTGAACTGCAAGGAAGAAACGAAAAAGAAGGAAATCCTCGATAACCGCATGGAAATGGCGAAGATGTTCGCTGAAGCCCAGCGCAAGGAAATGCTCCGCAAGGCCGCAGGCCGCTAACGGATTTCTATTTTTGACTGTTTTTTTTTATTTTGGCGGTGAAATGCGGAATTTTTCGTCATTTTCACCGCCATTTTTTAGTTTGTACGTGCGTTTTTTGCGATAAAACGGGTGAAAATGATTTTTTGTGGCGGTGTTTTTATTGTTTTTTGCACTATTTCACCGCCGACATAACCCTCAATGGTAAAAAACAGCCTGATTTTGTATAGATAAATTAATTTTTGGCGGTGAAAATGCACATTTTTGTTTCATTTCACCGCCACTTTTGCATTTTCGGCATTTTCAACCGCTGAATTAGCCACTAAAGCTTTTCAAAGAACGCGTCCGCGAGTTTCGCGCGGAAGGCGTGGATACGGTCGGCGTTCGGTTCGCGGTGCGGGTACGTGAAGTTGCTGAGAAGTATGACGGCACCGCCCTTGTCGGGGTCCGCGACGATGCTTGCACCTGTAAAGCCAGTCTTGCCGAAAGCTCGCGGCGAGACCTTCGTGCCCATGAAGCGTGGCGCGTTCAGCTCCCAGCCGAGGGCGGCGCACGCACCGAAACCGTCGGGGAATGCATTGTGGCTTACGATGTCGAGCACTCCGGCGGGGATGATTTGCTTGTCCTCGAATTTACCGTCCATCATAATCATCTTGACGAACTTGAGGAGGTCGGGCACGCAGCTGAACATGCCGGCACTCCCGACGGGGAAAAGCTTTTGCAGCACCCAGGCGCTTTCGTCGTGAACTTCGCCTTGGATTTCGCGGTGGCGGAACTCGCAAAGTTCAGTGGCGGCGATTTCGGATTTCGGGACGCGGGCGAGCGGGTCGTAGCCGGTTCGCGTCATGCCGAGCGGCGTAAAGAATCTTTCGTTACCTTGTTCTTGCAGATTCTTGCCTGTTAGCCGTTGCAGCAAAATGCCGAGCAAAACGCTTGCAGGGTTTCCGTAGTTGAACACGGTTCCTGGAGCAGCTTCAAATTGGTACGTGTAGAGTGCTTCGAGAATCCCTTCGGGCGGGAGTGCCGTGAGCGTCTTCATCGGGATGCGGTAATCCAAACTGTGCGTGAGCAAGTTCGAAACGTAAATCTCGTTGCGGTAGTTTGTCTTGAGTTCCGGGATGAAGTCGATGACTTTTGCGTCAATCGAAAGCTTGCTTTCGAGAATGTAAGTCAGTGCAAGTGTCGAGGTCGGGCAGACCTTCGTGAGCGAGGCGATGTCAAAAACCGTATCTTCGGCGGTATTCAATGTGACGGTGTGGCTTGATCCGTCTGGGAGCAGGTAGCCGACAACGGCCTTGTCAAATATATCTTCTGTTTCTGCAATCTTTAAAAGTTCTGATATCTTCTCGGAAATTTCCATTTTTGCCCCAATAAAAAAAGGGCATCTCCTACGGTGCGAACACTCGAAACTACTTATCTATAAATGATAGCAGCGCCTCGGGGATTTGTTTTTCGCGTCAGAGCGCGCCTAAACTGAACCACAAGAGCAACGAGCTGAATTTTTCCTGTTAGATCGGGTGTAAAATCCGTGGGATGCCCGCTTATAATATACTTTCTTTAAATTCAAAATCAATAGAAAAAATATTAAAAAATAGATTACGGCCCGCAAATCCTCTTTTTGAAGGTAAAAAGCGCTTTTTTAATGAAAAAATCTCGGTGGTGTTACCGAGATTTTGAATATTGATGAAAAATGCGGATTTTAGCTTAAATTTGGCTGTTGGCTTTGGAAACTCCTTCGTCCAGCAGGAGCGAAAGTTCCCTAATATCCTTGTCCATCAGTTCGTGATGCGTTTTGGCCATGCGCAACTGCTTGCGCAGTTCGATAATTTCGGAAGTGAGTTCCACGGCGAGCAGGCAAAGCTGCTTTTTCAACTCCAGTTTGAATTTCGAGGAATTATCGAGACGACTTTCGATGAAATCGACAATTTCCTTCAAGTCCGTATCGGGCAAGTCCGTGCGGATGTGGATGCGTTCTTGAGCGACGTTAATGCTAACTGATCTAAGTGTCTCGTTTGCCATATTACTTCATTCCTACGCCAAAAGGATCGTTATCCAACATCCACCTTAGCCGAAAAAACCGGGTTGCGAGCCTCCATTGCTCGCGAACAGGTCTGGGGTTTCATCTTGCGGTTTTGTCACGACCGGTTCGGGGGCGGGTTGTTCCGCTTGTTCGGGGGCCGGTTCGCTGATGTTGAGTTCGGTGCCGAGTTCCGTTTCGATTGTAGAAAGGAGCTGCTGGAACTTGCTCTGGGCTTCGGCAATTTCTGTGCCCTGGCTCTGGACCTGGACATTGAGGTTGTCGATAGTGTCGTTCTTTTCGGCAATCTGGCCGTTCAGGCAGTCGATGATGTTGTTCTTTTCGGCGATTTGACCGTTGAGGTCGTCGATGATATTGTTCTTTTCGTTAATTTGGCCGTTGAGCGCGTCGATGATACCGTTCTTTTCGTTCATCTGACCGTTGAGACTGTCGATGATACCGTTCTTTTCGGCGACTTGGCCGTTGAGGCTGTCGATGATACCGTTTTTCTCGTTCATCTGGCCGTTGAGGCTGTCGATGATACCGTTCTTCTCGTTCATCTGGCCGTTGAGGCTGTCGATGATGCCGTTCTTCTCGTTCATCTGGCCGTTGAGGCTGTCAATGATGCCATTCTTTTCGGCGACTTGAGCGTTCAGGCTATCAATGATGTTGTTCTTCTCGTTAATTTGTGCGTTCTCGGAGTCGAGTGCGCTGTTCTTTTCGGCAATCTGCGAATTGAGAGAATTAATGAAGTTGTCCTTGTCGGCGGCTTGTGCGTTGAGCGCGTCGATGATTCCGTTTTTCTCGGCGATTTGGCCGTTGAGGGAATCGATAATGTTGTTCTTTTCGTTAAGTTGTTCGTTTAAACTATTGATGATGCTTTCTTTTTCGTTAATAGCATCATTTTGAGCGGCGACTTGATTGGCTCTCGCATTGAGCGCGGCTTCGTAGTCGGCAATCTTTGCTTGGGTGGATTCCAGCAAATTTTTCTGGTCTTCTGACTGTGATGCGAAGCCTTCAAGTTGCTGTCTGAGTTTGGCATTTTCTTCACGCAAGGCTCGGACGGTCCCAAGGACATTTTCCACCTTCTGCGCCAACAAGTTCATGTTTTCAAAATTCATTGTTTCTCCATAATTATCGGGGTACAAAACTTCCTATGTAAGATATATAAAATTTTGTTATAATGAGATGGATAGAAAATGAAAAAATGAGGCTTTCTAGCGTAAAAAATTCTATCTTCTGAAAATCATGATTCCTGTAAGTGAACATATTGAGCGACGACTGGCGGAACTCCCTCTATTGCCGGGGGTTTACATCATGAAGAACGCCCAAGGAAAAATCATTTACATTGGCAAGGCGAAGGTCTTAAAGAACCGCGTGTCGAGTTACTTTGATGGGAGTGACCATGCTGGGCATCGGGCGGCGACCCTTATGTTACCTTACATCCGCGACATCGAGTGGATTATCACGGAGAGCGAAACTGAGGCATTGATTCTCGAAGCGAACTTGATCCGCAAACATACGCCTAAGTACAACGTATTGCTGAAAGATGATAAGCATTTTCCGTACTTGGCGTTCTCCGTGAATGAACCGTTCCCGCGTCTGTTCTTGAGCCGTTCTGTGAAGAAGGATGGCTGCTTGTATTACGGCCCTTACATGAGTTCGCGAATGATCCACCAGTTGCAGGATATTGCTGCAAGGTTGTTCAAAATACGTGAATGCAAGTTGAAGTTGCCTCTGAATCGTTCTGTGCGGCCTTGTCTCAATTACCACATTGGGCGTTGCGAAGCTCCGTGCGCGGGGTTGGTGACTCGCGAAGAATACGGCAAAAAAGTGGCGCAGACGCAAATGTTGTTAGGTGGAAAACGCGACGACTTGATTACGCTTTGGGAACGTGAGATGTTCGAGGCTAGCGAACGCATGGACTTTGAAGCTGCCGCAAAAAAGCGCGATGCGATTCAGGCGCTCAAGGCGACGAGTGCGCACCAGAAAACGGACGTGACTGATGCAAATCTTTGTATGGACGTGATTTCGCTACGTCGAAATGGTACGATGGCTGCTGCCGTGATTTTTGAATACCGCAATGGCGTGCTTTGCGGTCGCCGCCATTACCGCTTGGAATGCAAGCTCGAAGAAGACGAGACTGAAATTTTCAGCCAAATGGTGGTGCAGTGGTACATGGACGTGGAATTTATTCCCGGTGAAATTGCGACAGATGTGCCCCTGCCCGAAGATTTGTCGGAACGCGAATCCATGGAACAGGCGCTTGCCTCGAAGACGACGCACAAGGTTGTGCTCACGAATCCGCAGCGCGGCGAAAAACTCGGCTTTTTGAAACTTGCGGGAGCAAACGCCGATATGATTCTCGTGGAAATGCGAGCCGAAGTGCAGAAGTATAGCGAAATCGACGGCAGCGTTTTTGAACTGCAAAAAGTTCTCGGCTTAAAGAAGACTCCGTTCCGCATCGAGTGCGTGGATATTTCTCATTTGTCTGGAACGAACACGGTCGCAAGCCTTGTGGCGTTCAAGAACGGTCGCCCCGACAAGAGCAATTACCGCAAGTTTATCATCAAAACCGTAACGGGTGTCGATGATTTTGCGAGCATGCGCGAAGTGATGACCCGTCGCATCCGCCGTTTAGAGGACGAAGGAATCCCGATGCCCGATTTGTGGGTGTGCGATGGCGGTAAAGGCCAAGTCGATGCCACGATGCAGATTTTAAAGGAACTTGGTCACGATAAGGATTTGCCGCTCATTGGGCTTGCGAAACGCCTTGAAGAAATCGTGTTCCCCGATGACCGCAAAAGCATCGTGCTGCACCGTACAAGCCCTGCGCTAAAGCTATTGCAGAACGCGCGCGACGAGGCGCACCGATTTGCTATCACGTATCAGCGCAGCAAACGCAAAAAAGATCTCGAAGTCGAATGGCTCAAGATGCCGGGCGTCGGTCACGAAACCCGCGTCAAGATTTTGAGCAAGTACAAAAGCGCCGAAGCGTTTATGGACGCGCCGCTCGAAGATATCATTGATTTGCTCGGAAAAGTTCGCGGCACGAAACTCCGCGAACAAGTTGCCGAATACTGCACCGTCGGTGAATCTGTCAAGGATGGTGGTTGTTTGACTTAATTGCATTGATTATTTAAATTTATGATGTTATTTTAAATGGAATAATTATAGAGGTCTATAATGAAATTTGAATTAAAAAGAATTGCTTTATTCTTGGTTCTTTTTATTATTTCGATTATGACGCAATCCTGCGCATTAATGGATAAAACAAAATATATTGAATATGCTCCACGTGATAGACAATTAGTTTTAAGTGGAAAAGTTATTTCTGAAAGTGAATTAGGTGGGGTTGAACGGTGGTATGCTATAGACAAGTATGGTGGCTCAAGTAAAGTTCGTTTTCAGGTAGGCTATTTTAGAGAAGAGCCTAATATTGGATTTGTGTTATATGAGGGAGGAACTCGAGGCGAATTAGCAATTTGTTATAGAGCTGGATTAAATTTAAGATGGGATTGGGGAAATTATTCCATTGTTATTAAATCAGATGGAACTGGCTTGTATTATGATTTCTCGTCAAAAACGACAGATGTTCCACCTAGAGAGACCTTTAAGGCTTATAAATTCTAAAACCATTTTGTAGAATTGAGATATGTTGCCGCAAATAATGTATAAGCGTTGTTTGCGGCTTTTTTATAGATAAAGCGGGAAGATTAGCTAAAGAACGACAAGTTTTTTTTGTTGTGAGAATAAGAGCGTCGGCCAAGGATGGGGAGGGTGCAGGGAGGGGCCCGTGCGGCCTTCGCAACTCTGAGCTGGGGCCCCGCCCGCATGATGTTTTTATAAGGGATTAAAGGGCGTTAGCCTTTGTTAAGTAAACTTTTCTAAATGTAAAAATTTCTTAATTCAAAAAGCGAAATCATCAATGCTTTTTTACCAAGTTGAAAAATAAATTTCATGCGGAATAATCTATATTACATTTGAATTTTCAATTAAAGGACCCCCGAGGGCCCTATTCTAAGAGGACTCAAATGATTGGACTGAAATCGATTGCTAGAACGGCCTTGGTGCTTTCTGCAACTGGCGCACTTTTTGGGTGCGGTAGCTCATCGCAAGACGAGCTCGCCAGCGGTTCTTTGCCGCGTCAGGAAACGCTCTATTTGTCTGGGCAGCAGAATGATGCTCCTGGTACGTTCAACCCCCTTGCTGAAAGCTGGATGACGACTTGGCCTGTGAGTGGCCGCTTCAACTTGATGTACGAACCGCTTTTGACGTACAACTCCCTGACGGGTGAAGTGGAATCGCTTTTGGGTACGCTTGTGAGCAAGAACAACGACAGTATCGTTGTCGATTTGAATCCTGCTGCACGTTGGAGCGATGGCGAAAAGGTCACTTCTCGCGACGTGAAGTTCATCTACACGATGGGTTCTATCAATACAAGCGAACAGATTTCTGCCATTCATGTTGATACGATTAAGTCCGAACCGGCAGGTGCAGTGGAACGCATTGCTTTCCTCGTGAACAAGAAGCAGCGTAACAACCCGCTTTCTGTGATGGACTTGATGCAGGCTATCCGCATCGTTCCGGCTCACGTGTTCGAACCGCTTATCGAAAAGCTCGGTTCCAAGGACGAAGTCAAGAAACTCCCGATGGACCAGAACCCGGTTGTTTCCGGTCCGTACGCTCTCCGCAGTGCTGACCCGAACAAGATTATTCTTGAACGTCGCGACGACTACTGGGGCAACGCCGCCCTTCACGAAGGCAAGCTCCCCGCTCCGAAGTACATCGTCCACCCGATTTACAAGAACAACGAACATAACACGATCGCTATGCGTAGCGGCAACCTCGATGCTTCTCAGAGCTACATCCCGCGTATCAACCGCAAGGCTGGCGCTGGCGTGCACACTTGGCTCGACAATCCGCCGTACTTCTTGCCGGGCGCAATGCCGATGCTCATCATCAACACGATGAAGGAACCGCTTAACGACAAGCGCTTCCGCCGTGCTCTTGCAACCGCTATCGACTACATGGCTCTCCGCAAGTTTGCCGTGTCCGACTACACGGACCAGATCAAGCCGGGCCTCATCATGCCGACCGCTCTCGAAGGCAAGTACATCAGCGACGAAGATCTTGCGAAGTATGGTGTCAAGCTCACGATCACCGACGAAAAGGAACGTGTCGAAACGGTGAAGCAGATGCTCTCCGAAGCTGGCTACAAGTCTGTATGGAACAGCGATGGAACGCTCGATCACATGGAAAACGCCAAGGGCGAAAAGATTCCGACGATGTACATCACGAGCCCGAACGGCTGGACCGACTGGGAAGCCATGGTGACTATCGCTGTTGAAGGTATGCGCAAGGCTGGTATCGATATCCGTGAAGGCTTCGTGGATGGCGGTTCTTACTGGCCGGCCATGGGTCTTGGTAACTTTGACCTCATCATGCACAAGCCTGTTGCTGACGTGACGCCGTCTCTCCCGTGGAGCCGCTTCAACGAAATCATGGCTAGCCGCGACTGGCAGCCGCTTGGCGCTTGGGCCGGCACGAACATTGGCCGTTACAACCAGCCGGGTACTCCGAACTTCCGTCCGGAAGTGGATAAGCTTCTCAATGCAATCCCGCTCATGAAGAACGCCGATTCTATCGCAACTGCTTACCGCGAACTCAACAAGATCTTCATGGAAGACCAGCCGTCCATTCCGCTGGTTTACCTGCCGGAACAGTTCTACGAATTCAGCGACCGCGTCTGGACGAACTGGCCGACCGAAAAGAACCCGTACGCTCCCGCTCAGCTTCCGTGGGTAGCTTCGGGTACGAAGACCCTTTGGAATTTGAAGCTTGCTAAATAAAGGATAAAGGACTACAAATGCTTAAACAATATCCTATGCTACGTTATGTCCTGCAGAAGGCGTTCTGGTACTTGCTGACCTTCGTCTGCGCAGTGGCACTCAACTTCGCGTTGCCGCGTCTCGGCGACAACAACCCGGTTGACATCATCATGGGTCAAGCCGG
>NZ_JAFWOM010000025.1 GCF_017545445.1 Fibrobacter sp.
GCAGCCAAGCCTCTCCATCAATTCATTCGTACACTCGACAGCCTGCTCTGTTGACCTCGTGAAAACGATTCCGCCGCTCTGGGCAATGACTTTCTTGAAATACTTGTGAGAGCCTTTGATCAATGGAAGCTGGCTGACACTGCCGCCGCCGGCGGATTCACCGAAGATAGTTACGTTTTCAGGGTCTCCGCCGAAGTTCGCAATGTTTTCGTGCACCCATTTCAATGCCATCATCTGATCCATGAGGCCTAAGTTCTGCGCGTCCGGGTAGTCCTTGCCGTCAGGAAGATGGGACAAATGGAAGAAACTGAACACGCCGACTCTGTACTCGATACTTACCGCGATTACATCAGGATTTTCCTTGACGAAATTATGCAGCTCATACATGGGGTCAGCCGTTCCGCCCATCTCATAAGCTCCGCCGTGTATCCACACCATGACAGGCTTTTTCCCCGCAGAGGCTTCATCCGCTTTCCAGACGTTCAAATACAGGCAATCTTCCCCCTGAACGTAAAGGGAAGCAGTTTCATATAAATCTTCGCCCTGCACAGGAGTTTTCCCGTTGTAATACGCCTCATACACGCCATCATCGGGCACGACGTCAACAGGAGCTTTCCAGCGCAATTCACCTGCCGGCTGCTTGCCCACGAACGGAATCCCCTTGTAGGCGATTACGCCCTCATTCTTCCTGCCGACAAAAGTACCATTGACGCACTTGACCGCGAGAGACTTGTCATAGTTGCCATCGGAAATCCGTTTGTTTTCGCCGTACTGCGTTCTCATCACCTCTTGCGCTTCGCGCAGTGCTTTTGCATCCTCTGCCGCCGAGCCGTGCCCGAAAGCACACAGGCAAGCGGCGAAACTGAACGCCATAAGCGCGACCCAAAAGAAACCAAACGATTTTTTAGCGGTATGCATTGTATCGCCTCCTATAGCATTTTTGGGGCATCTCTAAAAACTACCAAATCCTTGCCCTCCCCTTGAGGGGAGGGGGGACCGGTTTAGCGGTGGGTGAGGTGGCTGTAACATTGTGTTTATGCTAATTCGTGGACTACTTACATCTCATCCGTCAACCCTTTGGGCTGCCACCTTCCCCTCAAGGGGAAGGCATAATTACGAGTTTTCAAAGCTTCCTTTTAGTTTTCGTAGATATAGCGCAATCCGTTCAAATTCTCCGTGTTCAAATCCTTGTGGCAGACACAGCCTTTCGAGTTCAGCTCCATCGTCTGCCGATTGTCGGCGGAATATTTCTCCCAGTGCGGAATATATTCGTTGTCCGGGTTGCCTGTCGCCGCGAAGGCCGCCAACGACGCCTGAACCTGCCTTATGAGATTGGGCGAGGGATTCGGTACAAGCTTCTGGGGATAGTTGAAGGCAAACGGCAGGTCAATCCCATGGCACGAACGCAAATTCCCGACCGGCGACTGCTCGCTGAACAGATAATAGTACACATCGCCAAAATCCGACTGGTGCTCCGCCGCCAATTCCTGCCCGACGCGCCAATCCAGCTGGTTCACAAAATCGATGAAGGCTTCCTCCGTATCCGGGCGATTTTTAAGCCATGCCTGATAAATATCCTGCGGGGTATCTTTCCCTTTGTATTTTTGAAGGACCGGGGAAAGATTTTTGGGTTCCGCGCGGAAATGAGCAAAGAAATCCTTCATATATAGCAACCAATAACGCCATTCATCCGCCGTCGTCCCCGTCAAGAATTTGATTCCGCGTGCCGCGCCGTCTTTTAACGCGCGGAACGGGTCGCCCGGCAGGAATTTTCCGTCGCAAGTCGGCAAATAATCGGTTGCCGTTTGCACCACACGAATTTCTTTCACTTTTTCGTAAATATGCATCAGTTCGGCGGAAGATTTCTTCATCATGTCGCGCATCGTCTTCGCGCCGCCCAATTCCATGTACAGAGCCGCAACCTGGGTGGAATATTCCGGCGTATTGAACATATACGAATTTCCTGACTGCGGGATGGCTTTCTGGAAAATCCCTTTGGCGGCAGGGATAACCGAATGCAGCATACAGGAAATCGCGCCCGCGCTTTCGCCGAAAATGGTGATATTGTCGGGGTTCCCGCCAAAATCCGCGATATTTTCCTTGACCCACTTCAAAGCCGCGATCTGATCTTTCAGCCCGAGATAGCCGCTGTCTTCAAAGGAAGGATCAAAACTTGCAAAGTTCACAAAGCCAAAGACAGAAACACGATAGTTAAGCGTGACGATAACGACGTCGTTTGCCGCCGCAAAATTGCTTCCGCAATAAAGCGGGTCGCTGGTGCCGCCGGTCTGGAAGCCGCCGCCGTGGATAAAGACCATGACGGGCTTATTTTTGCCCTCGCCGCGTGCCCAAATGTTCAGCGTCAGGCAGTCCTCGCTTTGCGGGTTGGTGGAGGCAGCTTCATTCTCGTCAATCGTTTGCATCGCCGAAAAGCCGAATTTTTTGGCATCGAAGGTCTTATTGGACGGTTTCAAAGGCTCGGGAGCGCGCCAGCGCATTTTTCCGACGGGCGGCTGCGCATAGGGAATGCCCAGCCAAGTTTTTACGCCGTTTTGATCCAAAAAACCGCGGAATGTGCCATAGCGGGTTTTTACGGCGCAATCGCTTGCGGCAAAAACTTTCTCGTCCGGCAAGACGCCAAACGCACTGAAAGCCAAGGCGCTCATAGCGGCGGTTTTGATAAATTCTCTGCGGGTTACTTTTGGGAACATAACATCACAACCTTTCTTCTTGCATGGTCGAACCCGTCAAAGGCAATAATACCTGGTCAAAAAATAAGTTCTGTCCCAATCCAGAATCTTTAACTCGGATTCCTTTTCTGGATGGATATTGAACTCGTCGAAAACCATCACTTTCTTGTCCTTGAGGTCATAAAGCGGCCACTCATACGCTTTGCCGTCGGGTGAGATGTCCGCAGGAAGCGACGGGTTGCCGGTCTTGGCGAACTGAACCCACATCTTGCGCATGGTCTTCGAGAAAGTCTCGTCAAATTGTCTCCCCGTGACGAGGGTATCCTCCGGATGATTGAATACCGTCGAAAGCTCTATCGCATGTCCGCTTCTCATCAGCGGCACGGAGGATTCAACCGTGAAATAAATAGAAGGTGTCCAAACCATCTTCCCAAGGAGGCTTAACGCCATGTCTATTGTACCATCGAATCCATCGGATGAAAAGAACATTTCCTGCTCAATTCAACTCTTCCTCGTAACCTTCCGTGTTAAAAGATAATAAGAAACGATTTTTAGATGATGGTTATAAATCTTATGGAGAAAAGATGACTCTGATCACAGAAAACTATGAGGATTCGATAAGAGGAGTTCTGGATTGGAAAATTCTAGTTTACTTCAACAGCCGTAGATTTTCTGTGACCAATATGTTATTATTAATTATAGATGTGATAGCACCTGTAAATTATATTATAATAAAGAATAAAAGTAGAGATACGTGACATGGGAAATGGATTTAAAAATTATTCGGGAAGACGAACGAAAGGAGAACAAAATGAAAGTCGACAGGATTATTAAA
>NZ_JAFWOM010000026.1 GCF_017545445.1 Fibrobacter sp.
AATTTGTTGATGTTTGTTTTGGGGCTTTTGGCTCTGAGTTTTCTTGTGACAATCCACGAACTGGGGCATTTTATCGTTGCCAAGTGGAATAAAGTCAAAGTGAATACGTTCTCGGTCGGCTTTGGCAAAAAGCTTTTCCGCTTCAAGAAGGGCGAAACGGAATACTGCATTTCGGCAATTCCGTTTGGCGGTTATGTGGCCATGGCGGGCGAGAACCCGGACAAAATCAAGGAAGGCGAAAAACCGGCGGAACATGATTTTTTGGGGAAGTCGGTAGGTGCGCGTGCCGCTATCGCATTTGCAGGTCCGTTCGTAAACATCGTCTTTGCGTTTTTCCTCTTGATTCTCCTTTACATGGTGGGCGTTCAGGAACCGGACAACAAAAGTCTCATCATCGGTTTTGTGGCTGAAAATTCGTCTGCGGAAGTTGCAGGCATCCAGCCCGGCGATACGATTACCGCCATCAATGGCAAGCCGACTCAAGGCTGGGACGATTTCCGCGAACAGATTGGCGTAAGTCTCGGGGCCGACGTAAAACTCGAAGTTCATCGCGGCGGCGAACCGATTACGGTTAACGTAATTCCGCAAGAGCTTGTAATTCCGGCGGTGGATTCTACATCGGAACCGATCAAGATGGGCATCGGCGATATCGGCATTTATCCGCGCAACCGCGTGATTGTGCGTCTGCCACCTAAAGCAGGTTCCGCTGCCGAAAAGGCGGGAATCTTGCGTGGCGATACCATCTTCGAAATCAATGGCGAACATATTTCCCGCTACGAAGACGTTGTCCGCTTAATTGACGGTTCCAAGGGCGCTGAAGTCAATGTAACATTGAAACGCGATGGCAAAAAAGTTGATGTAAAAATGACTCCCGCTTACAGCGAAGAATTCAAGCGTTACATCGTTGGAATCCAGATGGGTTATGTAATGTTCAGCGAAACGCATCTTGTGCGTCGCGGCCCGATTGAAGCATTCGAAAAGACGTGTGCCACAAGCTGGAAAATGACCACGAGCATTTTCCGCTATTTCCAGCGTTTGTTCAAAGGACAAGTCAAAGTCGATGCGTTCTCCGGCCCAGTCACCATTGTTGCCGTGATGGGTAACGTGTGGATGAGCGGTTTTCAGGATTTCTTGATGTTGCTCGCGCTCATCAGTATTAACTTGGGTGTAATGAACTTGCTACCTCTTGCGATTACCGATGGCGGACTCCTCATGTTCCTCGCTATCGAAAAAGTGCGTGGCAAGCCGCTTAGCCTCAAGACGCAAACCGTTATTCAAAACGTCGCAGCCGCGTTCTTCATCAGCTTCTTCGTGTTCATCACGATTCTCGATTTCGGCAAAATCTCGCTGTTCTTGAAATAAAACACTTTGTCGGAATTGCGATTCCATAAAAAAAATGGCCGTCCCGCAAAGGACGACCAATTTTAATTTCGCAGGATGACACACAGTGTTTTCAGCAGCGACATCACTGTCAACTGCCTACTTCCTACTGTTTACTGCCTACTAATTAGTTACCGCGTTCGAAGCGGATGAAGTTCACGACCTTCAAGCTGGTGAGACCGAGCTGCTTTGCAACGACCTGCTGGAGGTAGTCCTTGACAGAGAGCTTCTTCGGGTTCTTTTCAGCCATGAAGAATTCCTGGTCTTCGAGAACGATTTCCTTGAGGACCTTGGCAACGCGGCCCTGGAGCTGACGTTCAACAAATTCCGGCTTGGTAGCCTTGCCGGTCTGCTGAGCCTGGAGCTCGATCTGAGCGCGGGCGATTTCCTTTTCCTTTTCGATCGTTTCAGCCGGGACGGCAGCATCGTTCAATGCAACCGGAGCGAATGCAGCGGCCTGCATGGCGATGTCCTTGGCAGCCTGCTTGAGAGCAGCTTCGTCGGCAGAGCCTTCGAAAGCAAGTTCAGTGATAACACCGATCTTGCCCTTCATGTGGCTGTAAAGACCGAACACGGAATTCGGGACCTTCTTAACTTCGGCGAACTTGCGGAAGTCAATGTTTTCCTGAATCTTCACGAGAACGTCCTGGAGGCGGTCATTGATCTTGACGCCGTCAACAACAGCGTTCTTGAGGTCTTCGACGGAAGAGATTGCCTGCGTTTCGACAGCCTTGGTAGCAAGAGCTGCGAGAGCAACGAAGTCGTCGTTGTTGGAAACCGGTTCGGTTTCGCAGGTGAGTTCGAAAGCAGCAGCCTTGTCTGCGGTTTCGATAAGATAGACGCGGCCTTCCTTAGCAGCCTTGTCTGCGCGCTTTGCAGCAACAGCAGCACCTTGCTTGCGGAGGAGTTCCAAAGCCTTTTCCATATCGCCGTCAGTTTCGGTGAGTGCCTTCTTGCACTGCATCATGCCGACGCCAGTCTTTTGGCGGAGTTCGTTAACGAGGGAGGCGGTAATCTGCATATTACTTGTCCTCACCGTTGTCGAACTTCTTCACTTCTTCCTTGGATTCCTTCTTTTCAGCAGCGACGCGCGGCTTGACGTTAGCAGCGATGTAGTCCACAATGAGCTTGAGGGACTTCACAGCGTCGTCGTTTGCCGGGATCGGGTAGTCCACGAGGGTCGGATCGACGTTCGTGTCGCAGATGCCGATGATAGGAATGTGGAGACGGCGAGCTTCTGCAACAGCGATCTTTTCGTGAGCGAGGTCGGTCACGACGAGAAGGCCCGGGAGGTTCACCATTTCACGGATACCACCGAACACGTCGAGGAGCTTGGCACGTTCACGATTCTTGTCGAGGACTTCCTTCTTGGAGAGAGCCTGGAAAGTGCCGTCCTGTTCCATAGCGTCGATCTTGTCGATCTTCTTGATGGACTTGCGGACAGTCTGGAAGTTCGTGAGCATACCGCCCAACCAACGGTTGGTGACGGAGAACTGGTTGCAAGCAGCAGCAGCGTCGAGCACGCACTGACGTGCAGTCGGCTTCGTGCCAACGAAGAGCACGGTCTTGCCAGATTCAGAAATCTTGGCAGCGGCCTTGGCGGCTTCTTCGAGGAGGTCACGAGTCTTGGAGAGGTTGAGAACGTAGATGCCGTTCTTTTCTGCCAAGATGTACGGTTTCATTTTCGGATTCCAGCGCTGAGTCTGGTGACCAAAGTGGGAGCCTGCAGCAAGCAGATCTTCGACGGAAGGCAAATTAGCCATAGTATATTTTCCTTTTCGGTTGTTACTACCCGGACTGCAATTAAGCCACAAAGCGAAGTTCAATATTAATTGTACCGCGCCACCGAAGCGACTCTTGCAAGCCGGTGATTGTTTACGCCCAGGCGATATTGCTTGAGCTAGCGCAAATATAGCTAAAGGCGAGCGTCGCGGCAACCGTGCTTGCACGGATTGACCGAGCCACACCCATTGATTTTCATGCGGTCACAAAGGGCAACCCGAAGACAGTCTCTCATTTTGTCCAGCAGTTTCTGGTTTATTTTTAGAGCTGGGGAACCGCGACATGTAATCTTCGATTTTTTCCTTGATGATCGGAAATCGAGCTTTTTCGATTCCTTCATTCCCCACGTAGATTCTCAAAATCGGACAACCATTTTTCATGTAATCGACATCCACGCTGACAACATTTCGTTTGTACAAATCAATCACCAACGCGCCAGCATCATCGCGGAACGGGTACGAACAAGAACGTCCTTCTATAGTAGCAATAACATTTATATAATATATAGGCTTCAACGAAAGCAAATATTGTACCGCCTCCTCGCATATCCAACGTTTTTTCTCGAAAAACATCGCCTCTCCTTTTTATTGATATAGGTACGGCAGTTCTCTCATGTTATTATAATACGTAGTCAAATTCGATTTCGGGCTATCCATTTTGTGATTCGGATCGTCAATACGGATGCAACGGATGGGATAATAATATTCAGGCTTCATGAAGCCCACCGTCAAAACAAATGACGCTAATTTCTTTTCCTCTTCCGTGTAATTGTTCGGCACAATCACGGTCGGGAATCCTTCAGCCGTCCAAACAATGCTCAAGGAATCCACAAGTTCAAAAATACTTTTGTCTGTATTATAAAATCCAGACAAATTCAATTCAACTGTATCGACCAACCCCCAATTTTTTTCGTGCAAGCGAGAACGCAAGCGTTTCAGACCGCTTGGATCCAAAGGATCCACGACCTTAATAGGGCTAAATGTAGGCCAATAACTCAATCGCCCATTTTCTGAAAAAAAGAGACCCGCATTCTGCCTTGCCGAAGCAATGTTCCAACCCGCAGGACACGCTTCGATTCGCCCCTTAAATGCATAATAGCGCCCCCGTTCGCAAGAGGAATCCAGACAAACGCTCCATCTAGTTTTGTATCTCAAGTTTTCCAACATCAAGTGAAACGTCACAGTATCGCCGCCCGCCACGAAACCCGAATCGTATTCGGACATGCCGCAGCCCCTGTACTCCGCAAACTTCAGCACCGTATATTCGTTGCTGTCTCGCGGATCTACAAAGGTCTCAAGTTTCTGAAAATAATAGTCATCGACATTCTTTTCAGAGCAATGCTCATAATTACGGGGAGGTTTCCATTTTACCTCCACCCTGTCGATAAGCACGGAAATTGCCACACCAGCGACAAAGCCGATAGCAAGCCACAACAACCACGAACCCAAAGACCGACCAAAGATTTTAAACGAAAAGAGTTTCACGAAAGCCTCCACAAGAATGAACATTTAAGTATCGTTTGTGAAAATTCAAATGTAAACACGACTGGGGATTTTTCTTCCTCGACCTCCATTCACGAGCAAATCCTAGATATTGACGCACCCCATTCATTGGTTTATATTATGGCTAGCAAAATACGAGGAGCATACAACCAATGACGGCTGACGAAATCAAGAAGGGCGAATCCGAAATTTTAGAATTCAAAGGAAACGAGCTGTCAGAAGATCCAAAGAAATGGCTAAAGACCGCCATTGCCTTTGCTAACGGCAAAGGAGGTTCTATTGTTTTCGGCGTCGAAGACTCTACGCTCAAAATTACAGGTATTCCGTCGGTAAACGTATTCAAGTTCATGGACTTGATTACAAACGAGGTCAGCGACAGTTGTTCTCCGCAAATTTTTCCTCACTTGCATCTTGAAACCATCGAAGACAAGACCATTGTCGTGATGGAAATCCTCAAAGGCGACCGGCCACCCTATTTTTTCAAGCCCGAAGGCGAACGTCATGGAGTATACATCCGCGTCGGGGCAACCACACGCAAGGCGGAACCTGAAAAAATCCGCGAGTTGATGCTTTACAGAGCCCACAAATCCTACGATGAAATCGTAGAAAGGGACGTCAAACCTGCAACCAAGAAGCAGATTAACGAATTGAGACGGATCATAGCCGAGCGTTCCACAAGCCACAAGAAAGTCTCTGTAGAAAACCTTATCAGCTGGGGTTTGCTCAAGGAACAAGATGGCAGCCTGCTCCCAAGTATTGCATTTAGGCTTCTTGCCGCCAACGACCTATACTTTGCCAAAATCCAATGCGCAAGATTCAAAGGTTTAACGCGTTCAGTATTCCTCGACCGCAAAGAATTTGACGGACCAATTTACCAACAAATCGAGGATACTTTTGAATTTATCTATAGGCACACCAATGTAGGAGCCCAAATCAAAGGTCTCTACCGCAAAGACGTGTATGATTATCCGCCCGAAGCCGTCCGCGAACTCTTGGCAAACGCCGTATTGCACCGCAACTACATGGACAGTTCCTGTATCCAGATTTCAGTATTTGACGATCGTATCGAGTTTCAAAATCCGGGAGGTATTTTCGGCGATTTGTCCCTCGAAAAAGTTCTTGCAGGCTATTCAAGCGTTCGCAACACGCAAATTGCAGATATTTTCCAAAAGATGAACATTGTCGAAAAATGGGGAACGGGTCTTTTGAGAATCGCCGATATCTGCAAAGAAGCTGGTTCAAGTCCAGTCCAATACGAAGCGGGTTCTGGCTACTTTATGGCAACGCTATTACGAAAAGGGACTGCAAAAAGCAGAAATGATACTTTAAACGAGAAAAATGATACTTTAAATGATACTTTAAACGAGAAAAATGATACTTTAAATGATACTTTAAACGAATTATCAGACAAGGAACGACAAATATTCGATTCCATAAAACAAAAAAATGATAATACAGCTCAAGAAATCTCCTCGCAACTCAATATATCCATCATAACAGTCAAACGCGCCATCAGCACGCTCAAAACAAAGGGCCTCATCGTCCGCGCTGGGAGCAAGAAAATCGGTTTCTGGAGCGTTAAAGAAAAATAGAGAATTCCGCCAAATTCACCATTTTAGCGCCATTTCGCTGCTTGCAGAGTTTTTTCGCGTCCCTTTTCGGCTTTCTCGTTCGTAAACAAAAAAATTACAAACACGTATTTTCGAGCGTCATTATTTGACACATGGATTTCATATATTTGAAATTGAAGTTATGAGAGTATTTGAATTTTTCTCCTTTCCATTCTCCGGCGCCCTCCCCAAAGGGCTAAACGTCACCACGAGCACCGATTCAAAAGTCGGATCGCCCACGTAATACAATCCATACAGCTCTTTTTTTTGCCTTTTGACTCGTTCAAAGGGTTTTCCGTCGTCTTTCCGTCAAATCCACAGCCCAAAACACACCAAAAGGAATCGCTCATGAAGCACACCAACCCCACCACCGCCATCAACAACCTCATCATGGCCGCCCAGACCGCCACAAACGAGGTCGATCGCGACAAGGCCATCAACGAACTCTGGGAACTCTGCGGAGACAGCATTATCGGCATCATGGCCGGGAAGTCTTACCAGATGGATTCCGATTTCAGCCTCAGGGGTTCTAGTCCCAAGGATCGCAAGGACAATCTGCTAGGCGACGCTTACTTCATATTCTACAATGCCGTCGCGACGTTCAACCTAGATTTGGGAGTGCCCTTCATCGCCTACACCACTCAAAAAAGCAGTTGGTTCTTGGCCACAGAAAAGCGCAACAACTCCAAGCGCAGTGACCGCGAAAAGTGCGTTGATTTTTCGATGGAATCAGGCCGCAACATCAAAGACGATTCCGAAACCGCACGCATGTTGGCAATCCTCAAAACCCTCGCTAGCAGCGACAGCTTCGAAAGCGATTGCGACTGGCAAGACGCGGTCGAACTCGTCTATCGTACCATCAAGCACGCCCCCAAGCTGTACGAATATTTCACGGCCAGTTTGGATCTGTGCAAGGAAGGCGATGAATACAGCGATGCCGAAGTTGCAAGGCACATGGGCTGCACCCGTGCAAGCGTCGGGCTCTACCGCAAGGCGCTTATCCGCACCATGAAAGAAAACGGGCTACTTGCAGAATTCACTCAGCTTATGGCGGCATAGGTGTTCATAGGGATTCCTTTGATTAAATTTACCGATGTTGAGCAAGCGTCTCATCGCATCCAAATCAAATTTTGAGATCTTTACCCCGCTATTTTCGGGGGTGTTTTAAGTTACAGAACAAATCGTTTTTCGCATATCGCTCAATTTTTCTTGAGAGTTGGAATTTATCTCAACACTGTTTTTGAGCAACTTGAGATTTAGTTTTGTTCAATATGCTATTTGAAACGACCAAGGATACCATCCTTACCAGCAGCAATGCCAACATATAGAGCCGTATATTTTACATTGTCAATTACTTTGTGTTGTAAAGGCTTGCCTGCAAGACGCTTCCAGTCAAGTTTTTTGAAAATCCTTTTAAGAAATGCAGACCTATCGCGTAAGAAGTTTGCAAGCTATTGCACACCAAACCTAAGAATAGCATATTCCTAATTGTAACATTGCCCAGACCATCCTAACTTTACGAATAGCCATTGACAAACGAGATTGATTTATGCCTTTTATGAATAAGAAAACCTTGCACGCCTCTTAACAATGCGCACCCAGCAAGGTTCTTTTTTGGGGACAAAAGCCAGGGCGTTACGGGCGCGACGACTGAGCGCCCGTTAGAAGGGGTGGAGAGCAACAAAGTGCGAACCAGGGGAAGGCTTTCCCCTTTATATAAAAGAGACCGCAGCGGTTAGGCTACGGTCTTTAATGTTTTTGGATTGGGTTCTTGGCCCTTTTCGGGGCCGGCGACGCAAGGGACGCCTGCGCCATCACCTTGCTGTTGAAGATTGTGCCGTTCCTGATTATCGTGGGAATTGTGGCATCGCTTATGTTTTGTGGAGGGTGATTTTTTCAAATTTGGCGCAATTTGTAAAGTCAACGGGCTAACCCAACTTGGAAGGGGTTGCATTTTGAGCAACTAAAAAGGTATATTTAGAAAGGAGGTTTCTCTTATGCCTATCGAACTGCTGCAAGAAAAAGTCAAGGCCATCCCAGCAGAATATGTAGGGGAAGTTTCTGATTTTATCGATTTCATTCTACAGAAATCGCTAAACACGTCCGTCAAGCGGAATGTGAAAAAATTCGGTATCGCTAAAGGCCAGTTTTCCATCCCCGACAATATCGATTCCTGCAATGACGAAATCGCAGAAATGTTCGGGGTGAACGGATGAAAGTCTTACTGGACACGCACATCGCTCTTTGGACTCTTCTTGACAATGAAAAACTAAAACGAGACGAGAACGCACCATCGCACAAGGATCCGTTCGACAGAATGCTCATTGCCCAAGCAAAAGCAGAAGGGATAATTTTGCTGACACACGATTCGTTATTAGCAGGATATAACGAGCCCTGTGTTATGACGGTCTAACTATTTGCCAGAACTGTTCACATGAAATGCCGCAACTGTTAAGGTTGCGTTTTTTGATTTGTTTCAGGGCGTGCAGACGGAGACTTCCCCTTTTATAAAAAAAGACCGCAGCGGTTTATTGCTACGGTCTCTAAATGTTTATGGATTGCTTCGTCGCCTTTCGGCTCCTCGCAATGACGTAACTGTTATTTGACCACGATGTTCACGAGCTTGCCGGGCACGACGATGGACTTCACCCCGGAACAAGTCCGGGGCAGGCTCAATATTACGCCGGCTTGACGACGATATTGACCAACTTACCAGGCACAACAATAGCCTTGACAACCTGCATGCCGTTCATGAACTCCTTCACTCTTTCGTTTTCAAGAGCAAGCTTCTCAAGTTCGGCCTTGTCCATGTCCTTCGCGACGGAGGCTTTGGCGCGGACCTTGCCGTTCACCTGAAACACGACTTCGACGGTGTTTTCCACAGCCTTGGAGTGGTCGGCTTCCGGCCAGGCGACGTTCGTGAGGGATTCGTTGTGACCGAGGATGCTCCACATTTCTTCGGCGATGTGCGGAGCGAACGGGTGCAACAGCTTGACAAAGGTTTCGCAGGGTTCGCGGTAGCGCTTGTCCATCTTCATCATTTCGTTGTTGAAGATCATCAGCTGGCTAATCGCAGTGTTGAAGCTCATGTTCTCGATGTCGCTCGTGACCTTGATGACGGTCTGGTGCATCACCTTTTCGATTGCTTCCGGAGCGGTTTCGTCAACATAAACCGGAGCAGCATCGTCGTCACCCACCACGGAGCGCCAAGCGCGGCCGAGGAAGCGGTTCATGCCTTCGATGCCCTTGGTCTGCCACGGCTTCACGGCATCGAGCGGGCCCATGAACATTTCGTACAAGCGAAGGCTGTCGGCACCGTAGTCGCGCACCACGTCATCCGGGTTCACGACGTTCTTCAGGGACTTACTCATCTTCGCCACGATCTGCTTGAGCTCGATGTCGGTTCCCTTCTTGAAGAACTTGCCGTTCTTCTCTTCGACTTCGTCGGTGGGGACCTTGGAGCCCGCGGCATCTTCGTAAGCGAAGGCGAGAATCATGCCGGTGTGCAAGCACCCCGTCGCGGCACTCGCCTTTCGCAGCTGTGCCGTTCTTTTCTTCGACTTCGTCGGAAAGATTTGCATTTGGGCGTTCCCCGCACTTCGTGCGGGTCGGGCTATATTTTATGGGTCGCCCGGTTCACTCCGTTCCCGCCCAACCTCATAAAACGGCACCACAGAGCCGCCCCAAGGGGTCACTATCCCTAAAGCGAAAGCTTCTTAGACATTATTTCAGATTCTGTTCTACATCGCTTTGAGATGTCGAATGACTCGGTCTTCAATTTCCTCAGCACTGAAAAAATCTAAAATACTTGTGCCACCAAGAACATTTAAGTATCGAGTTGCCTCATAATACACTTCACGTTTCTTCTTTTGATTTGGCAAAACAAAGTTTTCTTTTTCCAGCTTTTGCAAAGCAGTGATTAGCCCTGTTACAATATTCTTATTCGCCATAAAATTATTCGAAAAAATCATTAGCGTTTTCGTTGTAAAGTCATCAGCAAAATACCTAGTTAGAGAAAACGGATCTTCAAGCTTTTCATTATAAGTCAAACGGGCGCACCACCATAATTTTGCAAGAGAATTTAGGAATAAACCTCTTTTCAAGTTCCAAGCAAAGAAAAACCTAGATTCAACTTCATTGTCTTTTAGCTTTCCCGGCTTACTCATTTGCCATCGATTATTGAGAAAACCATAAAAATCATTATGGCAGATTCCAGCCCACAAACGCTCGTCTGTTGCCTGCGTATCGCTCAAGTTTTTCATTGCGTCGTAAAGTTTTATCGCATTTTCAACATCCTGTTTACTGGCTTCCCCATTCACATCAAATTTCAATTCAAAGTCTGAAATTTCCGCTTTAAACTCAACAAAAGGTTCTTCACCACAAGCATCTGCAATCCATTCGTTAGATGGATTTTTATAGCAGTTCAAATTCGCATGAATGTTTTTCCTTAGTGTTTCAAGGCTAGATTCTTTAAGAAAATGAATTTTCATCTTTAGTCCTCATCTTCCAAATCTACTTCAGCAACGGCTGCCGAAAAGGCTTTATTTACAGGAGATTCCATCATTTTCTGAGCAAGATAATACGACGGTTTCATTTCCAGAGTATCCTTATCGAGTTTAATATCGCTTCGTTCAAGAGTTCGACGAATAGATTTAAACCATCTTCGCCCCTCATAGGCATTTATCCCATCTTTACGAATACTTTCAAGAGCATAAATTAGGGCTGGAATAATAACCATTGCATGAAAAATGGGCAACTTGCTTGTAGAGTTACACAATAGTTTATAGTTCTTAAAAGCATCATCACATAAAGTTATAACAATCTTATCACGGTCGAGATCTATCTGCATACCCTCATCTTCATTATCCGACATAGCTCGGCATATCGTAAAGATAGATGGTATTTTAGACAACTCTTCGGCTTCCTTTGTCACCTGTAAAATACGCTGTCCGCCAATGGCAAGTATATTTCCCTTTTCAATGTTGAAAGACATCCCTTCATAATCTTCATTGAATTTACCATTTGAATAGTCAACCAAGTCCTTTGCTGCAACCACAAACAAACAAATTGAAACATTTCCGTTCAGCCTTTTGTTAGAAATCAGTAAGACTTTATGCATATCCGTTGTTTTTATCGCTTTGCGAAAACTCGTCTTTGAACATTCTATGTGAATTAAAATAACAGCATCGTCATTGTCAATTCTTGATTGAAGTTCTGCATTATTCAACGATATTGTTATATCAAGACTAACTTCCGTCAATTGTTTTTGGGGAACGACCGTGAAGGAAAATTCGCTGTCAATATAATCATCGGTATCAGCAGATAATACCGGATATGGGTATAATCTAGCGCGTATATCCATAAAGATTCACCTCCATCGAACACTTTTCCGCATAATCAATTGAAAATTCAATTTTATATTTCTTTTGAGGAACAATTGTGTCAAACAGGATTCGATCTCCATTACAAAGAAGATTTTCTCCTGTTTCTTTATTTTTCGCTTTAACAACCCTGAGCGGAATTTTCCCCGGTTGTTCTCCCGAGAGCTGCAATTGCAAAAAAGCTTTTCCAGAAACTTTCTCTGGCGTAAAAATCAGCAAATATTCATTCTTAGCCGAATTCAATTCCATCATGCGGATAGACATCATTCTAACATTATAAGTCGTTTTCATCATCTGATCGCTATCCCCGTTCCGCGAGCCAGTTTCTCGAATTTCTCCCGAGCCACTTAATCCGCCAGAACCTTGACCTGGCCCATCATTTTTACCAAAAGAGTTACCTTCATGTGTTTTGTTCGGGTCATCATCGTGATAATCCTTTTCACCATCTTCACCACCCGTATAATCTTCTATACCGCCCAAGCCCTCTTCAAACGAAGTACCATCACCAGGCATTCTTTCAAAACCCTTTTGCATACTTTTTGTTGGGGAGTCAAATAATTCAATATCCATATTTTGGTCTGAAACCTGCTCACTCTTTTCTTCATTATTAGAAAAGCTCTCATCAAAATCAGCCAAATATTCACCGACGCCTTCAGCATCAGTTTCATCAACTGTTGCTCGTGCACCTTTATCAAGAATGTAATTTCGTATTAAATCCTTAAGCGCCTTAAATTTAAGGGCCGCATCCTTATCTGTATGTCGATCAGGTTCCCATCTAGTATGCTGTGGATTTTCCATTTTCCTAAAATACTCATTGACTTTTTCATCTTCAAGAATACAGATGCCAGCAAAATCAATGATTGTAGATATTTTTTTCTGATCATATATTCGCATTCCATTCTTTCTACAAATCATCACCTTTCGTCGAAGATTTTTCCCCATAAGTACGCGTAATGAAATTTTACCCATATTTTCAAAATCAAGATTTTCCTGATAAGTAGGTTTTGTCATTACAAGGTAATTGTTGTATATGTCAGGACACTCTTCTTTTATTCTTTCTAACAAACCCTGTAATGTATCTTTCGAGATACATGTCTTATTGACATAAACGACAAGGTCCTCATTAAAAACAGCGACAAGAAAATCATCTAATACAGCCTTAATAATTTCATTTTCCCAATTTTTCTTTTTTATAAAGGCCAAAACAAACAAATCAGTTCCACTATCTTTTCTCGTATATCCCTGTGTTAAAGAACGACATTCCTCCAGCGCTGTATTTTTTTCAATATCCCCATAATACCCAACACCTGTTGTGTAAAGATCTGATGACTCTACTACGGGAGATGACGCTAATCGTGCAACTCCTTGAAAAGCTTTTAATCCATACTTATCCAATGTAGAGTAAAAAATAGCCCTTACTTCAGAACAAGCAAACGGAGCAGACTTCCCTATTCCAAAACTGCCTCCAGCAGAACCATCCTTTCCGGACACGCCCGATGCCTTAACAAGATTTTGCCAAGGAGTGTTGATGGAATCCCTAGAACCAGTCAATCCTGTTGTATTATGGTCGCTAATGCGTAAAATCGAAACCAACGGGAGCCTAGTACATTCATCAGCTCTACTAAAGAAATCCATCGCACGCTGATTTCCTTGCTCTGTCCAAAAACGGTTACACTTGCGTATAGCCTCCCACAATTGTGTGTAATCCGGTATTCGCGTTCTAAGTTCATCAGTAAGTTGGAATTCAACAACAACAGGTTTTCCTTCATCTAGACGCGCATCTAGCGAATTTTGACATATTTCTCTCGCCAACGATTTATATAAAGCACCCTTAAACGTTTCAATACCGGCGTCGCCAATACCATTAATCGTTCCATGATTGTTGTTTGGGAAATTCCAACCGATAGGCATAAAAATCTCCTGAAAGAAAGCGAAGTCCATTTTAAGATGATTTCCTCAAATATAATCTTAAAAAGCACATCATTAACAAACAAATGCCGAAAAAAACAACCAAAAAATCCATTTTTTCATTGCAAAACACCCGATTGTCATAATCTGACATTTACGGTATATATATTTGTAAAGGCGAGGTTCTATGCTGACGACATTCCTTATTGTTCTGGGAATTTTGGTCCTTTTGGGGGCTGGCGATGCGGGAGACGCATGCGCCATCACTCTGCTGCTGAAGATCGTTCCGTTCCTGATTATCGTAGGGATTGTAGCTTCGCTTATGTTTTGTGGAGGGTAAAAGAGGTTATTTTTACTACCATGTATTGCTATTTTACTAAAATTTATATATATTCTAGTAAAAAGGAGTACATCATGGAAACTACAATGAATACAATTAGCGCAAGAATCGACTCAAAACTCAAGACTCAGGCCGAAAACCTGTTCAACGAGCTCGGAATGAACATGAGCACGGCAATAACCGTATTCTTGAAGCAATCCGTCAGGCTCCGCAGGATTCCGTTTGAAATCGCACTCGACACGCCAAATGACGATACCCTTGCCGCTATGGCAGAAGCTAATGAAATTGCGTCCGGCAAACGCAAAGCAAAGTCTTACAAAAACGCGAAAGCAATGATCAAGGACATCCTGGACGATTAATGGAAATCAAGACCACATCAAAATTTCGAAAAGACCTTAAGCAAGCCAAAAAGAAGGGACTGAACATGGCCCTTCTGCAAGATGTTGTTGACAAGTTGGCCGCAGGGAAAAAACTGGAAGAAAAGCATCACGACCACGCCCTAGTAGGCGAATGGATTACATTCCGCGAATGCCATATTCAACCAGACTGGTTATTGATATACAAGATATCCGGCGATGCACTCATTCTAACTCTTGCCCGAACCGGCACGCATAGCGACTTGTTCAAAATGTAATGTTTCTCAGACCTCGCGGCATAGTTTTCTCCGAACTTGCGACATTTTTCTCCGAACTTACGATTCTTTGGTGACATTATTGGGGACATTTTTTGGTGACAAAAAGCCCGGGCGTTGCGGGTGCGGCGTATGAGCACCCGCTAGAGAGGGTGGAGAGCAACGCTGTGCGAACCAGGGGGAAATCTCCCCCTCCATACAAAAAAGGCATTCCGCAAGGAACGCCTTTTTAATGCTTTTTGGATTGCTTTGTCGCCTTTCGGCTTCTCGTAATGACGTAGTTTTTACTTCACCACGATATTCACGAGCTTGCCGGGCACGACGATGGACTTCACGACGGTCTTGCCAGCCATAAATTCCTTCACGCGGTCGTTGTCCATGGCGAGCTTTTCGAGGGCGGCCTTGTCCATGTCCTTGGCGACAGAGGCCTTGGCGCGGACCTTGCCGTTCACCTGGAACACGACTTCGACGGTGTTTTCTACGGCCTTGGAGTGGTCGGCTTCGGGCCAGGC
The DNA here is from genome assembly GCF_017545445.1 of Fibrobacter sp. Taxonomy (GTDB): domain Bacteria; phylum Fibrobacterota; class Fibrobacteria; order Fibrobacterales; family Fibrobacteraceae; genus Fibrobacter. The sequence goes on from NZ_JAFWOM010000026.1 coordinate 15,047, forward strand.
GACATTCGTGAGCGATTCGTTGTGACCGAGGATGCTCCACATTTCTTCGGCGATATGCGGGGCAAACGGGTGCAGCAACTTGACGAAGGTTTCGCACGGTTCGCGGTAGCGCTTGTCCATCTTCATCATTTCGTTGTTGAAGATCATCAGCTGGCTAATCGCGGTGTTGAAGCTCATGTTCTCGATGTCGCTCGTGACCTTGATGACGGTCTGGTGCATCACCTTCTCGATGGCTTCCGGAGCGGTTTCGTCAACGTAAACCGGAGCGGCATCATCGTCGCCCACCACGGAACGCCAGGCGCGGCCGAGGAAGCGGTTCATGCCTTCGATGCCCTTGGTCTGCCACGGCTTCACGGCGTCGAGCGGACCCATGAACATTTCGTACAAACGAAGGCTGTCGGCACCGTAGTCGCGCACGACATCATCGGGGTTCACGACGTTCTTCAGGGACTTACTCATCTTCGCCACAATCTGCTTGAGCTCGATGTCAGTTCCCTTCTTGAAGAACTTGCCGTTCTTCTCCTCGACTTCGTCAGTCGGGACCTTGGAACCAGCGGCGTCTTCGTAAGCGAAGGCGAGAATCATGCCCTGGTTGAAGAGTTTCTGGAACGGTTCGTCGGTAGAGACGAGGCCGAGATCAAACAAGACCTTGTGCCAG
>NZ_JAFWOM010000027.1 GCF_017545445.1 Fibrobacter sp.
AAACGCTTTGCTGCGGCGAGACCCTTAGCAGCGAGAGTCGTGCAGATTGCAGCAGTAAGAGTGGTTTTACCGTGGTCAACGTGACCGATCGTGCCGATGTTGCAGTGCGGCTTGCTTCTGTCAAAATGTTCTTTTGCCATTTTTTCCTCTTCTTCAGCAGAAGGTTTATCGCTTCTAGTTCAAGAGAATACTTGATTCTCCGTATTTTCACAGAGCATAGGAAGCGGTACTCTGCGAAATTGGAACACAAATTTAATAATTTCTAGGTAATTTGCAAGTATTTTTCTTTTGAAATTTCGTCAAAAATGCGGATTTTCGGACTTATCCACAATTTTTTCGGCGTTTTTCTGCGACCAAAATCACACGCAAATCGTTGATTGTAAATGGCTTTTTTCGCTCAATTTTAAAGGTTCAATATTTTATTTCAACCATAAAACCACTTTTTTAACATTTTATCAACATTTTCAACAATAGTCAGAATTTTCTATCCACACTGACCACTATCCAAAGTAAAAAGATTTTTACATTTAAAATTTTTACAATATTTTACATTTTAATCCGCAAGGAGACTGTATATGCCGCCCCCGGAATAAATCCGGGGTGACAGTGTTAGGGGGTACAGTATGGTCCTATCGGGTTTGAACTCCGCAGGATGACTGATAGGGTCCACGCATTACAAGACTTTACTGGATCCTGCTCCTTCTGTCGTTCATGACGTTCCTTAACCTACTTTTTATAGTATGCGCCTTTCGCGTTCTTGCCCTCTTTCACGCGGCGGCCTTTGAGGTCGTACGTTTGCTTGGTGCGAGGCTGCATGCGGATTTCGCCGGTGGCTGGGTTCATGCGACCCACGGCAGTTGTTCCCTTGCCGCCTGCGATGCTCTTGCCACTTTCGTCTTCGATGACGATAACTTGCATGCCGCCGAACTCGTCGATGCTTGCCACTTCGGAACTTGCCGTAGCGCTTGCGGCAGAATTTGCCGGCAAGAAGTCTGCGGTGTAGGCCTTGGCGTATGGCGACGCGGCAACAGGCTGAGGATTAGAGCCGTCGGTACATTCCTGCGGCTTTTCGCTCGGGTCGTACAGGTACGCACGGAACGGATTTATCCATACATCATGACCAAACTTCGTGAACTTGCCGATTTTTACACCATTGCGTGGTTCTCCGGTGTAGCCCCAGACTTTGCCCAATTCACCGTCATTGCATGCCCATTTTTTGTAACCGAATACACCGCGCATCTGCCATTTGCTTTCGCGTTCACTTTCTGCAGCGTTTTGGTCATATACTGTAGCATCAGAGGTCGCCTTCAGCGTTACGTTAGTTTTGATTTTAAGGGTCGATTTATTCATCTTGACCATGTACGGCGTATTCGCTTCCAAGGTATTATGCTTTGTATCTGAGCTTTCCCAGACTTTGTTCACGCAAACGCCTTCCTTCTTGCTATTCTTGATGCATACCCCCACGTAGGCAAACTTGTAAATGCCTTCGATGCCCTCTACGTCTTCAGTGCTCACGCTGAACGGCAGCATCAATGTGGAGTAACCTCCAGTTTCCAAATCCACAGTAAACTTGCGGTTGAACGTGACGGCGACATTCTCTATGTCTTCAGTGATTTTCACCGCATCCGTTCCGCTGTACTCGCCGTCGATGACCGCACGCGTGCCGTTTTCGTCTTTCAGCACTTGCACAGCAGCGTAGTTGTGAACGACTTCCGGGACGATGGAGAACTTCACTTTTTTCGTCCCTTCATAATTACCCTTGCCCGTAAATACCATAATGTATTCGCCAGTGTTGACAGCCTGAGTTTCTATGCCATCCTTTGTAATAGAGAAAACATAATTATCATTAGACACTTCATCGCCGTTAAAATCCACAATTTTAAACGTTGGGATGATTTCATCGCCCGTGTAAGTATAAGATGGTTCGATGCTGCTAATAGAAGCGTTTTTGAGGTTATGTTCTCCATAGTACGGATGAAGTTCCTTACCAGCGATATCTATCGGTGTCGATGCAACTTTGTTTATGCCATTTTCAGTGTAATAAAATGATTGGCTGTACCCATACCCATATTCTACAGTCACTTTGTAATTTTCTGGATCAAAATCAAAAGGACAATTCTCAAAAAATATTTCAACGTGGCCATAGCTGCTGGCATAGATAAAGTCGTCTTCAGTCGTATAGCCGAGATAAACAATGCCATTTTCTACAGAGCCAGACACAATGAATCCGGAACCGATACTAGACGCATGCATGCCAGCATTTGCAGTCACCTTGCCTCCACTGATATAAATCGCTCCTCCTGAACCATATTCTCCGCCACCAAGGCCTGCACCTCCATCCCCACCTGTTGCTGTAACAGTTCCACCACTGATATAAATTGCTCCTCCTGAACCATTTTCTCCGCCACCGAGGCCTGCACCATACATTCCACCTGTTGCTGTAACAGTTTCGCCAGAAATGATGATGATTCCACCAGTGCCTCCTCTTCCGCCACCGAGACCTGCACCAAACATTCCGCCTGTTGCTGTAACAGTTCCACTAACGATATAAATTGTTTCTCCTGAACCATTTTCTCCGCCACCGAGGCCTGCACCATACATTCCACCTGTTGCTGTAACAGTTCCGTTAATAATGTTGATAATTCCGCCAGAGCCTCCATTTCCACCACCGATACCTGCAGCACCCAGACCTCCCGTAGCTGTAACAGTTCCGCCATTGATGGTGATTGTTCCGCCGGATCCATTATCTCCGCCACCGATGCCTGCACCATTATTTCCCGTAGCTGTAACAGTTCCGCCATTGATGGTGATTGTTCCGCCAGATCCATTATCTCCGCCACCGATGCCTGCAGCATAATTGTCGCCTGTTGCATAGAGCGATCCCATTCCCTCTATAGTCAACATATTTCCGCTAGACACATCTATGCCTTTCAATGCGGTAAGAGTCTTGCCCTCATCTAGAATGAGCGTCACATCGCCCGTGACGACAATCCGTTCGTCAACGGTTACGTTGCTCGACACCCTGTAAATTCCGCTAGTCATCGCTGTAGTTGTTGCTGTTACAGTTCCATCAAATACAGTAAAACTGATGGTTTTAGAACCAGTATAGATGCCACCGTCTATCGCAGTAATGGTAAGCGTGTAGTCGCCCTTATCCTTGACAAGCGACGGAGTGAAGGTTGCCGTGTAATCCTTATTCTTGATAAGTTCATTTCCTTCGACATCCGTAACCTTGTACGTCAAAGCAATTTCTTCGTCGGTATAGAGATAATAAGACTTTACGCCACTGATTGAAACAGCCACGATATAGAACTGTGTGCCGTCCGACGCAATTTTTTCAAGCAAAATTTCATTTGCGGGAGCATTCAAAAAAACCAATTTTCCATACGTTCCAACATTCTTCGTCTTGTAGCAGTCCGTCACAGCCACGCTTCCAGCGTCCATTTTCACAAGGTCAAGATTATCCGTATTTTGGCCATCTTGTTGAATATAAAGGCAGTTCGAAACGGTCTTTGCGCCGCCATTATCGCCCCAGCCAAAGAAAACTCCCTTCGCAGTTTCGCCGTGCACAAGCATACCTCTAAACACGCAATTATCGATAGAAATATCGCTGGTGAGCCCGTGTCCAAGAAAGCCGCCAATGTGAGAGCCACCGTTGATTGTTGCGGACACAACACAATTTTCAATCTTGTTGCCTGTTCCATTGGAGTAACCCACAATGCCAGCTGCATGAATACCGCCAGTAACGTTCCCAGCCAATGTCAAATTCTTAATCGTAGCGCCACTAATGTAGCTGAACAAAGCCGTACCAGAGTTATCCACATCTTCAATTGAAGCCGTGATGGTATTTCCGCCGCCATCAAACGTGCCAGAAAACGGAGCGACCAACGAACCTCCGTTCACCACGCCCACCTTTGTAGAAACAGCAATATTCGCACTAAGCTTTATAAACTTACCGGCAAATGAAGCCCCATCACGAACGAATTCAGCAAACTCATCCCATTGGTCTGCATTATTAATAATGTACGGGGCCGATTCGGAGCCACTGCCCGTCAACGATAATTTTTTCGTAACTACATAAAACTTGGTGTCACCCGCCACGGTCTTTTCTTCTGTAATAGCGTCTGTAGGAGCAACCAAATATACTAGTGCGCCATACGTGCCAACTTCCGCCGTCTTGTAGCAGTCCGTCACAGCCACGCTTCCAGCGTTCATTTTCACAAGGTCAAGATTGTCCATACTTTGACCATCTTGTTGAATATAAAGGCAGTTCGAAACAATCTTTGTACCGCCATTATCGCCCCATCCAAAGAAAACTCCCTTGGCTTTTGAACCGCCATCAAGTATTCCATTGAACACACAGTTGTCGATAGCGATGTCACTCGTGCTCCCGTGTCCGAGTATGCCTCCAATGTGCGTATCGCCGTTGACCGTAGTTGACACCACACAATTTTCAATTCTGTTTTTCGCCCCCATAGAAACCCCCACAAGCCCCGCAGCATGTATTCCGCCATGGATTTCACCTGTCACAGTGAGATTCTTGATAATAGCCCCATTGATGCAACCGAACAAAGCCGTACCTATACCATTACTTTCAAAAATATTGGCATGGATGGAGCGACCGTTGCCATCGAACGTGCCAGAAAAAGGTTTGTCTATCGACACAGTCGAGTTGCCTACTTTTATTTCGGTGTGGGAACCGACTTGCTGGGTAACGGAGATATCCAATTCAAGCTTTATATACTTGTCCACGTACGTATTGCCGTTATTGACTTCTTTTGCAAACGTTTCCCAATCTTTTGCGTCATGGATGATGTATGGGTCCGTTTCAGAACCTGAGCCCGAAATATTGCCGTCTGTCGCCCATGAGGGGGCAACGGCGAGGAGTGAGAAGATTAGCATTAACGCAATGCGTTGTCCAACGTGGAGAGGACGCATGTGATGGAAGAGATTGGAGAGAGACATGGGAGTTTTAGGGGGTAGTGAAAAGTGGTTAGTGATTAGTGGTTAGTAGGCAGGGATGCAAAAAGTGCTGTGTAAGCACAAAAAGGCACCTCGCTACCGCGTGATACCAACCTAACACCCTACACACCACAACATGTTGTGCATCCTGCACGAACTGAAGGGGTTCTGATTTTTTCATTACATAAAATTTATCTAACGCAAACAAGCTTGTCAATACAAAGGTCTAGCGATGTGATAAGGGTCAAGTGGGCGGCGAAACCGCAGTAAGCAGCAGGCAGTGGTTAATGATTAGTGGTTAGTATGCAGGGATGTAAAAAGGTAAGGGGGAATGAGGTATGGGGTCGCCCGCTAAACGATGAACCGGTTGGTGTGGTTCGACAGGCTCACCAACCTTTTGCCGAACCATGGGGTATGGGCGATTGCAATAAGTACCGTGTAAGCTGGTCCCGGAACGATGTCCGGGATGACAGCGTGAGGGAGGACGTGTAAGCGATTTGAACTGCATGGATCCTATCGGGTTCTACGAACCCTCCAGAATGACAGCCAGAAGTCCGAGATGACAAATGTGAGGGGTATAGTGTCGCAATTACAACGCAAAAACAACGCAAATTGTTTTTTTACTGGACATTAAGTATAATATTACTATCTTTAATCGAGGTGTTTGGGGATCATTTCTGAGGAACTTCTATGAAATACCCCCTTTTTAAATCCCTATTCGCATTAGGGACTATAGTTTTGGCGTGCTCGTGCTCAGACGACAAGGTGTCTGCTAGCGATAACAACGAAGTAACTTTTGTGCCCTGCGAAGCTGCTTGGCATGTGCCCTCCGAAGGCATCGTCATTTTGCAGGATTACAGAGTCACTGACCTTAACGGGAATCAAATCGGCACGGCAGTCGTAAGCGATCCCGCCACTCCGAATCTCGTGTTCGTCGTTGACTTGAAAGGCTCAGTCCTGGTCATCCAAATTGACTTGAACGACCAGAGCAAGGTAAAAATCATCAACGGAGACGCTGCCAAGTGCACTGTAAAACCGAACATACCGGCTCCCGATCCCTCCGTTACAACTTGCACTCCCGCTTGGTATATCGTCGCTGAAAAGCCGTACCTTATCTACCCCGATTCTACGGTCACAGATGTAGCAGGCAATCAAGTCGGCAGGATTGCAGCCATTCCTGGTACTTCGCTCGTCATGGTGAATGACATGGCAGGTGCCCCAATTATTGCAAACGTTGACCTCGCCGCTTACCCGGTTATTTCCGGCAACAACATCCGCTACAAGATTACCGACTCCGTTTTCCACTTGAAGCATGCAACTGGCGATTATCTCATTTACGGAAACGGTGTCGTAACAGACGCAAACGGAAACATAATCGGTTCCGCAGACATCGCAAATGGAACTATCACATTGACTAACGGAGTCGCTCCGATTACGACGAATTTTGCAGCACTTCCTATTCTGCAACCGACTTCCAAGTGCGTGGATTACGTTCAGCCGGTCGTTTCGTCTTCGAGCGTGACTCCTCCGCCAAGCAGCTCTGAAGTCGCACCACCTCCACCTCCTAGCAGCAGCAGCGTCACTCCAAAGAGCAGTGCAGCCGTGGTCAAGAGCAGCAGCTCCCAGAAAAAGAGCAGCAGTTCCCAAGCAAAGAGCAGCAGCTCGCAGGCAAAGAGCAGTTCTTCTGTGGTCACTGGCGGATGCCCGAAGATTGTAGAGAAAAACGGCGGTGCCAAAGGTAGCGGATTCGCCTCACGTTACTGGGACTGCTGCATGCCTAGCTGCGCCTGGCCTGAGAACTCCGGCGGAAACCCGTCGAAGACATGCGATGCGAGAGGCAAGAACCCCGTGAGTGGCGGTGCAAATATTTGTGCCGGCGGCCAGCAAGCCACTTGCACAAGCCAGATTCCGTTTACGGTCGAAGGCTGTGAAGAATACGGTTTTGCGTTCGCGGCGGTACCGGCCAGCGCAGGCGGTCAGTGCGGCAAGTGCTTCCAGCTCACCTTTACCGGCCAGGGTCACTACAATTCTACCAACGCCAACACCCAAAAACTCAAGAGCAAAGGCAAGAAGCTCATCGTCATGGCCACAAACATCGGTGGCGATGTCCAGCAAGGACAGTTCGACGTGTTGATTCCGGGTGGCGGCGTCGGCATGTTCAACGGATGCAGCCAGATGGGCTGGGGTCCGCAAGGTGAACAATACGGCGGTCTCCTCTCCGACTGCGAAAAGGAATCCAACTACAAGGCCAATACTTACGCCAAGTGCCTCACCGACAAGTGCAACAAGGCATTCGGCAACGATGAAGAAGCAAAGAAGGGCTGCATGTTCCTTGTCGAATGGATGGAAGCCGCGGGCAACCCGGAGCACAACTTCGTCGAAGTGGAATGCCCCGACGTTCTCAAGCAGCGTTACAAATAAGCCTATATAATATAGTACACTACAGTTTTTCAGCTCAGGCCGCAACGCCTGGGCTTTTTTGTTAGTTAGGTAATAGGTTTTAGGGGTTAGGTTTTAGGACCAATAGCCAATCACTTTTATTACAAAATCATTACCTTATAAAATTTTACGTGAAATTTTTCATGAATCAAACTATCTTTTAGCGTGGATGGAATTGGTGGTACTTTCGCAAGAAAGTCATTTTGGTATATGAGGATACTTATGAAACACCAATTCCTAAAGTCAGTTTTAGTCCTTGGCTCAGTTCTTGCATTCATGAACTGCTCCGACGAGGCCACAAGCGCCCCCGACAACAACAACGGCGGCATCCAAATTCAGCCGAGCGACCCGACTCTCACGTCTTCGGCAGCGGCAACCCCCAATTCCGTTCAGGCATCTTCCACAAGCGAAGCTACGGCTGCATCGTCTGCAACTGCACAGTCGCAGCTTTCTTCGGCAAGCGTCATGCCCAGAACATCCTCGGCTAACGTGCAATCTTCGAACAGCAACGTGAAGGCAAGCTCCTCCAGCGTCGCAAAAGCCAATTCTTCGAGCGCCAAGGTTGCAAGTTCTTCTGCAAAAACATTGCAGAGCAGCTCTTCGGCCCAAAACCAGCCGAGTTCTTCGGAACAGCAGCAGTCCACAGGCAAAATCACCGTCACGGGGAGCCTGACCCAGACCGTCGCCAAGGGTAGCGCCATCAGCAAAATCACCTTTAGCGGAGTAGAATCCGAACCGCAGCGCAACTGGAAACTGCATTTCTTGCAAGCAAACTACGACAAGAATGCCAAGACCTACACCCTCGAAGGCACAGTGCCCGATTACTGGAGCACAGAAAAGGAAACCGAAGAAATCACCATCGACGGCCAGAAATTCTCTTTCGTCTTGACGCTTAGCGGCACAACGGCAAAGAGCTCCAGCAGCGTAAAGTCTTCTTCGTCTCAGCAACAGCCCAAGTCCTCTAGCTCTGTCAAGTCTTCAAGCTCCGTCGCAGCCTCTTCGAACAGCGTAAAATCTTCGACCAGCGTCCAGTCGAGCAATTCTCAAGGCGCAGGTGATGTTTCTGCCGAAGAAGCCAAGTACCTGAATGCCGGTGCGGGCGGACAACAGGGCTTTGCAACCCGCTACTGGGACTGCTGCATGCCCCACTGTTCCTGGCCTGAACACGGCGGCAATAACCCAGCCAAGACTTGCGACGCCAAGGGCAAGACCCCCATCAGCAACGATCTCGGCAGCATCTGCTCCGGCGGCCAAGGTACCACTTGCACAAGCCAGACCCCCATTATCGTGAGCGAAAAACTCGCCTATGCATTCGCGGCAACGCCGGGTAACGACGGCACATGCGGCAAGTGCTTCGCCCTCACCTTCACGGGTCAAGGCAAGTACGAAACCAAAAAGAATCACGAAAAACTCAAAGGCAAGACCCTCGTCGTGATGGCATCGAACATCGGTTATGATGTCTCCGGCGGCCAGTTCGACGTGATGATTCCGGGCGGCGGATTCGGCGCCTTTAACGGATGCAGCCAGATGGGCTGGAACATTCCGCAAAACACCACAACGTATGGCGGACTCCTCTCCGACTGCGAAAACGAAGCCGGTTATGATGGCGACACTTACTCCAAGCGCAAGGAATGTCTCACCAAGAAGTGCAACAGTGCGTTTGCAAACGACACCGAGGCCAAGGAAGGCTGCCTCTTCCTTGCGACATGGATGGAAGCTGCCGGCAACCCCTTGCACACTTACAAGGAAGTGCCCTGCCCCGAAGCACTGAAGGCCAAGTTCTAAGTCAATAGCCGGCCCCGGCATGCTTCGACTCTGCTCACTTCGATTGAACTCAGTGCAAGCAGCACAGGCTCTGCCGGGGTGACAGCGAAAAGAATGGAACGAAACGTCCCAAAATTTGGGGCGTTTTCTTTTCACAACTCATTGATATTTAATAACTTGCGTCATATCACAATTATTCTCGAATGAGTTTCTTTTTACTCTTATTTACAAACTTTTTATGAATAGTTTTTTATTTTTGAACGTGGATTGGAATAGGGTGCTGCAAATTTACAAGGGCTTATTGTATCATGAAGAATAAACTTTTCACAACCCTCGTTGTCTTCGGGCTTTCCTTCATTGCTTGGAACTGCTCCGGTGACCCGGCTTCACCCATACCAAACCAGAATCCCGCTTACAATCCAACAGATTTAAGTAGTTCCGCAATTGTACCAGTCGCGCTTTCCAGCAGCTCCATCGCAACAACTCCGATGAGTTCCGTGACCGCTCCGGTCACGGTTTCCAGCAGTTCGGTAACGAGCCCCGTTATCGCAAGTTCAAGCTCCGTAGTAGCACCCGCATCATCTGCACAAAAAACGCAAAGCAGTTCCTCGGTCGCAAACAAGCAGAGCAGTTCTTCTCAGCAACAGGCAAAATCCTCCTCTGCCAAATCAACAAAGCAATGTAACGGCCAATGCTACGACAGCGCCTCGGACAAATGCGTTGGATATCATGATCAACAAACTGGTCCCAAAGGCGAAAAATACGCCTACAATGAATCTTGCAAAATAAACTGCTATTACGATCCCAACAATAAAAATTGCGAAAGCATGGCGGCTTCCAAACCGGCAAGCAGCCAATCTCAACAACCGAAGTCTTCTTCTAGCAAGACTGTTGCATCTTCTACATCCAACTTAGAAACGAGCGTCGAACTCAAGTACATCTCCGGTGGCAGAAGCGGAAAGGGTTTCGCAAGCCGTTACTGGGACTGCTGCAAGCCCCACTGCTCTTGGCCCGAACACGCCCACGGCAATTACTCCAAGCAGTGCACCAACAAAGGCACTAAAGAAAGCACCGACTGGGGTGGCGGAAGCGTCTGTAGTGGCGGCGGCCTCATGACCTGCACAAGCCAGATTCCTATAATCGTGAATGACAGCCTCGCCTACGCTTTCGCGGCAGTGCCCGCAGCAGACGGCGGTTCGTGCGGCAAGTGCTATGCCCTCAAGTTTGACGGCAAGGGCAAGTACGAAAGTAAAATGAACCACTCGAAACTCAAAGGCAAGATTCTCGTCGTCATGGCAACGAACATCGGTGGCGACGTTCAGCAAGGCCAGTTCGACGTGATGATTCCGGGCGGCGGTGTCGGCTTGTTCAACGGTTGTGCCAGCATGGGTTGGGGCAATCAGGGCAAACAATACGGTGGTCTCCTCTCCGACGGCTGCGAAGGCGACAGCAAAGGATACACCGCACGTAAAGATTGCCTTGCTGAAAAGTGCGAAAAAGCCTTTGCCAACGACGCAAAAGCAAAAGAAGGCTGTATGTTCCTTGCAACATGGATGGAAGCCGCTGGCAACCCGACACACGAATACAAAGAAGTGGAATGCCCGGCTGGCCTCAAAGCCCAATACTAATTACATAAAAGGGCGCCCGCCACAGCGGGCGACATAAGAGATTAAAAAGCACCCCGCAAGGGTGCTTTTTTATTTGCCAAAGAACTCAAGCGTCAAATGAGATTAGCCAAGGCCTCCGGCCCTCGCTCAAATTGATTTTTTAAGAAAAAATATTTATTTTGAAGTGAAAATTTGCAAAATTCAAGACCATATTGAAGAAAATTTTGGAATTCGTACCTATAAATTGCTGTTTTATGCCCTTTTATCGGTACAAAACAGGTTATTTCCATTCCAGTAAGGCAACGTCAAGACAAATTCTATTAAACTTGAACCTATAAACAACCCATAAATTCGTTTTTATAGGTATTTTTACACTTAATTTACATGTAAAAACAGAAAAGTGTACCTATAAAAGTGATGGTTTTCAGGGATTTATAGGTACGAAAATAAAAAACGAAGTTCTCAGTACCTATAAATATTCATTTTCATCTGTTTTATAGGTACAGACACCCTAAATTCAACAGCCATCAACCAATGACCATCGACTAACGACCATTGACCAATAACCATACCGCTAGAACTGCTCTAGCAGCTTGATGCGTTCGGGCGTGTCCGGGTGCGTGCTGAAAATAATATTCAGCTTTGCGACAAGCCCGCTCAGCATGCCATCGTCTTCTTCGTCAGGGTGGACAATGTAAAGCTGCGCCACGTCATCGCGACCGACACTCGAAAGCCCAGGCTCCGCAGAAATCTTCCGCAACGCCGACGCAAGAGCCAGCGGATCGCCACAAAGCTCGGCGCCACCTGCATCGGCGACGTATTCACGCTTACGCGAAATCGCAAGACGTGTCATGGTACTGACAAAATAAGCAACCGAAGAAACGAGCAACGCGACAAGAAGAATGACAAGAACGATAAAGAGGCCTCCCCCATTCTTGCTGCGCCTCCGCGAACCGGACGAATTGAGAAGCCCGCCAATCATGCGGATTGAAATCGTCATGAGCGTCGAGAGAATCCCGACAAACACAATGCACACGACCAAGAGGCGCGTATCGCGGTTTTTGATATGCGTAAGCTCGTGCCCCACGACTGCCGAAAGCTCTCTATCATCTAACTTGTTTATAATTCCAGTCGTAAGCGTCACCGTATAGGACTGGATATCAATACCGCTTGCGAAAGCGTTCAAGTTCGGGTCGTCAATAATGTTGATTTGCGGCATCTCGATGCCGCCCGCAATGCAGAGATTCTCGACGATGTTATAGACGCGCACGTTCTCCTTGCGTTCAAGCGGACGCGCATGAGTCGCATGCCGAATGATAGACGTATTCGCAAAATAGGCGATGATAAACCACAATGCGGTAATCCCAATCGTATAGGGAAGTGCTATACGGAAATATTCCCACACCAAATCCCAATGGAAACCGGCAGAGGCAAAATCGCGGCAGGCTTTCCGCAAATTCTCCGATTCTAGACCATAGCCCTGCATACTGCAAAAAATTCCGAGCCAATCCAGCAGCATGATGAACGCAAGCACCATCGCCAAAAGAATCACCGGGAACATACAAAGCAGAATAGCCGTATTACGGTTATTCCGCCAAATCTGAGTCTGGATACCGACGTATTTCATGAGCAGTTGGAAGTAGGAAGTAGACAGTAGGCAGTGGTTAGGAAAATAATCGCGGCTTCGCCGCCCTATATAACGCGCGACACCAGTCGCGCCATTATTTCACTGTCTACTGCCTACTGTCTACTCATTAAAACTTCACTTCCGGTGCTTTCTCTAATGTGGCCCTGTTTTCCGTAGCCTCGTACATAGCGGCACGCTTAAAATTGAACATACCCGCAAGGATGTTGCTCGGGAAAACTTCGCAAGCGTTGTTGAATTCGCGAGTCGCGGAATTGAAGAAACGGCGAGCAGCGGCAAGCTTGTTCTCAATGTCCGAAAGCTCCGTCTGCAACTGCAAGAAGTTCTGGTTCGCCTTGAGTTCCGGGTAAGCTTCCAGCGAAACCTTGAGTCCGGAAAGGGCGCTGCTCATCGCCTTGTCAGCGGCAACCTTCTCGTCAATCGTCGAGGCGCTCATCGCGGCAGTACGTGCCGCAGTCACCTTTTCGAGCACATCCTTTTCGTGGGCGGCGTACCCCTTGACCGTCGAAACAAGCTGCGGCACAAGATCATAACGCTGTTTGAGCTGCACGTCAATGTTTGCGAACGCATTTTCGCGATTGTTGCGGAGCTTCACCAGTCCGTTGTACATAGAAACGCCCCAAATTACAAGAATAACGGCAACGATAATTACGATTATTCCAATCGTCATAGAATCTCCTTTTTATACCTTACATCGGGAATATATAAAAAAACGGAAAACAAATAAAAAATCAATTTTAAATGTTTATGAAACGCTTTTGTTTCATATTTTAATTTCGTATAAAATATTTATATAAAATCTTCACTTTTTAGTGCAAAAAACGCAATTTTTGTTTTATTTTTATGAATATGAAACCGATTACCGAATATCAAGATTACCGCCAATACATGCGAGATTTCTATGCCGAGCGCAAGAGAAGCTCGTATTTCACCTGGCGAAAATTCGCAAGTCTCGCAGGATTTGCTTCATCGGCGTATCTGAAACTGGTCAGCGACGGACAGACAACCCTCAGCAAGCCGGGAATTCCAAAAGTCGCACGCGCCATGGGTCTCGAAGGGTTCGACTACACCTATTTCACCCTGCTCGTAAAATTCGGGAACGCCAAAAACGACGACGAAAAAGAATCCGCCTTGAGCGAACTCGAACACGAAGCACGCATGAACAAAATCCGCATAGTCGATGCGGACGCGTTCCGCTACTACGAAACGCCCGCCTGCCCCATCATTCGAGAACTCGCCCCCATCATGCCGGGAGCAACATTTGGCGAAATTGCATCCAAAATAAGGCAAGGCGTTACAGCCGCCGAAGTCCGCGAAATCTTGCAGTTCCTCGTCAATGCAAACCTGCTCCAGAAAAACGCGGACGGGACTTACGAACAAACGCAAAAAACGGTTAGAGGCTCCAAGGAAGCAATTCCTCTTGCCATACGCACCATGAACAGGAAAATGAGCGAACTTGCGGTACGGTCCATCATCAAGGATTCCGTGGAAGAACGCAATTTTTCCGGCATCACCATGGGCATCGACAAACCCACTTACGACCGCATCACCGAGGAAATCGACATTTTCCGCAAAAAGATTGTTGACATCGCCAACGAATGCCAAACCATCGACCAAGTTTATCAAATGAACTTACAAATATTCCCTCTTACGGACAAAATAGAATCTTCGGATTCAAGGAAGGAGAAATGAACATGAAAAAGACAATACAACTGATTCCGTTATGTGCAGCACTATTCTGGGCCTGTTCAGATTCTCCGGACGTGACTGGAACCACCATAATCGACAATACGATGAGTCAAAATGAAAGTTCTTCGAGCGAAATCCAAGGACAGGAATCCTCGTCGAGCACACCGCAATCCAGCGCTCAAGCAAAATCGTCGTCCAGTCAGCAGCCGCCGAAACTCTCGTCGTCCAGCGTAACAACGTCATCGGCGAGCCAACCGCCTTCGAGTTCCGCAGGCACCCAAGAAGCGTCACCCGCTTTTGCTAAAGACACGAAAAACGGCTTTAAGTTAGGCTCTTGCATTGCTTCTGGTTTGGAACCCTTGCCGATACGCGCCGTTCCAATCGCAAGTCTCGCAGAAGCATCTTCAGGAGAAATGCCCAAAGCGTACATCCTTAACGATGGCGAGGGGCATTACCAAGTGATGGCCTTGAACGTAAGAGATTACTGCCTCGTCGAAGCGGACCTTTTGACAAAACGTTCCGGCGACACCTTACAAATTGATTATGGAGTCGTCCATTCAGAAACGACATGCACATGCTATAGCGACCACTGGTTTGATATCGAACCCGAAAATGCGAACGTGAAGTTTATCCAAATCATGTTCTTCAACAGAACCACATACCAAGTCAGTGACGGGCCGGCTCCGGAACCATCGAAAACAACACCGACAGATTCCACTGCAGCGCAAAACGATTCTGTTTTAACAGATACGCGTGACGGAAAAACATATAAAATCGTCAAGCTCGGCGAAAAAATTTGGATGGCCGAAAACCTCAACTACGAAATGGATGACGGCGTCAAGAGCTGGTGCAACGGCAACAAGAAAGAAAACTGCGACAAGTATGGTCGTTTATACACATACAAGTCCGCAACCTACGCATGCCCTACCGGATGGCACCTGCCCGAAGTTGAAGAATGGCCCGAAAGAGGAAATGGCGGACACCCCGCATTCCTCAACTACGCCGTCGTAGGTTGGTATGGTGGAAAAGACACATACGGCTTTTCCATCCTGCCCGCCGGGAATTACTCTGCCAAATCCCAGTATTTCTTTGAACCGGGCGGCGGCACCACCTATTTCTGGACAATGACGATAGACACGCGAAACAATAACTGCGCTACAATGATTCATTTCGGCAGCGGTTCCGAAGGAATGGTCAGCGTCTGTGCAAGCGACGAGAACGACGGACTGTCCGTCCGCTGCTTGAAGGATTAAACAGAATAAACACGAATCTTAGGCAAGGTTCCGATTAAAAGGTATGTGTAGAATTTGCACATGCCTATTTTCGTTCCGACATATTCCATCACGTCACCACCTTATTTAAAATTCGCGCTATTCGCTTGTTGTTGCTACTCTCGTGCTAACGGTTGTTGACAAAATGAATTCAAAACAAAATATCTCTTGCTTTTCTGAAAAGAGTTTTTTAAATTAAGCACATACGTTTTTGAAGATGCAAGACATTTTCAAGAATTTTGTTTGCTATATCGTTTTCTATATCCTTTGCTATATGAAATTGCGTGCCAGTTCACCTTGAATAATTGGCCCCACAAAACCCATGGAAAACGAAAAAAAGACTTCCAAACGAAAACACGATGCATTCTTTCGTTGGCTGTTTGCCGACACAACTCATGTCCGCTACTTGCTTGAACTTGCAGCGAAAGTAAATCATGATATCGACATGTTCCTGACGCAGGTCAATCTTGATACACTCATGCGTATTCCCGATTCCTATTCGGAAGTTGACGATACCGGCGAAGCTGATTTGGCGTTCCGCGTGAACGTTTCAACAGGAGCCCCGATTCTCGTCGGAATCCTACTGGAGCACAAATCAGGTCGCGACCCCACAATCTTCGACCAGATCTCCAAATACATCCATTCCGTCATGAAAATTCAGGACAAGAACCGGATTTTCAGCGGAATCCCGACGATGGCGATAATATTCTACAACGGACGTGACAACTGGAATCCGCTCAGAATCCTCGAAAAATCCTATCCGGATTACTTCCGCGGAAAGGTGCTGCCGTTCCAGTGCACGTTCGTGAACATGGCGAACATTCCCGACAGCGACTGTCTCGCCTGCGAAGATATCGCAACCGGCATGGGGATAATCGCACTGAAACATGCATTCAACAAAGATAAGCTGCTGGAACTCTTGCCGCAGTTCTGCAAGTTCTTGGATAAAATGCCGCGAAACGAGGCGTCTTGCCTGCTTGAAAAAACAAGTATATATTTAATGGAGTATCTTGGAAAAGATTTCCTAAAGGAGCTGAACATGGCGTTCGTAAGCATCGGACAAAAATACGGTTTCGTAAGCATTGGCGATTATTTCCGACAGCAAATGGCAGAAGAACGTCAACAGATGGCAGAAGAACGTCAACAGATGACAGAAGAACGTCAACAGATGACAGAAGAACGTCAACAGATGACAGAAGAACGTCAACAGATGACAGAAGAACGTCAGCAACTTGAAGAGAAACTCGACCAAGAACGTCAAAAAGCCGAAGAAGAAAAGCTCCGTACGGCTCGTGCGCTTTACGAAGACGGTGTTCCCATAGAAACTCTTGTCAAAAGATTCAATCTTACAGAAGAACAGATTCTAGGGAAATAATCCCAATTACATCATTTAAAAAGAACCCACCGAAGTGGGTTCTTTTTTAAAGTTTCAATAAAAAAGCGCACACTCATTTCCGAGTATGCGCTAAGTACGTCCACAACACATCTTACGTACTTTTTTTATAACAAGCTGTTAATACCTTCAAGAATGCCGGTCGCAAGCTTGAAAGGGGCGCAAAACACTTCTCCAGCAACATTGACAACCGTTTTTCCGATATCTTCGCTATTATCAATGATTTCCTTCGTTACCGTACTTGCAATAGCAGTTGCCAAAACGGGTGCAGCGTCCGCTACAATTTTCTTTGCCGCAATGGCGGCGATAGTTTCTATTGGCATATAGGTTTCTCCTATTTTTTAGTTATCGGCCGCAATTTACTGCCGACATGACGGTTTGAAGGCCGAACATGTTGACAAGAGCACCAGGGGCCCAATATTTTTGGAATTCGGCTTCGTTTCTGTTATATACCCTTGCCGAAGGATGAGGAACACAGTGGAATTTTGGAGCCAAGACTGTCTTCGTTTTCAACCCGTTAGCCCATTTATAGCCTTTAGCGGCTTCACCGCACAAAACTACCTGCTCGGTACCATTGACGATGATCGAGTTGGCAGTATTTGCGCAGTGAAGGTAAGCACCGTGTTTTCCTTGAACAAGGGGCCCCTTGCCTAAGAATACATACGAAGCGTTTAAGAAAACAATACGCTGCTTGAGAAGTTTCTCAAAGAGAATCTTGACATCGTTGCCGCGCCAGGCATGGATATCCACGCCTAACGAACGAAAGATGACTCCTCCAGAAAGGGAACTCGCCGTTTTGGCGATAGTCGGCTTTGCAAACGGTATGCCAATCGCCTCTTCTGGATAAGGGTCTCGACCCACAATGGCCAACTTAATTGGTGCAGAGTTTCCGCGTGCATGTTCAAGTTCAATCAGGTCCAGTGCCGTTTCTAAATATTCCCATAGAGTGGCTGACTGGCTTTTGATGCTTGCGGAACCACAACAGAGCTGGCAAAAGGAATCGTGGCAAGTACCAATGACGGGGGTAATCAAACGATTCATATTAAAGACCCTTCGCAATTTCTTTAATGACTTCGCGAACAGCAATAGAAACGATGAGTTCGAACATAAAAAAATGCTCCTTTTTTTTGTGGTTAATGATTAGGTTTGAAGTGGATTAGTCCACTAGAGAGTTGATTATCAGAGCAGCTAGAATAAACACGACGAGTCCTTAGCAAGAATAGGGGTTAAACAAAACTTGGCAGGTCACCCCACGAATACTGTGAGCACAAAGTTCTCGGTTAGTGGGTGTATTCGTATGCATATTTACCTTCCTTATGGTTTAAGACAACATTCGAGATAAGGGTAGCATGCGCTATCCTGTGGGCTTTTAGGGCCTTTTCGGGAGATTGTCTTGGGTTGATTTGACTCAGAGCTTTTTAGCTCTTGTTATATTCCAAATATACCATTTCTTTTTTGTTTGGCGAAACCTGAATGCTCAAAAATAAATTTGGAAATTTTCCAAAAAAGGTATATATATACAGAAAAAGGAGATAGAAATATGAAAACAAAAGAAATTGGCGAACTACGAGAGTTTTTCAAACAAGCGAAATATGAAAAATATCTTTCTATCCCTCCAATTCCTAGTGGAGGAATGAGGGTGTTTGTGGGTAGTAAAAAAATACCTAATTTAAATGCAGACAATAAATATGCTCCAGCATTTAAAAATGGTGAATTCCGCAAGGACCTCCGAAAAAAGTATAGTTCTTTAGCTTTGGACGGTAAATCTCCAGAGAACGACCCTATTGAAAAAACCATCTATTATTATTTCCCGTTTACCAAAATAAAAAATCTCAAAGATGATGAAAAACAGCAACTCGAAGAATGGAGTACTGCGTTTTGCCAATTACTCGATATAGTAAAACCGATAGAAATTATTATTGATGGAGCAAAAACACGTAACTTCCTCGTCAACGAAATTTTTGAGGATACCGCTAAAAAAATATGGGAAATAGATGACACTTTTGATGGCAAAATCTTAAGAACTCATTTAAAAACAATTGAACCTAATTGTCAATTGGTGGGCCTTCCATTATATCGCCCTCTTTCTGAAATTGAGAAACTAGAAAATATAATTGACGAGATGGGGCATGCTATAGCTGATGTCCATGATATTTTTGAATTCGTTGAAAATGAAGTAAATGATGAAGCAGAGGCATATTTTGATAATGCCACGTATTTTGATGGTGAAACTCTTGCTGATAAACTAGAAGTTCAATATTCTTTACATCGTCTGTGGGAACAACTCAAGGAAATAAAATATCGCTTGACAGAAAACAAAGAGATTTCGAAAACCGATGAGTTGATTCTAAATGCTAGTATAATTGATGACATTATAGATTTTTTTGATTTTAAAAAAGATCTCATAGAATTCAAGTCAACCAAATATCACTTGATAGAAAACAAAAAAATTTCGAAAACCGATAAGTTGATTCTAGATGCTGATATAATTGGTGATGTTATACAATCTTTTGATGTAAAGAAAGAACTCAAAGAACTCATATATCGCCTGAAGACAGACAACGAGAATGACAACGAAATTTCAAAAACCGATAAGTTGATTCTAAATGCCGGTATAATTGATGACATTATAGATTTTTTCGATTTTAAAAAAAGAGATAATTTAATTGATGAGAATACTGATGAGAATACAATGCCTTGTGCTAAAGTGAATGCAATTATTGAATGTGTAAAAAGGCTTAGAATTTTGGATTATGAAACTAAAAAAGGTGAACTAAAATCTGTTTGTGATAATGCGATATTATTTTATATCTTGTTAGAATGGGCACTAAATGGCAAAAGTCCTGATGAAATTATTTTGAAACTTGGCATAAAAGTCAACTATGAAAGTTGCAAACCTAAAGATGATATGATTATTGATAATAATGGTAACACAGTACTATCTCATGTATACGAGTATTTTGTCACTAACAAAACCATTCGAAATGCTCGTAACGCGAATCAAATGAAAGAACTCTTTACAAAGGACAAGAAAACCCTTTGGAAGCCCAAAAAGATTTTAGATGAAGTTCCTTACACTCATGTTTCTTGGCATCCGTATATTGACAAATCTTGGAAGAAGAATTGATTTTTTACCTCTCAAAAAACTTGGCAATACACCCAACAAATAAAGGATACTCACTCCTCCCCTGCGGAGGAGTTTCCTTTACCTCAACAAATAGTACTCATCCGAAAGTGCTTGCAAAGCAGTGACTCCTTCTTTCATTTTGATACTCTTGATGGCATCGAGCACGAAGTCCATGCCGTATTTGTCAATGTACGAAGCGACTAAAAATTTGAGGTCCTTTTGAACTTCCTCGATGGATGGTGCTAGAGCACTACTGCATGCGGGGCAATATCTCATACTCTTTGCAAATGATTCTGAAACTTCGAATTCGGAATTGCATTTTTCGCATCTCACTACGGCTCTTTTAAGTCTAGGCATTTGAGTCTCCTATTAAGTTTTTAAAAATTCGAGTTTTCACCACCAAATATAAGCGATACATATAAAGTTTCAAACGCTTAAAATATCAAGGTTCCAAAAAATGGAACTTCGAAAATTGCGCCCGCTCTCAAAAAATTTGTTATTTTGCATGTGTTATCCATACAGTCGCTTTTTAAGCTTCAGCAATTGAAACTTTTATTCAAAATCAAAAGTTGCAAGAAATATGTCCTGCAAAAAAATCGCTTTGATTGTACTCCTTTTGTTCTTAAATTTGCGGTATCCAAAGTAAATTAATTATCATAAAAAGGAATGCTTATGTCCGTTATAGTCAATCCCAAGAAGCCCGCCCAGCCCCAGACCGAGGGCGAAATGACCGCAAAGAGAGCCGCTGCCGAAATGGGGACATTCGTTGACCCGCGTGACAGTACAGAATACAAGACCTGCAAAATCGGTAACCAGGTATGGCTCGCCGAAAATCTAAAATTCGAGTTAAATTCCGATGACTGTGTAGCCTACGATGACGATTACCAGTACTTCGACAAATACGGTTATCTGTATAACGAAAAAGGCTTGGAAGAAGCGATTCCCGAAGGTTGGCACTTGCCGACAAGAAAGGAATGGGAAACGATGATCCGCTTTGCCAAAAAAGATTCCCGCTGCAAGGACGTTTTGAGCGTTCTCGCTTCGGAGGAATGGATCGAGTCAAGTTCCGATAAGTACGGCTTTTCCATGGTCGCTGGGGGAATGCGCTATGACAACGATGACTTTGATTTCATTGATTTTTCGGCTCACTTCTGGTGTGTCGAAAAAACGGTTGACCCATTAAGTCACGCAATCGGTCGTAACAAATTCTATACAAGCGTGCGTTTCGAAAATGGCGTTGACGAAAACGATGACGAGGAATATCCTGAGTACGCATCCGTCCGCTTGATTAAAGACGAGGATTAAGACTCAACAATTTATTGTCCGCTATAAACTTTCGCGGCCCGTTCAAACTCTTCCTTGAACCAGAGCCTTAAATCTCGCGGCTCCAATATTTCGGCTTCGGCAAGGAACTGCGGGAAGTAGATTTTCGCGAGTTTTTCGGAACACTCGAAAGTGTAATCGCCAGCACCACAAACTTCTGCACCATCTATTTTCGGGCGGTTCGTCGTGAGCTTGTTGTAACGCTCCGCACCTTTCTCCGTCAATCGAACTTTAACACTTTGCCCGTAACAGAGGAACGGATCGAAATGTTCGCGGTACAGATCAACCTGATGCGAAAGCTCAAAATTTTCGCAATGGTACGCTTCGCTTTCTAGATCGGCGGCGACACCCCTGATATGGCAAAGGCGTAACGAATGGAAACGGCTTGGCACAAGCTTACTCACATTGCCATCGCACACAACGATATAGGCACGCACTTGCGAAGACGAAAAAGCCAAAAAACATGGCGAAACGTTTTTCACGTCACCGCGATAGTTCAGCGTCACGTTTACCCGCTTTTCCATAGCATTCAATAGTTTATTCAAATCATCGCCGAAGATAAAGCATTCACGTTTACCGCGAGGCAAGTTGACATAACATTCAAAGTAATAGCGGCAAAGAGTCGCCACCTTGATATTACGGGCACTTGCTAAGTTATTCGCATAATTCGCAAAACTTTCGCCAGTCTTCGAAAGCGAGAACTGTAGCGGTGCGACAGTCTTGTACAAAGTATCATCCATCGCAAGTTGGGCTACATCTGGCACGGGGAACTCCGCATAGCGGGCAAGAATGCGGTTACACAAGTCGCCAATCCCCTTGAGCCCATAATCTTCGACGTCGAGTTCCATCTGGCTACGCAGCAAATGCGACGATGCCACCTTAATTTTCTGAGATACGCTAATCATACCCTAAAGATAATTTCAATTGTAGAGCTTTTGTGCAATTGCAGCCAAAATTTAAAAGTTCCAGTTTTTACAGCAACATCCGCGATTTCATGCATTTTTAGCCCAATTTGCTCAAACACACACTTTTTTAAAAGTTCCAACTTTCAGAACGCAAAAATATTGCCTATTTGAGCACGTATAAAAATCTGTTAAATTAAACGCAAAAGAGATTGCCACGCCCTTGGCACGCAATGACAACATCAAAAGGAGGCCAAAATGGCTGCTACAAAATCACAAATCAAAGCAATCGAACCGGAAATTGAAAACGTCACTGACGAAGATGCCGAAGAATCCATGGGCATTTTCGAAAGCATTATCGATATTGCACACGACCTGTTTCCAAAGGCAGTCGAAGATGGCTTGGAACGCGTCGCCAACTACATGGAAGAAATCGGCCCCTCGTGGGAAGCAGGCTGCGACCGAATTTATAACAAAGTCATGAATTTTCTAGATGGAGCAGAAGAGGCGACCATGAACGCTATCGACAAGTTGCAACACAGCCCCGTCGGTGCGGCCATTGACCAAATTTACGAAAAGAACCACCGCGACGATTAACTGCGACACTATTTTTTCACAGAAGTCTTCGCGGCCTCTTTCTTCTGCTGTTCTTCTTCCGGCATCGGTTTCGTATCTTCGAGCAGGCGGTCGGCCCATTCCATCCAGAACGTGCAGCGTTCCGCTTCAAGCTTCATCTTCGCGAACTTCACCGGTTCGGTTTCGACGGCAAGCGTCACGACGGATTCCTTGTACGCCTGCGGAAGCCCTGCCACATGCGACATGCGCTTCTTGAGTTCGGCGACGGTCGCATCGAGAATATCGACTTCAAAACGCCTTTCAATGTAACGGCGAGTGATGAACCCGAGCGACATGAAGTAATCACCCTGATTGCCTTCGGCGAGGTAATTCCTGTTGCGCAGATTCTTGAGCGCAAGCACGGCCTCTTCGTATGGCGGCAGCTGCGGAGCTTCGCCACGCTTTGCAAATTTCTTATGCAAGAACCATCCAAGGAACACGAGCAAGGCAACGCCAAGCACTACAAAAAGAATATAGAGCCACTGCGGAAGTCTCGGGTCGCTCATCGGGTCTTCGACTTCAATAATGTCCGCCTCTTCGCCGTTCGTGCGTGCAGAGACCTTGACCGCGACGGGGTCCGTGTGCGTCTTGATAGTATCCGTGCCAACGATGGCATTCACCTCTTGCGGGGCAATCAAAAAGTCGCCGCCCACGAACGTGTTGAGCGTCGCAAGCCAAGTGAACTTCGCCATCCCCTTGGGCATGCCCTCGGTAATTTTCTCGTTTTTCATTTCCTTGACTTCAAAACTGCCAAGGTTCCCGACAAAGCTCGGCAAATCGACAATGGCGTTTTCAGGCGCCGTGACCTGGATTTCGTAATTGAACTTGTCGCCAATAAAAACCTGCGCGTTATCGACATTCGCCTTGACCGACAAATCAAAAGCATGGGCAGAAACTGCCAAAAACGCAAATACCACTAAAAAAGCTGCGTGAAAAAATCCGCTTCTCTGCGAAATACCACGACCATCCATTCTATTTTGCGCTTCAAAAACATTCATTCGTGACATAAAAACCTCTGTGGCAAAGAATATACAAAAAAATAAAGCTCTTGCACAAGTAAAACCGGGTTCACCGCCAAAAGTCCGTAGTGCACCTTTTGTATATTGTACAAAAAGGAGGGATTATGCAAGACAACGCTCCAAATGGAGAAAAACTACTCCTTTCGCTTAAGTTTTTTGCTGTTTTACTAGTAATTTTCAGCATTGCAGACTGCATCATACTAGCAACCGCTCTAGAAGATATCAATGGCAAAGCCGCTTTATTCATGTTTACCTTCTTTATGCCATGCTTTTTTATTACCATTGTTGCGGCATTCATTTCTCGCCTGTTCTGGCTTTTGTGGATTTTCCGTGCCGAAGCAAACTTGCGGGAAGTAGCGACCACGACATTTTCCCCGTGGATAGCCGTCTTCTTTTCTTTCTTCCCGATAATGGACGCTTTCATTCTCAGAGATATCGTCCAAAACACGGAACGACAACTTGACGCAAAACAACCGAATAACCCCACAACCCCCATCAACTTGAAACCGGTTTATATTGCATTCGCATTTTTAGCCGTCAATATCTGCTGTGCTTTCTTACTCTACTCAAACCACTTAAGCACCACATTCCCGATTAGCATTACCACCGGCACAATCATCATCGCCGGCATAATAATTTGCCTTGTCCGGGTCATCAAACCGTTCCTGAAAAAAGAACAGCAACTATTTCAAATTCACGAGAACGAAATATTGAACACATTGAAAAAGAAGGTAGATGAAGTCTTGCACAACCGCAAAATAGAAGAAGCGAAGTTTGAGTAGGAGTTAGGTTATAGGTTTTAGGGGTTAGGTATGAGCTCGCACCCTTACGGGTGCTTTGGGGTATGGGGTTAGGAACGTCATTCCGAACAGTGTCGCTACACACGTCATCCTGACCCTGGAGCGTAGTGATAGGGGAAGGATCCAGTGAAATCTTGTAATGCGAACACAAGACTTGACTGGATCCCTCGTCGCTTTGCTTCTCGGGATGACGGAGAAGCATTAACAAATAACTAATGGCTAATGACTATTGACTAACCACTAATCACTTTTTTCAACATTCTCTGGCTGCGTAGTGCGACGGTCGGGTGTTCCCTGTAAATCGAGGCAAAAAACTTTGAATACGGGATTTCGCAAGCGGCAAGTTCATGCATCGCGGCTTTCGCCTTCTGCTTCCCTACTTCCTTGAAAGCATACGCATCCGCCTCGTATTCTTGAGTCCAGCAATACCAATTGAAAAACCACTTGAACGGAATCGCTACCAAATGCAGCCACAGCACCGCTTCGAAAAAACTTACATGCCAGCGCTTGAGCAACGCCACAAAGAACCACACTGCCACCATGCACAACGCAACCTTCATCAAGTTCCGCAACACCGCATGGTGCAACGCCTTGTGCCCTTCTTCGTGCTTCTCTACGAATAAGCTATTCGGAGGATCGCTGCGATTCTCTGGCAAAGGCACAAAGTCGTTCACTAGCGGAATCAATCGCAAAACCGCAAACACGCCACCGCGCAACTGCGTAAGCCTGCGTTCGCGAATTTCAATCGCAATCCGTGCGGCAACCTCCACACAAAGTAAAATATACAACAACATAACAGAAAAAATCCGCGCAGTTCACACGCCTAAGCGAGATTCTTCACAAACGCATTCAAACGCTTGGTAGCTTCTTCGAACCGCACCTTTTCCCATTCCATGAATCCCTTATCGATCGGATGTGCGCTATCGTAATCATCAAAAATTTGGCGACCACGTTCGTTATCGCGATCAAGGCCATGGCTCACATTCTCGAACCAATCCCTGCCAAGCTGCCTAAAACGCTTTACCAAATCGTCTAGGGTTTCGGGTAAATTAACAACCCTTGCAATTTCTTTATTCGTATCCGTTAGGAGCTTGCGCAACTCGCGCGGAGACTGCTTCAAAAGCGATTCATCCCCTTCGACCAACGAAAGCATCAAATCGAACACGTAGTATTCCAAATAATCGGTATATGTCTTGATGGCATCCTGACGTACTCGTTCACGCAAAAAATTTTCGCCAAGCCCGTCGATATCGTTTTTAGTATAAACGTCCTTGACCTTCGATACCTGCAAACGGTTGTACGCATCAAATACAAGGCGGGCCGTCTCGGAATTGTAAATGGAATAGAAAGTCGATGACACAAGTCCCTTTCCACGTACGCCATACTTATACGCATTGCGGTCGAGCGCATATGCGTTCTTCGCATAATTCCAGCCCGGCACAATCTCGTTCAACCGTGGAGCCACACCCACCAATTGCGGGTCGCCCGCGTGAATCAACGAGAACGGGAACTTAAGCCGCTGCGGCAAAGTCGTAAGACCGCTTGCAATCAAAGTGAACGGCGACTCGCGGAAATTCGAGGGGAACTTAATATTCACACCAAGCCCGAAGAACATCCCCTGCCCAGGCATCACTTCCTGGTCCGGCATGCGGCCTGTGTGGTTACTGCCGACATTCGCGCCATAGCCCAAGTTGCCGCATCCTTCCGGCCAAAGCGCCGCAATCAACAGCGAATGGTGGTGCATCTGCGTCATCGGCCCCATGTACGAACTGTTGACTTCACCCTCTTCGATATGGCAGCACGGAGCAATGATAGAAGACTTCACAATCGCCTTGCTCCCTACCTTGCAACGGCTCATCAACACGGAGTTCTGCACTTCGGCACCCGTATGCACCTTCACGCCCATCTGCACGTCCGTGTTTTCAAGAATCACGGAATCATAGACATGGCTTGACTCTTCGAGCGAACTCATGATGATGGAATTGCGAATCTTTGCAGCCCCTTCGACGCGGGCATGTTGCCCAATCCAGCTATTGCGGATAATGTTCGTATTCGAAACAACTGCGCCCTTCCCCACAATCCCGAACGGCAGCGCAAGCTCGGACCTGAATGTCTTGAGCATTTCCACGAACGAATCCTGGACGCTCTGTTCTGCCTTGTGGAACAGCTGCAAATCGACAAGCTCCGTCGTAATTTCCGGGAAAACGAACACTTCACGTCCCCCCATCTCGTTACCGACATTGATGGAAGAACCTACCATGTAATTGATTTTGCCACTACTTACAAGCGTGCCCACGTTCTGCACGACCGCACTGCTACGCACAAGAACATTGCTCAGCGTAGAGACCTTGTAAATCAGCGCGTTCTCGATAATGCAGTTGTGCACCATGCAATCGTAAATGCCTGTCGCGACAGAAACATCGCCCGGCAGAAGAAGCGTGCCGAAGAACTTCGGAAGGCGCACATCGCCCATGAAACTCGAACGGAAAATCCTATTCGGGTCAAAATCCGGCTCGACCAGCACCTTGGACCAGTCATCGCAGCTGTTCCCATTTTTCTCTAAAATCTGGATTTCGAACGCCGTCATCGGACGGTATTTGTTCGTCAAAGTCTTAATAACTTTAAAATTTTCGACCGAAGTCGCCAAAACACTGCTCTTCAGCACTTTTTTTAATTTTAACAATCGCTGCATAGCTAAAAAATAGACTAAATTAGAGGCGATGATGAAGGACTACCTCTTCAACTTGATAAAAAAACATCAATACAATATCTCCATCTATACTGAAGATATTTTTGAACGACGTTGTCAAGAAGAAATTATCCGCAGCGACGAAGACAATAGCTCATTCGTCTATATTGAATTTGATTTCGAAACCATCGAAAATACGCTGGGCAACGATACGAACACGCAGCAGTTCTGGAATATTTTCATGGAAACACTCTCCAAGAACAAACGTGGCGATGATATCCTTGGCTTTTTGGAACACGATAGCGGAATCGGACTTTTGCTGCTGGACTCGAAAATCGAAGGCTGGGTTCGACTCGTAGGTCGTTTAATGCAAACCGCATCGAGTCATGGCTTTAGCATCATGGATCTCGTAATCGAAAAAATCGTAAGACCCATTGTTTATCCCGCCTGCATCCAAGACGTCAAGGCACAAGAAATAGAAAAGCAGGAACAATGAAAGTTCTCGTCATAGGCTCTGTCTATCCGCGTTTCCAAGAAGACGCCGAAGTTCCATGGCTACGCACTTCCATCGCCCACCTAAAAAAAGCGGGCGTAGAAATACAAGTACTAGCTCCCGCCTACAAGGGCCTCAAAAGCCACGACATCGACGGTACCCCCGTAAACCGCTTCCGCTACGCGCCTGCCGCCTGGGAAATCCTCACGCACGAAGAAGGCGCCCCAAGCAAGATGGCCTCCAAGCCGTGGCTGCAACTGCTCGCCATTCCTTACATCATCAACGGGTTCATCCAGTGCCTTCGGATTTGCCGCAAATGGAAACCCGATGTAATTCACGCCCATTGGCCGTTCCCGCATGCCTATATCGCGCTTGGCGCCGCAAAGCTTTTCAAGATTCCGCTCGTGCTGAACTTCCACGGTGCAGAACTTTTGCTCATCCGCAAAAAGAAGTGGGTTAAACCGCTTTTAAAATTCGCCATTGGACAAGCTCAAGCCATCTTTGCAAACTCCAGCTTCACCGCTTCTAAAATCAAGGCGCTCCGCAATGTCAACGTCGAATGGAGCCCGTACGGAACGACGCTTGAGACGAGAGACGAGAGAGATGTCATCCTGAACGAACGTGAAGACAACCTTAAAAGGCGAGAGTCGCAGCCATGCTTGCATGGATATGACCGAGCCTCAAAGGTTGGGGCGACGCCCCATCCAGTCACGATTACCCCGCATCCGGTGAACGGCAAGTTCAAGATTCTCTTTGTCGGTCGACACATCGAACGCAAGGGAATCCGCTACCTCATCGAATCCGCGAAATACTTGCCCCAAAACGAATTCGAAATCCGCATCGTCGGTGTCGGCGACCTGACCGAGCAACTCAAGCAGCAAGCTTGCTCAGCACAGGCACCAACCTTGTGTCATCCTGAGCGAAACGAAGTGAAGTCGAAGGATCCAGTCAATTTTAGCGAAATCGAAGGATCTCCTGCATCCATCATTTTCACGGGTAAGCTTTCTCCTGAAGACCTCGCGAACGAATACAAGACTGCAAACGTCTTTGTGCTCCCAGCCATCGTCGATAGCAAGGGCGACACCGAAGGCCTCGGAGTCGTACTCATCGAAGCCATGGAGCTTGGACTTCCCATCGTGGCAAGCAACGTCGGCGGCATCCCGGATGTCGTCATTGACGGAGAGTCCGGAATTCTCATTCCCGAAAAAGATCCCGTCGCTCTCGCCGACGCATTCAAACGACTCGCTAGTGATCCATCGTTGACCGGAAAACTTCTCGCCGGCGCCCGCAAACGCATTGATGAATGCTTCACCTGGGACGGCATTATTGAACGTCAAGTGGAAGTTTACAATAAAGTAATCAGCCATTTTTAAGGACTTTACATACTAAATTCAAATTTTATAGCTCTTAGTATGTAAACTTGCCGCCTTTTTCATCAAAAATCTCCGGAAAAACACCGAAAAAGCATTTTCTGACATCAAAAAAGGTGTTTTTCGGGCTATTCTCACCGTTTTTTCTGATTTTTTTACATACTAAAAAGAAAAAAATAAATTTCAGTATGTAAACATATAAAGTAAACAAAACGTTTTTACATACTTTATACTGCAAAAAGCCACTTTAGTATGTAAATATTCCGACGAAAATAAACCTGCATTCCGGAATGGCGGAAAACGCCAGACCAGAATACAGAAAACCACCTTGTAAGCTCAAATTGTTTCAATCAATTCAAGCTTGATGAAGCCACGCGGGATTCTTCGACTCGTTCGTGCGAGCATTCCACACACATGCATATCCAGATGCCAAGAGTGCATGCTCAACGCCAAGCTTGCCGCTGCCATGTTCAACTTCAAGAGAACCATGAGCCACTTTTTTTTCTTGTTGGATTGGCTATTATTGTCTTTGCTTTCGGTGGAACAGAACAAAAAAACCGCGATTATTCGCGTTTTTTCTTATGGTGAATTTACACCTAAAACTTACTTCATCTTAAATCCGGCCTTTTCAAAGGCAGCCTTGTTTTCCGGATTCTTCATGGCGACATTCGTAATCCAATTGTATTCATCAATGCCACTCTTGAGACCTGCACGGATGCAAAGCTGGTCACGTGCCACATTGTACGCATTGAGAATTTGGAGCTTTTCTGTATCTTTCGCCTTGTCGATACGCTCCGACCATTTCACGGCAAGTTCAACGAGACCATTGCTCGCCTTTGCATAGAAATTAGCTTTTTCAACTGTAATCGTAGATTTCGCAGGAGCCGTAAACGGAATCTTGTCAAGAATCGGCTTAGACTTAGGCATTACAGCCTGCGTATTTGCCGCCTTAGTATCGTCTTTGGAGTCACAAGAAACAAAAAGAGAGGCGACTGCCAAAAGTGAAATTGCTAGAATTTTTTTTGACATGCTCGCCTCTTCTTTTTGAATTAATAGCGGTTCAGGGATTTGAACCCCGGACCAATGGATTATGATTCCAGTGCTCTACCGCTGAGCTAAACCGCCATTGATTGCAAATTTAGCAAAAGCGTTTAGAATTTTCAAGGGGTTTTTGAAAAATAAACACTAGTTTCTAAAAAATTTTCACCCCATTCAATCACACGCCACCCAGGAGCCGCCGAACTCAAGCAGAAGAACGATTTGCTCGGATCAATCTGCATTTGAGTCGATGGAGTCACATGCACAATCTGGTTACCAATATCGACAACGGACTCGTAATGGTAATGCCCGACAAAAATATGCTTGAGATTTTTGACTCTAGCAAGCGTCGCCTGGACTTCTTCGATATTCTTCATCGCATAGCGCAAATCCATGAACTTGTGGTCGCAATGGCAAGGCGGATGATGCAAGAAAAGCAATATCTCATCTTCAATCTTTGCAGCTTCTTCTTCAAACCACGAAAGTTGGTCTGCCGATACAGTCCCGTCGGTGCTGTCCAAAAAGAAAATCGAACGACCGTCAATATCGTAACGGTAATAACACTTGCCGTTGTGCACTTTCCCCTTCAGGTCAAAGTACTTTTCCATGACCTCCACTTTATCGTGATTTCCCGGAATAATGCAAACAGGAACTTTGCAGTCCTTCAGCAAGTTAGAAATATAAACATATGCGCCAGGTTCGGCGTTTTCATATGCCAAATCACCAGAAAGCACTAAAAGATCCAAATCCTTCATTGATTCGGAGCAATATGCAGCAAGAAAGTTCTTGCGAACATCTATCCCTTGCATCAGGCTAGCATCCTCTCCTATATGGATATCGGATATCTGGCCTATCTTAAGTACTTTTTTTTCCATACCTTCTACGTAGAACATACTAGAATATAATTATTGAGAATAAAAAGCGATTGATTTATTTACGTTTTTTGTTTTGTGTGATGAATCTCACACTTTTACGGTTTTTCCTCTACTCCCAACTCGATCTTCAACATACTTTCGTGACTACTTCGTGAATAAACATTGAAAACTAGGGTTCAACATCTATCAACGTTGAATAATGTGAATAGAATTTAAATTTTCAACATTAATCCACATTCTGTTTATTTTCGTATCTCGTTGAATATCATTGACTTACGTTCTAGGCTTTATTTTTTTATCCACTATTCACTACATTAAATATTAATTACCATATATAAATATACATAGTATTATTTAATATAGTCGGTTGATTACTTGTCTTTCCCCTTGCGAAGCATAGCAGTCATTTCGCAGTTGCCCTGAAAGATGGCACCTTCGTTAATGATTAATTGCTCAGCTTTTACATTTCCGATGATTTGTGCGTTGTCTTGAAGGAAAAGCTTTCCCTTGCATTCCACATTGCCTTTGATGGATCCTGCAATAAGGGCAGCGCTGCATTTGACATCGCCTTCGATATTTGCATATTTTTCAAGTACCAGTTCACCATCGACTAGTACATTCCCATGGACCTTGCCGGCAATCCTTACATCCGTCTTTCCGATGATATCTCCGTTGACCTGGACTGCATTTCCGACTTGAGTCAATTCTTGTTCATTCTTGATAGCCATGTTTTTCCCTAGTAAGTAAATATAGTTTCAGGATCCTGCGGTAAATTGTTCCTGGTGATGGAATAATGCAAGTGCGGACCGCTTGTATTGCCTGTATCGCCTATGTAGCCGATAACTTCACCTTTTGTAACATTAGCCCCTTTTTTGGTTCTAATACTCTTGAGGTGTGAATATGTTGATTTGTATCCGTTTTGATGGTCGATGGTAATTGTGTTTCCGAGGTCGCCGCTGTTACCTGCAAAGACGACTTTACCACTGCCGGATGCAAAAACCGGGTTGCCCTTTCGGGCTGAAATGTCGATGCCCAAGTGCCTGTTTTCGTATGAGAACTTCTTGCTGATGATGCCGACTGCCGGGATGACGTTCGGGATGCGTTCCATCCTGATTTTTTCGTCGGTCGTGAGCCAGTTGTGGATTCCTTCGAAATCGATATCGTTCTTGCTGGACGGCACGTGCGCAAAGCGGTTGCGCTCGATGATGCTGTTGATTTTGTTGGAGTCGTTTTCTAGGAACGTCTCGAAAATATTCTGGATTCGGTTTTCCATGATCCACAGCGAATCGAGTCGCGAAAAGAGCTCTTCGTAGTTTGCGTTTTGCTTGACGAGCTGGGCGTTGTGGACGCGCATCTTTTCGTAATTCGCAAGCGTCTTGTTGATTTTTGCGATGTGGAGAATGAATAGAATCAGGATTATGGCGACAACGACAAGCCCGATGTGGAACAAGACGAACTGCTTGCTCGAAATACGGTATTTCCTGACGCCATCCGTATTTTCCGGAATGATTTGGATTGTGTAATACTTGCGACTCACGTTTTTACCGTTAACGGTTTTCCATAATTTCCTGAATGCGGGTCAGGTCGTCCATGGAATAGTAGTTGATGACGATGGTGCCCTTGGTCTGGTCCTTGGCGTTCGGGTTCAAGGCGACCTTTGTCCCGAAGAATGTTTCGAGACGGGATTCGAACTGCTTCATGTCGGCGCTGAGTTCCGGTTTCGGTGTCGGAGCAGCTGGCGGTTCGCTGCCATGGACTTCCGGCGGAAGTTCTTCTTCGCCCCCTTCGACTGGATCAGTGCCCTTGTCGTTTTCGGTTGCTGAATCGGTTGGTGAGCCTGTCGAACCATCGCCGCGGGCGATGGCCTCGATTTGGCGGACGTTCAGGCCTTCTTCGATGACGCGTTTTGCGAGAGCTTCGGGGTCTGCAATTTTTTCACTGCAAAGTGCACGGGCGGCGCCGCCTGCAAGTTTGCCTTCTTGAATCCAAGCCTGCACCTGGTTCGGGAGTTTCAAAAGGCGGAGTGCGTTCGTGATGGCGGAACGCGACTTGCCTACCGTCTTTGCCAGGTCGTCGTGCGTGTAATTATGATTGTCAATTAATTGTTGATAAGATTGAGCGATTTCAATCGGGTTCAAATCGACACGCTGGATGTTTTCAATCAACGCCCATTCGCTCATGGTCTTGTCGTCGAGATTTTCGTAAACCTGTGCCTTGATGGTACGGCAGTTGGCAAGTTTCGATGCGCGGGTGCGGCGTTCACCGCTGATAATCTGGTAACGGTCGCCCACCTTGCGGACAGCGATCGGTTGGATAAGTCCGTGCTTTTCGATAGTTTCCGCAAGTTCGACAAGTTCGTCGTCGTCAAAATATTTACGCGGCTGGAACGGGTTCGGGTCGATCAAGTCGATGTCGATTTCGACGATTTTCTGGTTGTCCGTGTTTGCGTTTTCGGGAGCTGCGGAATTGTTGATAGCGTTATCGACAGAGTTGCCGAGAACATCGTGCGCTTTAAAAATTGCAGAGAGACCGCGACCAAGTGCTTGTTTACCCATAATAGTGACTAGTGGTTAGTGGTTGGTGGTTAGTAGTCAGTAGGAAGTAGTCGGTAGGAAGTAGGCAGGATTTAGTTGTCGGAATGTGTTATCCTAATCCCTAACGGCCTAATCCCTAAAACCTAATTCACTTTTCCTTATTCAATATTTCTTCGGCGAGCTTCATGTACGACTGCGAACCTGTGCTCTGCACGTCGTAAAGGATGACCGGCTTACCATGCGACGGAGCTTCGGACAATTTTACGTTGCGCGGAATCATCGTCTGGAAAACGGTGTCGCTCAAGTTTTCGCGAACTTCTTCGGCGACCTGCTTTGAGAGGCTCAAGCGTGAATCGTACATCGTGAGGAGGGCGCCTTCGATTTTCAAGCTAGAGTTCAGATTTTTCTGCACTTCGCGGATAGTCTTGAAAAGTTCGGTCATGCCCTGCAAAGCGTAGTATTCGCACTGCACCGGAATAAGCACGCTTGTAGCTGCGGTAAGCGTGTTGATGGTGAGCAAGTTCAAGCTCGGAGGTGCGTCGATGATGATGAAATCGAATTCCTGCTTGAGGATGTTCATCACGCGTTCAAGTCTGCGTTCGCGGCTCATGGCGTTCACCAGTTCAATTTCCATGACGGCGAGGTCAGGACCTGCGGTAATCATTTTCAAAAAGTCAAGCGGCGTTTCCAAGATGGCAGGCTTGATGTTTTCGAGCGTCAAGTTGTCCGGGTTTCCGGCCATATCCAAAATTTCATGGATATCCATGTCCTGTGACTCTAAGAAACCTAAACCCTGCGAGGCGTTCCCCTGCGGGTCCATATCTATAAGAAGAGTCTTCTTTTCAAGGGCTGCAAAACTCGCGGCCAAGTTCACGGCCGTAGTAGTTTTACCGACGCCACCTTTTTGGTTGCATATCGCAATAATTTTACTCATTATTACCTCGGGTGACTAATGCGTACACCTGTTCTTCTTCTGGAAGTTCATACTTCTGAATATGCACTTTCGGATCGTTTTCCAAATGGGCAATATTGTTAAAGCTTTTCAGCGTCACGAAAGTTCCGCCTTTTTTAAGTCCGGGCAATGCACGTTCCCAGTCGTTTTCGAAAGTCGAAAGAGCGCGGCAGCTGATAAAGTCAAGGTTCGTGAGGCCGGAAGTTTCGAATCGTTTGCCTACGACAGTCAAGTTGTCCAAGTGCAGTTTTTCCTTGACCATCTGCATAAAGTTCACACGCATGTGACGCGGTTCGACCGCATAGAACTGAATCTCTGGCATTGCAATCGCAAGCGGAAAAACCGGGCAGCCCGCTCCCGCACCCATATCCGCCCAGCGTTTAGACGAGAGAACGCTTGCAGGCTCGCTACAGACGAAAGATGAAAGAGGCGAATGCTGTGGAGGTGCTTGCACATCCATAGCTGAGCCGACAAGTCTTGGCTCGAAGAGCAAAGATGAAAGAGATTCTGGAACATTCTCTCGTCTCTCGTCTCTCGTCTCTCGTCTAATATATATATAGGGTACCAGCGAATCGGCGATGTGTCTGGACAAGAATTTTCCTGCATCTTTCGCTGAAATCAGATTCCCGAATTCCTTAGTATCGACGACCAAATCTGCAAACTGGTAAAGCTTGTCGAGCGTTTCTTCGGACAGCTGTACGCCATGTTCTGCAAGGAACTGGTTCAAAAGATTCTTCTGTTCAGTGTTTTCTTTATAACTCAATTTTCTTTTCGCCGTCATCCTGACCCGTAAGGGGAAGGATCCAGTTAAGTTTTATTGGATTTGGTTCGCTATCGACTGTTGGGACTATAACTTCGTTATTACGATTGTTTCACGTGAAACCGAGAATTTTTCCCAACATAAAATTTCAATCCGATTTGAAATTTAGCATAACTTTTTTAGAAAACAATCAACAGACTCCCCCACATTCAAATTTTTATAAAATATATGTTGATAACATTTTGATAAATGTTGAGAAACTGTTAAGGTGAGAGTCGCAAAAAATAAGCTTGCTTATTTTTTATGACCGAACCGTCGGTTTCGCGCTTGCGCAAAAACTGTTAAAGCGAGTGTCGCGAAAACAAGCTTGCTTGTTTTCATGACCGAGCTGCTAGTTTTGTGCTTGCACAAATGTTGTTAATCCGAATGTCAAAATGACAACCTTGCATGTTCCACGTGAAACATACGCGGGATGAGAGCTGAAAAAAAATCCTCCTTGTTCGGGGAGGAAGTGAATTTATAAAAGTCTAAATTATTATTGCTGTTTGCGACGGAACATGAAAAAAGTCACGGTCTTACCATCTACCCCATCCTCGATAGATGTTTTGGTGAGTGCTATCATTCCGTTTTTTATTCCTGCTTCGTAGCGATCCCAGATAAACCATTTTCCATCACGATGCATTTTATCGTAACAAGTGTTGCTGTCATTCTCGTCCATGACTATAATCCGCTCGGTGTCAATAGGATTGAAGATGGTGTCGTTTTTCAAAACGTAGATACGGGTTTCTTTTCCTCCTTTTTCTGTGTATGTGGTGGCTAGGGAGTCTCCATCGAAGTAGGTAATAACAGTATCACTAATGCCGTCTTTTATTGAAATAAGTGTACTGATGTTGCCTTCATGAAAGAATTTAGTTTCCGCAGTGTTTATGGTGGTTCGGTAAGCCCATTCACCATTGTGGAGTTCTGCTTCGTAAGTGCTGTCGATGTGTGTGCCGGTCCAATAGTTTTTATAAGTATAGATGGAATTGCCTCTGTTGTTAGCTGAACCGTAGTCCCAATATACACTGTCTATGGCTATTCCATTTTCGCTGAAAGAAGTAGCTTTTGTTCTTTGGAATTCTAAGACAGTTTGAATGCAGTTGGTGTAAGAGGGTTCAGCTAGATTTTGGCCGTTATTGCTTGGTGTGTCGTTAACAGATGTACTGCTAGAATCGTCGCTACAGGCAACAAAAAGTGCAGCTGCCAAAAGAAAATATTTTGATTTCATTAATCGTTCCAAGATGAGATTGTATTAGTGTATATAAAAATTTTGATAGCTTGTTTAAATTAGCGGTAGAACATAAAGTAAGTTCCGGTCTTGCGGTCTTCCCCATCTTCCATATGTGTATCGGTATATATAACCATTCCGTCCTTGATTCCTGTTTCATAACGATTCCAAGTGTACCAAATGTCGCCGCGATGTTCTCTTCTATAGCAAGTGTTTTTATCGTTCTCATCCATGACGATAATTTCGTATTGGTCCATTCTAAAAAGGGTATCCTTTTTCATGACATATATAATAGTGTCTTTGCCGTTTTCGTAGGATGAAATAGTAGCTAGAGAATCTCCGTCGAAGTAGATGGTCATCGTGTCGCTTTTACCGCCAGCTGTTGCAGTTATCGTCCAGACGTTGCCTTCGTGTACAACTTTGGGTTCCAGAGCGTTTACGGTGGTCTGGTATGCCCATTCTCCGTTGCGGAGGTTTGCTTCGTAAGCGCTGTCGAGATGTGTACCGCTCCAGTAGGCTTTATAAATGTAGATAGATTTGCCTCTGCTGCTGGCACTCCCCTTGTCCATGTACAGGCTGTCTGTTACTAAACCATGATAGTCCTTGTCGTATGCAGAAAGAATCGATTTCTCAAAATCGAATACTGTTTGAAGACAGTCGGTGTAGGTATATTCTGCGGGATTATTGACGGCTGTGCTAGTGGAATCATCGCTACAGGCGACAAAAAGTGCAGCTGCCAAAAGAAAATATTTTGTTTTCATGAAACCCTCCAAGATGAGATTGTATTTATAATAGTATATAAAAATTTTGCTAGCCAGATAGCATGTTCAGTTAAGTTATGCGTAAATTTAATCAAATGAATAAAAAAGTGCAAGTGTTTTTTGTTGCGCTCACCTCGCTATTGTTGAGACTATAACTTCGTTATAGTCTAACAGTCTTATGCTCGGTCATGCCGGTGTGCAAGCACCCCGTCGCGACTATAACTTCGTTATAGTCTTACAGTCTTATGCTCGGTCATGCCGGTGTGCGAGCACCCCGTCGCGACTCTCGCTATCGACTGTTTGCTCCTTTGGAGCCAACTTGCTGCACCTCGGAAATGTCAGTAAACAAGTTTACTGTCATTTCCTCGGTTTGCGATTGTTTCACGTGAAACCTTATGAGGCGAGCGAAGCAGGAACAAGTATATTTGTTTCTATTTCCGAGCCGATTAAGGTAGGACACGCAGTGTCCAAACACAATCAAGGATACTATTCTTTGGTTTGTTCGTTCGTGCGAGGGAGATGATCTACTGGGATGGGGAGCGTGACTAACTTCAAAAAACATCCGATGTTACGTTGCTTATTCGTGATTTCGAAAGAAACTCCAGCTGTTGCCTGTGCAAACATAATGCCGAATTGGATGCCGACCTCCTCGATAAAACCAAATTCTTTGAATGAGTAATGCGTCTTGTTGTCGTATGTCGTTTGACGGAGAAACCATTCAAAAGCATGGCTTTCGGCGAGAGATACGCCGG
Organism: Fibrobacter sp.; assembly: GCF_017545445.1. Classification (GTDB taxonomy): domain Bacteria; phylum Fibrobacterota; class Fibrobacteria; order Fibrobacterales; family Fibrobacteraceae; genus Fibrobacter. The sequence continues at coordinate 38,048 of NZ_JAFWOM010000027.1, forward strand.
AGACATTGTTGCCCCAGAGGATTAGTTTTGTAGTCCCGGACGAAAACCATAATCCGCCAAGTATGATATTCGAGAAGAAACTTTTTTCAGGGATTGCCATTCCGGTAAAACCTAAAACTGTATTTAAGATGGCGCTTCCGATAGATATGTCGCTGATTGTCTTGTTATCTTCAGTTTTGTCTAATCGGATGTCGATTCGGAAGATGGTTGGGTCCGTTAATAGACGATCTAAATTAAATAGTTTGCTTCCGACATTGAGTGCACTCATTTGGACGATGTCGATTTCAATTCTTTTTTGTAGAGGTAACCCCTACCCCGCCTAAAAATAAAATGTTGAAGGGATTGTATTTATTCTCGTAAATGTTGCTTAATTCTATAGAAGCGGTAGAATCCTGTGAGGGATTTTCCAATTCAGGCGTTTGGGCAAAAGCAAAAGATATAGAGATAAGGAATATGGTAAGGACTTTTGATATCATTTGATACGTAATATACATATTTAAAATGTTCCACGTGAAACCTTATGAGACGAGTGAAGCAGGAACAAATATATTTGTTCCTATTTCCGAGTCGATTAAGGTAGGACGCACAGTGTCCAAACACAATCAAGGATACCAAGCAAAAACATACTTGTATGTTTTTATTTGGTATCCGTAGAGTGTAGGCCTATGGCAAAGCCATAGGCCCAACATGAGGCGAAAGTCCCAACATAATCCAAAAGTTATATAGTAATCTCGATCCGGTTCCCTTCGGGGTCGAGGACGACGCTTTCGTAATATCCGTCGCCGGTAGTTCTCGGCTGCCCTACAACGGGAACTTCATCGGCAGACATCTGCTGGGTCAAACGGTCCACCTCTTCTTTTGAACCAACGGAAAAAGAAAGATGGGTAAAACCGATATGTTGGGACACTTCGTGTCCTACCTCTTGGGGCTCAGCAATGCCCATACAAGTATGGGCGCTGCATTCGCCCTGCAGAGGTTTCACGTGAAACACGGCCGAGGTCAGAAAGCGAAAAAATGCTCGCATTTTTTCATTTGCTGACCGATGGGTGTTGGACTGTAACGAAGTTACAGTCCCAACATTTTCTCCAGCATTTATATCAGGGCGGTGCATAATTTCTAATCGGGCGCCGTCGTCGAAAGTGACGAATCGGCTGGTGAACTGTTTAGCTGGATTGTGGTAAAGGGGATGGACTACCCCACCGAAATATTTATGGTAGAATTCGCACACCTTGTCGATGTTTTTCACCCATATAGCAACATGTTCGATTTTCATAGGACCTCATGCACAATATACATAAATGTACATTTCGGGGAGTTCCTTCATTCCATCTTTTATGAGTTTTCAACATCTATTCACATTTTTGTTTCACGTGAAACGTTTGATGTGGAAAATACTGGGTATGGCCGACTTCTAACTTCCTACTAATTATATATATTTTCATTGGAGGTTTTCATGATAGAGATTGAAGTTATTCAGGGGGACATCACTAAGCTTGCGGTAGATGCCATCGTGAATGCGGCAAACTGTTCGTTGTTGGGCGGCGGCGGTGTCGATGGGGCGATTCATCGGGCGGCTGGGCCAGAACTTTTGCGTTCGTGTATTCCGCTAAAAGGTTGCGAGACAGGCAAGGCAAAAATCACTCCCGGATTCAAGTTGCCGGCGAAGTTCGTGATCCATACTCCGGGGCCGGTTTATCGTGACGGCCAGCATGGGGAACCTGCGCTTTTGAAATCTTGCTACAAAAGTTGTCTTGCACTTGCCGAAGAAAACGGTTGCGAAACGGTCGCCTTCCCCGCTATTTCCACTGGCGTTTATGGCTACCCTTGGAAAGACGCTACCGAAATTGCCGTGAAAACAGTCCGCGAATTCCCAGCGGAGAATGTCAAGAAGGTCATCTTCTGCTGCTTCGGATCGGAAATGGAAAAGATTTATAGAGAGGTTGTAGGCCAAAAAGTATGAGGTCGGTGCGTTGCACCTTTGAGGTATGAGGTGTAGAAAGTAGGAAGTGATTAGTGGTTAGGAAAACAGACGAGAGAAAAAAATGTCATTGCGAGCCGAAGGCGAAGTAATCTCTAGGTGTGAACTCGCGACTTTCGATCGCTTTGGAGTATGAGGTGTAGAAAGTAGGAAGTGATTAGTGGTTAGGAAAACAGACGAGAAAAAGGGTTTGTCATTGCGAAGGGCGAAGCCCTGAAGCAATCTCCGTCGGTCACCTAACTCGTGCCTTGAACGAATTTATTAATCATTAACAGGAGAAAAAACACATGGAAGAAGTCAAGAATTTCATCAAGGAATGCGGTGCGTATTTTCTGGCAACGGTCGATGGCGACCAGCCGAAGGTACGTCCGTTTGGGACTATCGAAATTTTCGAGGGCAAGCTCTACATCCAGACGGGCAAATCCAAGAACGTCTCGAAGCAGATTCAGGCGAACGGCAAAGTGCAGCTTTGTGCTTTGGACAAGTCCGGCACCAAGTGGTTGCGTCTGAGCGGAACGCTCGTCCGCGATGACCGCCGCGAACCGAAGGTCCACATGCTCGACAACTACCCCGCACTTAAGGCGATGTACTCCCCCGACGACGAAAACACTGAAGTGCTTTACTTCAAAGATGCGACTGCCACATTCTGCAGTTTCACCGAAGCACCTCGTACAGTGAAATTTTAGAGTTTTCTAGAAGGCCACATCAAGGTGGATGAATAGCGATGTCATGGAGATGGCGGATCAGGTCCGCCATGACGTTTGAAGTCGAGTTCCTCACGAACTCGGCTTTTTTTTCGAAAAGTTTTATTAAACTTTATGATTGTTGAAAAGTAAAATTGGGATTTGTACGTCATCGCTTTATAAGCCTTGATCGCAGCGGTTATCTTGCAAAAAAATAACTGGATCCTTCGTCCCTTCGGTCCTCTGGATGACGGAAGAATATCTCTTATCCTTTATAGGATCAAGATGGCTATGTCTATTGCAATCAAGAAGTACAACGCAGACTTTACGAAAAGAAAAGTTCTATTTAGGCTCGGAGTCGTCTCGCCTGTTTAAGACAACATATATTGCATGGTTGATAAGTTGCAAAAATTAATTAACAATTTAAAATTTTTTATTCCCATTCTATCCACTTTCAAAAAATATGTTGATAAATAATACGCAAACTTTTCCACAACCGTATTGTTTCACGTGAAACAATGAATGTGTATGTGGATAATATGTAAAGAATGGAGTAAAAAACCGAAGAGACTGGAATTTAGTATTCACATTCTATTAACATTAATTTTAAGCAGATTTTAAAAAAAAGTACCTCGTTTTTTGTGAATTTGATTTGTAAATGTTATATTTCAGCATGGAGGATTTATGCAAGATAATACGAAACGAGCCAACCGAGTGCTTTTTTGGATGAAGGTCGTCATCGTTCTTTTGTTTGTTCTTTGGTTTATCCCGCTTTCACTTTTTGTATTTGGGAGTTTGGCAATACTGACAGAATTCGATTTTGTCCAGTCGATTATGAGTTCTACTTTCGGATTCTGGTATCTTGTGGGGATACTCATGATTATTTTGAGGATGTTTTGGATTTTTGCCCTGCTGGGGGCAATATTCGTATTTTGCATTAGATATTTGTCGTGGCTGTATCGAGCGGTTTCAAATTTGCGGTTGTTGACGACGACATCATTTTCGCCGGTGGCAGCGGTACTCCTCACCTGCATTCCGTTTTTTGGTTACTTTTTGAATTACTTCATTTTTAGTGATATGGTCAAAAGACAAGAAAGATACATGGAGCAGCATGGCGTTCTCAAGGAACGATTCCCGAAAAAAATTTTGAATGTGTGGTTTATCGCATCGCTAGTGTTGTTGATACTTGTTTTTGTAGATCCTGACCAGCTTGGATTGTGGAAGATTGTTTATACGATGATTGACTATAACGCGAGCGGTGCCTTTAATTTTGGGGAAAAGACGCTTATTCTTATAATCCCTATTTTGTACATCAAGAGTTTCTCGGCGTACATCAAGCAGGAACGCGAACTTTTCCGGATTCATACGGAAGAACTTTTCAACAAGCGTGTTGACGAGGTTGTTCGTGAACGAGAAATTTTACGTGCTGCCGAAATGCTCCGCAAAAGCAAAGGTCTCGAATCCTCTCAAACTAATCAAGAGGAATAAGAAAATTCCCGTTTCTGTTGCGGCACTCCCCTACCCCAGCCACTACAAATACGTGGCCACAAATTTCTTCTGAAATTCCGGATCCTCGTGCGCCCAGTGCTTTTCTTCCATCGCTTGGTATTGCCAGTTGATGGCCTGCATGAACTTTTCCGGCTCGCAGAGATTCTTGAAAATTGCATCAAGATCATCGACTGTTGCGTTCGCGCTGACAAGCTGTTCTTTCGGGGCGTAGCTGTACGGACTCCCGGCGAAGTCGTTTCCGATGAACACTGCACCAAGGGCTGCAGCTTCTTTAAGCTTCAAGTCGCTTTTGGCTTTGTTGAAGTTGTTGTTGGCAAGCGGCGTGATGAAAAAGTCGGGCTTGTAGCTTGCGACAGTTTGTGCGAAAGGCACAAAGTTCGTGTAAGGAATTTTCGTGAATTTTCCTTCGAGATCTTTGAGAAAATCTGCTTCGCCGAAAATGTAGAAGTCGATGCTCCCGTCTTCGATGTGCTTGCGAATCCAGGGAATCCACGCCCCGTCAAAATCGCCCGGAATCTCGTTCGTGAAATGTCCGAGACTGCCAGCGTACATCACTTTCGGTTTTCCTGTGAATGCAGTTGTCCTCTGGTTCATGCCGAACATCGATTTGGAAATACCGTTCGGCATCACCACCGCGTTTACGCCGAGATCGGACTTGATGCGGCTCGCGAGGTAACGCGTAGAACAAACCACTATGTCAAAAAGCGGCAGAACCTGCTTGAGACTTGCGAGCATCATCTGGTCGTGATTCGGGATGCTTTTTGCGTATGAGGCGATGACTGGAGAAAGATCCCATTGCAAGTCATCCATGTCGGTCACGAGCTTGAACCCACATTCTTTTTTAAGCTTTGAGTAGTACAACGCAATCTGTGCACGACCCGGTGCCGTCGGTTTCTGTAAAATCACCGCCCGCGTTTGCTTGAGCGCTTCTTTGTTGGTGCAGATGATTTGCGTGATTGACGGAATCACTTGAAAATCGTTATGTCCCATGAACTGGGTAAAAGGCAAAATGCAACGAACCCAGTCGGATTGCGCCATGTCGTAAGGATGTACGATAACTTGCGTTCTATTCATAGTTGGAAAAGTAGTAAAAAAAGTTATCCCTTCTTCACCAATATCTGGATATCGAGCAGCTTTTCCCAATCGGTTTTAGTCCGCTTTTCGCGAGGGATGCTCCAGAAGTTTTTCCAGATTTCATTGTTGAGGGAATCGATTTCGGCGGCTTCGGCATCGGTGACTGTGCCGTTGGCTGTACTGTACATTTTGAACTCCTTTCTGCGTACAAGCTTTTTTAAACGCAGATGTATTATCAAGACAAAAATAAAACTACACTTTTGTGCAGTAATTGTCAAGAGGTAAAATTGGATTTTTTATAAATGTACCGAAAGTTAATATTTTTTTCACAATGTCACTTTACTGACAGCATAAAAAATTATATTCTCGTAAGAGACTACTATGCCTATAACAAATGTTGTGAAAATTTCCAATTGGAATGATGCCAAAGGTTTTGGTTTTGCCGAAGCTAACGGGAAAAAATATTTTGTTCATCGAAGCGCTTTAGGGCCGATTTCACGTAATCCCAAAGCTGGCGATACGATTGTTGTGACGCAGTTTGAAGAAACGCCGAAAGGTCCTCGTATATCATCGGGGGTGCTGGAAGGTGTTCCGTTAAAACAATTTCAGGAAAAGCGGACTCCGTATGTACCGGGCTATTATCGCAAACGAAAAATGAAAGCAGCTTTGATGCTTTTATTGATTGTTGTTCCGATAATGTTGTTTGTGTATTGTCAGGAACATTCGTTCAATAAAAATTCATCTCAATCAGCGATTGGAACTGTTCCCCAAAATACGGATAGTGGTGTTGGATCTGGATTCCATTGCGATGGACGTACGCATTGCAGCCAAATGAATAGTTATGAAGAAGCGTTGTTCTTTTTGAGAAATTGCCCAGGAACTCAAATGGACGGCGACGGTGATGGCATCCCCTGCGAACGCCAGTTTGGAAGGTAGATTTTTATGCCTGGTCTTTTTACAGAAGCGACGCGCGTTCAACTGACTGCAATTCAGCATTTGGCTCGCATCGGCTATACGTATTTGGGAAAAATTTCGGAGTCTGGCGCAACGCCGGCGATTCCCTACGACCCAGAGACGAACATCCTTGTAGATATTTTTGCGGAGCAGTTCAAGAAGCTGAATCCGGCTGCGACTGTTTCTGCACAGAGCGTGCTTTCGGACATTCAGAAGGAACTGGATGACGACGATTTGGGCCAGCAGTTCTACAAGCGCCTTACTAGCTATTCTTCACTTCGCCTAGTCGATTTTGAACACCCGGAAAACAACACGTACCATTGCACGGCGGAATTTACTTGCAAGAATGGCGATGAAAGTTTTCGCCCCGACATTACGTTGTTCGTCAACGGGCTCCCGCTTGTTTTTATCGAGGTCAAGAAGCCGAACAACGTAGGTGGCATGGTGGCCGAAAGTAAGCGGATGAACGACGAACGCTTCCCGAAGAAAAAGTTCCGCCGCTTTATCAACATCACGCAGTTGATGATTTTCTCCAACAACATGGAGTACGATGCCAAGGGCGGCGTTGTCCCGATTGAAGGCGTGTTCTATTGCACGGCTGCGAAAAACGAAGCGCGTTTCAACTGCTTCAGGGAAGAGAACCCCAAGCGCGCGGCAATTGCGCCGTTCCACGCCAATTATCCTTATTTGCCGATTCCTGCGGATCTCGAAAAGAGAGTCCTGATGGATTTCAATGTTCCGGTCTTGAAAGAGAATCCGGAATACAAGACGAATCTCGATATCAACACGCCCACGAACCGCGTGCTTACTTCTATGGTGAGCCCGGAGCGTTTGCTCTTTTTGCTCAAGTACGGCATCGCTTACTTGCATGTCGAAAAAGAGAAGGACGGTCAAATCGAGAGCCGCCACGAAAAGCACATCATGCGGTACCAGCAATTTTTTGCGGCCATGATTATCCGTGAAAAACTGGCAGCGGGTGCGACATCCGGCATTGTGTGGCATACGCAGGGTTCGGGCAAGACAGCACTTTCTTTCCACTTGAGCAAAGTCCTCAAGGACTATTACGCCAAGCAGAACAAAGTCGCGAAATTCTACTTTATTGTGGACCGCCTAGATTTGCTGGAGCAGGCGACCGAGGAATTGAGCAATCGCGGCCTCAAGGTGACAACGGCAAATTCCCGCACGGAACTCATGGAACAGTTCCGCACGCAGCAGGCCTTGCAGGGCAACGCCGGTGTCGATGAAATTACCGTGGTGAACATCCAGAAGTTTGAAAATGACACCGAGAAAGTGGAAATCCCGAATTACGCCACGAATTTGCAACGCGTGTTCATTATGGACGAAGCGCATCGCGGCTACAAACCGGGCGGATGTTTCCTTTCGAACCTTTTCAATGCCGACAAGAACGCCATCAAGATAGCGCTTACCGGCACGCCGCTCATCGGGAGCGAAAAGGCGAGCTGCAAGGTCTTTGGCGATTACTTCCACACGTATTATTACGACCGTTCCATTCAAGACGGCTACACGCTAAAGATTATCCGCGAAGATATCGAAACAAGTTACCGCAAAAAACTGAACGATGCTTACGAAAGCGTGCAGAAACTGGTGGAGAAGGGTTCTGTCTCGAAGGACATGATTATTCGGCACCCCACATACGTTAAGGCGTTGCTCCGCTACATCATCAACGATTTGGTGAAGTTCCGTGCCATGCAGGGCGACAACGACCTTGGCGGCATGATTATTGCTGAATCTTCGGAACAGGCTCGAAACTTGTACAAGTTCTTCAACGAGATTCAGGACGAACTCAATGAAAACCGCATCCAGAAAATCAACTTGAAAGCGGGCCTGATTCTCTTCGATAGCGATGACAAGGAAACCCGCAAGCAGATTATCAACGACTTCAAGAAGAACTACACGATTGATATTCTGATTGTTTACAACATGTTGCTGACGGGCTTTGACGCACCGCGCCTCAAGCGATTGTATTTCGGTCGCAAAATCGAAGATCATAATTTGTTGCAGGCGATTACACGCGTGAATCGCCCGTACAAGAACATGAAACGCGGATTCTTGATTGACTTTGCCGACATCAAGAAGAATTTCGACGAGACCAATGCCGCGTATTTGCAGGAACTGAACCGCTATAATGATGCCGATACTGACCCAGACGATAACTTGCCCGACATGTACAATCAAGTCATGGAAGATAAGGACGCCCTTATCAATCACATGAAGGTGGCACGTCAGGCATTGTTCAGTTATACCACCGACAACGTGGAAGTTTTCTCTACAGAAATTTCTAGCCTTGAAGATAAGAAGGTTTTGATAGAACTGCGCAAGGCGTTGGAACTCGCCAAGGATGCGATGAACCTTGTGCGTACTTTCGGTGACGATGCCCTTAAAAAGGACTTTGAAAAGCTGAACATCGAAAAGTTGCCGCTCATGCTTTCGGAAGTGAACCACCGCATTGCGATGATTAACCAGAAAGAGGCGTGGGTGAGCAGCGAGGCGACGCAGTTTGCTGTAAACGAAGCCATGATGAACATCGAGTTCAACTTTAGCTGCATCGGCACTGAAGAACTGAAAATCATTGACAATGGCACGGAACTGCGTGAAAAGTATAAACGTGCTCTTCGCGGATTTCTGGATAACTTCGACCACGAAGACCCTGTGTTTGTTGAATTGGAACAGGAGTTCAAGCGCATCTTTGACGAGCACGGCTTTACCCCGGAAAACCTTGCCGTTTATAACGAGCAGAACCAGGCGATGAACGACATCCTGAAACGCCTCGAAGATCTTCGCAAATCAAACGACGCCCTTTTGCGCAAGTACAACGGCGACACGAAATTCGCCTACGTCCACAAGCGCATCCGCGAAGAGAATAAGGCCCGCGAACCCAAGCACCAGGCACCAATTATCTCGAAGTTCGACGAAGAAATTGTGCAGGCTCTCTTGACTATCAAGGGTACGATTGACGCGAAAGTTTTCGACCGCAACGACATCCTGAAGCAGGATGCCTACTTCGGCAAGACTGTGATGAAAGAGATTGCAGACGGACTCGCGCATTTCCCGCAAATCAAGCCTGAAATGCCCGACTATCTGTTTATCCAACAGCGCATCGCCAAGCAGTATATTAACCAGTATAACGCCTACTACGGAAATTAGAATGCTATAAAATAAGGAGCCACACGGATTTTTTTGCCACACGGATTGTATACACCAAATGCTAGACTCGGTTATAGGTCTGCAAGCAGCCCTGCAACACTCGCCTTACGCATTTGTCGATTTTCCTAACGGAAAATCAAGGAAAAAGTATGATAATTAACGAGAATGAAACGGGAAATATAATAAAGGCATGTTTTGAAGTCCATAATGAATTGGGTCATGGATTTCTTGAAGCCGTATATCAAGAAGCTTTGGAAGAAGAATTTAAATTGCAAGGCATCCCGTATGAGAGGGAAAAACTGCTCCCTGTATTTTACAAAGGAAAGGCTCTTAAGAAAGAGTATTATGCGGATTTTATCTGCTATGATAAAATAATTGTTGAATTAAAATCTGTGAGTGTTTTGTCTAAACCACATAAGGCTCAGGTGCTAAATTATTTGAATGCAGCAAAAAAGGATATCGGATTGTTGGTAAATTTTGGCGAAACATCGTTAAAATGGGAAAGGATAACGAATTTTAAAAAGGAAAATTAATCAGGAAAATAGATAGTTATAATGATGCCACACGGATTCGATTTTCCTAACGGAAAATCAAGGAGAAAAAATGGGAATGAAAGTGATAAATGCAGAATTAAGTGTTTTTATTAAAACCAAGAAATTGCGTTAGCAATTTCCAATCCGTGTGGCAACCAAAAGAGATTTTCTATACTAGATTTTAGGAACTAAAGATGAACATCAAAGACAAGACCATTGCCCTTATTGACTCTCTCAAGGCCACTTGCCAAACATACGGTATGGGCAATGACGGCAACGAATACAAGATTATCACCCAGGTGTTTTTGTACAAGTTTATGGCCGACAAATTCGGCTACGAACTCAAAAAAATTAACGACCCTTGCCTGAAGGCACTCAAAAAATCCGACAAGTGGGAAGAGGAATACGCGAAACTCTCCAAGGCCGACCGTGAAAAGGTGAGCCTCTTCTTGCCGCCCGAAGTCCCGGTGTTCAAGCCCGACTACCTGATTGCAAACCTCTGGAACAAGCAGGCCAAGGGCGATTTCGACGTCATCTTTGACGAGACCATGGTCGCCATCGCAAAGGACAACCTGGACGTATTCTACACCAAGACCGCGCAAGAGACGAAAATCCCCATCTTCGAAAAGCTCACCATCTTCGTGACCGACGACGCCCAGCGTGCAAACTTCGCCCGCGCCCTTGTCGATAAACTCGTGAACTTCAGCTTCGAAGACGCCTTCGCCGAACACTACGACTTTTTCTCGGACATCTTTGAATACCTGCTCAAGGACTACAACACCGCAGGCGGCGGCAAGTACGCCGAATATTACACCCCCAAGGCCATCGCAAAGATCATGGCCCGCCTCTTGGTGGGCGACAACGCCGACCTGCACAACGTAGAATGCTACGACCCCAGCGCAGGTACCGGCACCTTGCTCATGGCGCTTAGCCACCAGATAGGCGAAGACCGCTGCACCATCTTTGCACAAGACATCTCGCAGCGCAGTAACAAAATGCTCAAGCTGAACCTGCTGTTGAACGGACTCGTTTCGAGCCTCGATCACGCCGTGCAGGGCGACACCCTCCTGGAACCCTACCACAAGAGCGACGACGGCAAGAGCCTCAAGCAGTTCGATTACGTGGTGAGCAATCCACCCTTCAAGATGGACTTCAGCGACACCCGCGACGACATCGAAAAGAAATGGAACGCCCGTTTCTGGGCAGGCGTGCCGAAAGTCCCGAATAAGAAAAAGGAGAGCATGGCCATCTACACCTGCTTTATCCAGCACGTGGTGAACAGCATCAAGGCAGGCGGCAAGGGCGCCATCGTAATCCCCACCGGGTTCATCACCGCGAAATCCGGCATCGAGCACAAAATCCTCGAACGCATCGTTGACGAACACATCGTCTATGGCGTGGTGAGCATGCCGAGCAACGTATTCGCGAACACCGGCACCAACGTGAGCGTGCTCTTCTTCGACAAAACCCGCAAAAAGACCGACAACGACAAAGTCACACTCGTTGACGCAAGCAAACTCGGCAAGGAATACAAAGACGCGAACGGCCTCAAGAAAGTCCGCCTCGAAGACGACGAAATCGAGAAAATCGTGACCACCTTCCGCAAGGCGAAAGCCGTCGAGGACTTTAGCGTAGTCGTGAGCTACAGCGAAGTCAAGGAAAAAGGCTACAGCCTGAGCGCCGGCCAGTATTTCGACATCAAGATTGATTATGTGGACATAACCGCCGACGAATTCAACGCCCAGATGAAAGCCGACACCGAAGAACTCGCCGCCATGTTCGCCGAAAGCCACAAACTCGAGCGTGAAATACAGAAACAGTTGAGCAACTTGAAATTTGTAAAGTAAAATCTTGACATTAGGCCTTTTATTATGTATATTTATGAACAAGAAAACCCTGCACGCCTCTTTGCAATGCGCAACCAGCGGGGTTCTTTTTTTAGGGGAGGGGTAGGTGCCGCTAAGTGTTTACAATAAACCTCCCTTGTCGTTGCAGGATCAGGCGAGACTTTTGATTTCCAGAGGACTTCAAGGAATTACGGAGTCGGAACTTGTACAGGTCCTTTCAAATATCAGTTATTACCGCCTGCGTGGATATACATATCCATATCAGAATAATGCCGTGCCGGGGAGCCCATTCCTTACTGGGGTCTGTTGGGCTTATATCAAGAACGATTACGAGTTTGATGTGGGTCTAAGGACCATTGTTTCGGAAGCTTTATCTTACATTGAAATAGCTGTTCGCACACAGATGGAATATCATCTTTCGTTATCCCATGGATCGCGCTGGTATGAAGATTCGGCCCTGTGCAATAGCCAGAATATTTTCCGGGACAACTTGGACGAACTGCGTAAGCACTGGAACCGTTCGCGGGAGGTTTTCAAGGAGCATTATCTAAACAAATATGATTCCTCTGTTTCGCCGCCTGCATGGATGATTTTTGAAACGACCACTTTTGGTACGGTATCAAAGACCTTCTCTAACCTCAAAAACAACATTCCCGCCAAAACCGCCGTGGCCCAATATTTTGGATTCAGCCGCAATACCATGCGTGTCCTGGTAAGCTGGTTCCAGCATTTAAACCTTGTCCGTAACATTTGTGCCCATTATTCGCGACTTTTCACTAGAAGTTTTATCGTGCGGCCGATGATACCGATTCACAGGCCTACAAAATGGGTTGATAGCATTCCACGGCAGGACCGGATTTATTTTTCTTTGTGTATCATTACAAAGTTGTTGGATAGTTGTGCGCCAAATTATCAGTTCAAGGAAAAATTGAAAGAACTGATGAAAAAAGTTCGTCGTGATCAGCTGCCGTCATTGGGATTCCCAGAGAACTGGCGAGAACAGGATTTATTTACATAAAGAGGAAATTGAAGTTATTGATGCCACACGGATTGTACAAAGTACCAAATGCTAGGCTCGGTTATAGGTCTGCAAGCAGCCCTGCGACGCTCGCCTTACGCATTTGTCGATTTTCCTAACGGAAAATCTTTGTAGAAATCATAAGGGATGTGTCATTCTGAGCGAAACGAAGTGAAGTCGATAAACGAAACTTGACAACTTGTTGGTTTAGTTGAGTTATCCCCTTTGGGGAAGAATCTAGGAAAAAAGAAAGATGAACTATTTGAATGGATATACAAAGGGGGAAGTCTCCCCCTCGCTCCAGCCCCGTCTAAGGTCCCTGAGCCTGCCGAAGGGCCGGGCTTCCGCTACCCCTTCTAGCGGGGGCACCCCGCAACGCCCCGATAACGCCACACGGATTGTTCAAGGAACCAAATGCTAGTCTATAATGCCACACGGATTCGATTTTCCTAACGGAAAATCAAGGAAAATGTATGATAATTAACGAGAACGAAACGGGAAACATAATAAAGGCTTGTTTTGAAGTCCATAATGAACTAGGTCATGGATTCCTTGAAGCCGTATATCAAGAAGCCTTGGAAGAAGAGTTTAAAATGCAAGGTATCCCGTATGAGAGAGAAAAACTGCTCCCTGTATTTTATAAGGGAAAACCGCTGAAGAAAGAATACTATGCGGATTTCATCTGTTATGACAAAATAATCGTTGAACTAAAATCAGTGAGTGTATTGTCGAAACCGCACAAAGCTCAAGTATTGAATTATCTGAATGCTGCAAAAAAAGATGTTGGATTGTTGGTGAACTTTGGGGAAACCTCGTTAAAATGGGAACGTATAACGAATTTCAAAAAGGAAAATTAACCAAGAAATTGCGTTAGCAATTTCGAATCCGTGTGGCAAAGAAAAAGAATCTTGGTGAACTTGAATATGGAAATGATATTAGACGAAAGACGAGAGACGAAAGACGAAAAAGTTAGCGGTATGGGAATGTACAAGCTAGGAGACTTGTGCAGTGATGTTGTTGATTGCCCTCATTCCACACCAGAATGGAAAAACGAAGGAATTCGTGTCATTAGAAATTTCAATATTGTTAATGGCTCTTTAGATTTTTCAAATGGGTTCTTTGTTGATGAAGAAACTTTTGAAAAAAGAACACAAAGAGCATGTCCTGAATTTGAAGATTTAGTGATATCAAGAGAAGCCCCAATGGGAGCTGTTTGTATGATTCCAAAAAATCTAAAATGTTGCTTGGGACAAAGATTGGTTCTTCTAAAGGTTAATAAAGATGTTGCAGATTCAAACTATATATTGTTTGCTATTCAAAGTCAATTTGTTCAAAAGCAGATTCAGATTATTGATCAAACAGGCTCTATTGTTAGTAATTTAAATATTCCGGATTTAAAGTCTTTGCTGATTCCTTTGCCTCCTTTATCAGAGCAAAAGAAAATCGCTTCCGTTCTTTCCGCATTAGACGACAAAATCGCCCTGAACAAAAAGATGAACCAGAAACTCGAAGCAATGGCAAAACGCCTATACGACTACTGGTTCGTCCAATACGACTTCCCCGACAAAAACGGCCACCCCTACAAAACCACCGGCGGCCCCATGACCTACAACGAAACCCTCAAACGTGAAATCCCTGTAGGGTGGGACGTTGCTCCTATATCTGAATTTATTGAAAAGAATTTTAATGGAGAATGGGGAAAAGAAGATGCTTCCGAAGATGACATTCGTGTACACTGTGTTCGTGGAGCTGATATCGTTGATATGGTAGATATGCCCGTCCGTTATATTTCAACAAAAAAGAAAGATCGTATTCTGAATCCAAATGACATCATTGTTGAAATATCTGGAGGTAGCCCAACGCAATCTACGGGAAGAGCAACTTTTGTAACGCGGAATACATTAAATCGTTTTGATTCTCCCATGACGTGCTCAAATTTCTGTCAAATTATTCGATTGAAAGATGCCAAATGCGCTTCTTATTTCTTTGAAATGTGGCAGAAATTCTATGCAAGTGATATTTTCTTCAACTTTGAAGGAAAGACAAGCGGTATAAAGAATTTTCAAACAGATTCTTTTATAGCGACTCCTTGGGCTCATCCACCAAAAGAGTTGATGTATAAATTTGATGAAATGTATCAATCATTCATGAAAAAGAAAGAAAGGTTGATTGCTGAAAATCAAAAACTCACCGCCCTCCGCGACAAACTCCTCCCACTCCTCATGAACGGCCAAGTAGTGGTACATTGAAAAAGGTACAATATATGTCTATTTTAACTATACTGAATTCAATACCAAAAATTATACCTATAATATTGGATTTTCGGAAAATTTTTTCATTAGATGTTTTAAAAAGAAAACTTGATGATAGTATTTTCAAGTTAGGCCCTCGTTATACGCCTGAATTGCATGTGAATTTGCCAATTGAAGAAAATTTTAAAATGTTAGCTAAAGATGAAGATAGCCTTAGCTGTATGTTTCCCTATTTTAAGGGATTTAGTGAAAAAAGCAATGGTGTAGGATTGGTTGGAAATTCTCAATACGATAACTTAGTTGATAATTTTAAACAAAGTGTAGATTTTATAGCGAATTTTTATTTTTCTTTTGAAAAAAATAGAAGAAAGCCTGTTGATCTTGATTCTTTAAAAAACGAAATCGAAAAAGCCAACAAAATGTTGGTGAATATTTATATGTGTGGATTGAACCTAAAAAAACAAACGGTACCAAAAGAAATCAAAAATCAGATACAATATAATGAAGTAAAAATAAATGATGCTGGAAACGAATTAAGGAAACTGCAGAAATTTTTTAATGAATCAGGGCGTTTCATACAAAATCAAATAATGTTAATTGTAGGTAAAGCTGGTTCTGGCAAATCGCATTTGCTTGCTGATATAGCTACGAAAAGACTTCAGTGTAAAAAATGGACTTGTCTTTTTTTGGGGAATACCTTTGAAAGGGGAAGTCTTTGGAAACAATTTTTAGAAAAGATGTCGGTAAAATGGGATGAGATAATCTTTTTGCGTTGCCTTAATCTATATGGTTGGTTAAAGCGTTGTCGATGTTTGATTTTTATAGACGCGTTAAATGAATGTGATGTTCCGAATTTCTGGGCGCAAAATTTGGAAATGTTTCTGAACGATATTCGCAAATATCCCAATGTTGGGGTTGTTTTAAGTGTTCGTTCAGAATATAAAGATTATGTTATATCTGAGCGGGTACAATCTTTACTTTGCCTTGTTACGCATAAAGGATTTAACACGGCTTCTTTTGAGGCTGTTAAACACTTTTTTGAATATTATGAAATAAATCTTCCAAATACGCCCATGCTGAATCCTGAATTTTCTAACCCTTTATTTTTAAAACTTTTTTGTGAATTGTTAAAAAAAAGAGGATTGCACGAAATTCCTAGTGGGTTCAATAGTCTTCTTGATATTTTCAAAAACTATATTGAAGATGTTAATGAAAGAATTTCAAGAAAATATAATATAGATCCTTCACTGTATTTAATAAGAACATCTATAGAAAATATTGCTTTAGAAATGTTGAAACAAAAAAAAGAACTGATATCTAGCGAATGCGCTCTCAAATCACTAGATGAATCATTCTGTAGTTCAGGAATTAGAGCTGTAGATATTTTTAGTGAATTAGTGTCTGAGGGAATTCTAATAAAATCTTATGATAAAGAAAAAAAAGTAAG
The DNA here is from genome assembly GCF_017545445.1 of Fibrobacter sp. Taxonomy (GTDB): domain Bacteria; phylum Fibrobacterota; class Fibrobacteria; order Fibrobacterales; family Fibrobacteraceae; genus Fibrobacter. The sequence goes on from NZ_JAFWOM010000027.1 coordinate 54,508, forward strand.
TATATTGTTTGCTTATGAAAGATATTATGATTTATTGGTCGCGAAAGCTTTGCTCGGAACAGAACATAATCCTGAAAATATTAAATTAATGTTTAAAGATGGTGGTTCATTGCATGAGTATGTTACATCTGAATTTGGTTTTTTCAATTATGTTGGGCTTTTGAATGCGTGGGCAATTCTTTTACCAGATAATTATGATTTGGAACTTTTCGAAATAATTGCGGATGAAGATATCATAGCAACGCAAGAGCCTTTTATTGAAGGGCTGTTGTGGCGTAAGAAAATAGATATAAGAAAAATTCATAATTACATAATTACATATATTTTGCCAGAAAAATATTATAAAAATAAATGGCTAGACACGCTTCTACTTTTGTGCTCAAAGCCAGAATGTGCATTAAATAGCGATTATCTCCATGAATATTTATTCCCATTAAGTATGGGAAACCGGGATGCTGAATGGTCTATTTTTATAAGTACACAAGATGACTCTGATATAAATAATGTTAAACGAATAATTGATTGGACTTGGCATAATGATGATTTAGAATTATTATCTGATGAATCAACTCGGTTATTAGGCCAAATGTTGATTTGGTTTTTGACATCAATGAATAGAGAAGTACGAGATGAATCATCAGCAGCTCTTGTAAATTTGCTGAAAAATAAAATAGATGTTTTGATTTTCTTGTTAGATAAGTTTAAGAATGTGAATGATCCATATGTTTTGCAGAGAATGTACGCAGTTGCTTTTGGATGTGTGACAAATAATTTTAATAGGGAAAGTATAAAAAGTTTGTGCGAATGTGTATATAAAAATATTTTTGAATCTGCAAATGTTGTTCCTGATATTTTATTACGTGATTATGCAATGAATACAATTGAATATGGGAAATATTTAGGTATAAAATTTGATTTTGACATAAGGAAAATTTATCCACCATATAGAAGTGTAATGCCGACGCATTTCCCCACAAATAGTGATGTTGATGCAAACTTGATTCCTTATGGAAAAAAGGTTGTTAGTTCTCCAGAATATGCAATAAATATAATTCTACATTCCATGACAACAGAATATGGTCGAGGAACATCGCATTATGGAGATTTTGGAAGATATGTTTGGGATAGTGCTTTTGATGATTGGAATATTGATACCAATTTATTGAGTAATTACGCCATAATGTGGATTCTAAAAGATAGTGGGTATGACTATAATATTCACGGTGAATTTGATATGAGTGTGTCTCATGGCGAACGTTTTGGAAATATATGTGAACGGATAGGAAAAAAATATCAGTGGATTGCTTTCTATGATTTGCTTGCAAGAGTGTCTGATAATTGCCAAATGAAAAAAGGTTCGTATAAGGGGAGCTTTGAACCCTTTGTAAGAGATTTTGATCCGACAACTATAAAAAAATCTATTTATAGTGCAGATGAATCTTTTTATTCTAGCATAATGAAAAAATTTCATTGGAATCAAAAAAATAGAAAATGGATTGCAAAAAAGAATAACTTTCCTTCTGTAGGAAAATTTCTTTTTGAAAAAGATGCTGATAACGTAGAATGGATAATTTTGAACAAGTCAATGCATTTAAAACAATCAGATCGATTAAATGGAATGTTCAAGCCAAAGAAGGATTTCTTTTGTAGTGTAAACAGTTATATTATGACAGATAACGATTTTAATTCGTTTAAGAGTTGGGCGAAAAAACAAAATTTTTATGGAAGATTATTGCCAGAAAGCCATCAATGTTACAAGGTTTATTCTAGAGAGTACTGTTGGTCTAAAGCTTATGAAGCTGAATATGGTGATGATTATGATTGGGCTACGATTAGCGATTTGAAGAAGAAAGATGTTGCCGTGGTTGCATTGACAAACTACTATTATTATTGGGAAAATGAATACGATCATTCAAAAAGAAGTCTTTTTTCATTTATAAGACCTTCAAAAGAATTATGCAAATTAATGGGCTTGCGTCAAGGAATTAAAGATGGCGAATTTGTTGATGAATCTGGTCTTGTTGTTTGCAAAAATCCTTCTGTAAACGAAAAACACCCCTCATGTTTGATGGTTAGGAAAAAAGAATTTTTAAACGCCCTGAAAAATAATGGACTTAAAATTGCGTGGACAATTCTTGGTGAAAAACGAATAGATTCCTTAAAAAACGAAGATGATTATACATGGATGACATTATCGGGAATTGGGTATATGAGATGTGGTAAACCTACTGTAAAAATGAATCATTTTATGAATCGAGTAAGTTCGTGAAAAGATAAGGAAGAAAATTTATGAAAAAATATATTTCTTTTTGGATTGACAAATATATTCCATTAGACGAATTTGACTCTAGTGGTCCATGCTTATTTGAAAATTTCTTGGTCAATCTTTCATCTGAATATTATGTTCAAAAGGATGAACAACAACTTGTATTTACAATAAATAAAAGTATTTGCAAAAAGGAAGGGTATAATCCTTCATCATTTTTTTCGGAAAATATTTCTGATATGAAAGTATTTATCGGTGACAATGGTGCTGGTAAAACGCAGCTTTTAAAAAAAATAGCGAGGATTGCTGCTGGATATAATGAGTGCAAAGAGAAATATGTACTGCTATGTGTAGACGATGAAAATAAAGAGTATGGTTATATTACAAATATTGAATCCGAAATAAAATGCGTTATAGCTGAAAATACATTTGATGGATATAGTGGAAAACGTTATGATTTGGCAGATACTTCTGAAGAGTCTTTACTTGGAGGTTTGTATGTGTATTATTCGCCTATTTTCAATGATGTGGATTATAGATTGGAAACAATGTCTTATACACCTATGTCATTGAATTTGAAAAATATTTCAACAGATGCTTTGATGGCCTATGATGTGAGTAGTTTAACAATTCTTCACGAAGAGTTGGACAAAAAATATAAAGATTGTGATCGTCTTAGTGCATATCTTAAAATGGAGCATCAGAGGCTTAACGATTTTTTAATCGAAAATGGTGAATATTTTTCAACATTTTTTAATGTTCCAAATCAATTAGTTTTTAAACCAATGCTAGAAAATGTTTTGGCATGTACAAATGTACTTGTGTCTCGCAATGAGGATGCCTTTATAAATTTACATTTTGTTTACGAATTGCAAAATGAAGATAAAATTAAAGAGTTTAAATCTTTAGACGATGTTGCAAAACAAAAAATTCTAGAGCAATCAAGAATAGAAATAGTAAATCAGTTTAACTCGTTAAGTTTGGATGAAAAATTTCGCTATTCCTTGTTGTTGAATTATTATTGTCATGATAAATTTGAATCTGAAGATGTGTTGAATGAATTGACTGGCTTTAAGGAAGTTCGTGATTTGGAATTATGGAAGCGATCTTTCCCTGTTGAATTGCAGAAAGTAATCGAAGAAATTCTTAGCGAATGTAGAAAAATAGGTATTTTACAAAAAAATGGTTATGAATTTAATGCTGAACGAAATAAGGAGCCGTTGAAAAAAATCAATCAATTGTATAACAGTCTTTTACTTGATACGCCATTCTTTGAATTTTCATTACCTAGGCCATTAAGTTCGGGAGAAAGATATCTCCTAAAATTCTATTATCGGTTGTATTCTGCGTTGAAAAATGAACGTTTTGAAAATTTATATTTGTTTATTGATGAGGCGGATACGTGCCAGCATCCGAGCTGGCAATATCATTGGATTGAGAGATTTGTTTTAGGTTTAAAAAAGATAAGTGATTCACTTAGACAAAATGGATATATATTAAAAGATTTATCTTGCCAGATTTTTTTAACAACGCATTCTCCATTTGTTCTTACGGAGTTACTGCGTGATAACGTTGTCTTTTTGAAAAGGGTGTATAACGAAGAGAATGGTTTTTGGCAAAATGTGGAAGTTAGGGATTATTTGGTAGAAGATAAACCATCAACATTCTTTGCTGGCAATATGTTTGATATATTAAATTCTGGTTTTTTTGTAGAAAATACAATAGGAAATTTTGCTGAAAATAAAATAAAAGAATGTATTGATTTGATAAAAAAGAGGGAAAAGAGAGATTATGTAAATATGTTGATATCGCAAATAGGTGACCCTATATTAAAAGAGCTTGTTTCTAATCTAAGAGATTGATATTATGATGCACATAGATATTTCTCCGAATATAAGTACGATTAAATCTAAACACCTTGCGTTTATTGCCGCAAGAAGAATTTCAGTAAAAAAAGGCAGAACAAAAAATAGAGAGATGTCCTTAGTTGCAAAACTAGATGTTTTTGAAAAAAAATATAAAAATAGATATTCAAAATTTCCTTCCAAATTATCCAAGGAATTTTTGAAAGATTTGGATGATGTTGTTGTTGGAAATTTTTCTCGTCTTGAAGAGTTGAAATTAAAATACGATTGTTTGCATATCAGCAAGTCAATTTTGTCAAAAAGAAAGCATAATAAATACGAAAAATTCCTAATTAGTATGGGGAAAGAAATTTTGGAATTTATGGGTTATGATTCATTTTGCGAAGATAGTGCAAATTGGTGCTCTAGAAAATTTATTGATTTGTTGAAGGTGTCTACTTGTCCATATTGCAATGCTCAATATATATATGTATCTTCAAATAATGAAGGAATTAAACCGCAAATAGATCATTTTTTCCCAAAAGCAGAAAATCCCATTTTTTCTTGCTCAGTTTATAATATGGTCCCATCTTGTTATAATTGCAATCATTTGAAGGCGGATAAAGAATGGCCCTTGTTTAATCCATATGTTTGCGGGTTTGATAATAACGCTGTATTTCGTATTACTGTCAAGGATAAAGAACAGGATGATATTGATAAAATTATTTTAAGAAAAAATTTTTATGGAAATATTAAATTGTTCTTAAAAGTGGATTGTGAAGGTGTTGAAAAAATTAAAATAAATCATGCGAGAATGGCTTTTAAATTAGATGAATCATATAATTGTTTTCAGGCAGAACTAGTCGATTTAATAAAAAGACTTCAAAAATGTAATAAAATTAAAGGTGAAAATATCTCTAAAATATTAGGCTCAAAAGAGGAAATCAAAAGTTTACTTTTAGGAATCCCGCTAGGTGCAGAAACGAAAAACTATCTTTTTAAAAAGTTAAAAGAGGATTTTTGGAAGAAATTTTACAAATAGGTTTGTATGCATGAATTCTTTGACAAATTTAACGATTCAACCAAGGCAAAGCTTGGTATTTATAAGGCCTATATAACAAAATACCTTAAGGTGTTGAGTAAGGCCTATAAGCAAACGTGGAATACAAAGAATTCCGTCTATATAGCAGATTTATTCGCTGGTCCTGGACAAGACGAAATGGGAAATCCTGGAAGTCCCATGATTTTATTGGACTATCTTTCTCAAACATATTTGGATGACTTGCAAGTAAAAATTTGCTTTAACGAAATGAATCCTGAAAAATGCCAAAAGCTCAATCAACTTGTATATGAACATAAGGCTCCCAAACAATCCTGGGTAGAGGTGAATGTTCAAAATCAGGACTATTCGGAGTTACTTCCTAAAATAATTGCAAAACACAAAAATCATAATTATTTCAAGAGATTCTTCTTTATAGATCCTTTCGGTTATAAGGGCATTCATTTGGATGACATAAAGGCTATTTTGAATGATAGAAATACGGAACTTTTGCTCTTTTTGCCTGTATCCTTTATTTATCGTTTTAAAAGTAAGGACGAAGATTATAAAGCTATAAGAATGTTCTTAGATGATTTTATATCTGTACCAAATCCATCTATGATAGGAAGTGATGTTGCCTTTGTTCGCAGCATTCTTGATACGCTTCGAGAAAAGTTGGGCTTATTTGTTGATAGTTTTATCATTCAAGACAATTCTGGTAAAGGACATAATTGTTTGATTTATTTTTCCAATAACCGCAAAGGTCTGGAAAAATTTGTCGAAACGAAATGGGAAATTGATGGAGAAGAGGGAACTGGTTATGAAAGGAATAAAAATGATCAAGTTTCTTTCTTGGAATCTTTTTTCAGAGACTCTCTTGAAGATAAGTTGATGTTTTATTTAAAGACTGGTTCTAAAACGAATATAGAGGTCCGTAATTTTTGTTATGAACATGGCTCTCTGCCTAAACATGGTAATGCGGCATTGAGAAAATTTGTAGAACAAGGAAAGATTCAAGTTTGTGCATGCGACGAATCTAAAAAATTAAGAAAGAATGCGTTCTACCTTGACGATGATAAAACCGAAAAAATTTATATCAAGGCTATCTAGATGAAGACTACAAAAATTGAATGGACTGATCAGACTTGGAATCCGGTTACAGGGTGTGACCGTTTATCTGAAGGCTGTGCAAATTGTTATGCGGCAACAATGTCTTTGCGTTTGCAGAATATGGGGCTTGATAAGTATAAAAATGGTTTTGATGTTACAGTACACGAAGAATCATTAGATGAGCCTCTTCATTGGCGTTCACCCAGCAATATCTTTGTATGTTCCATGAGCGACTTGTTTAATGAAAAGGTTCCGTTTACTTTTATTGACGAGGTTTTCAAAACAATCAAAAAGGCAACGAACCATCGTTTTCAAATACTAACAAAAAGAGCGGAACGAATGGAGGAGTATTTTAAAACTCGAAGTGTGCCGGATAATGCATGGATTGGAGTGACCGTTGAAAATGCCGCTCGTAAAAATCGTATAGCAGTATTACGTAAGATAAACGCAAAAGTTCGCTTTCTTTCATGTGAGCCGTTGCTGAGTGATCTTGGTAAGATAAATCTTGATGGTATTCACTGGGTTATTGTCGGTGGCGAAAGCGGCCCTAAGGCGAGACCGATGCAAAAGGCATGGGTTGAAAATATCCAGAGGCAGGCTTTGGAACAGAAAGTTGCATTTTTCTTTAAACAGTGGGGAACATGGGGCGTTGACGGCGTTCGCCGTTCTAAAAAGGCAAACGGAAAGTTGTTAAACGGGAAAATTTACCAAGCGATGCCGAAAGGGTAGAATGTATGGTCTTGAAAAATTATTTTGTTTTCTTTTTGGGGTTGAGTTTGCTGAATCCCCCATAACTATAGCATGTTGAGTTTACTTTATTTGAATTTGTTTGTCCATTTGAATTGTGGTTGCCAAAATTTCCATTACTATCTTGATTTAATACCTTTTTCTCTGTCATAAAAATGTCCTTTTTTGTGAAATATAGGTGGCTTTAAGTTGAAAGGCATTTTACCTGGATTGAGCAAAATCCTAAAAAGAAAATAAAAGTAACAAATGCGCTTATTCCTATAATGAAAGACCACTTAGAAATGGAATCAAAATTTGACAATTTTTTTTCATACGTGTCTATGTCGGAGTCATCTGCTTCAAATAAGCAGGCCTTGAGATAATCCGCATTTCTATTAAAAATCATTGCGTTTGTTATCATACACACAACGAAACTAATTATTGAAATCAACATGATGGTAAATTGAAAATGATTCATTGGATTTTTTATCAAAGCAGCATAAATTGTTGCTATAAATCCTACTAAAATTGATGAAATGGTAAGCATGGTTTTGTCATGTTCCATTTTTGTTTGTAACCATGCAGAGATTCCTTGCTCAAACCATGCAAGGTGCTTTTGTTCATCAATAGAAGATCCCTGTTTGGGGCAATCCTCCCTATGTGAGGATGTGTTTTCGCTTACTTCTAGTAAGCAGAATTTAATACTATTTTTCATTGCAAATATTACTTCTTTTGATTAGAAGTGTTGTTAATTGGATTAAGTTTATTAAACCCCTCAACGCTGGCTTTTGTAGATATTCCTTGTGTTTGTGGTGGTTTTTGGGCGGTTGGATTAAGTTGTTTAAAACCAGTAATACTTTCTTGCAAGTTTTTTTTCATGTTTGGTTCCTCTTTTTGCAGAAATATACAATATTTTTTTATGAGTAAGTGCGCTGAAGCAAAAATGCATGATAATTTATAGAAAACTTTTAATTAGTGATAAAATAGATGATGCGTTCCCAAAGTCGGACAAAAGTGATGAACCTTTTGAATTGATTACGGCATCGTGAATTTCTTGCAGTATCTTTAATGCCTTAGCCCTGTCAATCTCAACAGCGTCTTTTGTTTTTTCGTCTTCGGCCCTAACGAAAATGATATCCTTGTCCTTCTTGAAGGAATCCTTCGCTTGTTGGATATATTTTTTATCGACATTCTTTAGGCAAAGACGGTCGTAATCAAGACTTTCCTTGCTATTCTTTTTGATGAATTCCACATCTTTTACTGTGGCACGAGAGGAATTGATTCTCTTGAATAGCGAAGGTGCCGCCTTCATTTCCTTAATGATAATTCCAGCTTCTTCGGCAAGGCGGATGATAAGTGATGTCCCCTTGGGACCTGTGCCTGGATAACCTGATGTTAATCCACTTTTGATAAAGACAATGTAATCCTGATTTTCAAAGCATAGCATAAGAGCGTGATAATTTTCGCAAGTCAGGATTGTCATGTCCACAATTTTGCGACTCCCATAGAGAAGCCTCATAAAGTCGTCAATACAGTATTGAGTCGCACTTGTCGAACCTTCATATTTGATGTCGATGCTATATAAACCGAGTGGATCGTTATCTAAAAGCATTTTGTTCACCTTTTAGTGGCCTGAGCTTCCGGTCTTTTCTTCTTCCCGAACTTTCTCTGCCGTCAATTCCGGATTTCTCAATTCAAATACAAGTTCATCGACGTGTGTGCAAGGATTTTGTGATCTCGGCGTATTTGTTGAATCTTTGAAATTATTTCTAAGCGTTTTGGCCCGTGCAAATGCATCCGCTTCATTGCCGAGTTTTGTTACATGCTCGTAAATTTGGGAATCACCTTTGGAATAGTCGTAAAGAGCTTCAGAATTGGTTTTGTGCAATTCATTGCGGATGGCGGCTTCTAGCAAATCGCAGAGATCTTTGCGATTTGTACTTGTTGAAACATCTTTAAAGTGTAGTAGCAACCAAAGTTCAAAACTTTCGTTTGACCACGCGCAATTGATTTTGTGTTCTGCGGCTTGTTGGATGGCTTCGTCAAAATCGGGAAATTCGTCTCTGTCGAAGACTACCCAGACGCGGTCGTATTCCTGGTGGTTGTATTTTATTTGTCGATGAACTTTTCCGACAAGAGCGGTCGTTGATTTCCCTTTGCCCTGCACGGAAATGTTGATACTGAATCGGTTCGATTTTTCGAGTTCCGCTTTAAGCGCGTTGAAATAGTTCGGCTCTGTCTGCGTGCCTTCGGTTGCAATCAAAAACGTGAGCTTTACGAATCGCTCTTTGGGTTGCGATTCCTGCTCAATTCGTTTAGCGTGTAGTTCTTCTTCCTGTGCAATTTCTTTTAACGAGAGTTTTTTCATCCTAACTCCTTAAGAAGGGGATTGCACCATATTTACCATTTATATAGTCTTTTTCGTAAACACGATCGTTGCGGATTTTGTCGCCGTTCTGTTCTCTGATATCGCTTAGTGGATAAATGTCTGTTGATTCGTCGTTTCTGTCTTTTTCTGCAAACCAAATCTGATCCCTGCGGAAAATTTTGTTACTGAGCAAATTTGTATCATGTGTTGCGAATATTAATTGCGCGTTATTCGGATTTGATTCGGGAGAATTGAATATTTCAATGATTTTCTTAGTAAGCAAAGGATGCAGTTTGGCGTCAAATTCATCAACAACGATTAGTCCTCCCCTTTCAAGAGTGTCTATAATCGGTCCGGACATATTGATGATTTTTTTCGTCCCTTCCGACTCCATTTCGTCGTTATAAAAGAACATTTCCTTGATGGAACCGTCTAGTTTATGAACCATGTGTCCTGTTTTTATTGTAGGAGTTTTGGCTTCGTTTAAATCTTCTGGCAAAATATTTCTCAATTCACTTTCAGCGTGAGCTTCGGTTAGAAGATATTCTTTAAGACCTATTTCAGATTTTTGAATGTTTGAAAATCCTAAATCCATATTGGTGACAAATGCTTTTGCTTGATTCGAAGTTTTGTCATCTGCGAATAAGTAATTGCATGAAAAGATTTTAAAACTTGAATCATTTACGCCGGAGGTGACTCTCAAATCTTCAAACCATTTCATTATAGATAGTGAAGTTTTTCCATTCAGCTGTGTCACAAGGGATAAAAACAGGCGGTTGTCTGCAGTGGATTCTTCTTTGCCTATTCCTTCAGGAAAATCTTTTGTCACGCCGATTCCTTCATTGTTTCGAATAAAGAGAATCTTTTCGTGATCATTTTTTATGATGTACAGCCATTCGCCATTAATTTTCTTTGGACTGTATTCAAAGCCATACTTATAGGTATTGTTGTCCGATGTAAATACAACTTCGAAAAAAGTTGGCTTCTGCAAATAAAGTTCGTCCAGTTTAAAAGGATCGGTTTTCAGTTCTTCTGTCGGATTTGTCTTCACGGAAGAAAGCAAAACCTTTTTCATCATTCCTATAGCTGAGATCAAGTTGCTTTTGCCGCTAGAATTCGCGCCATAAATAGCTACAGACGGCAACAGTTTAAAGTTGTTGTCTTCCCGGACGAACTCCTTATGTTCTTGGATGGAGGCTGCCTTCAAAGAAAAGGTCTTGTTTTCTTTAAAGGAACGGAAATTGCCGACGGTAAACGATAAAAGCATAATTCTACATCCTTGAATTTTGAGAGAATTTCTCAAAATTTACATTATTTCTTTATAAAAAACAAGATTTCGATTTAGAAAATGAGAAAGCGTTTCAAAAATAAACAATATTTGGGCCAATTACGCGCACTGGAAGGGTAAATTCCCAGATTTTGGTCGTATTGCTTCAAAATCGACAATTTCGGCACCTATGAGAAAGATGTTTATGTATTTTTGTGGAAAATTGCGGAGATTAATATGATTAGCCTGAATGATTTAAAAAATAGTTTAAGCTCATTTTATAAAGATCTTTTCCAAAAAGAGCTAGAGAATGGAGATATAGAAGCTCCCGCTAATGAAGTAGAGTCGTGTTGGGTGAATCTCTGTAAATTTGAAGATTCTGAATCCGAAAAACACCTGAGTAGTATTGACTTATACTGTCAAACAGGTTGGAAAAATTCTAGTCCGATTGGTCCTGAAGACATTGTATATGCTTTCGCTTTGTATCGAAATGGAAAAGATTTCTTTAATTGCGATAGCGAAGAAGAACTCTGTAATGTAATAACAGAAGATGAATCCTTGTCTAAATATTATGATGCAGAATGTTATAACTTATATCGAATAAAAGAGAAGCAACTGTTTCTTCAATATGAAAGCTCATCTAATAATCCGAGGGGCGGGGCTAACGCAATATATGTATCGTATTATTTCAAGCAGAGTGAAACGAGAAAAGACGATTGTCTGCGTTTCTTTCTTAAAGAACTTGTTGATAACAATTTTCTAAAAGAAGAAGAAATTGAAAAAATTAAGCAAAGTATTCTTGGTAAATATTTAGGTGATAAGAACGATACAAAAGAACAGCAATACTTCATTGCAAAAATTACAGATGCACCAAAAATATTTGCAGAATCAGTCATTCATAATCATTGGCGAATGCAGCAGAGATATGATCATGAAAAGTATGCAAATGCAGTTACAATAAACTTAGGAAATGCAAAACAGGTTCATAAAGGTGATATTCTTATTTTGGATAATGGAGGTGCTTTGTATGCATATGGAGTTGTTAAAGAGAGCCCTAAGAATGTTATTGCGAAGGCCTCGTTGAAGGAGATTATAGAAAAGCGAGTGCATACATATCCTGCCAAAGAAGGCTTTATTGCTTACGATGATTGTAGCGCGTATTACGAACAGAATTACAAAGGGTGCAATTCTGATTGGAGTCAATTTATAGATGTTGAAAGATGGGAATCTTTCTGTCCTAAAAATCCCGTGAGCAATTCTGGCGTGCAAGATGCAGCGGGAGGACTTTCGGTACATTCAATTTTCAGCGTTAAATCTGAATGGGCTAAAGGGAAAATAAAGGAACTTGACGGACACTTTGCGACAAATAGAACGGAGGCTGATAAAATGCGAGAGGATAACAAACGCTTACTTGAACAGAAAAAGAACATTATTCTTCAAGGAGCGCCGGGGACAGGAAAGACATATGCAACAGCTGCTTTAGCTTTATCTATGGTGGACCCTAATTTCAACGCTTTTGACGATCATGCCCTTGTTATGGCTCGCTATGAAGAGCTTCAAAAGGAAGGCCAAATTGCATTTACAACATTCCATCAATCGCTGGATTATGAAGATTTCGTTGAAGGTATTAAACCCCAGAAAAAAGGCGATGGCGTAATTTATGATATTGAGGATGGAATCTTTAAAAAGATTAAAGATTTGGCTTTGACAAATTATGAGGATAGCAAAAAATCCGACAAGGAATTGAAATCAGAAACCGATACAAAAATCCTTTTTGAAAAATTCTGTTCAAAGTTAGAAGAAGATTTATTAAAAAATGACGGCATAGAGTTGATACCTCATAGCATTTTAAAGATTAGAGATGTGTTTCGTAAAAGTGATGGTTCTGCCAAATCAATCTCCATATCAAGAACTGTTGATAGTCCGTACCAATCACTTTCGCTAGATATGGTACAACGAGATTATCAAAAATTTAAAAATGGCGAAATCAAATCATATGAGGATATAAAACCCAAATATGAAAGTAAATCTTTGTATCATGGAAATGCCATCTATTATTATGAATTGTTCAAAAAAATGAAGGCGTTTGAAGAGGCTAATGGTAGTATGGCTTCGACGCAAACAGAAAAAGTCGAATTAAAGAACTACGTCCTCATTATTGACGAAATCAACCGTGGTAACGTTTCCAAGATTTTCGGCGAATTGATTTCTTTGTTGGAAGCTGACAAGCGTATTGGCGGGGACCATCCTCTTACTGTAACGCTCCCGTATTCTAAGGAATCTTTCTCTGTTCCGTCGAACCTTTATATCATCGGTACGATGAATACAACAGACCGTAGCGTTGGTTCAATTGACTATGCCGTGCGCCGTCGATTTGCGTTTGTGACTCTGGAAGCGGATGAAAATAAGGTTCCCGAAGGAAACGCTCGGAATTTATTCAATGCCGTGAAAAACTTCCTAAATAAATCTAAGTACGACATGGACATCGAAGACTTGATGGTTGGCCATAGTTACTTTATGACTGCTAACGAAGATTCGTTGAAAATGAAATGGCGATATGAAATCCTGCCACTTCTGATGGAGTATCATAAAGACGGAATCATCAGCATGTCCCCATTGAAGGATGATTCTGGTAATGAAATTGCGGATGTAAAGAAGGACTATGCCAAATTTGTAGAAGCATGGCAAAAGAAAGAATCTGATTCGCCTAATTCATAATGTCAGTATTTCCATTTACAGAGCATGATGGCCTTTGCGGATGTGCGGAAAAGGCTGAATTCGATGCGATGATGTCATCGGGTGGCTTTTCCAATATTCCGTCAAGTATTCCAAATATCAAATCTATTAAAGATGTCAAATACCTCGGTATTGTCAAAGACGGAGAAAACCTAAAAGCCCATTATTATATTGGTGCCTCTTGGTTCATAAAAGACAAGTGTGCTTTTGTCGTAAAGCCCAAAGTGGAAGTTGATTATATCAAGTTATTCATGACGGCGCTGGAACTGAATTCCGAAAATGAGGCTGCATATTTCTCTAATTACTATTACATTGATTTTGAAAAGCCTGCAATTAAGACGAATGCCTTGGATAATGTAATCACGCCGCTTCTTATTCTGCATTACATCTCCCTGCTCAGGCACCTTGTTTCAAGGGGACTCAAGAAGGGCTATGTCGTTCGGGAAGAAAACTTGCAGTCCAAAATCCGTGGGCGAATCCTGTTGCAAAGGCATTTGACGAAAAATGTTTTCGCCAAGCGTGAAGACCGTGTTTTTTGCCGATTTCAGGAATTCACGGAAGATATTCCAGAGAACAGGATTCTCAAAAAGGCTTTGTCGTTCTCTGTGCGGTTTATAAATCAATACGATAGTTTCAAAAGCCATTTGCAAGAATTGACTCCACAGTTGTCAATGATTGGTTCCGCTTTCGAGAATGTTTCTGAAGACGTAACGATTGCTCAAGTTGCAAAGGTCAATGCCGGCAAGATATTCCGCCATTATGAATCCGCTATCAAGGTCGCGAAACTGATTCTTCGGCATTTCGATTATTCCATTGACAACGCTTCGGAAACTGCGCAGAGTGTACGACCATTCTGTATAGATATGCCTCGCCTTTATGAAATGTATGTGTTGAGTCTGCTCCGCAAGGCTTATGGCGACCAGATTAAATTCCAGGTGAAGGGATCACACAAGACGCAGGTTGATTATATTGATGTCAAAGAACAGATCATTCTTGACGCGAAGTATAAGCCGTGCTATAAAAAAGGTGATATTGGCATAACCGAAGATGTGAGAGAAATTAGCGGTTATGCAAGGGATAAGAAAATTCTTAAAGTTTTAAAATGGAACGCGAATATAGCTGACAAGAAAGGCAAATTTTTGCCGGATTGTGTGATTGTTTACCCTGTTGTACAAGTAGAAGAAAATGACAATGGGGAGTTGCCGAATGTTGTCGCTGAAAAAGCCTGTTCTTGCAAATATGAATTTGATAAAAATGCGTCTATCGTTAGCCAATGCGACGAAATAAAGGCTTTTGAAGGGCTTTATAAAATAGCGATTCCATTGCCCAAAAAGTAATCTATGTTTTCCTTCATCCGCAAATTCTTTGAACGCCGCAGGGCCCTTGCTGCCGAACGTAACCGTTTATGTAACGATTTGCTGCGACGGGTTTCTTGGGCTCTTTCGGATTATATTGATGCGAGCAAGACTAAGGACTCACTTCAAAAGTGGATTGATGATAAAAGCAAGTTACTTGTAGAAGTAAGTGATATTTAGGGGACGCCTCTCACATCAACCAGCCGCAAAATCGGCTAATGGAGGCTATATGAAGTCTAAAGAAGTTATCTCGGCTAAGTTGGTTCAAGACGCCAAGCAAATCATCGAAACTGCACGGAAAAATGCAGTTAGGAGTGTCGATTTCTGCCGTGTTCAAATGTATTGGAATCTTGGCAAGCGGATTTTCGAAGAAGAGCAGCATGGCAAGAAGCGTGCTGATTATGGAGCGTATATCGTGAAGTCGCTTGCTGAAAAACTGGAAGTTGAATATGGGAGTGGGTTTGGTGTTCGCCAAATTGAACGTGCTCGTCAATTTTTTCTGTTGTACCCAATTGCGTCCGCATTGCGGACGCAATTGAATTGGTTTCAATATAAGATGCTTATTGCTATTTCCGACTCCGACAAGCGTGAATATTACGAACTTGAGGCGGTGAACAATGCATGGAACGGTCGCGAACTTGAACGCCAAATTAACAGCCAACTGTACGAACGTCTTTTGCTCAGCAACGACAAGGAAGCCGTATTGGCGGTTGCTCGCAAGGAGCGCTTCCCTGAAACTCCGCAAGAGGTTATCAAGGATCCGATGGTTCTGGAATTTCTTGGATTAGAAAAGAATCCAGCCTTTTATGAAAGCGATTTGGAAGGTGCAATAATTTCACACATTACTGAATTTCTGCTCGAACTGGGCAAGGGATTCTCCTTTATTGCTCGGCAGAAGCGAATTATGCTTGAAGACGATGAATTTTTCATCGACCTCGTTCTTTACAACAGGCTGCTTCGCTGTTTTGTGATTATTGAAATCAAGACGGGCAAAATCACGCATCAAGATCTCGGACAACTCCAAATGTACGTGAATTACCATGACCGCATTGAAAAGCTTCCCGATGAAAATCCGACAATCGGCATTCTCCTGTGCGCAGGCAAGAATGACTCTGTGGTGAAAATGACATTGCCCGAAAACAATAAAACTATCCTTGCCAGTGAATATAAATTGTATCTGCCCACTACAGAGCAGTTGGTCAACGAAATCAATGAAGCTAAGGAATTGGCAAAAAAGCAAGAAGCTTGTCGAACTGCACAATGAGCTGAATAAGAATAAGCATGTCTCGATAATGAAGGATTTAAAAAATAGGGCTTTTTGATAAAAAGTTGGAAAAACGGGCAAAAATGCACTGAAAATGGTTGGAAAAGCGGGAAAATCACCTAATTCGCTAATATGGATTAGAGAAGTTCAAAAAAAGGTCATCGCGTTGCTTCACGATGACCGTTTTTAAAATGCTTTTAGCGCGTCTAGATTTTACTGGATCCTATCGGGCGTTGCCCTCCAGAATGACGTTCCTAATCCCTAACCCCTAAAACCTAATACCTATTCTACTTTATATCAAACTGGACTTTCGGTGCTGTACTTGCGCCGGCGTCAGCGGAGAAGAGTGCCTTGGGGCTTGCGCCTGCGAAACCTGCGACGAGGTTTGTGGGGAACTGGCGAATGGTGGTGTTGTATTCCTTGACGGTTTCGTTGTAGCGTTTGCGTTCGACGGCGATGCGGTTTTCGGCGCCTTCGAGTTGCACGCGGAGTTCCTGGAAGCTTTTGTTGCTCTTCAAGTCAGGGTAGTTTTCAGAGACGGCCATGAGGCGCTGCAAAGCTCCGCTGAGGCTGCCTTGCATTTCCTGGAAGCGCTTGAGGGCGGCTTCGTCGTTCATGAGGCTTTCGTCGAGCTTGACGGTTCCGCCCATGCGGCTGCGCATGTCCATGACTTCGGTGAGGGTGCTTTTTTCGAAGTTGGCTTCGCCTTGCACGGTGCTGACGAGATTCGGGATAAGGTCAAAGCGGCGCTGGTAGGTGTTTTCGACTTGTGCCCACTGCGTTTTTACGCCTTCTTCGAGGGCGATGATGTTGTTGTAAGCGCTGACGCCTTTCACTGCGACAATGAGGATGATAAGGAGGATAACGGCGGCTGTGATGATAAGGGCTTTTTTCATGTGGGTTCCAGTAGGTTGACCGTTTGTTTTTCAGTGTAATAATATACAAATTTCGGAGGGTATAAGGAGATCCCCGCCTTCGCGGGGATGACAGCTAGGAAAGGACGGGATGACAGTTGAAGAGTTCTTATTCCACCACTAACGATTTTTCGTAGATGTAGTCGATGTCTTTGGCGGTGATGCTGCCGGGGACGAGATCGAGCTTGGAGTGGTTCACTTTCATGGCGGCGGCGAAATTGTCACGCATTTGGCGGGTGACGGTGCATGTGCCGATGAGGTGGCGGAGCATTTCGTAAAATTCGCCGATGTTCTGTAATTGCAAAAGCGAGAGGATTTTTGCGACGTCTTGAGGGACGAACTTGGCGCAGACTTCGGTATAGGCGGCAAGGAAATAGCCGACGGCGGGGCCGTGCGGAACGCCTGCGTGGAGAGTGAGGTCGTAGCTCATGCCATGCGGCACGGCGGTTGACGTTTGTGCGATAGACATGCCGGCAATTGTGGATGTAAACATGAGTTTTTCGTATAAACTTTCATCTACATCGCTATCGGAAAGGAGGGTGTCTTTGTATTCTCCCCAGAGCTTGAGTCCGTATTCCGGGCACATGCGGTTGAGCGTGTTCGATTTGACGTTGAGGATGCTTTCGACCATGTGGGCGAGCGCATCGACGGCGGTGTTCACGATAAGCGTTTTTTTTGCGGAGGCGAGGTACTTCCCATCGACGAGGGCGAGTGTCGGGAAAATGACGTGCGGGATGCTTTTTTTGAGATTTATCTTACGGTTCGTGATGATGGCGACGGGGGTGACTTCGGAGCCTGTGCCGCAAGTGGTCGGGACGGCTACGACTGGCACGTGGTCCAGCGGATTTTGAGGCACTTTGTGGAGTTCGTCCGCGTGTAGGTCTGGATTGCTAAGGAGCAGAGCCACGGCTTTCGCGGCATCGATAGCGGAACCTCCCCCGATGCCGATGACGTAGTCTGCGTTAAAATCGCGGGCGATTTGCAGCGCTTTCCCCACTGTGTCCGTTGACGGATTTTCTTCGACTTCGTTGAAAATTTGGAATGGAATTTCCCCTGCTTTCAGGACTTCGGTCACGTCGATTAATGAGCCGTTTGCAGCGGCGGAACTGCGACCGGTCATGACTAGTGCGCGTTTTCCGATGGCGAGCAAATCTTTTGCGTGGTTTTTAACGCAATTTTTTTCAACGTAAATGTCTGTGGGAACGTAAAAACGCATAAAAGCTCCTTGAGTATGTATCAAACATAAAAATTTTACTGAGAAAATAATGGAATTTTGAATCAATGATGTTGAAATAGATGAAAAGTGTGGTAATGTCTATAAAATGTGTGACAATGTGCAATAAAAAATATATATTGTGTTATGAAAGGAGAGTTTTATGGCTACACTTAGTGTTCGCATGGATGATGAAGTGAAAAATGCGTTTGATGCATTTTGCGAGTCCGTTGGCTTGACTCCGTCTGCGGCAGTGAATCTTTTTGCAAAGATGACGCTGCGTGAAAATCGAATTCCTTTTGACATAAAGGGAAGTTCTGACCCTTATTGGAACAAATCCAATCTTGCATATCTTAGAAAGTCTGTCGCTGAAATTGAAGCCGGTCACTATCAAGCTCACGATTTGATTGAGGATGATTAATGCAAAAGAATTGGTCGGATGCGGCATGGAATGACTATTTAGCTTTGCAAAGTGATAAGAAGCTTTTGAAAAAGACCAATGAATTACTTAAGGATATCGAACGCAATCCTTTTAGTGGTCTTGGAAAACCAGAAGCTTTAAAAGATGATTTGACAGGATATTGGAGTCGCCGTATAGATGATTTTCATAGAATTGTCTATAAAGTAGAATCTGATGGAAGTGCCATATATATTGCCTATTGCGGCACTCATTATCATAAATAAATTACAGCATCAGCCATTCTTTGTTGAACCATTGGTAGAGGCGAGTTTGTTCGCTCCTGTTCTTGATGAGCCACTGGGCGAATGTCGGGCGGTCAATGGGTTCGCAGATAGTGTAGATAAACGCATCTACCAGCCTGTTATGGATCAGTCCCTGGTAAAATCTCTGTATCGGGTCGTCGATTTCGTCGGTAAAGGCGATGAGCTTGATGCTTTTTTCCAATATGTAGATTAAGAATTCGGTTTGCTGTGCCGAGGTGGAATCCTTGTCGTAGAGCTTGCGGGCCCCGATGGAATCCGTCGCGAACATGGTCTGGAGCGAAAGGAGAAATTCGTTGTTCACGGTGGAATCGCTGCCGGTCTGCTTGACATTCGGGGAGTTCAATTTGAGTTCGTCCCCTTCTTTTTGGACGAGATATTTTGTCTTGCCGTAAAGTCTCGAAAGGTTGTCGCGGATGATTTCGTCTTTTTTGGTGATGAACGTCGAGTACATCGAATAGGCGTAGAACTGCGGCCATTTGCCCATCAAGCTTGCGATGAACCCTGCATAGTAATAGCTACCTTCGTGAATGCGGGAGTTGCTGATGCTTCGCTTGACCCAGGCATAAGCGCTATCGGCGTTGTTTTGGCGCATGTAGGTGATGGTCGCGTTGTAGGGAATGTTGAACGAGTTCGGTTCTTTCTCGAAGCCTTTGCGATAGACGGCGAGGGCGGAATCGGGCATGCCCTTTTCGTCGTAGATGGTGCCCATCAGGCTGTAGAGGTTTTCGTTGATGTTTCTCGTATCGAGTTTTGCTGCGGCCTTGGCGTAAGAGAGCGCCTTGTCCATTTCGTGCTTGGCGTGGTACGAGAATGCCATCTCGTATTTGACGAGTGCGTTTTTGGGCGCCTTCTTTTCGGCCTGCTTGTACTTGGCGATGGCTTCGTCGTATTGACCTTGTTCGTGGAATTGTACACCTTCGTTGACTAATGTATTGACAATATCAGTTACGGCGGCGTTTTTAGTTGTCGCGTTTTTAGACGCTCCATTGGGTGCGGCACTAGGAGCGGCAAAGAGCGGTGTGCAAGCGGCAAGGCTGAAAATGAGTGCGACAACTTTATTCATGATAAATGACTAATGGCGGATGGCTTTTTCGTTATTGAGGATGGCTCTGTAAAATTCTCGGACATCGTTCCAATAGTAGTAGGTGCCGTGGGCAATCTTGACTGCGTTATGTTCAGGGTTTGGCAATTCGAGTTCGATACCGGGCATCTGTTCGATTTCGTTGTAGAGGAATTTTACGAGGATGGGCTTTTTGGGAGCCTTGTAGAATACCATCTGAAGGTTTGCTGCCATCGGGATGATTCTAAAGTCGTTCCACTGTTCGTGCAGCTTGGAGAGGTCCGAGACTTTGGCGTTTGCGATTGGCAACTGCATGAGGGCGGCAAGCGGGAGAAGGGCTGCGTCGTGGCCGAATCGGAGTGTCGCTGCAATCGGTGCTGAACCACGCGTGGTGTCGGCGGCGATGGCTGCATCTGCTTCGTCAAGGATGTTCTGTAGGGTGGGCTTTGCGAAGTTGAGACCGTTGGGGCTGTTGATGAGCGGGCTTGTGCCTTCGAGGCTGTACCACCAGGCGTTCTGGGCTTTCCAGCGGGCAATCTTTTCTTCGGTCGTGAAGATGTTCACGAAACTGTCGGCGGGCACTTTGGCGTTGGCCGTGATTTCGTCGAGGAGCGGTTTGTCCATGCCTTGGAGCGATGTCGCAATTTCGAAGAAACGGTTATAGAATTTGTCTGCTTCAAAATTATTTACAACATAATTACTGTCATTGAAGAGCTTTTTTAGGAATGGTTGCGGGTTTACGTTTTTCCACAGCTTGTCGCTTTCGTCGGTGTAAGTCTTGACTTTGGAGTAGTCGAGCTTGCCCCAGTCAAAGGCGCTGATGAAATTCATGTAGCTCTTGCCGGAAATGAGCTCGGGTTTGATTTTCGGGTTCAGTGCGCGGAGTTCCCCCATGAACGCGGCCATGCTCACGATGCAGCGCCCGCTGGTACTTGCGTAAGCCTTGACGTGCGGCGTGATTTTTTTGCCGGCGACGCTCCAGTCCTTGAATACTTCTGCGAAGTTTTTATACATGCGCTTGGCGATGCCTTCGTGCTGGTGGACGCCCACTTGTGTCAAGTCGCCTTTTTGCGGGGCGGCTTTGGTGGCGAGCACTTTGGCGTATGCGAGCGCTTGCTTGCCGAGTTCGGTGAGCTTGCCTGCGGAATCGGCCTTGGAAAGTGTGTTGTAGAGGTACTTGTATTCGTCGGCGTCGTGGTGGAAACGACTGCCATGGCGCCCGTAATGGCTGATATAGAACGGCTTGTAGCCTGCGGGAACTTTAGTGTATTTGATATTTACAGGTTCTGGATATACCAGATAATTGCTGGACGTGAATTCGGGGTGTTTGGCAAGTTCTTCGTCAGTGACCTGTGCGTTCAGGGGTGCAGCAAGGAGAAATCCCGCCGCGATCATAAAAAAGCTTTTTACGAAATGCAAATTCTTCATGTAACTAATATATATATTGATTTTTCTCTTTAAGTAAATTAAATCAAGAAAATGTTTGTTCAGACAACAAAAAAATTGGTTTTTAGGCGATTAGCCTACATTTCATCTTGAAACAAAAATAAATTGGCACGTCTTTTGCTAATTTTAACCACGTTTAATTTTTAATCTTGAGCTGTGGGTACTCCCATAGCAATTATAAAGGATAGACATGAGCATTGTAGATACAGTACTCCATAAAATTTTTGGTACACCTCATGAACGTAAGGTGAAGCAACTCCGCCCGGTGATTGCGAAAATTCACGAAGCCTGCAAGGCTCTCGAAACACTGGACGATGCGGCCCTTGCTGCCAAAAGTGCGGAATTCCGCGAAAAACTCAATAACGGTTCCACGCTCGAAGATATCAAGGTCGAAGCGTTTGCCGTTTGCCGCGAAGCGTGCGACCGCCGCTTGGGTATCTTCAACATTTTCAAGCCGGAATTCGGCTTTGACTTCAGCCGCTTGGGCGCTGAACTCGAAGAAGCTGCCAACAAGGCCAAGGCTGAACTCGAAAGTGGCAAGAACGAATGGGAAGTCTATCTCCCGGCAGCTCTTTACGCCAAGGTTCGCGAACTCTATCCGGAATCCGTGAAACCGTTCCGCATGTTGCCTTTCGATGTGCAGATGATTGGCGGTCTCGTTCTCCACGAAGGTGCCATCGCTGAAATGGCTACCGGTGAAGGTAAGACGCTTGCTGCTGCTCTCCCGGTGTATTTGAACGGTCTTACAGGCCATGGCGTGCATGTGGTGACGGTGAACGATTACCTCGCTGGCCGTGACGCAAAGCAAATGGGCCTTGTCTATAAGTTCCTCGGCCTTACGGTCGGCCTCATCATCAACGGTCTCGATGCGGAACAGCGCCGCGAAAGCTACAACTCCGACGTGACTTACGGTACGAACAACGAATTTGGTTTCGACTATCTCCGCGACAACATGGCTGTAGAACCGAACCAGCTGGTGCAGCGCGAACTCAACTTCTGTATCGTTGACGAAGTGGACTCCATCTTGATCGACGAAGCCCGTACGCCGCTCATCATCAGTGGTCCGGCCGAAGACGCTACTGAGAAGTACGCGAAGGCAAACGAAATTTCCAAGCAGCTCGTCCGCAACAAGGACTTCTCCGTTGACGAAAAGGACAAGAACATCCAGTTCACCGAAAAGGGCGTGCTCCACATCCAGGACTTGATGCACATTACGAACCTCTACGGCGAACATGCCGACTGGGTTCACTTCCTCGATAACGCACTCCGTGCTTGGTACTTATTTGAAAAGGATGTCGATTACATCGTCCGTGACGGCGAAATCATCATCGTTGACGAGAACACGGGCCGCTTGATGGAAGGCCGCCGCTATTCGAACGGTATCCACCAGGCCATCGAAGCGAAGGAAGGTGTGCCTATACGCCGTGAAAACCAGACACTTGCGACGATTACGTTCCAGAACTACTTCCGTATGTACAAGAAGCTTTCGGGCATGACCGGTACGGCTGAAACCGAAGCAACGGAATTCATCAAGATTTACAACATGAACACGTGGGTCATCCCGACCAACAAGCCGTGCATCCGTAAGGACTTGCAGGACTTGGTCTATAAGTCCGAAGATGCCAAGTGGCGTGCCATTGTCGCTGAAATCAAGGAACGCCACAGCAAGGGCCAGCCGCTCCTCGTGGGTACGGCTTCCATCGAAAAGTCCGAAATTCTCCACGGCATGCTTGAAAAAGAAGGCATCCCGCACGAAGTTTTGAATGCCAAGAACCATGGCCGCGAAGCTGAAATCATCCAGTACGCAGGCTACAAGGACAAGGTGACGATTGCGACGAACATGGCTGGCCGTGGTACCGACATTGCGCTTGGACCGGGAGTGACCGAACTCGGCGGTTTGCACGTGCTCGGCACGGAACGCCACGAATCCCGCCGTATCGACAACCAGTTGCGCGGTCGTTCTGGCCGTCAGGGCGACCCGGGTTCTAGCCAGTACTTCTTAAGCCTCGACGATAACCTGATGCGTATCTTCGGTGGCGACAGCGTCAAGAATTTGATGAGCCGCTTTGGCGTGGGCGAAGACGAAGTGATTACGCACCCGATTGTTTCCCGCTCCATCCGTGGTGCACAGCGCCGCGTCGAAAGCCAGAGCTTCGATATCCGTAAGCACTTGCTCGACTACGATAACGTGATGAACGAGCAGCGCAAGGTGATTTACGGGCTGCGCCGCCGCATCTTGAACGGCGAGGACATCCGCGACGAAATCATGAACCGCATCGAAGACGCTTGCGATATCAAGGTTTCCGCCTACATTCCGGCGAAGAGCTATCCGGAACAGTGGAAGCTCGAAGACTTGCATACGGACTTGCAGCGCACGCTCGGCATGGAATACAACCTGACGCTTGAAGATGCCGTGACTAAAACTCCGGAACAGGTGCTCGACGAAATCATCGGCCTCTGCAAGACTCGTTACGACAAGCTCACGAAGATTATCCCGGATACCGATTTCCGCAATATTGAACGCCGCTTCCTCCTCATGACGATTGACCAGGTGTGGAAGGAACACTTGTACGCCATGGACCAGCTGAAGGATGCCATCCGCTTCCACGGGTACGCCCAGAAGGATCCGCTGATGGTCTATAAGAACGATGGCTTCAAGATGTTCGAAAGCTGCCTCGAAAAGATTGCAACACTCACGGCTCTTCGCATTTTGAACATCCGCATCACGCTCCCGAACGGCGTAACGGTCTCTCCGGACCAGCTGCAGCTCAAGAGTCAGGAACAGATCGATGCCGAACGCCAAGCTGCTGATGGTTCGACAAGCTCACCAACCGATAAGGTCCCTGCCAGCACTGAGCAGGGTCGAAGTGAGCCTGCCGAAGGGACATCCGCTGATGCGCAGCCGTCTCAGGAATCCGCCGAACAGCTGAGTGCAGACGGTGCAAAGGCTGCGGGCCTCGCAGGCCAAGCCGCCTCTTCTGAATCGAATGCGCTTTCCGAAGATCAGGCCGAAAATCAGCCGATGTCGCAGAGCGCACTTCCGGGAACTCGTCCGAATCGTGTCATGAATCCGGCACTTGCAGCCGCCGTCAAGCGTGCGCAGAAGCAAGCCGGTGCAAAGCTCGGTCGCAATGACCTCTGCTGGTGCGGTTCAGGCCTCAAGTACAAGAAGTGCCACGGCAAGGACGTGGAATAGTAAACAGTGATTAGTGGTTAGTAAACAGGATTTTCAAGTGGTTTGTAAACAGTGTTGCAGATATCAAGATGCTTTTATTTGCAATTCCTAACCACCAACCACTAGCCACTGCCTACTGTTTACTGCCTACTGCACCGAAGGTGCCCTAGCCACTAACCACCAACCACTAACCACTGCGAAGCCATGCAAACAGCGAAGAAATTTTTCAGCCTCGAGGGCATTGATGGTTCCGGCAAATCGACGCAAATCGACTTGCTGGTGTCTGCCCTTGAAGCGTCTGGCCACAAGGTCGTGCGTTTGCGTGAACCGGGCGGCGCAAAAATTTCCGAGCGTATCCGCGAACTCTTGCTCGACCCTGCGTTCAAGGGAATCATGGCAGATGATACAGAACTTCTGCTGTACAATGCCGCCCGCGCTCAAGTCATTCACGAAATCATTAAACCTGCGCTTGATGCGGGGAACATCGTTATTGCGGACCGTTTTGCATGGAGTACGTTTGCTTACCAGGGCTATGCTCGTGGCCTTGGTGCAGACAAAGTACAACGCCTCACGGAACTCACATGCGGCGGTTGCTTCCCGGAACTCACGATTGTGCTGGATTTGACTGTCGAAGCGAGCCGCAAGCGCATGGCAAATCGCGGTGGCGCCCCCGACCGTCTCGAAAGCGAAAAGGCGGAATTTTTTGAACGCGTCCGCGAAGGCTATTTGGCTGCTGGTCGCGATTACAGCGACGTTGTGACCGTTGTCGATGCAGACCGTACGCCCGAAGAAGTTCATCGCAATGTTCTTTCACTTATACAGGCAAGGCTGATATGATTTTTTTGTTTATACTCATTTTCGGCGTGCTGTTCCTGTTCATGAATGTGAGGAACGTGGCTCCAGGAATCAAGGGGAGCATCATTGCTGGGCTTACGATTGTTGTCCTCTCCGTCTGTTTAAAGCTTCGAACAAGTTATATCGCCTCGCTCGGCATGTCGTTCTTTTCTGTTTGGCTTTGCGAAGCTCTTTTCCTTTATATTCTTTGGTGGATTGCTCGCGGTATTCGCCGTGTCGTGGTGAAGAAACCGATTGATCGCCGCATCGTCATTTCGGTGTCGAGGCTTTTGCTTTTTGTTTCGATCGTGATGACGATTGTGTTCGTGGCGATTGGCGTCGGCAACAACGAGAACTTCAAGGTCCGTGAATTTAAGGTGGCTGTTCCGACGGAGCGTGAATTTACGGCAGTATTTTTTAGTGACCTCCACATTGATCCTTTGTTCAGCCGCGAAAAGATGGAACGCATTGTGCATGTGAGTGACAGCCTCCACCCGGATTTTGTGTTGTTCGGCGGAGACTTTTCGGACGTGGTGGATTCGACGCTTTCAGCGTGGGAATATGACTTCTTGGTGCAGAAGCTTGCGGCGACGGCCAAGGTGGCTGCAATCGCCGTGAACGGCAACCACGAAGGCTTCCTCGAACACAAAGGCAACAACTTCAAGGGATGGATGCAAGATAACGGCTTTATCGTGCTGGAGGATTCTACGGTCTGTACGCCTTTGGCCTGTGTTACCGGCCGTAATGACCACAATGTCGCGAAAATCCGCGAAGTCGAACGCAAACCGCTTTTTGACTTGCGTCCACCGACTGATGCTGCAAAAATTCCTTGGTTGCTCCTCGACCACCAGCCTCGCGGCATTGAACCGGAACATCCCGGCCGTCGTCCTGACTTTGCCATGTCTGGCCACACGCATAACGGCCAGTTTTTCCCGGGAACGGTCATCATTAATTGGGTTTGGCGCCTCGCATACGGTCTTGGCGAACTTGACCAAATCAAGTGGCTTGTCTCCAGCGGAGTCGATTCCTGGGGGCCGCCAGTCCGCATCGGTAGCGAAACCGAGGTTTGGTTCCTCCGTTTTGTGCCTGTTGCGCCGTAATGTCACTGAGTGTCAAAATACATTAACTATATTTTAGTGAACTATGACTCTTTGTTTAGAATCAGATCAACTGGAAACAGTACAGAGAATACTTGGACTCCATTTTGAGGGTTTTCAGGTTTGGGCTTATGGTACGCGTGTTACGGGCGTTGATTTGACCCCGGATACGGAACTGGAATTGGTTGTCATCTCGGATGCCCCCATAGCCCTTGATGATATGACTTCGGTGGAAAAGGCCTTTGTGGAAAGCGGACTTCCGTTCCGCGTCGATGTCGTCGATTGGTCCAAGCTCCCCGAATCGCTCCAGAAGCAAATCAAGAAAGAACATGCTGTCGTGCAGGAGGCCGCCGATAGCTTTCAGTAAGGCTGGCGAGGTTTAATTATGAATCGCTTGTTTCCCCTATTTTTAGTCGCTCTTCTTTCTACTGCGGCATTCGCCCAAAGCGAAGTCGATCGCGTGAAGCCGATGGTCAAGGGTGGCCGTTGCTCCGAAGCGATTGCGTCGCTTCAAAAGGTTTACAGTTCTTCTTTCAGCAAGTTGGATGGCGAAAAAGCTGCCGTCATGTTGACGGAATGCTATCTCCGCTCTGGCAAGAAGGACGCTGCATACGATGTGGCTTCACGTTTCTTGGAATACCATGTGAAGTCCGCCTACCGTGAACTCATGGAAATTGCCCGTGCCATAATCGATGTCGAAAAGGGTTCCGTGTTCGACGGTGTCGAAGCCATGCTCCGTGTGCTTTCCTATTCGACGAACCCGGCTGCAAGGTCGCGTGCGAAAGATGTCGTCATCCAGACGCTCGCCGCTTCCCTCTTGAACGCAGACCAGCTCCAGGCGCTCTTGGAAAAGTATCCCGTCGATCGCGATGTCATGGGTTGGCTTGAACTCCAGATTGGGCGCGAGTGCCAAAATGCAAAGCGTTTCCGTGCCGCAAGGTATTGGTACAAGATGGTTCTCAAGAGCAGTACTTCTGAAAGTTTGACAAGCACCGCGAAGAAGGGACTCAACGCGCTTGAAGGCCTGGGCGCAGGACTTCCGACGATTCTCGTCCTGGCTCCGCTTTCCGGCGATTATGCCGAATTTGGTGCCGCTGCGGTTCAGGGTGCGCTTCTCGCTTACGAACAGTCCGGACTCAAGGACAAGGTCAATATTCGTTTCCAGGACACGCACGCCGATGCGGCGATTGCAATCATGCGTACGCAGCGCGCTGTCAATCAAGATAGCGTCATCGCAATTATCGGCCCCATCATGAGTGCCCCGGCGACGGCTGTGGCCGCATGGCTTGGAGCGAACCTCCAGAGCGTGCCGATGCTTACCCCGACGGCGACTGACGGTGGGATTGCGAAACTCGGCCCGAACATTTTCCAAGTCAATATTACAATGGACATTCTTGCGCAAACTATCGCGGACTTCGCCATCAAGTGCTTGGACATTCGTGAATTTGGCGTGATGAGCCCGCTGGGCGATTTCGGTACGGCGATGTCTGAAACCTTTACACGTGCTGTTGAACGCCGTGGCGGAGAAGTTTTCGCTTTCCGCAATTACGAAGAAGGCCGCCCGGACTACAAGACGGAATTCAACATTATGCGCGATGTTTACTTCAATCGTGAAAACCGCCGCCGTAACATTGCCAAGGGCGTAAGCGACCTCGGTGCATCGGGAACGAACCGCAAGGCTTACCTCTCCGATGCCGATGCTGAATTTCCAGGTCTCTTTATTCCTGCGACAAACCCGGCAGATGCTGGCGCCATGGTGAGCCAGGCTGCATTCCATAAAGTTACTGGCACGTATCTCGGAACATCCGGCTGGTACGGTCGTGAACTTTTGATTCAGGGCAAGCGTCTTGTGGATGGTTCCTATTTCAGCGTCCCGGATCTTGATATGAACAAAGGAAATGTCGGCTATACGTCGTTCGTCAAGGACTTTACTGCACGCTGGGGTGTTGAACCTGGTGAAGATAAAGTAAGCGGACTCAGCTATGATGCCGCAAACATCATCTTCACGGCCTTTAACGCTGTCAGGGACTCGCAAGATGACATGACGCATTTCATCAATGTGACAAAGGACTTTAGAGGAATTTACGGAGACATCAAGTTCCGTCGCGGCGCAAATGCCAACACGAAAATCGTGACCGTGAACAAAGGCAAGTTCGAAGTCGTGACTTCTTGCGAAAGGCAAGACGCTGCCGCTAAAGAAGCCAAGTCCAAGAAAAAGAAGTAGTTGATAGGTGCTAGGTTTTAGGTCTTAGGAAAAGTATCATTTTATAGTAAACGACATTAAAATTTTCCTGTTAAGGTCTGTCATGCCGGATTTATTCCGGCATTTTTTTAAATTGAGATAATTCTTATTATGTTTACTATAAAAAAGAACCCTGTGGCATAAGCCACAGGGTCTTTTCTCCACACACACACAATTTCTTAGTGGGTAGCGTTAGCTACGAACCCATTCGTGTGATTTCATTTTACCCTTTGCATTCCTCAAGTTTCTAGTTCTAAATCCTAGCAGCATGCGGCGATATAGGCTGCTACGTAATCTGCCGATTCGCCCTGTTGGTAGTAGGCGTAAAGGTTCGAGTCATCCATGACATCTTCGAGATTAACGCTGCTTTTCGAAGTCAGTTCGTCTTTAATCCGTTCCTTGAAGGTTTGGAAACCTGGATGGAACAGATAGTAGAGTGCCGCAGCCGGTGTTTTGTGGAGCAACTTCATGGGAGCCTCCATAAAAAATGTTTAACCTACACCCAATCTCAAAATTTTTTCATTCCAATTCGTTATATCTTCCCGATATTCAACCACTTAACGTCAAAAAGTAGCCAACAGCTGTTAATAAAATGTTTAGTTCTTATTAACATCTATTGTATTTATATATTTTTTTACATTAATAAACAAGTGTTAGCATATTCCAAAATGGAATGTGGTGAGCTTCATCAAAAATTTCTAAATTATTTTTACAATGTTTTCAAGACTATTGATATCGCTTTTAATTGCAGTTGGCATGTCCTTTGCCGACAATCTTTCTTTTGCACTTACCCCGACGCAAAATGCGCTTGCAGAACAGGTTACGCAAAAGACGATGGAACTCGATTATGTCGAGGCGTTTAATTTGGCACGCAAACTTCGTCTTGAAAATGATGGCGTGGGTTGCCTTTTCCAGAACATTATTCATATCAGCTTGTACGACGACAAGGGCGATACGGCTTCGCTCAAGGTTGCCGCTAAAAATCTGGAATCTTGCAAGACCGATGGGCTTTGGGATGCTCTCCGCAATTACGAAATTGGGTACGTTCTTTTAGAAACGGGCCATTCCGTCAAGGGCGCGATGCAAACGCGTTCGGCGGCGAAAATGTTCGAAGAATCCCCGGAATTGGAGGCGCAGGCGTTTTATGCCGTCTATGCTTATTTCGTGGATAACAGCTTGGGCTGGCTTCCGTTTAAATCGGATAACCGTGAATCGTACCTTAAAACGCTTGATGAGGCGTCCCTCAAGTCGAATCGTTTTTGGCCGCTGTTCTTGACTCCGCTCATTTGGATTCATTACGACCGCAAAGATTTTCAAAAGGGGCTGGAACTTGCTGAACGTGGGCTTAAAAAAGCTCCGAATCATCCGATTATGCTTCAAATCAAGGCGGACATGCTCTACAGACTCAAACGCTATGATGAAGCTGCCGGTATTTACGAACAAAGTGCATCCAAATATATGGAACGCACCGGAAAATCCATTCGCTATTGGTGCTCTGTCTTGAATCTTATCCGCATTTACCACGATGCGGGCAATGATGCCAAGGCCGAAGAACAGCGTAAAAAACTCAAAGACCCGGAATTTGAAAAGCAAAAGAATTGGATGCCGGAATCGCTCATGGACGACCTTAAAGGCCGCAATTTGATCTAAGACAATCTACTTCCTACCAATTACAAACAGTCACTGGACCTTCCTCCCTTCGGTCGTCAGGATGACGCAAAAAGACAGTCAACTGTCTACCGTCTACTTCCTACTGCCTACTGTCTACTAATCACTAACCACTAACCACTAACCACTGTTTACTATATTTCAAACTATGGGAAAATTGCAGGGTCAATCTTCATTTTTTGTTCCGGGGCCTCCGGCGAAGCCGGGCGAAGCTCATCTGCCTATTGTCGAATTCTTGCTCAAGGAAATTCGCGGGGAGACGGTTCTTGATCTCGGTGGTGGCGAAGGCGCTTACTCGTTTGAATTGAAAAAGTCCGGATTTGTAACGACTGTTGCCGACATCAACGAGAAGTCGCTTGCGGTTGCAGACCAGAACGGCCTCAAGACGAAACTACTTGAACCGGGCGAGACGCTTGGCGAAAATTCCTTTGACACGGTCATGTTGATCGAGGTGCTGGAGCACGTGCCGAACCCGACGGAATTCTTGAAGTACGCGATTGGGATAGCCAAAAAGCGGGTGCTGTTCACGCTCCCGTGTACGAATGACTTTAAAACGTTATTCGAAAGCGGACTCACGTATGCGCATATTGCGGTGTCCGATCACCTTTGGCACTTTTCGTACGACGAGATGAAAAAGTTGTTGGACGGCCTCGGTGTGAAGTACAGCCTCGCGATGGGTGACTATCTTTTCCCGGGGTCCGGCATCAAGCTTTTGAGGAATTGTTTTAGCGGTCCGATCGGCTTTGTCCTGATGTTGCCGTTCCGCGTGATGAACAAACTTGGGCTTATCCCAAAACGTTACCCGTCCCGTTTTTACGGAATTATTGAAAAAGGGTGATTTTGGGCACTTGTAAACGGCTATTTACGCAAGTAGTCAAAAAATATTTTTGAAGATTTTGTATCTTTGGTCTTGAAATCGCGAGAGTGGCGGAATTGGCAGACGCGCCAGACTTAGGATCTGGTACTTCGGTGTGTGGGTTCGACTCCCACCCCTCGCAGTTCTTTTTTACCACCTTTTTAACAACCGTTTATCGGAGTATATATGTCCGCTGAAATCAAAGAAACTAGCGCTACCGTGCGCACCATTGAAATTACAATCCCGCAGGACGATCTCAAGGTTCCGTTCGAAAAGAAGCTTGCTCAGTACAAGAAGCAGGTCACCTTGAAGGGATTCCGCCAGGGTCAGGTGCCGAAGTCCATGATTCTGAAGCAGTTCGGACCTTCCATCCGTCACGAAGCGGTTGATGATGTCGTGAACTCCATCGTGCAGGACACGCTCAAGAAGGCGAACATCAATCCGGTAGGCAAGTTGGTTGTCACGGATTTCAAAGATGACGAAAAGGCTGACATCACACTGAAGGTGGAAGTCGAAGTCGATCCGGAAATCGATATCCAGGGTTACGCTGACACGGGCATCACCGTTCCGGCCACTGCCGTCCACGAAGAAGAAGTCCAGAACGAGTTCAACCGCCTCATGCAGATGTGGAGCAAGGACGAACACGTTGACCGCGAAGCCAAGAAGGGCGACGTTGTCGTGGGCGACTATATCGAAGTTGTTATCGATGGTGAAAAGCAGGAACTCCCGGAAAACAAGGAATTCCGTTCTCTCCTCGGTGAATCTGCTTCTCCGGGATTCGACGAAGGCCTCATGGGTTCTAAGGCTGGCGACAAGAAGGAAATCAACTTCAAGTATCCGGATGACCACAAGGACGAACGTTACCGCGGCAAGACCGCTCAGTTCAACGTCGAAATCAAGGACGTTCGCGAAATCGTTCCGCCGACTTTGGACGAAGAATTCTGCAAGCAGATTGGCGTGAAGGACGAAGCTGACTTGAGGAACAACCTCGCCGAAAGCCTCGCCGCCCAGAAGAAGGACGCTGCAAAGAACAAGGCTGTGAACGAAGCTATCGACAAGCTCATCGAAGCTAACCCGTTCGAAGTGCCGAAGGCCCGTGTCTATGACCTCATCAAGTGGACCTTGAACCGCAATGCCCAGAGCGAAAAGGACGTTGTCGAACCGACCGAAGAACAGATAAACGAACTTTCTGCTGAAGCAGTCCGCGAAATCAAGAAGCATCGCATTCTCGAATTCGTCGCTACGAAGGAAAAGATCAAGCCGACGCAGGCTGTCGTTGACGAACGTCTCCAGCAGATGGCTAACGCTTACCACGTGGAATTCGAAAACTTGAAGAACCACTTCCGTCAGTCTGGCCGTATCAACCAGCTGCGCGACGAACTTCGCTTCCAGATGGCTGCTGACTTCATCGTCGGTATCCGTCCGGCTGCAGAAGAAACAAAGTAATAAGAGGAATAAATGATCATCCCTACCGTCATTGAAACTACCGGGCGCGGTGAACGCGCTTATGATATCTATTCTAGACTTCTCAAGGAACGTATCATCTTTTTGGGCACGCCGATCAACGACGAAGTGGCGAACAACGTCATGGCCCAGTTGATTTTCTTGGAATACGAGAATCCGGAAAAGGATATCACGCTGTATATCAACAGCCCGGGTGGTTACGTGTCGGCAGGGCTTGCCATTTATGATACCATGCAGCATGTTCGCCCGAATATCGCGACTATCTGCATTGGCAGTTGTGCTTCGATGGCCGCCGTGCTCCTTGCTGCAGGCACTAAGGGCAAGCGCTATGCTTTGCCGCATTCCCGCATCATGTTGCACCAGCCGTCGGGTGCCGCTACCGGGCAATCTACTGATATTCAGATTACCGCCAAGGAAATTATCCGTACAAAGGATACTCTTACTGAAATTGTCGCGAAGCATACCGGAAAGCCGGTCGATGAAGTCCGCGAAAAGACGGACCGCGATTTTTACATGAGTCCGGAAGAAGCAAAGGCCTTTGGCGTCATTGATGAAATTTTTGTGCCGCGTAAAGAGGGAATTTAATGTACCGTAGCGGGAAGAACCATCCGGCTGTAAGTTGCAGTTTTTGCGGAAAGCCGGCGGAACAAGTCGAAAAGATGATTACGGGCGCTGGTGCGTATATTTGCAGCGATTGCATACGCATGTGCAGCCGTATTCTTGAAGAAGACTTGGCCCGTACGAAACAGGAACAGGAAGCGAAGGAAATTTCGACGAAGCCGCTTCCGCTCCCGACAGAAATCAAGGCTCATCTGGACGATTTTGTCATCGGGCAGGACCGTGCAAAGATGGCGCTCTCTGTAGCGGTGTATAACCATTACAAACGCTTGCGTTACAAGCAGACGCACAAGTCCAAGGACGATGTCGATGTCGAAAAGTCGAACTTGCTTTTGGTAGGTCCGACGGGTTCGGGTAAGACCTTGCTTGCGCAGACGATGGCTCGCTTTTTGGACGTGCCGTTCACGATTGCCGATGCTACGGTTTTGACCGAAGCGGGTTACGTGGGCGAAGATGTCGATAGCATCATCGTTCGTTTGTTGCAGGCTGCCGATTACGACGTTTCCAAGGCGGAACGCGGCATTATCTTTATCGACGAAATCGACAAGATTGCACGCAAGACTGCGAACCCCTCCATCACTCGCGATGTGAGCGGCGAAGGCGTGCAGCAGGGACTTTTGAAGCTCCTGGAAGGCACGGTTGCCTCTGTTCCTCCGAAGGGTGGACGCAAGCACCCTGAACAGCCGCTCGTGCAGGTGAACACGAAGAACATTTTGTTCATTTGCGGTGGCGCTTTCGAAACGCTCGACAAAATTATTTCGCAGCGCGTGAATCAGGGTGGTATGGGCTTTGGCGCTGAAATCCACACGGCGAGCGAAAACAGCTTGAGCGAACTCTTCAAGCAGCTCGAACCGGAAGATTTGATCAAGTTCGGCCTCATTCCGGAAATCGTCGGACGTTTGCCGATTGCCGTTGCGCTCGAAGAACTCGACGAAAAGGCTCTCCTCAATATTTTGACGCAGCCGAAGAACGCCCTTGTCAAGCAGTACAAGAGCTTGTTCGCAATGGACAACATCAAGCTCGAATTCGAAGACGAAGCCCTCCAGGAAATTGTCCGCGAAACAATGACCCGCAAGACGGGTGCCCGTGGGCTGCGTTCTGTCATGGAGCGTGTGTTGCAGCAGGCGATGTTCAAGATGCCGGGTTCTGGCGAAAAGAAGTTGACTCTTACGACGGAGATGGTGAAGGAAAGCCTTTATACGAAACCAACTTCGGGCGGCGGGGTCGCGAAGAATAAAACGAACATGGCATAGTATCACAACACCTCGCAGAATTTTTTGCGGGGTTTACTAATTTTTATAACATGGCTTTTGATTTTAATAAAACGTATCCGTTGCTCCCTCTGAGGGATGCTGTTGTATTCCCGCTGACGACGCGGCGTATTTTGGTAGGCCGCGAGATGTCGCTTCGCGCCCTTGAATTTGCAGAGAACCACAATAACGAAATTATTCTTGTCGCCCAGAAGAACGTGGAGCAGGAATCGCTCGACAATCCGATGCTCGACCTCTATACGGTGGGCGTGATTGCGCATGTGGCGAACGTGACTCCGTTCCCGAACGGCTGCGTGAAGGTTGTACTGGAAGGGGAATCCGTAGTGGATCTCCGCTCGATTGTTTTGCGTGACGGATTTTTGCAGGTGACGGTTTCTCCGAGGGTGAACTTTATCAAGCCCGAAGATAAGTGCGCCAAGTTTGAAGATGTGCTGAACATGTTCCGCAACTATGCGATGCACAGGAATATCGCCGAAGGCATGGTCGAAGCGATGTTCACGATGGACAGCCACATCAATGCATTTTATGGAATGGTGCCGTTCTTGCAGGTTTCGCTTTCCGAGAAGCAGGCCCTTTTGGAAGAGGAAACGATTGATGCCCTTGCGGAACGTTTGATTAGCCTGATGCAGCTTGCACAGGACAACGAGAACGTGCTTATCCGTGTGCAGCAGAATGTTCGCCAGAAGATGGCGCAGCAGCAAAAGGAATGGTTTATTTCGGAACAAATTCGCCAACTCCAGGACGAGCTGGATGCCGATAACGGCGGATCTTCGGAACCCGACCAGTTGCTCAAGAAAATCAAGGCCAAAAAGTTTAGCCAGGCGATTGAAGAAAAGCTCGAAGACGAAATTGGCCGCATGCGCATGATGCAGCCTACTTCCCCGGAATATGCGGTGAGCCGCAATTACGTGGATTGGTTCTTGGCTTTGCCGTATGGCGTTTATACCGACACCGTTCTCAATATGAAGAAGGTGAAGGCTGAACTCGATTCCAAGCATTTCGGTTTGGATAAAGTTAAAGAACGTATCATGGAATACGTGGCCGTGCTGAAGCTTACCGGTACGGAACGCCGCGCTCCGATTCTTTGCCTTGTGGGGCCTCCGGGCGTGGGCAAGACGACGCTCGTGGAATCTATCGCAAAAGCCATGCAGCGTAACTTTGTCCGCATTACGCTTGGCGGCGTGCGTGATGAAGCTGAAATTCGCGGACACCGCCGTACTTATATCGGTGCGATGCCGGGACGCTTTATCCATGCGTTGCGCCGTGCGAAGTGCATGAACCCTGTGATTTTGCTTGACGAAATCGACAAGATGGCAAGCGATTTTAGGGGCGACCCGGCGAGTGCGATGCTCGAAGTTTTGGACCCGGAACAGAACCACGATTTTACGGACCACTTTATGGAAGTGGGGCTTGACATTAGCCGTGTGCTGTTTATCGCGACAGCGAATAGCGAAGGCGAAATTCCAGAAGCACTCCGCGACCGTTTGGAAATCGTGCGCTTGCCGGGATACTATCCGCACGAAAAGTTGCAGATTGCAAGCAAGTATTTGCTGCCTCGCATTTGTGAACGCACGGGCGTGAAGCTTGACGAACAGATTCACTTTGACGACGATGTTATTTCGTACGTGATGCGTGGATGGACTCGCGAAGCGGGCGTGCGTGAACTTGAACGTACGCTTGAAAATGCGGTTCGCCATCGTGCGAAAGACATCGTGATGGGCAAGAAGTTTAAGTCTGAAATTACGGAGAAAATTCTCCATGAATATCTCGGTGCTCCGCGTTTCCTTGACAACCAGCTGCCGGAACCGGGCCGCCCGGGCGTTGTGACGGGACTTGCTTGGACGAGCGTCGGTGGCGAAATTCTGCCCATTGAATGCATGCTCTTGAGCGGCAAAGGGCAACTGATTTTGACGGGTAAGCTTGGCGATGTGATGAAGGAATCGGCACAGATTGCTGTTTCGCTTGTGCGTGAACGCTTGCAGCGCTTTGGCATTGACCCCGCGATTGTGCGGAAGACGGACATCCACATTCACGTGCCGGAAGGTGCCGTGCCGAAGGACGGGCCGTCTGCAGGTATTGCGCTTACGCTTTGCTTGCTCAGTGCATTTACGAAGCATCCTATTGCACCGGACATTGCGTTTACGGGCGAAGTGAGCCTCACGGGTGCTTGCCTCCCGATTGGTGGGCTCAACGAAAAGGCTCTTGCTGCACTCGCCGCTGGCGTTAAAACGCTCCGCTTGCCCGAAGGCAACAAGAAGGATGTGGCGGAACTCCCGGAACCGGCTAAGAAGGGCCTCAAGATTTTCACGCACAAGCACATCGACGAAATCGTCAAGATTTTGTTTGCTGGCGTGAAAGTGGCGGCTCAGACGAAAGACGAGAGGCGAGAGACGAAAGAGACTCCTGTGGAAAAGGCTAGTGCAGGTGGTGACGAGAAGGCTGCAGGTGCGGATAATACCGCCGCGAAATCTGTGAAGTCTGCGAAAGTCGTCAAGCCTACCGCAAAGAAAACTGCGAAAAAGCCTACGAAGAAAGCGTAATTGTTTTTATTATATTGACATGCCCGCCTCCGAGCGGGCATCTCTCATTTATATGCGATTGAAAAATTATACCATTTAGTATTATACTATTTAGTATAATTAATTTATTGTCTTTTTAGCCATTCTTTAAAGAACGGATTAGAAAACTTGTAAACTCCATCGTTTAGGTATAGAATATCCAGATTGACGAGTCGCAAAATTGCTTTTCGGATTGAACTTGCGTTGCTGATTTTGCTTGCTTTTATAAACTCTACAGAGAATGGATTTTCTCCACCTATAAGGGAAATGCACTTCAAAACGGCCAATTGCTGTTTTGTCAGCTGCGATAAAATTGGCATGTAAGATTTCGATTCACGGGCGAAGACTAAATTCAGTGCATCAAAAATGTCCTCATTATCAATTTCTTTGTTGTGATCTGTGACGGTCCATAAAGCGTCGCACAGTTCCTGAACATCTCCAGAAACATTCCCAGAGAGTTCGATAATCCTTTTTAAAATTTGATTGTCAATGCTTCGATTTCCCGATTTAAAGCGCTCTTTTAAAAACGGTATGAAATCTTCGTCGTCTATTTTGCCAATGTCGAATAGAGCCGCCGATTTATAGAATGGGCTACGGGAATTTGAGAAAAGTTCTGCCATGGAATTCCTGACGCTGCCCATGAATATGTAAGGAATGCTTGGCTGAAATTGAATTTTGCTACGGAGCGAAGCGAGAATGCTGTTTGCGTTATCCAAGTAAAGCATGTCTTGAAATTCATCAAAGACAACGCAGATTTTCTTTTTTTCGGAGAGCTTTTCGATGGCATCTAGAATTGTTTCGATGCTATCAGATGGCGTGGTGGCAGATACGTCAACGGAAAGCGTTGGGTTGGCTGTCATGGGGTCGAATGACAATGTTGGGCGGATATTTTTGAGCAGGTCAATTAAAGAAGTCAAGAAAGATTTGCGTTTGTCCAAAGATAAAATTGCTGAAGTCGTTTTTCTACAAAAATCGTCTATTGTCCGTATCCCTAGCAAGTCGATGTACAGCAACTTGAACTTTCGCATGTTGCGGACGGTTTGACAAACGAGGGACGTTTTTCCCATTCGACGTTCTCCTTGAATGACAATGTTTTGTCCTGCCGATACCAAGCGGCTTAACTCTTTTTCAAGCACAGGACGTGGGCAGAAATATTCCCCGTCAACAACGCAACCGTATCTGAATGGATTCATGTAATAGTCCTCTTTCTTATACTATATAGTATAATTTATTTCTGTGGGATGGTCAATAGGGAAATTGAAAAATTATACCATTTGGTATAATACCAAATGGTATAAAAATTTTTATAAATAATAAAGTTGGTTTTATTTCCGATATTATGGAAAAATGCATAATTATGGAAATAAAATGTGTTTTATGTGCTAACCGGTAAAATTCATGCAAAACCAGATGTCAAGAGCTTTGTGAAATTATTATCTTTTGCAAGTACCTAACCACTAATCTAACAACTGTCTACTTCTAACTTCCTACTGTCTACTAAAAATTATGGAATTCACACTTGATGAAATGCGTGAGCACCTTGCAGCTCTCGAAGCAAGGATTGTCGAGGCTTGCAAGATTGCGGGCCGCAACCGTGAATCGGTTAAGCTTGTGTGGGTGAGCAAGTTCCACCCGGCAGAGGCTGTGGAAAATGCGATTGCGCTTGGCGCGACGGACTTTGGCGAAAACCGCGTGCAAGAAGCAGAACTCAAGTTCTCCGAGCCGCGTGTTGCGAAGGACGGGAGTCGCGTGCGTTGTCATGTAATTGGTCCTGTGCAGAGTAACAAGCTCAAGAAGGCGGCTCTTGTGGCGGATTGCATTCATTCTATCGCGAGCATTGAAGCGGTGGAAAAGCTGGAGAAGGTTTGTGCTGCGGCTGCAAATGGTCAGGGCAAAGTTCTTGATATTTTGTTCCAAGTGAATGCGGGCGAAGAAGAGACGAAGAGCGGCCTTGACGTGCATGAGGCTGAAGCGTTCCTTGAAGATTTGGAAAAGCGTGCCGGGGCGGCGAATGCGGATGGCGAAAGTGCGAATTTCCCGCATTTGCGTTTCCGCGGTCTCATGACGATTGGCAAGAATACGGGTGTGCCTGAAGATAGCCGCGAGTGCTTTGCGTTTTTGCGTGGGCTGCGCGACAAGTTCCTTACGAAAGGTGGCGCGTTTGCCAAGTTCGATCAGCTTTCGATGGGCATGACGCTTGATTTGGAAGTCGCGATTGAAGAGGGTTCTACGATGATTCGCGTGGGTACAGCTCTCTTTGGCGAGCGCGATTACTCTAAGCAGTTATAGACCGTTCGCGCTAAAGTTAAAGGTGAAGTGTAATATGCGCTCACTCTCGCAACCGTTCTTGATTAATATCAAGAACTTGTTGCTCACAAACGATCCAGTGTAATGGAGATCGTCATTCTGAGTCGTTAGACGAAGAATCCAGTGATTTTTTATACCTCGATTTCCATGCCGGTGTGCATTTGTTCGACTTTGTCGCCGAGCACGTTGTGCAAAATTTCGTAAGCCTCGCAAGAGGCTTTTATTTTAGAAATTGAACGCTAGGGCGATGCCGCCTTGTTGGGTCGGGACGATTCCCATGCTGAATGAGCCGTTGCCTATGATATCGCCCTTGTAATTGTTGTAAATTTCCACAGCTTTATCTTTTTTAGAGTTGCCGATGTAATCGATAATAAATGCCGCGACAATGATTGCGCCACCTGCCGCTACTCCCATTAAGTAGCTGCTTCCCGCTCCATAAGATGAACCTTGGTATATGCTGTATCCGAGTAGAAATCCACCACCAAATGCTGCACCCCACGAAATATATCTCATTGTATTTCCGGTATTCCATTTGTCGATTGCTTCATAAACATTGGAGAGTTCCCTTTCGAATGCGTCGCAATCGACTTCTTGTCCGTCAATGGTATAGTCGGTTGTGAAAAAGCCTCTGTCCATGGTTAGCGTGTGTTTTTTTGCTTGTGCAAAAGAAAGTGTTGTGGAGCAGAGGATGAGTAGAACTGCAAAAAGTTTTTTCATAGGAAATACCTTTCTAATGGAAATCGACTTTAAATGATAAATTAGAATAAATAAAATATTGGATTATCCTTTGCTTGGAATAATCAATCTTTTTTAGCAGTTTTGGAGGACTATACCTCAATTTCCATGCCGGTGTGCATTTGTTCGACTTTGTCGCCGAGCACGTTGTGCAGGATTTCGTAGGCACGTTGCCCGGTGCAGTGGCCCGTGTAGATTTTTTGAACGTTTAACTCGCGGAGGCATTCGGCGAATGCTTTCACGCGGTCATCTGGCGTGCGGAATAGGTGAAATCCGCCGAGGATGGCGTAAATTTGTTTGCCGGGGAATGTCGCTTCGATTTCTTTGACGATGTTGTCGGCTCCGCCGTGGCTACAGCTGTTCATGATGAACAAGCCTTTGGGCGTATCGAAGACTAGACTTTGTTCGTGGTCGAAACTGTCGGGGCGGTACTTGCCGTTTTCTTTGACGCTCATGTGGGCGCGTTTGCCGATTTCGTCGAGGTGTGGAGCCTTGTGGCCGACGAGGGTGATGCCTGGAAAAATATCGCAGTCGCCTTTCGCGAATACGATGCGGTCGGCGTAGTGTTTTAGCGTGCCTTTGCGGATGCCGATGTATTCTTGGTACGTGAAAAATTTTAAGAATTTGTGCGTGTGGTAGCAGTTTTCGGCGGCGGAATCACGCAGATAAAATTTGGCGTGATTGTTGTGCTTGAAAAATTCTTGCATGCCGTTTGCATGGTCGTAATGGGCATGGCTCAAGATGCCTACGTCAATTTGCGAGATGTCGATGCCCAAGATGGCGGCGTTCTTCGCGAATTGTGCGGAGGCTCCCGTGTCGAGCAAAATGCGTTTGCCGTTGAATTCCGTATAAACGCTAAGTCCCCATTCGCCTTTCAATTGCTTTTGTGAAGCTTTGGCTGTGCAGGATTCGCAGGTGTTGCCGCTGTTGGCACAACCGCTGATGTTGTCGATAAGGATTTTAATTTTCATTGCGTATGGGAGAAGAAATAATGGATTCCCTCCCTTCGGTCGAGAATGACGCGTTTGGGGGGGGCATTAAAAGGAATGTGTTGGCTGTGGGTTTGCGTTGTTATGATTCGGTTTTAAATGCCTTGTAGAAATTCAGGAACTGTTCGGGGCTGAGTTCTTCGGCGCGGATGGTCGTGGGCCAATCCAAAAGTTCAATTGTCGATTGGATTTTCTTTTTGTCGTAATTTCTACCGAACGAATTGGCAAGTGTTTTGCGCTTTTGCGTGAATGCGGTGCGGACAAAGTCGAAGAATCCGTCGGGGGCTTGAATCGCGTCTTCGCGTGGAGTGAGTAGCATAGTGGCGCTATCGACGTTCGGCTTCGGCGTGAAATGCTCCGGCCCGATTTTGCGGAGAATTTGTGTGTTTGCAAATGCAGAAACGAGTACGGACAAACTTCCGTAATTGCTGGTGCAGGGTTCAGCGCAAATGCGTTCGGCGACTTCGAGCTGCACCATTCCCATAAAGCCTTTGGTCAAGTGCAAACGCGGCATGAGCCCTGCGATAATTGCGGTGCTTACGTTGTACGGCAAATTGCCGGTGACCCACGGCTTTGCGTGTGCATCCAAGAATGCTTGCAAGTCGAATTTCAAGAAGTCGATGTTGACAATATTGAAATTCTTGCAATCCTTGAACTTTTCTTTTAGGACTTCGACGCATTGCTCGTCGATTTCGACGGCGGTGAGTTCTAGACCGCGCTGGAGCAAATGCTCCGTGAGGGCACCGTGGCCGGGGCCGATTTCGAGGACGTATTCGCCAACTTCGGCGGGTAAATCGCCTGCGATGGCGGTGGCGGTTTCGACATCTAAAAAGTTTTGTCCAAATTTGCGGCGGCGTGCTCTATCCATGACGGGGAATATAGAAATTGATGGGGGTTGTTGCGAACTTTAATGATGAAACGTATCTGTTGGGCGTTTTTTTTGACAGTAAAGTGTCAAAATAGAAATGTATATTCATGATATGTGTTCTCTATTCTTTGCGATTATTATCACGATGCTCCTCTTTTTCTTTTATCGTTGAAATGAGGGCCGCTTTATATTAAGCGGTTTTTAGTATCTTTTACCTTGTAAAAACATTTGGCGGTTTAGCAGTGCTTTTGGATTTTGCAACTCACTATTGCGTCCTTCCTACTGACTACTTCCTACCGCCTACTAAATAGAGGTTTAATATGTCCGTTGCGATGCAAGATGTGATGAAACAGTCCGGGGTGGCATTTGGTACGAGTGGTGCCCGCGGTCTCGTGAGCGCTATGACTGACCGTGTGTGCTATGTATATGCGCGTTCCTTTATCAAGTATTGCGAAGTGTCTTACAAGTGCGAACATACGATTGCGATTGCAGGTGACCTGCGTCCGAGTACGGAACGCATCTTGAAGTCGCTTGTGCAGGCAGGCGCCGATGCGAACTGGAAGGTGATTTACTGCGGTCGCATCCCGAGCCCGGCGATTGCGATGTACGGCATCGACAAGCATTTGCCGACCATCATGGTGACGGGTAGCCACATTCCGGCAGATCGCAACGGCATCAAGTTCAATCACCCGAATGGCGAAATCACGAAGGCTGACGAACAGGGAATTGTTTCGCAGTCGGTGGATTTTGATGAAGCACTTTTTGACGATAAGGGCATGCTCAAGGCGGCGCCTGAACTCCCGGCGGTCGAGGCGGAAGCCGAAGCTAATTACTGCAAGCGTTATCCGGACTTTTTCGGTAGCGATGCTTTGCATGGACTTACGATTGGCGTTTACCAGCATTCCGCTGTGGGCCGCGACATTGTGGTGAAGGTTCTCGAAAGCCTCGGTGCGACGGTCAAGCCGTTTGGCCGTAGCGATGTCTTTGTGCCGGTTGATACCGAAGCTATCCGCAAGGAAGACGAAGAACTTGCCCGTGAATTTACTCATAAGGATTACGTGGATGCCGTGTTCAGCACCGACGGCGATTCAGACCGTCCGCTTTTGGCTGACGACGTGGGCATGTGGCTCCGTGGCGACGTGCTTGGCATTTTGGCCGCACAGTCTCTTGGCATCAAGCGCATTGCGACTCCGGTGAGCTGCAATACTTCGCTTGAAAAGTCCGGTAGCTTTGAAAAGATTTGCCGCACGCGCATTGGTAGCCCGTATGTGATTGCCGGCATGGAAAGCCTGGTCGATGCAAACGACAAGAGCCTCACGGTTGCAGGTTACGAAGCCAATGGCGGCTTCTTGCTTGAGACGGATTTGACGCTCGATGGTCGCACGCTCAAGGCTCTCCCGACGCGTGACGCTCTCCTCCCGATGATTGCCGTGATGGTGATGGTCCGCAAGGAACGCATGTGCGTTGTGGATTTGTTGCGCA
This sequence comes from Fibrobacter sp., assembly GCF_017545445.1. Classification (GTDB taxonomy): domain Bacteria; phylum Fibrobacterota; class Fibrobacteria; order Fibrobacterales; family Fibrobacteraceae; genus Fibrobacter. The sequence goes on from NZ_JAFWOM010000027.1 coordinate 98,003, forward strand.
AGTTGCCCAAGCGCTTTACTGTGAGCGACCGCCTCAAGGAATTCCCGACTGAAAAGTCGAAGGCGAAACTCGCTGAAATCCGCGAAAAGAATCTCGGCGAAAAATTGTTCGGCGCTCTTGCTGCAAAGCCTTCGAAGTTTGCAAAGGACAAGACGTTCCAGGGCAAGATGGTTTCGCTCAACGAAGTCGATGGCTACCGCATGGAATTCGATTCCGGCGACATCATTCACTTGCGCCCGAGCGGAAACGCTCCGGAATTCCGCTGCTACGTGGAAACCGAAGGCAAGGAACGCAGTGCAGAACTCCTCGCGGACTGCCTCAAAATCATGGAAGGCTGGCGCGTTTAGATGACAAATGCGTAAGGCGAGTGAAGCGGGACTGCTTGCAGGACCATTGTACAAGTACCAAACCCGTCGCTCGAAAATAGAAATGTAAACATTTCTGCTTTACTCGCTTATAGGTTTGTTCCGAGCCTAGCATTTGGTACTTGTACAAAAAACGGCTCTGCGAGCCTACAGACTGGAGACGAAAGATGATAGTGGCACTTCGCGCGTATATTGTTTGAAAATCTCTCGTCTCTCGTCTCTACTCTCTCGTCTATTTTAGTATCTTATACCTCGTATGTTCAAAAAGTTTATTGCACTCGTTTTTGCTGTTGGTTCCCTTGCGCTTGCCGGGGATTATTGGCATGTGGATCCGGGTGGTGTGACGATGAAGTTTTTGTCGATGCCGGTGTCGCCGCGTGCTGCTGCACTTTCGGGTGCTGGCGTTGCTGATCCGGGTCGCGTTTCTGAAGTTTCGCGAAATCCGCTTGCGATGAGCGTTGCAAACGATGCGGAATTTGGACTCAGTCAGGTGATTTTTGGCGAAGGCGGTGCCGACAACTTTATATCCGCTTATTACGGACTGCCTGTTGCGGATAAGTTTACTCTTGCGTTCACGGTTGATTTTTTAGGCTACGATGATATCGAAGGTCGTGACGAGAACGGTCTCAAGACTTCGGAGTATGGCTCTTACGCGTGGTCCATTTTGGCTGGTTTTGGTAGCCGTTCCAAGATTTTTAATTGGGCAGCCTCGATGCGCTTTGCGACGCAGACCATCGACGACGAGACGGGTTTTCTTTTTACGTTTGATGCGGGAGCTTCTTACCGTGTGAATGAATACGTTGCCTTTGGCGCGAATTTCACGAACCTCGGTTTTGCAAGCAAGTACGATACAGAGAGGGAAGCGGCTCCGCTTGCACTTAAGGCGGGCGTGACGGGATTCATCCCGATTCTTGACCGCTGGAAGGTTCACTTGTCTGTTGATGCGTATCGCCGTGCCGATACGAAAGCGCAATTGTTGCTTGGCGGCGAAGTCGTTTACTTCGACATGCTTTCGTTCCGAATGGGCTATGCAATCCGCCCAGATACCGAAGATGCGATCAGCGGTGGTCTTGGAGTCGTATTCGGCATGATCGTGTTCGATTACGCGTACAGTCCACGCCCCGCGTTTGAAGGCGGCAATCATTACATTGCAGTCGGCGTGAAGTTCTAGACGCGTTCTAAGCTAGAGAATATTTTTGCATTTTTTTGCACGGGTCCCAACTATTTTGGAACTCGTGTTTTTTTATTTGGTAGCACAAGCAGCCGCGGCTGATATTTAAAGATTTTGCGGCCTTGCTCTTGTTTCCTTTGTTTTCGAAAAGTGCTTTTTGAATAAACGACCAGTTAGGGGCTGATGCACGTTGTGCGGGATAATCGTTTATGAACTCCTTCTCATTTAACGATGTCTTTGAAAATTCTTCGGCAAGGACTTCGCCAAGGGTGATGTCGTGCTGCTTGAGGAGGGCGTAGCGCTGGAGTACGTTTTTCAGTTGGCGGATATTCCCCGGCCACTTGTGTTTGGACAACATATCAATTTGCTTGTCGCGTAGCGGGATGTGCTCTGCAAAAGTTCTTTCGGAAATGTCTCTCCATACGTTTTGCACGATATCGGCAAAATCGTCTCGTTCGCGTAACGGCGGGATGACAATGGGGAAAGCGTTTAGTCTAAAATATAAATCCTTGCGGAAATTCCCATCGTTGATTTCAATTTGCAAATCCCTGTTTGTTGCACACACAAGTCTAAAATCTACAGGTTCGCTCTGCGTTGCCCCGAGAGGCAGAACGGACCGCTCTTGCAAAATGCGTAACAGCTTGCTTTGCATGTCGAACGGCATTTCGCCGATTTCGTCGAGGAAAAGCGTGCCGCCGTTTGCCGCTTGCACGATGCCCTGATGATCGATGGCGGCCCCGGTGTAGGAACCTTTTTTGGCTCCTTCTAAAAGGCTTTCGGCAAGCGTTTTGACGATGGCGCCGCAGTTGAGCGCGATAAACGGCCCGTTGCTCCGTGAACTGTTATTGTGTATAAATTTGGCCGCAATCTCTTTGCCAACCCCGGATTCCCCTTGCAAAAGAACCGGAATGTTGGATTGGGCGGCGATAAGCATCAATTTTTCGTGTTTTTTCATAGACCCTCTACTATATAAACACGCTTTTTTTGCCGATTTGTCCTGTAAATTTTTGTTAAAAATAATGGTGAGTAAACGGCGGTTCGTAAACAGGGGAGAAAGCTCGAAAGCCTTGCCGTAATCCTTGCATTTTTCTATATATGTGCCGCGCGGCGGTAAAGTGCCGTCGCAGACATAGACAACCATATTACCAAAAGTGGCTGGCCAGATGGGTAGGCTTGGGCACGACAATCGTGAGGAAAGCGGTTGCGCTCGAAGCTGAGAGGTTTGGTGGCCCGAAAGGAAAAAATGAGTCAAAGAATCGTATGCAAGTTCGGTGGCAGCTCTGTCGCCGATGCCGGCCAGTTCAAGAAAATCAAGGCCATCGTTGAATCCGACAAGAACCGCAAGGTCATCGTCGTTTCCGCTCCTGGTAAGCGTAATCCGAAAGAAACCAAGCTTACCGACCTCCTTTACAGCACTTATGATCTCGCCTCCAAGGGCCTCGACTTTTCGACCCCGTGGAACTTGATCCGTCAGCGTTATGACGAAATCTGCAAGGATTTGGGTCTTGAAGACAAGCTTACTGAAGACCTCGACAGTCTCGAAGACAAGCTCAAGAACCATCCGGAATCCGTGAGCACGGACTTCCTCGTGAGCCGTGGCGAATTCCTCTGCGCTCGCCTCATGGCCAAGTACCTCGGCGCAAACTTCGTCGATAGCTACCCGCTCATCACTTTCGATGACAAGTATCGCATCGCTCCGAAGACCTACGAAGAAATTGCAAAGACTCTCGGCGACGAAAATCAGTTGTACGTATTGCCGGGCTTCTATGGCAGTAACCTCCGTGGCGAAGTGAAGACCTTCAGCCGTGGCGGTTCCGACATCACTGGCGCAATCCTTGCTAACGGCATTGACGCTGCCAAGTACGAAAACTGGACCGACGTCTCGGGCATGCTCATGGCTGACCCGCGCATCGTCGAAAATCCGCTGCCGATCGAATACGTGAGCTATCGCGAAATCCGCGAACTCGCTTACTCCGGCGCAAGCGTGCTTCACGACGAATCCATCGCTCCGTGCCGTGCGAAGAAGATTCCTATCAACATCCGTAACACGAACCGCCCGGAAGACGCTGGCACCATCATTGGCCCGACTCCGGAAAGCGCAAAGCTCCCGATTACGGGTGTTGCAGGCCGCAAGGGCTTCTCGATGATTTACATCGAAAAGTCCATGATGAACAAGGAAGTCGGCTTTGGCCGCCGCGTGCTCGCCGTTCTCGAAAGCGAAGGACTTTCTTACGAACTCTGCCCGAGTGCAATTGACTCCATGAGCATCGTCGTGGATTCTAGAGCTCTCGATGCCGTGCAAGACGTTGTCCTTGAAGACATCACGCAGCAGATGCGCCCCGACCGTATTAAGATTTTCCCGGGCATCGCTCTTATCGCTACCGTGGGTCACGGCATGACGAACAAGATCGGTGTTGCCGCGACGCTCTTTACGGCTCTCGCAGAAAGCAAGGTGAACGTCCGCATTATCGACCAGGGTTCTTCGCAGATCAACATCATCACCGGTGTTGACGAATCCGATACCGAAAAGGCTATCAAGGCGATTTACAACGCATTCGTGAAGTAACGCCAACGGCGTCATCCTCGACTGAGCGCGCGTTCCTCGTCATCCTCGACTGAGCAGCGCGAGGGAGGGGATCCAGTTAATTTCAAAAACGACTCGGAATAAAATCCGGGCCGTTTTTTTTATTATTAGAACGAGGTAATTAAATGGAAGAAAATAAAGTATATGAGTCTAAAAGCAAACTTTGGCTTTGGGGGTCAATAGAAGGTATTGTTATTTATGCTGTTATTATGGGCATGTATATAAATAGAGTTATGAACTCGGACGTTTATAAGGACAACGTCTTTTTTTGGATTTATATGGCTGTTGCAAGTCTTTATATTTTGTTTGCTATAGCTCACCTGTTTCCAAGGAAAGTCGAATTATTCGAGGATGAGTCCGCTCGCATTACTTTTTTTCTTGGCGATTCCGTGAAGTTGAAATCTGGAAAGTTTAGAATTAAGAAGTTTAAATCTAAATCAGAAAAGTGGGGTGGATTTATTTTTATTCGTGGTCGGTTTGTGCTTTTTTATTCGCATTCGTTTTCGGAATTGAAAAAATATTTAACGAAATAGGGAAGTTGTGAATCTAGCGTTGCCCCATCCATTGCATAAAAAACGCGCGGGAAACTGCGCATAATAAAAAGGAATCCAAATGTGCGAAGGCGAAAATAAAATGGAAGAAAAAACTCAATTCACCGGCAACTTGGCTTTGCTTCGAGTTTGTGCGATTATAGTGATTGTAAGCGGTCTGAGTAAATCTTTGGATTTATTATGGACCTTGTTGATGTCAGAGGTGAACGATGATTCTTTGAGTTGGGCTTATCTTCCGGCTGGTTTGATTGTTGCTGCGATTGGCGTTATTTCACTTGTCAAAAAGAAAACGCTGGTTTTAAAAATCTGTGCGGTATTTATGTTTGTTTCGATGGTGTGGAGCGTGATTGCTTTTGCTCCCCATGATTTGCTTTTTACCGATTATCCAATTAGTTACATTGTTTGGAAGTATGTAAGTCGTCTTGTGAATGTTAATGCTGTGCTAGCCGTTTCGTTTTTTTTGATTGATGCAAAGAGTCGAGTAAAGGAAGGCACATGCGTTACCAAAAATGAAAATACGAATCTAGGCTTGCTTCGTTTTTGTGCAACATTCTTTTTGGTAGATGGGTTGAATGGCATTATCAATATATTGGCTGCAGGTGATTTTAAGGTTTTCTGGGGAATGTCCGTTCTGTGGACTTTTGTTCCTATAGCGGTGGGGTTGTACGCATTTGTAAAAAAGAATTCGCTGGTTTTGATGGTTTATTCTATAGTGGCTTATGTGGGAACCGTTTGGAATACGATTCTAGATTCTCATGAACGTTTTATTAACGTTTATTATGTCGGCAGTGTTGTTATAGGATTATTTTTCAGTGCGTACGTTGTCGTTTACGTGGCGACGTTCTTTATTGAACCCGAGAAAACTTGTGCTTATTTCCAGAAAGCAAAGAGCATGTTTATCAAATGGAAAGAGATGACGTGATTTAAAAAATGCTGCCGGATTTTTCGGTGGCAGCAGCTTTGCTTTATTGCTTAACTTTCGAACGACCTGACTCTTAGCGTAATGCCGAGCTCTTCACAAATCTTGCGACTCTCGTGCTAACGGTTGTTTGTAGAACAACCTGCGACTCGGTCCTATATTTAAAAAGAACGGAAATCACCCCTTCATTTGTCTAATTTTAGAAATGGGTGGGAGATGGGCAACCCGGCGCCTCGGTAGCGTCCGACGCAGTGCATGACATTGGGCCCCATCTCCTTCAACCCAGGACCCCGAACAAGTATGCTGGCAAAACGCAGATGCCGAATACCTTTGGACAATGGGGCGTGGGGTGATTACCCATCAATAATATAGCAAAGGATACATGAAATGGAAACATGGGTTGGCATAGATATCTCTAAGGACACGTTTGACGCTGCATGGTTGTCGAACGGAAAAAAGAACCATTTGAAATTGGAAAACAATGTTAAAGGCTTCAAGCGTCTCTTGACAGAAGTGCCGACGGAGTCTCGCTTTGCAATGGAGGCTACAGGCGAATATCACCTGAATTGCGCAAGATACCTGTTTACCCGAGGAAACATGGTTGCTGTCTTGAATCCGTTTGCCGTGAAGAAGCACATGCAAAGCGATCTAAGACGTTGTAAGAATGATAAGTCTGATGCGTATTTGATTGCAAAATTTGCAGCGGAAAAGAATTCCGATTGCTGGACTTGTCCGACAGACGATGAAATAAAGCTAAAGCATCTTGATGCCGTTGTGGACGGTCTGCAGAAACAGATCCGTCAAAGCAAGAACATGCTGCATTCTCTAACCCAAGTCAGCCTGCGAGATGACTTGGCGGTATCCATAATCAAGAAAACAATATCTAGTCTTGAAGCACTTATGGAACGGGCTAGAAACAAACAACTTGAGATGATTGAGTCCAATAAGAAAGAGGAGACCGCCTTGGCATGCTCCATTCCTGGGATTGGTCTGGAAACATCGATAAAGTTCTTCACTCATGTTGGAAACATCAATAGGTTTGACAGTTCCAGAAGCCTGATATCATGGATTGGTTTGACTCCCCGGAATGCACAATCTGGGACAAGTATTCATAAAAACGGAGGTATTTCAAGGATGGGTTGCACACGATTACGAAGTCAATTCTATATGTGTGCCGTTGTCGCTATAAAGTACAATCCTGATTGTAGGGCTTTCTATCATCGTTTGAAGGAGTTGGGCAAGCCAAGCAAGGTGGCCTTAATTGCGGTAGCGAATAAGCTGCTACGCCAGCTTTATGCGGTTCTTACAAAAAAAGAGGCCTATGTACCAAATTTTTGTACCAAAACCTCTTGACATTTAATACAGTATGTCATGAAAACAAGCAAGCTTGTTTTCGTGACGCTCGTGCTAACGGTTGTTTGCAAAATGAAGCGAAAACAAAAAATCTCTTGCTTTTTCGAAAAGAGTTTGTTAAATTAGGTACGTTCATTCTTGACGGTGCAAGACATTTTCAAGAATTTTGTTTGCTATATCGTTACCTATATCTTTTGCTATATGAAATTGCGTACCAGTTCGCTTTAAACAACTGGATTCACCGAACAAATGGGAAACGATAACAAAATAACCAAACGAAGACACGATGCTTATTTCCGCTGGCTGTTTGCCGACACCGCGCATGTTCGCTACCTGCTTGAACTTGCCGGGAAAATAAATCACGATATCTACACGTTCTTGACGCAGGTCAATCTCGATACGCTTATGCGTATTCCCGATTCGTATTCCGAAGTTGACGACACCGGCGAAGCGGACCTAGCGTTCCGCGTAAATGTATCAACGGGCGCCCCGATTCTTGTCGGAATCCTGCTCGAACACAAGTCCGGACGCGACCCTGCAATCTTCGACCAGATTTCCAAATACATCCATTCCGTCATGAAAATCCAGGACAAGAGCCGGATGTTCAGCGGAATCCCGACGATGGCGATAATATTCTACAACGGACGTGACAGCTGGAACCCGCTCAGGAGCCTTGAAAAGGCTTACCCGGATTACTTCCGCGGAAAGGTACTGCCGTTCCAGTGCGCGTTCGTGAACATGGCGGACATTCCTGACAGCGACTGCCTCGCCTGCGAAGACACGGCGACCGGCATGGGGATAATCGCTTTGAAGCACGCGTTCAACAAGGACAAGCTGCTGGAACTGTTGCCGCGGTTTTGCAAATTTCTGCAGAAAATGCCGCGAAGTGAGGCCTCTTGCCTGCTTGGAAAAACAAGTATATATTTACAGGAGTATCTTGGAAAAGATTTCCTAAAGGAGCTGGACATGGCGTTCGTAAGTATCGGGCAAAAATACGGTTTCGTAAGCATCGGCGATTATCTCCGCGAGCAAATGGCTGATGAACGCCAGGAATTGGCTGAATTGCGTCAACTAGCTGCGAATGATCAACAGCGGCTTGAAGAGACCCGTCAACAGGTTGAGAATATACGTCAACAAGTTACGGAAGCACAACAGCGACTTGAAGAGACTCGTCAACAGGTTACGGGAGCGCAGCAACGACTTGAAGAGACTCGTCAACAGGTTACGGAAGATCAACAGCGACTTGAAGAGACTCGTCAACAGGTTACGGGAGCGCAGCAACGACTTGAAGAGACTCGTCAACAGGTTACGGAAGATCAACAACGACTTGAAGAGACTCGTCAACAAGTAGAAGAGCTGCGTCATCAAGCTGCAGAGGAACGCCAGCAAGTTGAAGAAGCTCGTCAACAAATTGCGGAAGAACAACGGCAATTAGAAGAAAAACGTCAACAATTTGTTAAAGAACGACAACAATTTGAAGAAGAACGTCGTAAATTGACTAAAGAATGACGGCAATTTGAAAAACGCATGTCAAAAGGCTTAATCTTACAGAAGAGCAAATTCGGGGAAAATAAATGAGGCGGCCAAGCCGCCATTGTTCAAATTTCAATGAAGTTTATTCCCGAACTCTACCCTAAATAGGGGTACCCATCCATTTTGACCATCGTCAAAGTGAACTTGGCAAATTTGTATTATTTGTGCTGACAAAGGACAATAATGGTATCTGTCAAGATACGAAATTTGTTTGTCCCTAAATTTTTTTGCAAACCAAGCAAAAACGGTATTTCCCAAATAAACGTTATAGTTGCCATTTTTATCCTGATGTATTTCCAAAGATTTTTCAAGTTTTGTTGAACATAAAAATTCTTGCCTAATTGGAACAATTGTATCATAGGGACCTCCCGTTTTACGGTAAAGATCCCAAACAACTTCGTCATATTCTGTTTCTATATGCAAAACATTCGGAATTTGGACGCTGTTGACTTTGCCTTGTTTTGAAAAATGGCAAATCCATTCACGTGGCAACATGTTTTCATTACCGATAACAGTTAATGATTTTTTTGCGCGGGTGGCTGCAACATATAGCAGGCGATAATTCTCCTGAGCTTTCTTTTCATCAGCATCTTTCAGAACCCAAGAGCCTAATGCGAGAATGACATTGTCCCATTCAAGCCCTTTTGCGCTATGCATCGTTCCAATAGAAACGGCTCCCATGTTTTTTGATGCAAAGTCGCTGTAAGAAACTTCGCTTAAATATTGATTGAAGTCGCCTAGAGTAATAGAATCTTCACCACAAGCAGTTTCTGTTTCGATGAAATCATCTACTAACGTATTTAAAAGTTCAAAAGAACTTTCTGCCTGATGGTTTGCTTTGTAATCTTCCGCAATGTGTCTAAATTCTTTTGCGCTCCACGGAAATTTTCCTACTCTCGGATCTTCTTGAAGAATTGCGTAGAATCCTAAAATTTCTCGAGTTTTCTCAATAGGACATTTGTCCTTGTCTCGGCCTTTTAACAAACGGTATGGAACTTGTTTTTCTTCCAGTTTCGCAGCTGCCAAAAATGCTTCTGCGTTTTCACGAGTTAAAATGCAGTAAGACTCCGCTGGATTTGAAATAAATTTTTGAGCAAGAATTTCTGCGGCGCCAAATGCAGCTGTAGCCTTGTCTCCTTCTTCGTAAAGTGTAAGCTCTGCTTGATTCTGTTTTATGGCGAACTGTTGAGAACCTTCTTTTACGCGTTCTGTCATCAAGTCGAGTAATTTTGCGTTTGTTCGGACGAGACCGGCAACGGAACGGTAATTTGTTGTTAGATAGAATTTTTCTGTATTTGGAAATTCATCGGCAAATTTTTGGAAGTATTCGGAGGAACTTCCTCGGAACGCAAAAATGCTTTGATCATCGTCGCCAACTACGATAACGCGCGGATCTTTTTCTCCTAAATCATAAAGGGCGCGTAATAGGCGATATTCTCCTGCGGACAGGTCTTGAAATTCATCAACCAAGATAACTGCGGGTGCGCCTACACCGGATTCTTCTCCAGATTCTAAAAGTTCTGCTGCTTTGGATACAACGTCGTCCGCGTTTTCTAGTGCTTTCTTGTTTCCTTGCACTCCTAGAATTGAAAAGGCGAGCGAATGGAACGTTGTAATGTTTACTTTTGCAGCTAAAGGTCCCGCTAAATTGAACAAGCGTTTTTTTAGTTCGCGACACGCAGCACGAGTATATGTTAGGCACAAGATTGAATCTGGCTTAGATTCTTCAATCCATAAAAGAGATGCTACTTTATGAACGAGCAAGTGTGTTTTTCCCGAACCCGGGCCTGCACCTACGAGGATGTGTTTCTTACGGCTCTTGATGATTTTGCGCTGTTCGTCATTGACGCTTTCGATTTTTCGTTTCAGTTCATCGGATACGGAATCCATCTGCTCAATACCTTGCATATATTTCAGACGAAAATCTGCAATATCCATGACGAAGTAATCGTCTAGCAATTGTTGTGCCGCTTTTTCATCAATAAGCATCATCTTTGCGTATTCACCAACAATGTGAATAGCTTCGGCTTTGTGCTTATAATGAGTGTTGAGCATTTCAAAATCTTTGGCCGTGAAACTCCTTTGCTTTGCCTCCGGATTTAATTCCATTACAAGTCCGGTGTAGAAAACGACGAGTCCGTGATCTAGCGTGATCGAACCTACAAGATGCAAGAAAAGAAGCGCGTATTCAAGTTGCTTTTGCATCTCAATGCGAGCGACTGCTTTTTCTCCTTTTTCCTTGTACATTCTCTTCATTAGACCATTCAAGGAGAACCAGACAATATTTCCGTTTTGACGAGTTTGTTCCTTTTGCATTTCTGTCAAGGCATCAATGACTTTGTCAAATATTTGCCACTGTTTTCTGAGATTTTCTTTGACAGATTCTGGCGGAACAAGGAACTCTATTTGATAAACTTGATGCCCCGCTTCTACAAGATGAATTTCTGCAACGCTTTCGTGGGCCCAATAACGTAATATACCACGGAATATAAACAGATTGCGGCGAGATGTTGATGCACCAACGGCATCGCCTCTTTGATTTAGCTGGGAATTAAGTTTGGTCATATCTAACACAAACCGATCGTTAATACCCTTGCCTTCGCAAGCATTTAATAGTTCCTCTTGCAGTTCGTATGCCGCTTTCAAAAGCGTGCGAGGAGTATCGTGTCCTTTTCTCTGTAATCTTGCACTCCAATCATCATCTTCGTTCAAAAGGTGTAATGCTCGCAGCAGTCGTAAGCCGTTGTTGGCTTGTTCTCTTGTTAATCCTAGATTGACTGTAAGTTCGTCAAGAGCGCATTCAGGAGATCGTGTCCAGCGTTTGCTGATGATGTGGTGAATGATACGATATGCGATGTTTTCTGTAGAATTTGCAATTTCAATTTTTTCAGAACCTATAGTTTCTCGCGCCTGCTCTGCGGATTCTACCGTAATTGAAGAACCGTACATTTGAGTTCTGTTGCGTTTACGTTTTAGGAATCCTTGTTCTTCCAAAACGAGAATGGCTAACTTGACTTTTGTGGTGTTGACGCTGGCGTCTGTTTCCTTCTCGGTCCATCCGCATTGATCGGCTATTTCAAGTGCCGACATAATCAAACGATTTTGATTACCTGCGACCTTTTTAAGCACTCGCCAAACAGCCGAAATTTCTTGTGCAGAAAGTTTTGATTGCTGAAGAATTTGAAAATTAGTGTCGAGATCTTTTGGATTGAATAAAGCAACACAGCTTGCTTGCAATTTTGGATCACGGCCTGCACGACCTGCTTCTTGAACGTAATTTTCAAGCGTGCTTGAAATTTCATAATGAGCGACCAATTCTACATTATCTTTGTCAACGCCCATTCCAAACGCAGTTGTTGCGACCATGGTATCGACTTCGCCATTTTGGAATTGGTCTTGAATGGTCATCTTCTTTTCGGATTCCATTTTGCCGTTATAGCACGCACTTGCAAAACCGCGATTGTGCAATTCTTCGGCTAGAGATTCTGTTGTCTTGACTTTGGATGCGTAAATGATTTTAGGACCGTTGTAATCACGGAGAACATTCACCAATTGTTTGCGACGCTCGTTGGGGGATTCCGACGATTCTATAACTTTGTATGTCAGGTTTGTACGCTTTGCTGGGCTAATGAACTTGACCAAATCAAGATTTAGACGCTCCTTGAAATAGTTGCAAATGTCATCTACCACAGATTGCTTTGCTGTCGCCGTGAAACAGCTTACGGGAATTGGGGTTTCGAGATTCTTTTCCTTTTGCAAATCTTTAAGAAAATCTGCTAAGTAAAGATAATCGACTCTAAAATCGTGCCCCCAGCCGCTAAAACAGTGCGCCTCGTCAACGACGATGCGCTCTACACGTCTATGTTTTAACAAATTGAATGTCGTGTTGGAACGCAGTGATTCTGGAGAAATGTAAAGAATATTCTTTTCGCCGTTGTTGACTTTTTCAATGACGTCCTTTCTTTCGGCAGGAGATAGCATTGAGTTGATATAGGCGGCATCTCCAATCTGTCTGCGTTTTTCAAGTACGTCAACTTGGTCTTTCATTAGGGCTACGATTGGAGATATTACAACTGTTAACGCTCCTATTTGTGTTCCTGCAATTAATGCGGGTAACTGGAATGTCATGGACTTTCCGCCACCAGTCGGGAAAACGGCCAACAAAGATTCTCCTCGCATTGCCGATTCGACGACTTGTTGTTGCAGTGGAATTTGTTCTCCGTTAAAAGAACGGAAATTGTCAAAACCAAACCATTTCTTTAACTGTTTTGTGGAACTTAGTTGTTCGGAACAATAAGGACATTGTGGATTACCACAGGGAACAAGGCGCCTGCGATGCAAAATGTTTTCAAGATGCGGATATTGATATCGCACCCAATGAGGAACGTAATCACTGGGACCTTCTTCATAGAATAAAGTCAAGAGAAAACACCATTCTGCTCGGTAAGCGACCCATTCGTTTTGAAAATTCTGATGCAGACAAATTGTTCTCTCGTAATTAGCCGTAAACCACCTTTGAATTTCAGATGATTTCAATCGTAGTTTTATAGGATTTGGTGTTTCGACTAAAGTAAAAAATGGCGCGAAACCAGGCTCGTTTTTTAGAAATTGAAATAGTAGATATTGAAGTTGCCACGGATAATTATCCCATTTTTCAATGCAGTCCTCTAATAGTTTCTTGCAAAGCTTGGCATCTTCCAATGGGTTTGAAGGATCATCTTCGTTGTGTAAATATTCCTTGCGTAGTTTATGATAAGGTTTGCGAGGAAACAATAACGATGACAACATTAAAGTGTCTAGCGCATGGACGTTTGGAAAATCAATAGAAAAATATTGCCGGAGTATTGGGGCGTCGTGACGAAGTACATTGTGCCCTACGATGTATTTTGCTTTTGATGCGGCTTGTTCTAATTTTGCAGGATTGCTAGCCCGAACAAATTCTTCATCGAAGATGTAGCCATACTCCCGAACTTTTTTTGTTTCGGGATTGTATTCTAAATCGAAAAATAAGAATTTACTAAAATCAGGCATTTTTTAGAAATATAAAAGAATTTAAGGATAACAGAAAAGGTCTTTTTTACAAAAACTCTCTATAATTCTCTAAATGTCCTAAAAAAATGAGATTTAGAGAATTATAAGCACTTTTTTGCGGTATAACTCTCTAAATGTGTGTTTTTTTGCCCTGCTCAAAAATGTTTAAAAGAGGAAAACAAAGAGCAAGTGGGTTGACTCATTCGGAATTTCGTTGACAGGTTTTGCTTTGAATTTGTTATTTTTGCAACAGGAGAATTTCGAATGAATGAAAAAAAAGTTAGTTTCAATGGCAATTTGGCGCTGTTCAGGGTTTGCGCCATAATCTTTATAATAAGCCTGCTCAAGATAATTGCCAGTGTGTTATTTATGGGGAATGGCGGGGTGCTTGCTTTGCTGTGGAGCACTCTTACGACTTTGTCATTTGAAGACATTATTGCGGCAATCGGGTTGTTGTTTGTGTCTATTTGGGTTGGCCCGATTGCGCTTGCCGCCCTTGCGATTTTAGTTTCTTTGGGGTTGGGAATATTCGCACTTGTCAAAAAGAACGTGACGGCTTTAAAAATCCTTGCGGTGATTATGATTGCTTGGCAGGTTTTGTTGCCTTTCTATTTTGGTGCTCCAGGCCCAGTTGTTACGGGTTTGATTTTTAATGTTAATCTTGTTGCTGCCGTAGCGGTGTTTTTTATTGCGCCTAAAAAGCGTGTAGAAGAAAATAAGGATGTTGCGACTTATGAAGGTTTTAATTTAGGTCTGTACCGTTTTTGCGCGATATATTTTCTTGTGGCTGGACTGGGTGGTGTTGCGGGGAGTGTTTATGTGTTCATTTTATCGCAAGTCTTGCTCGGTATTGTGTCGGTGTTGGCTGGTATTTGGGCTCTCGTGAAAAAGAAAACGGAAATTTTGATGGTATGTTCGTTAGCGATATTCGCACAAGTCTTTTGGAGTATGGTGCAAACTATCGGCAGGAAAGGCTTTGAATTTTTTATGGTGCCGGATTTGCTAATCCATTCCCTTTTGCATGCAACGACTGTGGTTTGTGTTGCTGTATTCTTTATTGAACTGGAACGGACTAGATTTTATCTGCAAAAAATAAAGAGTTTGTTGTTTTCATGGAAAAAATGAGAGTTGTATTGTACTTTCTGAATTTGATCGAATGATTGGCTTTTCCCATTTAATTTAAAAATTCTACATTTGCGACGATGTTAAGTAAAATTTCTGATTTTGACAATCGTGTTTCGGTATATTGGACAAACCGGCGTTTTTCATCGAAGACGACGAAGTTCCTCAAATTTTACGTTCGCTTGGGCGATGGCTATATTTGGGCTTTGTTCATTGCGTTTTTGATTTGGATGATTGGCTGGGAAAGTTTTTTGCCGATTCTTTGGCAGGCGTTGGTTTCGCTTGTGATGAGTCTTGTGATTTACGAATGCGTTAAGCTGAGCACCAAGCGTCCGCGTCCGTTTGCAGCGAATTCGCAGATCAAGGCCGAGGTTCCACCGCTCGACAAGTACAGTTTCCCGTCGGGCCATACGATGAACAACTTGGCCGTTGCAAGCACTGTATTCTATTGCGTGCCGCAGTATGGTTGGATCATGATGTTGTTGCCGCTCACGTGGGGACTTTTGCGTGTTTATTTCGGCGTGCACTGGCTTACGGATGTGTTGTGCGGGTTCGCTCTTGGAATTTTGAGTTTTGTTATCGGGCATGTTTTGTGGATTCCCATTTCTGCTGCAATAGGAACATGATTGTTATTCCCGCTTTGTCATCCCTGCAATGTGTCACCCCGGATTTATTCCGGGGTCGGTATATACCAGGTCTCCATCACAGATACATTTTATCTATGTTTTGTCAACTAATGACTATTGACTAGTGACCATTGACTAACAACTATTCACTGATACCCCAATGATCGCCGACTTTCTCCCTGCATCTGAATTTTTTGCACAGATAGACTGGAATTCCAGAATTTATCTGTTGTTGCGACATGCCGAACGCAATCACATCACGCCGCAAGACAAGGACTTTGGGGCGCATGTGGGACTTACGGATCGCGGGCGCCGTCAGGCGGTGGCGCTTGGGCGTGTATTCCCGGCGATTGGCGATGCGGTGTATTTTTCGAGTCCGGTTGGTCGTTGCATCGAGACTGCGGAGTGCGTTGCCGAGGGCCGAAAGCTCGCGGGGTATGTAGGGCATGCTACTGGTACAACGGGGAGCATTACGCCGTGTTCTGCAAATGTTTCGTCGGAGTCCGCGAATTCAAATGCTACAAAAGTCACTCCGCTTGATGCGTTAGGTGATTTCTTTGTTCAAAACCGGGATGCGTACGAACAAACGTTGAGAGAAGGTTTTTACGAGGGCATTTGCAAGTGGCTTGAGTCGGGCACGCATGATGCGTTTTGCCCGTTGCATGAACGTGCCGAACAAATGCGCGAGATGATGTTTGAAAAAGCGAGTTCGCGATTTAATGTTTTCGTGACACACGATGCGTGGATTGTGCCGTGTCTTTCGCATTTTTGCAACATGAAGTTCACGCCGAAATGCTGGATGAACTTTTTGACGGGTCTTGCTTTTGAACTCCCTGAAAAAGGCGACGTGAAAGTCACGCCTATTACCGCGATGGAAACAGGCTGGCTGCTATTTAGATGAGAGAACGGACCTGCGGTCCTACAGACGAAAGACGAAAGAAATTTTTTATTAAATAATCTCTAGTCTCTAGTCTGAGAGCGAAGTGTTCTCTCGTCTAAAAAAATATACATTAACAGTATGATGCAGTCGAATTGTTATCGTCGTATTTTTGTGCTTGGCTCTGGTTTCAGCAAGTCTTTTTCGCCGCAGATGCCCACGCTCCGCGACTTGAACGAACTTATCCCTTTTGGAATTCCGGATGAGTTTCCGCATTTTCGCGATTACTGCAAGCGTTTTTTGACGCTTTGCAATGGCGACAATGATTACTTGGGCATCGAGCCTTTGGCGACATCGATTCTTTCTGCGCAGATTTTCCCGGGCGAACGCGAGCGGCTTTACCATGCGTCGTTGCGTTTTGAGCTTTTGCGATTTATTGCAAGTGTCATCCGCAGCGACAATGCACTTGATGCTGCGTCTGCGGCGATTCTCAAGAGATTTTTGGTGTCTTGCGAAAACGATTCCGCATCGGGTTCCCGCGAAACGCTCTTGCTATCGTTCAATTACGACACGCTTATTGAAACTGCGATTGCAAACGACAAGGAACTTTGTGAACAAGTTTCTGTAGATTACGGAGTGAAAATCGATCCGGCGGACCGCTCGGCGAAACGCGGTAAGTCGAGCCGCACCATCGACCTTATCAAATTGCACGGCTCGCTCAACTGGTTCCCCGTCAAAGGCGCTAGTGACGAACTCGACTTGAAAAACGTCTGCGAAGTCGAGCCGCAAGACCGTAGTTTCCCGATTTATTGCGAAGACACGCCTATCTTCATCCCGATGGCGCACGCCAAGGAATCGTTCTTGCGCGGGAGCCTTTTCAACTTGCTATGGTCCAAGGCCGATTACTATCTGAAAAATGCCAAAGAAATTTATTTTATCGGATACGGTTTCCCGAAGACGGATATCAACAATTTGGAATTTTTGTTACGCCACCGCGATTGCTTCAAGAAGGTGGTCGTGTTTGCTCGCGATGGTCGCAATGACTTGCTACGCTTGCAGAAGTTGCTCGGCGAAGGTCTCGTCGAATCTTGCGATGCGAAAGAGTTCTTGGAAAAACTAAAATAGGGATTGGGAAAAAACTGCGGTTCCGCCGCCGTCGGCATGGACCCTATCGGGTAAAATAAAAAAAGCGCCACAAGGACGCTTCTTTTCGTCATTCTGAGGCGAAGCCGAAGAATCCAGTTATTGGATCCTTCCCCTTACAGGATCAGAATAACTTTGTCGTTACTTAATCAACGATTCGCCGGATTCTACGCTCTGGTAGATGAGAGTGTTGATGGTCATGGGGCCGACTCCGCCCGGAACTGGAGTGTATGCGGATGCGACTTCTTCAAGGCCTTTTTCGATATCGCCCACGCCACCCGGATGGTAGCCTGCATCTACGACAACTGCACCCGGCTTGATCCAGGACTTCTTGATGAATTCCGGTTTGCCGACGGCACCCACGAGAATGTCTGCCTGCTTCACGAATTCGGGGAGGTTTTCGGTCTTGCTGTGGCAAATCGTGACGGTGCAGTTTGCGTTCAAAAGCATCATCGCCATAGGCTTTCCGAGGATGGCGCTGCGGCCAACGACCACGGCATGCTTGCCAGAAAGCGGGATGTTGTAAGCCTTGAGGAGACGCATGATGCCGGCCGGCGTTGCGCAACCGTAAGCTTTTTCGCCCATGGACATGCGGCCAAAGCCGAGGCAGGTCACGCCATCCACGTCCTTGCGGGCGTCAATCGCTTCGAACGCGGCTCGTTCGTCGATGTGGCGCGGAACCGGGTGCTGCAAGAGTATGCCGTGCACGTTTGGGTTTTCGTTGAGTTCCTGAATTTTGTCGAGGAGTTCCTGCGTCGTGGTGTTCTTGTCCATCACCACGCGGATGCTTTCCATGCCCACGCGGGCGCAGGCGTTGCCTTTCATTTTGACGTAAGTGGCGCTTGCTGGGTCGTCGCCTACGAGAATCGTCGCAAGAATCGGGGTCTTGCCGGTCTTTTCCTTGAGCTTTGCCACGCGGGCGCTGAGTTCTTCTTCTGTGGTCTTGGCAAGTGCCTTGCCGTCTAAAATGAGTGCTGCCATAAAATCTCCGTTTTTTGCAAATTTAAAAATAAATGGATGCGTTGCCAACAACGAAATAATACTGGGTTCTTCTGCGGAACAAGTCCGTTTCGATGACGAGCGTGATGAAAATGAGGAACGTAAACGCCGATGCGGTTGGAAAACGTTTGAACGCGCTCGTGATTTGACTCGGGTATTTCTTGATTGCGGCTAAGACCATGATTTACTCCAGGAAAAGGATGCCGCGGATACTAAAGTAATTGTGCTTGACTTTTTCTTCTTTCTTGTATAAAGTCAAATCTAAATTCTCAACACCGATTTTTGCACCTTCGGTTTCGAGGAATCGCACGCTTTTTTGCTCCAGTTCCTGCTTGGTGATAGAGAAGTGGAAGGTCTTGTCTAGCTTTTTAGGAGAAAACTGGAAAAATAGCGTATCGTTGCGGAATTCGAAATCTTCTTTATCGAATGTCTTGTAAAAGTGGTTTACTTGGGTTGCGTTTTTAGGAATTTCAAAGTAGCTGTTTTTGGAATTGTTTATGTAGGCGCTGATAAGGAACTCGTTGACTTTTTTGTTTGTAGAAGATTTTCTGGAAATCAGGATGAGGGCATCTCCCTTGGGAATGTACTGTGCGAGTTCTTTGTCGTGTCTGGAATTGAGAATTTCCAACCGTGAGGTGGCGATGTTTGTTTTGTGGTCGCTCTTGTCCTGGATGCGTCTTGCGAATTCTGCAGTTTCGTCTTTACTTAGCGGGAAATTGGTGTAACCCAGTTCGGTAAGTGCGTCCTTGATGCTTCCCATCCAAATACGGTGCGTGACATTGAGGGCGCTCAGGGGGCCGTTCGTGAGGATGAAGAACATGCTGCAAAAAACGATGGCGATGTATTTGGATTTGCACTTGATTTTGTCAATGAGCAAAATGGCGATAACGATGTAATAGAAGATGTTGATGGCAGCAATGTAATAGCGGTCTTCTGAAATCCCGTAATCGAAGATTCTGCGTATAATGCCGACGGACATCAAGATGACGAGGGGGATGCAGGCGGCGGGGAGAATTTTCAGGAGCTTGCTCTCAAAGGATGGCTTGGGATTGATGCGTTCGGGGAGCATCAGAGTGACTCGCAGAAGCATGAGCAACATGGATGCCGAAACGAGATAGGAGACCATTCCTTTGGGCATTTCCCATTGGATGATGATTTTTGCAATGTAGGCGTAAAGAAGTAAAATATAGAGTGAGACGACAGGTAAAAAGATGAACTTGTTCGTGCTAGTCTGGAATTTGTTCAAAGCAGGAGCTTCTTGCAGGCAGTCGTCAATGGAAGGGATGCCGGAGAAGAACAAGATGGGGAATATGGTGCATGAACTGATAATCGCCGAATAAACGAAAGGTCTTGCTGATACTTTGATGTCGAACAGGTTGAAGAATCCGAATAGGAGTCCGTCAATGGCGATGAGCAGGACTACAGAAATGGCGGTAGCGACGACAGCGGCTTTGGCATTCCTCATTAAGAATACCCAGAATCCGTTTTCGTCTTTCTGCTTGAAGAACGGAGCGATGAAAATGCTCAAGAATACGGTTGTATAGATAAATAGCCCTGTTACCAAGACATAAGTGTGTTCGGTATTGTTGTCGGTTGAAACATAGTAAAAGGTTAG
>NZ_JAFWOM010000028.1 GCF_017545445.1 Fibrobacter sp.
ACCACTTCGTAACCTTCACGACGGAGCACCTTGCAAGCCTGCACGCCGGAGTAGTCGAATTCGCAGCCCTGGCCAATCACAATCGGGCCAGAACCAATGAGCATAATCTTCTTGATGTCGGTACGCTTAGGCATACTTTATCTCCCTAAAAAAATTTTCGACAGGATAGCCCTGTGTTGTTGACATAGGTCCCTGATAAGGTTGGTGAGCCTGTCGAACCAGCCGAAGGGCCGAATAAAAAGAAAGGCAAAAGCCAAAAGCTTTTGCCATATAATTAAAAAATTTAAAAACAGAAATAAAAATCAAATGTCCAGAAAGTGTTGCCTGATTCCGTTGCGAAATGGCTGCAACGGCTGTACTCAAGTGTGCTTCAATGGACTCCGAAATTTTCATCGGGTGCAAATCTAGCAAATCAAATGCTTCTACGCAAGAGATTCTTCAAAAAAAAACATATTTTTGAAGAAACACTCTTGATGAGGCCGCCTCTGAACCTATAATTTAGTGGATAATGAAATTTTTTAAATTTTTGACAATTTTGTTTTTATGCGCTTGCTCTGATTCTGAGTCGCCATCGCGAGCGACGTATGCAAACGGATTCATTGATTCTCGTGATTCCCGGTCTTACAAAACGATGGAAATTGGCGGGCGAGTCTGGATGGCCGAAAATCTGAATTACATTGACGAAGCGGATTCGCTATACAGTCGAACGCATTGCTTTAATGACAGCGCGGCTTATTGCGAAAAGTGGGGGAGACTTTACGCTTGGAATGTCGCCATGGTTGCATGCCCTGAAGGCTGGGAACTCCCGTCCAAGGCCGATTTTGACAGCTTGCTCGCTTCGTTCGGCGGGGGAGCCTCCGCTGCGGAATCCTTGATTTCACGAGGCTTTATCACGGACATTCATGGCGGATATTATTTCATGGGCTATTCCAGCTTTTTTGAAGAATACGCTTACTTCTGGACGCGAGACGAAGTGAGAGCGAACAATGCCCGAAGCGTTATGCTTGAAAACGGACGCTCCAGCGTTTCTTACGATGAAACGTACGAAGAATTTGGATTGTCCGTCCGGTGCATTAAGAAACAGTAATTTCCCGTGGGGGAGACTATAATAAAAGGATGAAGTTTTCTCATTTTAGTCTGTCATGCCGGACTCCGATCCGGCATCTGTTACTCCATTTTTAGCGTCATCGCGGACTTGATCCGCTATCTATTTGCCGCGATATTACTTTCCCGAAGAAACAATAACCTTTGCAGTCTTCAAGATCTTGTTCTTAAGCTTGTAGCCTTTCTGGAAAACAGTGACCACATGGCCTTCGGGAATGGTTTCGCTAGGCTGCTGCATCAGAGCTTCGTGCAAATTCGGGTCGAATTCCTTGCCTGTCGGGTCGATTTGTTCGAGGCCTGCGTCCGTGAGGACCTTGGCGAACTGGTTGTAAATCATCTGCATGCCCTTTTCAAAGGCTTCGAGGTCCTGGGCCTTGTTCTCGGCAGCAAAAGCGCGTTCGAAATTGTCCTGCACTTCAGAAAGTTTTTCGAGGAGCTTGCCATTCGCCGTCTCGATGAGTTCGAGCTGTTCCTTGGCGCTGCGGCGACGGAAATTGTCGAATTCGGCCATCAAGCGCAAATGGCGATTGTTCGCTTCGGCAAGAGCAACCTTAAGGGCTTCGATTTCCGCACTTTTTGCATCTGTTTCTTTGGCAGCTTCATCCGCAGGGGAAGTCGGCTTTTCTTCGGCGGACTGCTCGGCAGAATTTTCGGCATCACCTTCTTTTGTCTCTGCGCTGCTTTCGTCTATTGCCTCTGACGCGCTTGCGTCTGAGTTCATTGCTTCCTGGGCGGCATTCAGAACATCCTGTTCAAACTTTGCCTGTTCCGAAGAAGAATTACTTCCGTCTTTAGTCTCTTGTCTTTCGTCTATATTTTCTGCCATGATAATAAAATTCCTTTAAATTCGCCTTTCGGGCGAGTGTTTTACATTTTCGACCCAAATTTAGCAAAAAACGTGCCAATCATCAAACCATTAATTACGTTTAATAATGAAACGATTCGGTTAAACCCCTCACCCCTTTTTTTATATTTTAATTGCCGATAATGCGGATTATG
>NZ_JAFWOM010000029.1 GCF_017545445.1 Fibrobacter sp.
CCGCCGATGCAGCCCTCATGATGCAGCTCGGCGCCGAAGGCGTGTTCGTTGGTTCTGGAATTTTCAAGTCCGGCAATCCGGCAAAACGTGCAGCAGCGATTGTACAAGCAGTCACAAACTACAAGGACGCCAAGCTCATTGCCAAGCTCTCCGAAGATTTGGGCGAAGCGATGGTCGGCATCAATGAAAACGAAATTGCACTGCTGATGGCAGAAAGGGGAAAGTAAATGAGCGAAGACAAAACAAACAACCACATTAAAATCGGCGTGCTCGCCGTGCAAGGTGCGTTTGCAGAGCACCGCCAGATTCTCGAAAAACTCGGCATCGAAACGTTTGAAATCCGCCAGCAGCGAGATATCGCTCAAGACTTCAACGGACTTATCCTCCCCGGCGGCGAAAGCACCGTACAAGGGAAACTTCTGCACGACCTTGGACTTTTTGAGCCTTTACGCGAGCGTATCGAAAGCGGATTCCCCACTTTCGGGACTTGCGCAGGTCTTATATTGCTTGCCGAAGAATTGAGCAACGATAGTCACACGTATTTCGCGACAACGCCCGTCACCGTGGAGCGTAACGCCTATGGCCGGCAGCTCGGGAGTTTCTACACCGAAGAAAATTTCGAGGGAATCGGGAAAATTCCGATGACGTTCATCCGAGCCCCGCTTATCAAGGATGCCGGCAAAGACGTCCAGATTCTCGCCAAAGTCAACGAGCAAATCGTCGCCGTCCAATATAAAAATCAGCTCGCGATTTCATTCCATCCCGAGCTGAACAGCGATTTAAGCCTTCATAAATACTTTGTCGAAAACATTGTCCAAGTGCATGCTGCAAATGCTTATAAAAAAGGAGAGGATGCCTCGGAACACTTTACTTCGGTAAGCTCACTTCGACATAGCGCAGTGCTTGCAGCACAAGCTCGACTCAGTGCATAATAAGATTCACAAGTGCATAAAAAAGCCCACCCACCGAAGCAGCAGCAATCACTACAAGAGCAATCATCATCCACTTGACGTACTTTGCAATACGAACAAATGTGGCCTTTTGATCTTTTGAAAAATGCTGGTAAGCGTTGAGTGCGGCCATAATAGTAAAGCCAACATCATCAAGCCAGCCAAAGAGGGGAACAACATCGGGCACGGCATCAACCGGAGCCAAATCATAAACAATTGCCATCATCGCGATAATCACAGAAAGAGCTTTCCAGATCACAGGAGAGCCTTCCTGCTTTTCTACAGCATCCTTCACTTTATGATAGCGACGTTCATTCATGTCGTTTACATCGTGAATTTCAACATCTTCAAAAACTTTTTCTTGAGGCATCAAAGGACCCATAAAAATTAAATGACTGTTTTAATATATACAAATGTAACAGAAAAAGACTATTGATTTTGACTGCCTTTGAAATTTTTTATTACATATATACCGTATATTTAAAAGCGGGACAGCTATGTCAAAACAGAATACATCCGGATTTTCAAGTGAACGCCAAATACCAGCCGATATTGAAGCAGAACGCAGCCTTCTTGGAGCGATTTTGCAAGATCCCGAAGTAATGGGCTCCGCAGTGATGACCATTACCGATGATGATTTTTTCTACTTGGAACGCCACCAGCTGATTTGGAACGCACTTTGCAATCTAAACAACTCTCTCACGCAGATTGATCTAGCAACTATTTCGGCTGAACTCACAAAGATGGATAAGCTCGATATTGTCGGTGGCAGGGAATATATATTTGATTTGATGGATGCCGTCGCATCGGCGGCGTACGTCCCGTGGCTGTTGGAACATCTTCGCAGTAAGGCGGTGCTCCGCAAGCTCATCCGCACGTCTTCTAGTATCATCGAAAAGTCGATGGATCCGTCTTCTGATCCCGACGATGTTTTGCAAGATGCCGAACGAGGCATTTTCGCCATTGCGGATAACCAAACCAAGAACACAGTCCAGTCGCTCGACAACTTTGTTACACCGCTTTTGGAACGTCTCAACAACCGTAGAGATGGCCTAACAGGTGTTCCCACAGGAATTACGGAACTCGACGAGTTCACGAACGGTCTCCAAAAATCAGACTTGATTATTTTGGCAGCACGGCCAGATATGGGCAAAACCTCTTTAGCCATGACTGTTGCAGCAAATGCGGCCATTAAATACGGCAAGAATGTCTTATTTTTCAGTCTCGAAATGGATGGAGTCCAATTTGCCCAACGTTTACTTTGCTCACAAGCTCAAATTGACCAGAGCCGACTGAGCAAAGGAAGACTCAATTCTGATGAAATAAAAAAACTTTGTGCATCAGTGCCACCAATTAACCAAGCTCCTATATTCGTGGATGACAGTGCTGATTTAAGCATCGAAGACATCATGAGCAAGGCTCGCCAATTAAAACGTAAAGGCCGTCTTGACTTGCTGGTTATCGACAACTTACAGTTAATGAATGCCGACACAAAAGAATGCCGTGCGGTCGCAAACGGAGAGATTGTACGAAAACTAAAGCAATTAGCCAAAGAACTGCAAATTCCAATAATCGCACTCGCACTATTAAGCAGCAAAGATTATGATCAATATCGTGATCGACCTCAGCTTTCGGACCTCCGCGAAGCAGGTTCTATTGAAATCTTTGCCGACATGGTGTGGTTTGTCGAACGCCCATTCATGCAAACATACAGAGACGAAGACCGCTACAAGGCGACACTCATTGTGGCCAAAAATCGTAACGGTTCCGTAAAAGATATTGACATGAGCTTTGTGCCAGAATTCACGACGTTCTACGACGCAATAGACTCGCAAGACGAAGTGGATGGCGACTACCAGTACGACGATGGAAATGGCGGTGAGCCTTCAACGGACTTTGGTGGATATTAAGCATTAACCGTCATTCAAATAAAATAAAAAGAACTATAAAAAACATCCCGTCGGATAAATCCGACGGGATATTTTGTTTGATATAAACAAGCCTACTTGAATTGCACTGGATCCTTCGACTCCATTCACTTCGACAGGCTCAGTGACCTTCGCTCAGGATGACACTTCTTTCAAAAAATCGGATAAGCGAGCAGAGCAAGGCCGCAGACCCCGAAGTCGTACAAATAGTACGGCGAGTGGGTCGAGAACGCCGCTATGCGAAGCTTAGACGATTTTTTTACCCGTGATAGAGTTTGCTCGTCTGATAATTCGGTTCAGACGTAAGGTTCACACCGAGGCGGCGGAAGACGCCCACATCCACCTGCGACAAGATGACGCTGGAGTGAACTTCGCAATGGCGGAGTTCCGGAAGCTTTTCGAGTGCAATCTTCGCGTTGTAATCCGTGAGAGCGCAAACAGAGAGTGCCACGAGAACTTCGTCCATGTGCAAGCGCGGATTCTTATGGCCAAGCTGCTTTGTCTTGAGGCTTTGAATCGGTTCAATCACCATCGGCGAAAGCAAACGAACTTCGTCAGGGATTTTCGCGAGATGTTTCAACGCATCGAGCAACGCAGCAGAAGAGGCTCCCAGCAACGAAGAAGTCTTGCCCGTGATAATGGCCCCATCGGCAAGTTCAATAGCAACCGCAGGGCCGTTCGTTTCTTCGGCCTTCGCAACTGCGGCAACAGCCACCTTTCGATCCGTCGCACTGATATGAGCCTGTTCCATCACTAGTTCAAGCTTATAGACTTGGTCTTTTTCGGCATTGCCCTTGCGCACTTGGCACAAAGTATTGTAGTAGCGGCGGATGATTTCGGCATTCGCGGCTTCGCACACAGCGGCATCGTCAATGATGCAGTTGCCCGCCATGTTCACGCCCATGTCCGTCGGGCTCTTGTACGGGGATTCACCGAGGATGCGCGTAAAGAGTGCGTTCAGCACCGGGAAGATTTCTACGTCGCGGTTGTAGTTAATCGTCGTCTGGCCGTAAGCTTCCAAGTGGAACGGGTCAATCATGTTCACGTCGTTCAAGTCAGCAGTGGCCGCTTCGTACGCGAGGTTCACCGGATGCTTGAGCGGAATGTTCCAAATCGGGAACGTTTCGAACTTGGCATAACCGGCCTTCACGCCGCGTTTGTTTTCGTGATAAATTTGCGAAAGGCAGACAGCCATCTTTCCACTTCCCGGACCCGGTGCAGTCACCACCACGAGTTCGCGAGTAGTTTCAACAAATTCATTTTTTCCATAACCGTCATCGCTTACGACCAAAGGAATATTGCTCGGATAACCGGCAATCGGATAATGGCGATAGACCTTGAGGCCAAGCGTTTCGAGTTTTTTCTGGTAAGCGACAGCACTCGGCTGTTCCTGCCAACGCGTGAGCACGACGCTGCTCACGTAGAGCCCATAACCACGGAACGCGTCAATCAAACGAAGTACATCTTGATCGTAAGTAATGCCGAGGTCACCACGGACCTTGTTCTTTTCGATATCGCCTGCGTTAATGGCGATGATGACTTCGGCCTTGTCCTTGATTTTTTCGAGCATGCGAATTTTGGAATCAGGAGCAAAGCCCGGCAATACGCGGCTTGCGTGATGGTCATCGAATAGTTTTCCACCAAATTCGAGATAAAGTTTTCCGCCAAATTTAGAGATACGTTCCCGAATTTTTTCAGATTGAGTTTTCAGATAAGCTTCGTTATCAAAACCAACTTTAAACATATATCAAATACCATTTTTTGAGTTTTCGTAAAAATAAAAAAATATAAACCACCATCTCAAGTCCAAAAAATTATTTTTTTGCCATATTTCTAAATTTAGAGCGAACATGTTTACTTATCGCTACAGAGAACTCGCTGTCGCCCTTGAAAAAAAAGGCGAAGTCCGTTCTGCACTCGCCAAAACGCTCCGAGTGAACCCCGAAGAAATTTTCAATTTGGAAATTGAACGTTTTTCGCTCGACTCCAGACGCAAAGGCGATTTACGTTGGTCGTACAACGTGGTTTTCGATTTAAAGCGAAAAATTCGTGCAACCGGGAACAACGCACGCGGACTCATCGAATCCAAAAGGGAAATCCGTTCGCTTGACGCAGAACCGGGAAACAGCACCGTTCCGATGCCAAGCCATGTCGATATCATCGGGGCTGGTCCTAGCGGACTTTGGGCAGCGTTGCACCTTTTGCGTAAAGGGTTCTCCGTCGATATTTACGAACAAGGAAAACAAGTCGAAGAGAGATTCCGCGACATCCGCAGGTTTTTTGTCGATCGCAAGTTCAACGCTTTTAGCAATGTACTTTTTGGCGAAGGCGGCGCAGGCGCATTCAGTGACGGCAAGCTCAACACACGCAGCCGCAACCTGTTCAGCGAAACAGTGCTCAAGGACATGGTGCAATTCGGCGTTGACGAAAGCGTCGTCACGTTTGCAAAACCGCACATTGGCACAGACAAACTCGTTCTAATGTTACGCAAGCTCCGTGCCGAAATCGTCAGGCTGGGCGGACAAATTCATTTTAGCACCACACTTGAAGATATCGAGATTAAAAACGGGCGGATTTGCGCGATAAAACTGAAAGAGACGAAAGACGAAAAACGTGGTTCGGCAAGCTCACCAACCGAGACGAAAGATGATGTCGCTATCGGCAATTGGAAACCGTGCGAGGCGTTGGTTTTGGCGGTTGGGCATTCGGCACGTAGCGTCTATGAACTGCTCCACGCTCGCGGTGTCCAGCTCGAAAGCAAAGCGTTTGCCATGGGCGTTCGCGTCGAACATCCGCAGATGCTCATCAACAGGCGGCAACTCGGAAACGTCGATACAAAGCTCACTGGAGCCGCAGAGTATTTTCTCGCGACACCGACACTCAACAAGACATCAAGTGCATACAGTTTTTGCATGTGCCCCGGCGGAGTCCTTGTGCCATGTGCGTCTGAACCGGGAACGCTTGCAACAAACGGCATGAGCTACAGCCGCAGAAACGGTGCATTTGCAAACGGAGCCATCGCAGTCCCCATCACGGCTGGCGCCGAAGGATTTGACATTCCATCAAGCGGTTCGCTTTTTGGCGGGCTCGACTTGCAGCGAAAAATCGAAAGCGATGCATACAACATAGGCGGAAAAGCTTACGCAGCTCCAGCACAAACTATAAAGAACTTCCTCGCCCACCGCGAAGACAAATCGCTCCCCAAAACCACCTACCCTTGCGGACTCACGCCAAGCAATTTGTGGGATTGGATAGACAAGACGATTTGCCAAAGCCTCGCCGAAGGATTCCAGAATTTTGACCGCAAAATTCCAGGATTCATAAACGAAGGCCTGATTGTCGCCCCAGAAACGCGCACCAGTTCGCCGCTCCGCATTCCTCGCAACAACGAAACGCTCGAAAGCGTCAATACAAAAGGCCTTTTCGTACTTGGCGAAGGAGCCGGTTACGCCGGCGGAATCGTCACCAGCGCCGCCGATGGCGTGAGACTTGCACATTTTGCGAAAAAGGAAATTAGGTAACAGGTGTTAGGTATTAGGTACATAATCGCGGCTTCGCCGCCTACACAATAAACATGTAAAGCATGCTTTTTTCCCCTATTCCCTACAACCTATAACCTAAAACCTAAAAAATGATCACACGTACTATCGACCGCAATTTCGCAAACATGCGCTTGGACCGTTTCCTCCGCAAAGCATTCCCCGAAGAATCACTATCGGTGTTCTTTGCAGTCATCCGCAAAAAGAAAGTCCGCGTGAACGGCGTTGTCGGCAAGGCAAACCAGATGCTCGTCGAAGGCGACGTGGTGAACATTTACGAGAATTTTAAAAGCGTAAGTGAAGATGACAAAAAAGGGGAAAGCCTTCCCCTCGCTTCCGCCGCCGAAGCGGCTCCCGCTACCCCTTCGAGCGGGGTCACCCCGCAACGCCCCGATGCAAAAAAGCCATCAGGTTTTGCAAAGAACAAGTCCACTTGGGGGACATCAAGCGAAAATCGAGAGACGTGGTTCGGCAAGCTCACCAACCGAGACGAGAGGTTACCTTCTTGGGGAGCCAAGGAATTGGATTTCATCATCCAAACCGAAGATTACGTTATCGTCAACAAGCCATCGGGACTTGCAAGCCAGCCCGGCAGCGGCACACGCCCCGGCGAAAGCCTTGTGGAATACCTTTGGGAATGGGGCAAAAACGAGAATCTTGATTTTAAGCCCACTATCGCCCACCGTCTCGACCAAGAGACCTCGGGCATGATTATCGCAGCACTCCACGGAGACACCCTCCGCGACTTTACACGCCTTATCCGCGAACACGAAGTCGATAAATATTACTTCGCTCTCGTCAAAGGGAATCTCAAAAAAGACCGCGGTACCATCAACGAATCGCTTTTACGCACAGACAACGCCAAGGGCAGCAAAATGCTCGTCGGGCAAGAAAACGACAAAGCGCAAACAGCCATCACGCACTACCGCGTCAAGCAGCATTACGAAGGCTACGACCTTGTGAAAATAAAGCTCGAAACAGGTCGTATGCACCAAATCCGTGCCCACTTTGCAAGCATCGGGCATCCGCTTTTAGGCGACACCCGTTACGGTGATTTTGCACTCAACCGTGAAGTCAAAAAACAATTCGGATTGAACCGACTTTTTTTGCACAGCTGCCGCTTAGAATTCGACTGGGAAGGTGAACACAAAGTGTTTGATTGCCCGCTCCCCAAAGAACTGCAAAGCGTTATCAAGCAGCTGAAGCCGCTTCACATAGAACGTCCAGAAAACAACTTCGAAAAAAGCCGCCGCAGGCGTTAAGCCTGTCACCCCGGATTTATTCCGGGGCCTGTTTTTTTTGAAAACGACAGAGCACAACAACCGATCCCGGCACTGGGGCCGGGATGACAATAAAGAAAAGAGCGGGATGACATTTTTTCGTCATTCTGGAGGGAGGTCTTCACCGCCCCGATAGAACCCATTAAGATATTCATGGACACTATCGACACTTTGTGCCTCCAGGGAGACAGTTCCAGTTTAAACTAGCCCCGAACTAGCGGGAAGTCGAATTGGATGCTTCGCGGAGTCGCGAACTTATCAAATGCAATTTCGTAGCAAAAGTTTTTTTCATCGACAACGCGGACCGTTCCAGCACCGAAAATCTTGTGAACTACGCGGTCACCCACATTAAACGCTGCCGCAGGTGCTTTTTTAACACGCCCTAGACTTTCGTCACTCAAAAAATCACGTTCCTGATCGACATTTGCAATATGCGCCTTGGCGGCGTCAAGCAAATCTTCAGAAAATCCGCGAGCGATATCCAGCCCGCCCATATCCATTTCGAGCAAGAACCGTGACGGATAACGCGTTCCGCTCTCCCCTGCCACGCCATCTTCGGCATCGCTTAGGCAAAGCACATTCTCGGCACGCGTGAACGCCACATACGCAAGTCTGCGTTCTTCTTCAAGTTGCACCTTGTTCTGCACACGTTTCACCGGGAAAAAGCCCTCGTTCAAACCGCATACAAAAACCTGTGGAAATTCAAGCCCTTTCGCGTTATGAATCGTCATAAGCTGCACACGATCCTTTTCTTCGGCATCTTCATCGACGTTCGTGAACAGCACGATATTTTGCAGATACTCGTCCAGCGACGCATCTTCTTCGTAGTAATTTTCGAATTCCAGAATACCCTGCTTGAGTTCCGCGAGGTTGTCCAAACGGTCTTCGTCGCCATCCAAACGCAGCATTTCTTCGTACTTCGTTTCACGCAAAATCTTCGCCAAAATTTCTGAAACGCTCATGTCCCTGTAGCAAGAGCGATACTTTTCAATCAGCTTCACATACTCGATAACGTTGCTCCGAGCCAAGAATCCCTTGCAGTCAAAATCAATCTTCTGGCGATCATTCCCTACTGACGACATTTCCGCCTGCGACGAGATATCGGCAGCCACGGTATCCAAGAGTCCCGCCTCCGCGACAATCTCCAGCAAAGCTTCATACAGCCCGACGCCACGAGCATCCGCAAACGCCTGCAAAATGGAAATCTTGCGAGGCCCGAACTGACGCTTAGGCGTATTCACCGTCCGCAAGAACGACAAATCGTCCGCATACACGAGCATGCGCAAATAACAAATGACATCCTTGATTTCCTTGCGCTGGTAGAACCCGACACCGCTATAAACTTTGTACGGAATATTCTCCGCCATCAACGCTTCTTCAACTGAACGCGACTGCGAATGCATCCGGTACAACACCGCGATATCCTTATAATGCATGCCACCCGCACTCTGCACAGCGTTCTGGATGCGTTCCACAATCCATTTAGCCTCTTCACGAGTGTTCTTCGCATGGTAAAACACAGGCGTTTTTCCACCGGCGCGCACCGGCTTCAAAACCTTTTCGATTCTGAACTCATTATTCTTGATAACCGCATCCGGCACCTTTAAAATGCTCGGCGTAGAACGGTAATTGTTCTGCAACAAAATCGTCTTTGTGCCTTTATGGAATTGGTCAAATTCAAGAATGCGATTGACATCTGCACCGCGCCATCCATAAATGGTCTGGTCCGGGTCGCCCACCACAAATAAATTCTTGTGATAGCTCGAAAGCAAATCCGCCAACTGATACTGTTGCCCGTCGATATCCTGATACTCATCGACCATCACATACATCATCCGCTTGCGCCACTTGTCGAGCTGTTCCGGGAAACTTTGAAGGATGTAAAGCGTCACCAGAATCAAGTCATCAAAATCAAGAGCGTAATTCTTTTTCTGCTCGTAAAGATAGCGGTAATAAACCTTCATCCACTTGTCATCGGCTTCATCCGACAATTCCAGCAAATGATCTTTGGGCATCTCGCGGCTTTCCTCGCGGTCACCCTCACTCAAACCAATATCACTCTCCGAAGGCAATTCCGCAAAAAGCGAAACGTAATCCAAGTCATTCGCCTTGCGGCCCCCGATAAAATCAAGAGCACTGCTGATTTTCAAATCCTTGAGCGAAAATCCGAGATCCGCATACGCCTTTCGCAATAGCGACTTCTGGTCGTCTTCGTCCAAAATCATGAACTCTTTCGGGTAGTTGAGCACATGGATTTCTTCACGCAAAAAACGCACACAAAAACCGTGAAACGTCGAAATATAGCCGCTGTCGTCCCCGCCGAGAATCGAACGGATTCGCTTTTTCATTTCGTTCGCCGCTTTGTTCGTAAACGTCACGCACAAAATATTCGCAGGAGAAATTCCCATCTCCTTCACGAGGTACAAATAGCGGTGCGTCAGAGTCCGCGTCTTGCCCGAACCCGCCCCCGCCACAACACGCACATAGCCCTCAGTCGTCTCGACCGCCTCCAGCTGTTCCTTGTCCAAACGGGAACGCTCCCTCTCAAGGGATTCAACGACCGAAGTTTTCATTTCTTGAGCGAGAGCCATACGCGACCTGCATTATAGTGAACATTTGTTTTACTGCACAAAAATATAGTAATTAAATGGATAAGTAGAACTTTTTTGTTGTTAATGGAATGTTGACAAGAACCGTGCTTTTAAGTGTCATTGAATCCTGTCGAATCACCAAAAACCCTTTTAAAGTCCTTTTTGTTTAAAGTTTTAAACATCAGGCGGTGCTTCAACATTAAAGTTCTACATAGCCTTAAATTTGGACTCAGCCGTCTAATCACGCACACAGCGGATTGTAAACGCATATTGCTTATCAATAGTGCCCATAGAAACACCTTTTTCATTAGAGTGATTTGAATTATTGAGACGCATGTGATATGCTTCATTGGAATTGCTTTCTATGGAACTCCAATAATTTACCGGTGGGTTGCAAAATCCGCTTTTACCGCTAGCTTCCATATTGCAGCTCGGATATGCAGAAAAACCAAAATCATCCGTTCCATTATCAACCCAATTAAAATCATCATCCCAACCTTTGGCCGACATAAGTTTTGAGGCCGCATAGTATCCGCCTCCAGCTGTTTCTATTAAACTATTCCATTCCGCAAGCGTTGGCAAATGCCAACCAGAAGGGCAAACGCCACGAACCGGGAATGTCGGGAGGCATGTTTCTCCATCGCCGCAACCCTTCCCATTTGCGCTAAAGAAACCCGCGCTGTCCATTGCCGCACCCCACGTATAAAAGCGACCTAATTTTTCACAATATTGAGTAGAATCATGGTAACAAAAACTTCCTTCAGTCTTAAAATTGAGATTTTCTGCCATCCAAATTTGGTCACCAATTTTTGTAGTCCTGTATGTTTGACCATCACGGATGTCAGTCACGACTTGCTGTATTCCGTAAGACAATGAGTCTGCGCTTTGTGACGGCTTTTCTGCAATTTCAACATCCGAATTACGATCTGACGAAGTTGCTTCCTCATCTTTCACGCAGCGAATCGGAATATCATCACGTCTAGGATTTTGATCAATGCCTATCTCCATTTTTCCATTCGAATAATCGATGATAAACATTTCATGCGCATAGTCTGCATCTTCGCGAGACTTGACAGAACTCCAGAAAGCAGAGGACCCTCCACATACAGTTTCAACACTGTTTTCATTACAAAGAACAGTTCCCTCGTCAAGAACCATGTTGAACCCGTTTCTAGTTGTAGATAAAAGAATTTTGATCGCTGCATTTCCACCGCCCAATTCAGAAATCAAAGTGTTCCATTCTGTCGTATCCGGCAAATGCCAGCCTATAGGGCAAATTCCCTGCACCAGGGATTCCTTAATATTCTCTTGAGTGTATGCATCGCCCATTGCCGTTTTCCACGTATAAAGTCCAGCATTTTGGCAATACCCTCTTAGGCAATCGTCATCGAATTCAGCTTCAAAAGCCAAATCTTCCGCCATCCAAGTTTGCTTGCCATAAGTCACCGTCTTGTAGGCATGTCCATCACGAATATCGATAAACTGATTTTGCTTTTGTCCCAAAGGCGGCGTTTTCTTTCCGATAAATTCATTTTTAGCAGAAGGATTATCTTTAAGGCAACGAACAGAATACATATTGTTCTTGTTTTCGGCAAGCAAAAACGCATTATCGCTTTCGCTACGTAACCCCATATAATACGCTAGGCTATCATTGTAGTAATCCGAAACCCAGAAGAACGTTCCTCCTTCCATACTGAAACTATCACCAAATTTTCTGTAACCACTATACAACGCAGAAAAGCCTGAAGAACCAGTTGCATTTACACGTCGTTTTTCATCTGTTTTCCAATCCTCAAATGATTTAAGAGCTATCGCTGCCGAAGCTTGACCCCCAAGAGTTGTGAAAAGATCGTTCCAATCATTTTGTGTCGGTAAATGCCACCCTGTAGGGCACGCTTCAACCGCAGCAGACCATGTATAAAGGTGACCTTTTTCTATACAGTTGATTAAACAATTGTCATAGCAGGCACTATTCGCTATATCGTAATTGAGGTTTTCCGCCATCCAGATTTGCTCACCGATTTTTGCGGTTTTGTAAACTTGACCATCGCGCGGGTCCACCATCTGCATATCAGTAACCGCAATAGAATCGACAACGGGAGACTCGTTCTTGGTGCCAACGCATGATACCAATAAACCAAAAGCAGATAACAAAAATATTTTCCTATTCATCTTTTGCGTTCTCCCTAATCGGAATCCTTAACACAGCGAACTGAACGTCCATAATAATTATGATTTCTATTTGAAGAAACTGTGTAACTGTATAGCGCTTTCAGATATATGTAATATGGACTATGGTCCCATTCAGAAGAGGTCCAAAATTCAGCATATTCACCTACGGAGCCAAACTTGTGCTTGTCATGCCAACCTTCAACAGGAATTGCATTAAATCCGTAATCATCTGAACCATTTCCATTTGCCCAACACCAGTTCTTGCATGTCTTCCAACCGCTTGTGGATTTCAGACGCTGACTTGCCGTAAGACGCCCGCCCACAGATTCAAACAAAGTATTCCATTCAGCCATATCGGGCAAATGCCAACCCGTCGGGCATGCCTTCATGGCATCGTCCCAATTGTAAAAACGGCCATATTTAGGACAGTTGCGATAATCACTATTGTAGCAATCACTTTCTTCTGTTTCGTAATTTAAGTTTTGCGCCATCCAAGTTTGCGGACCGATTTTTACAGTCTTGTAAACCTGACCATCGCGGGGATCGGTTATAGAATCTTTGACAACACTTGATGGAAGTACAGTCGAAGAATCCTTGCTTTGAGAAGGCTTATTTTTCAAGCAACGGACAGAAATTGCATCCCGGTTACTACTTAAAACATAAGAAGCTCGTTTATCATTTCCTTCTATCACTACAAGGGCGTTGCTAAAACTAGGATTCATCGATACGGACCAAAAATAAGCTTTTTCACCGACTCCGTTATGAACATTTGGTTTCCCAAAAATTTCATCATAATAATCGGATCTGCCAGCTGGCAATGCTGAAAATTCATATTCATCCGTGCCATTCCCATTTTTTATCCAGCCACTTTTAGACTTGAGCACATTTGCTGCCGTTGCCTTTCCGCCCACAGTGTTGAACAAAGTATTCCATTCCTCTTCAGTCGGCAAATGCCAATCGGTTGGGCAGGCGTTCATAGCCTCGCCCCATTCGTAAAGGCGACCGTATTTAGCACAACTATCGATATCCCGATGGCATGTACTGAAATCCGTTTTATACTTGAGGTTTTCCGCCATCCACGTCTGTTCCCCGATAGTCACAGTCCTGTAAGTTTGTCCGTCACGGAAATCTACGAGGAAATTCCCGTTCAAGGCAGGAATGACAGATGAAGAAGTGATGATCGTGTTGACAGAGGAAGAACTTAGCCCCGAAATAGAGTTTTCTTCTTCGTCCTGTACGCAACGGACCGATAATCCGCTTTTTTCATATTCGGTGCCTGTGCAATAACTGAGATTGGCATAATCCTTATCAGCGCGTAGTTCCATAATATCTGGAGCACTCTTGTAGTAACCTGTAGAACTCCAAAATAGGGCTTTTTTTCCCAATTCCTCACCAAGACCATTACTCCAAAATCCTGCAGGAACAGCATTAAAGCCAAAGTAATCATGACCGTTTCCACCAGATTTACAAGTTCTTCGCAAAAAGTGATGACCATAATCGCATTTTTCCCAGCCACTCTTGGATTTTAAGGCATCTCCCAATGTTGATCTTTCCTTCACTGCATCAAATAAAGTTTGCCATTCTGTTTCCGTCGGCAAATGCCAACCTGCAGGACACACGCCTCGCAGCGGATATTTCGGAGGGCAAGGCTTGCAGTAGCCACAGTCTTCATCGTCGTTTTTATACAAACGGACACTGTCCAATGCAGCGGACCACAGGTAGAGTCGGCCATATTTGACGCAGTTGCTATCGGCATTGTTATAGCAAAAACTGTTCGGTGATTTGAATCTCAAATTTTCGGCCATCCAATTCTGCGAACCGATTTTCACGGTTTTGTAAGTTTGTCCATCGCGGTAATCGACAAGCGTACCTCTAGCAATATCCTTGGCACAACGGACTGACAATCCAAAATCACTAGATTCTCTAATTGTTTTTATTTCAGGACTGTAATACGAGAAAAGCAATCCTCTTGGATTATTCGTTGCATCATCATCAAAAGTAGACCAGAACAATGCGTAAGATTCTTCGCGGCTATAACTTCCGTCGCTATACCTGAAACCAGACGGGATTGCAGAAAATCCGAAATCATCAACAGCTGCGCCGGTTCCTTCGCCAAACCATCCTGTCACACTCTTGAGACGTTTGCCCGCCAAGAATTTTCCACCAGCAGCAGAAATCAATCCTTCCCATTCAAATAGCGTCGGCAAATGCCAACCTGCGGGGCATACGCCATGCTCATGGTTCGAAGACGCACTATCCATTGTGCTTGCCCATGTGTAAAGGCGACCATATTTGTTGCAATTCTTTTTATCATCACCAAAGCAATAGCTATTGGATATTTTATAGTTCAGGTTTTCGGCCATCCATATTTTGGAACCAATCGTTATTGTTTTATAAATA
Source organism: Fibrobacter sp. (assembly GCF_017545445.1). Taxonomy (GTDB): domain Bacteria; phylum Fibrobacterota; class Fibrobacteria; order Fibrobacterales; family Fibrobacteraceae; genus Fibrobacter. The sequence goes on from NZ_JAFWOM010000029.1 coordinate 14,861, forward strand.
TGCCCGTCACGAGAGTCCGTCATCGTCCCTTTTGTTACCAAGACTTCGGAACTGCTAGAAGAAAAAGCCGAAGAAGATGACGTTGCCGAGGACATTGTTTTTTCATTACCATTTTTCAATTCACCTTCAACACAACGAATAGGACGTTTAGCCCCATGGTAATCAACTCCAAACATAGCCCCGTTACTGTAATAACTCAAATACACCGCATACACTTGTTCTTCGGAAACCTCAGATGAACTCCAAAAAGAGGCGTAACCATTGCTCAATTTTTCATTTTTAGAAGCTGGGCCAAGTTCAATAGGTTGTGCCGAAAATCCGTATTTATCAGAGCCGTTTCCGCCATTATACCAACCTGCTGTAGACTTGAGTGCTTTCCCTGCTAATCCTTTTCCACCCACGGCGTCGAATAAAACATTCCAATCCGTGGAATCTGGCAAATGCCAACCCGTAGGACACGCTTCATTTGCTGCATCCCAAGTATAAAGGCTACCATACCGAAGACAATTGCTAAGAAGATCATCATGGCAAAAACTCGTTTTAATTGTAGACTTGATTTCTCTTACGTTTTTTCCTCGTTTGCCTGAAATCTGATGTGTTACGATTTTTTTTGAAGTTTCGTAATTTAAGTTTTCTGCCATCCATGTTTGAGAGCCGATGCGTACGGTCTTGTAAATTTGGCCGTCACGCGAGTCTGTCATGGAACCGAAATTTTTCGCAACATTGCAAGGCGCTTGCACGGCAAAAATAAAAATGCAAATGATATAAAATAAAATAACACGATTATACATAAGTCGCAATATACTAATTTAATTAGCTACAAATACAGCAGTGAACTTGAGTCCTTGTAAAATTACTTGCTCGCTTGCTGTTGTAAGAATTGATGTAAGCCACTTGTTCGCCCACCACGTCTTACCATAACTTCCAAAATCCATGCGAGCAAATATAGTGAAACCTGTTCAAACAAACAAATTAAATTTGGATAAGTAGAACTTTTTTGTTGTTAATGGAATGTTGACAAGAACCGTGCTTTTAAGTGTCATTGAATCCTGTTGAATCACCAAAAGCCCTTTTAAAGTCCTTTTTGTTTAAAATTTTAAACATCAGGCGGTGCTTCAACATTAAAGTTCTACATAGCCAATTAAATAGGCTCTGTCAGGCCATTTTGTACAATCGGGCGGTCTTAGCAAAAAACGGTTTCGTAAGCCCATCCAAAACTGTTTTTTGGCTACGGAATTGCAGAATTTTCGCTGAAAAAGGCAATCTGACCGCCGCAGCGTTTTCGCAGTTTTTGTAAAAAAGTACGGATTAGCCAGACAGAGCCGTATGCGCGATGAAACATAAAAAGTTATATTGGGTATAATGATAATGGAACTTCGAATTATATCATTATACGTACACAAATAAAGATCCACAATATTTGCAAGCTGCATGGTGAAAAATTTATTAGTTATTTGCCTTGTGTTGTTTGGTTGTCATTCGACTCGTCACCTTTATAGTTATGAGCCGATTCCTCTTGATAAGGAATGGCAGAAATCCCTAGATGAGGATTTCGACGGTTACCTGACCCATTTTACGGAGCTGGATGCATCAAGAGATGGCTATTATCTGGTGTATGACCCTAGATGGGATGCGGTTGTTCCAAGTGCATTCCTTTTCTTCTACGGCAGAAATGACTCTGTTTCCATATGTCCTTTTGAGGATACTTGTAAAACATATGAAATTCGACAGGATGATTTTCCCGTAGATGCTTTAGACTTTGCACAACCTTTGCGTCCGTATAGCTTTAGTCAGGATACGACAATGCGAATATATGGGTTTAAAAAGACAAAAAATGAGAAAAAATATTATTTGTTGTATAAATTGGACGCTTGTGAAGGCGAACAGTGTTCTATAAGTACGAAAATATTCAATCAGTTTAGTAGTCTTGTGACAACTTTGTACGAATCCAATGCCTTGAACGAAAACCGGTAATCAGACTTCATTGCGGAAGACTTGTACGAAAAGCTCAAGCAAAATCTTCTGGAAAAACAATCAAGTCTGGGACGTGGGTACCATGATCCGTTAGCAAATAATCCTTGATTTGTAAGCCCATCCAAAACTGTTTTTTGGCTACGGAATTGCAGAATTTTCGCTGAAAAAGGCAATCTGACCGCCGCAGCGTTTTGGCAGTTTTTGTAAAAAGTACGGATTAGCCAGACAGAGCCATTAATTAAAAAAGTAGGACTTTCTTGTTGTGGATAAGTCGATAGCCTAAATGGTCGAATTTCTCGATTTATAACGACTCATGTTTAAAATTTTAAACACTTGGGGTTACTTCAACACCAAAGTGCTACATCGCCAATTATTTTTTTGAGAGGGAAAATTTATCATTTCAATTACGGCTACGGGTCACCAAGTATCATATAGCGGCATAAAAAAGACATTGCAAGTCTCTTTTTACATATTATATTTTCACTATAACCATTCATTTCACAAAGGGGAATTCCATGATTATCGTCAATACAGACTACATTAGCGGCAAAGAAATTGAAACCATCCAGCTCGTCAAGGGGAGTATCGTCTTTTCGAAGAATGTTGTCCGAGATGTTTTCGCAGGGCTCAAGACTCTCATCGGTGGAGAAATCGCAGGTTATAGCGAAATGATGAGCCAAGCCCGTCAAAAAGCGACAGAACGCATGATGAACGAAGCCGCTATGATTGGGGCTGATGCTATCGTAAATGTGCGGTACGCCACGAGCAACTTGATGGCAAGCGCAGCCGAGGTCATCGCCTACGGAACAGCCGTCCGTTTCAAAAATAGCTAAAGGAACAAACCTGAATTTTGAGCAAAAAAAGTGACTATTATAGTAGCAAGAGCCCAATAGGCCGTCACAAAAAGTACAGCTTTTTTTCGGCTACCTTCAAGACGAATTTCAGGCAACGTTTGCACACAACATATCTGACACAGATCAAACAAAACCCAAGCAAGGTTGACAATAGCCAAGCATAGACCGATTCGATGCGGTGCGACAAGGGCAATCAAAGTCAAATAAATCTTTATGCTTCCTGAAGCTTGATTCAAAAGCATAAAGTTATGAACCCCGACAAAACCACCTAAACAGGCCGCAATAGCCATTCGAGTTCGGTTTCGAGGCTTCAAGTCACTCAAGTCCATTTCGTTCTCCCATATACCAAAGCCAAAGGTAAAAAGATTCTTAGCATTAAAAAATTTTTTACTTCTTACATTTTACACCCGTGATTCAAATCACAAACCTTTCTATTTTTATTCAAACCTTTCTATTTTTATTATATGGCAAATTCATTACATTTCGGAAAATTCGCGGCAGTACTCCCCGCTGGTGGCCTCGGCAAGCGCATGGGAGGCAACATTCCTAAGCAGTTGATGCAACTGGGCAACAAACCTGTTTACCAGTATTCCCTCGAAACTTTTCTCAAGATGGACGAGATTGCAGAGGTCGTCATGGCAGTGCCCGCCGACTGGAAGGACTATTTCGAAAAAGAACTTTTTGGAATGTTTTCAAGCCGTTTCGGCAAGCTCAATGAATTTATCAAAAACAAATTAAAAATTGTAGTCGGCGGAAAAGAACGCTGGCAGTCCGTGGAGAACGGCGTAAACGCACTTACTAGCGATGCAGAATACGTCCTCGTCCACGATGTTGCACGCCCGTTCGTCAGTGAAAATATTATCCGCGATGTCTGCGAAACGCTCATCAACAAAGGCAGTTGCCTCGTTGCAAAACCCGCCATCGACACTATCAAAATTGCAAGCGATGGCCGCGTCGAAAGCACCATCGACCGCAATAAAGTTTGGCTCGCACAGACGCCGCAAGCGGCACGCATCGACTTGCTCAAGAGCCTTTACGCCCGCATCGCAAAAGAACCGCTGAACTTTACTCCGACCGACGAAGCAAGCATTCTCGAATTCTTTGGCGAACCCGTCTATATCGTCAAAGGCGAATCCTCCAACGACAAACTCACCACGCCCGAAGACTTCGAAATCTTTGCCAACCGAGTCGCACAAAAATCCTCGTTTTAAACACAGAAAACGCCAAAATAACGAAAAAATGATACCAAATCAGAAATTTTTCGAAATTTGGTAACACATTTTTTCATTTATCTGTAGCAAAAATCTACTTTTCAGGTCAAATACTGACGTATTCCAACGTTTTTGTCCCCAAACGATCCAATTTTTTAGACAAAAAGTGCGAAAAAGAGGTATTTTCGATTAGTTTATTCTCAAATTATGCTACCAAAACATCTTTTTTTGATTGTTTGGTATCATTTTTTCACAAAAAACACCCCAACGATTAGCTCTGCTTTGTCACCTCGGACTAGGGTTGGTGAGTTTCGACAGGCTCACCTTTTTTCTATATTTACGCCGAAAATTCATCGATTTGGCAAATGGATCCATTACAATGTCACATCGAGATTGCAACGGTCCCATACTGGGACCTCGCAATGACAAAGTTTGAAATAAGAGGAAAAGATGAAAGTTTCTTTGAATTGGCTTAGACGTCACGTTGACCTTCCGGAATCTGCGGAAGATGTCGCAAAGGCGCTCACCTCCATCGGTCTCGAAGTTGAAGGCATGGAAGAACCGGGCAAGGTCTATGACAAGTTGCTCGTTGCAAAGGTTCTCACTTGCGATCCGCACCCGGATAGCGATCACTTGCACATCACTACCGTGAACGACGGCACGAACACCATCCAGGTGGTTTGCGGAGCCCCGAACGTCGCTGCAGGCCAGACGGTTGTGCTCGCCCCGATTGGCGCAGAACTCCCGCTCCCCGACGGCACCAAGCTCAAGATGAAGAAATCCAAGATTCGCGGCGTCGAAAGCTTCGGCATGATTTGCGCCGAAGATGAAATCGGACTTTCTGACGACCACGGTGGAATCATGGTTCTCGACGATTCCATCCCGGCTGGTACGCCGTTCGTAAGCCTCGGCATGTACGACGTTTGCTACGAATTGAACGTCACGCCGAACCGCCCGGACGCTCTTAGCCACCGCGGTGTCGCACGCGAACTCGCCGCCAAGTTCAACCGCCCGCTCAAGCCGCTCGCCTACGAACTCAAGGAAGATTCCGAAGCTGCAAGTTCCGCCGTGCAAAATTTTTTTGAGCGGCTCTTCTCGTCCGTGAGCGACAAAAATTTTTTGAAAATCCTA
>NZ_JAFWOM010000030.1 GCF_017545445.1 Fibrobacter sp.
CTTGGAGTGAAAATGTGTCCGCAGGTCTTACAAAGCCACCGCTGCTTGCCCTGTTTAAGACCCTTCTTGATGACCTTGTTTGACCCACAAAAAAAGCAAATTTTTCCCATAAAAGAAAAATTTGCTACAACGCCTTATAAAACAAAGGGTTACGAGAAATTTAGGTACCCAAATGTCATATAGGCCAAAACGCCTGAAAACGGCATAAAATCGGGAAATCCCGAAACAAAAAAGTATCTGAATTTCCTAAAAGTTTTTTCGCTGAAAAAACTGAACACGGGATAACTCAGATGCCAATCAAAAATATAGTCAAAACCATACTCGGTGTCAAGCATACCGCCATCGACAAGCTATCCATGGAAGATGACAACCCCGTCATAGGCGTACAACCGACAAGGTCCTTCCATCACACTATAAATTGTGGAAAAAGTCGAATTTTTCGATATTTTTTATTAGAAAAGGTAAAATTTTTGATTATTTTTAATGGAAAAAGGTAACAAATGCTATACCGTAAGAACGAAATTTTACTAAAAATGGCTAAAAAAATGAAAAAAAAGCTGTTTTGCTGAAATGAATAAATTTGCTTAAAATTCTACTAAGATTCCCCTGTATTTTTGACCAAAAACGGTCGTGGATGCTATGTTGTCTTCGAAATCAAGGCTTACATAGAGTCAGAACTTTATTTTGCTTCTTGTTTGTAATAAAAGACTCGCAATATAACGACTTTTCGCTTGTCATGATCGACATGATAAAACAAGCGGTAATTAGCGATTGGCATAGTGCGTACATTGCGCAAAATCCAAGGCTCGTCTTGGCATAGGGCAAATGCTTCGGGAAAATCAGATAATGTGTTTACCGATTCCTGAAATTTTTTCATTAGATTCTTCGCTGCGATAGGCGAACAAAGCGTTATGCTGATATAGTCAAAGATTTGCTCAATGTCGGCTTGTGCAGCGGAAGAAAAGTAGACTTCAAAATTCATACCTTGTATTTCTTCTTGACATCGGAAAGGACCTTCGCTGCTGGACGGGTTCGACCTTTTAACATGTCATTGTAGCCTTTCTCGAGTTCCGCATCGAGGCGTTCTTTTGACCATTTGGCCGAGTTTTCGGGAGCTTTAGGCAACTTCACGTCGAAGGGGATTCCCTGTTGCAGAATGATCTGTTTATAGAACATATTGATGGCACTGGAAACGGATATGCCGAGGGTTTCCAGGATGTTTTCTGCTTGTTCCTTGACGTCGGGCTCTATGCGAGCGTATAAATTTGCAGTCTTGTTCATGTTATTCAATATACATATTTGTCCGCACAAAAGCAATACATTCGAAAAATGTACAAATGGAAACACTAAAAATTATTACTTTCGCAGCCTCTTGATAAATTCTGGGGTGGAATTTATTTAAACCAATGGTGTGATTTTCGCAAGGTTTATGCGAGTGCGACGTTTTTCCTAAGTTGGGATTTCAGCTTGAGAATGGTGCTTTGTGGGAGCTTTGTAACACGCGAAATCATTTCGACGGAGAGTCCTTCGGCAAGCATAGCTTGGGCGTCATCTATCTTTGCCTGAAGATAAGACCCTTGTTTTTCGTAAAGCATGTCCGTCATTCCGTCAACCTCATTCAGAAGGGTTTCGTCGATTTTCTTTAGATTACAGTTTTCGGATTTCTTCTTCGGAAAGGTGCGTTATTCTAGAGATTTTTTCCACAGAATCGCCTTCAGCGAGCATGTTGCGAGCCATTTCTCGTTCGCGGTCTTGAACGCTCGAAGCCACCTTCGCGTTGATTTCGTCCGCGAATTCTTCGAAAATGCCATCTACCATGGCGTTATGATCATATTCCTTGTGGTACACTTTCTGGTACGCCTCGAATTCTTCTTTTGTCAAATTAGACATTTTGGAACTCTCCGTCAACTGCTCAAATTTGTGTTCGGAGAGTTCGGCAGGAAGCTCCCTGAGCCTATTTAGGTAACGGAAGATGAACAGCCACTTGCTCATGCTGGATGAGTTCGGTTCAATGAACATCGGAACCTTCGAAAGTTCTACTGTCGTGAAATTGTAGGTGTCCACAAACGGCTCTCCCGAATCTAGGTCAAGAACCGCTGCACGATGAACAATGCGGTCGTCGCTAAATACGGAATGACGAGTGAAGGCGACAACGAAAGTTGGCTTCACATCAAAATTCCAACCAATTCCTGTTTCTGCTTGATTCGCGACCATCTCGCTGGCGTAAAAAGCGAGTCGCTTGCGGAAATTTTTCAGCTGACGGATTTGAACTTCTATTTCGATTAGTTCGCCTGCGTCATCTTCGCAGTGAAGGTCAAAAATTGCGGTGCGGGATTCCTTGCTTCCGCTAAGATTCTTTGCGACATTGCGGGTCTTGACATCTACGATAGGTCGCTTGAGTTGCGGCCCCAGCAAGTCATTCAACAAGTTAATGAGGTTTTGGCGGCTGATAGGTTTGTCTGGATCGAATGCCTTCTTGAAGGCCAAATCCACTAGCAAGTTTGCGTATGGGCTTTTTTCGCCCGGTTTTACGAAGCAATCCTTCAATGGTTTGCGTTTAGTCATATAACCTCCATTCGCCTACATGCGTAAAAAGGCGAAAACTTCAAAACTACTCACTTGAGCACTAAAAATATAAATTCCCGAAAGGCGGATGTCAAGAGGTTCTTGAAATTTTTTTGAAGGGGGCTTTTCGCTGGTGTTTACCTAAATCATTTCATTCGATTTCGTTCCATTTCATAAACATTACGCCACGTAATTTTAAGAGATGACTGTTTTGAGTTCAGCTCGTTTCCATCTATCAGTTTAACATTGTTTGCATTTGCGAGTTCTGTTGCTTGTTGCGAAAAAAATGAGTTAGAAACGACTAGTGTTTTGAAACTTTTTAGCTCTATAGACTCGTAATATTTTGCCCCAGCGACGACCTCTTGAACAGCTTCGTTGCCGACATTGTTTTTTCCGTGCTTGCATTGAATTGCATAATTTTCTGTACCATAGGCTAAAATGTCCACGCCTTTATCTCCACTTTTGGGCGTGACTCTACAATTGAATCCCAATTTTGAGAAAAGTGTTGCAACAAAAGATTCAAATAAATATTCATCCATTGTTCTTATCTCTTCTTTAGTGATTGGATTGTTGTTTGTACAACTTGCTTGGCTACTGAAAATTCTACTCTCTAGATCGTCTAACTTTACTTCAATTTGATCTGTTGGATATAGTGAAGCGTTTGCTAAGTTCATTTTTCTTTTTAGAAGTCCATCAAGAACTTTGTCAAAAGAATCGAAGTTTTCTGCAATTGCCATAGGGTAATAGATGAAAACGTCTTTTGTTTGACCTATTCTGTAAACTCTATCTGTTGCTTGGTTTTCCTTAGCTGGGTTCCAATGTCTTGAGTAATGTATTACGTGATTTGCGCCGACTACATTTAAGCCTATTCCGGCAGCAAGCTGAGACATTATGATTATATTGAACCCTTCTTTTTCTTGAAAATTATCAATAGTTTTTTGTCGTGATGGATTGTTTCCTTTTGTTGTCGTGTTGGTTTCTCCATTGATGATACTGATAGCTAAATCATATTTATCAAGAATAATTCTTTGCAACATTCTTTGCATGTCACGACGTTCGGTAAAAATGATGACTTTTTCACCTTTTGATTGAATTTCATCTAAAATTTTAATTGTTGCTATTAATTTTGCGGAAGAATTTATTAGCTCGTTATTCGATAAATCGTCCCAACATTTTTCATCTAAATAGGGGTGATCGCTAATTCGTTTTAACTCTTGAATGCGATGTAAAGCATCACCGGGTTCAGGTTTTCCTCCAATATCTATAGACATTAAATATCGGTTTAATTGTTCCGTTGGCATTAAAATTTCTTTTGAAACCAAATGTTTTGAAGGCAATTCTTTGGCAACATCGCATTTTAACCGTCTTAAAAAATATCCTCCTAATTCTTTGTGTAATTCTTGACCTAGCTTTTCAATATCCGTTGAGGGGTTCCTTAATGGAGCTTGATATTTTTTTGCAAATTCTTTTGCTGTTCCCAAATATCCAGGAACTGCAAAGTCCATAATGCACCATAGATTCATGAATGTATTTTCGACGGGGGTCCCTGTCATAGCGATTTTAAAATCACCTTTTAATGCTTTTACCGCATTTGTCACCATTGTTCCGGGTTCTTTTATTTTTTGTGCTTCATCAATGGCTATAATTGCAAAATCTAGTTTGCCAAAGGCTAGTTGCCCTCTACGCAAACATTCGTAACTCATTAGCATAATGTGTTTGAAAGAATGCTTACTAATGAATTCTTCGTCATTGGGTGCCGGAATTTGACGAATGATATCAAAAGTCATTCCGTTTTCAAAAAATTTTTGATATTCATTCTTCCAATTTTCTAAAAGTGTGACAGGGGCGATTATCAAATATGGCTTATTATCTTTGTTCAAATTTCGGTAATGCCAATCTATAAGATATAGAACTTGTAATGTTTTGCCTAAGCCCATGTCGTCGCCGAGAAGAACTCCTTGTGCATTTTCTAGACAGTACTGTAGCCATGCAATGCCTTCTTCTTGATGTCTTTTGAGCGTTATTCCCTTTTTTAACGCTTCATCTTTTTTCAGTATAGCTGTTTTAGGCAGGGCTATTTGTCCTGTAGATTGGTCGAATCCGATTTTTTCTACATTATCTTCAATAATAAGAACTTGTGTAGTTTCTTTCTTATTTTCGATAGAATTCGGTCCTTTATTTTCTACAGGTTCTTTTTTGGAAAGAACGTCTTTGGCATGGCTTATGATTTTTTCTGCGTTTGGTATTGTTAAATTGATACCGTTGAAATCAAAGTATTCAAGATTGTCTTTTTTGGCGCTATTTAGTGTTTCTTCAAGAGCAGTTAGTTCATTAATAGAATGAATGACGAGGTTCTTTGTTCCGTTAGTCCTGTCTTCAATTTTAAAGGATGGAATCCATTCAGACTTGTATGGAGAAATGAATGGATAAACTTTGGGCTCGTATAGACCAATTCCTATAACACGCTCGCTGTAAAATTCTGATAAATCTGCGCTTTCTGGATCAAAAAATTCTTCTGGATGCTCAATGATTTTCTGTAATTCGGTTGGATTTTTTGTTTTGCGCTGTTTCTTTATTTGTTCCACTACTTTTTTTGTGTTATCATTTAATGTTAAGTAGGAACTTTCGTTATTTCTTCGTGCCGAATATATATTTTTTACAGATAAACCTTCATCAATTTGTTTTTCGAATTCTTCGTTATTTTTTGAGCCAAAATCAGATTGAAGTTCGTTTTGGCTTAGGTGTACTTTTATTTTTTTAGGGTTGACAATTTCTCGGTTTCTTAAAGTTGAATCAAGAATTGCTGTAGCCTCGTTTGCTAAAATTTGAATTTGTGAAAGGCTTTCTAAATTTTTCTGATTGCTTTTTTTATTAACGGAAAGATTGTTAAAATCGTTAATAGATGAAATAAGTTTGTATTGTTCTTTTGTTAAAAGATAATCTATTTCGTCGTCGTCAATTTTGAATTTTACTATGGGTCCATTATACTGTAATTTAGGAAGAATTTTTCCGTTTTGAAATGTCCGGAATGATATTTTATAACAAAAGTTGGGCGTTGTGAGAATACCCTTTCCTTCTATAAGGATTGTGTAGGGGTATATTTCTGGTAATTCTAATAGTGATTGCTCAAAAGAATCAAGTTCATAGATGTTTAAAATGGGAACTATGCACTTGCTGTTTTCTTCTGTTGCAAGATCGTTGTCTAAAAGACGTTTAAGAACCAAGTTTTTAGGGGTGTTCTCGAGATTGTTATATTGAAAAATGATTTTATTGTCAATTATATCAAACATAAATACCTCTATAACTACGGAACCACCAATCTAATTGAGTTTCCCAACCATCGAAGTGACCGAAACGACAATCTCCATTTGCATTGGGGCATTTTGATAATGTTAAGCTTGTGTTCTTTAAATCGATAACGGATGTATAGCGTTTCAATTTGACCAATCGTTCTAGGTCTTGAATTTTTGAATCGTCATGATAAATATATAGGGCATTGTTAATGTCTGAAAATTCCACGAGGCAAAATCCCTTTATTTGCATTACGAATGCGCAAAGATTTTCATTCTTTCTTGTTTGAATATAGTTGTATTCTATTGATTCTCTTAAAGAGTCGATAGAGGCTAACTTAGCTCCGATTGAACGGCATCCTACAACCTTTACGTCCTCAATTACTTCGGCTTTTGCGTATCTTAACCAAAAGTTTCGACGTTTTGGGTCGTTAATGAAGTGTGTGAATATTTCGTCAACAAATGTCTCAATAAGCCATTGATTGATAATCTTTTTTGCGGCTTTGATTTTTTCATCGATTTTGGAATCTTTTCCTGCTGAAACCCACAAACCTGGATTTGATGGATGACCAATAAGATTTAATGCTAAATATTGTAAGGATTTTTTCTGACTTAATAATTGACTACTGCTTTTGGCTTTTATTATTAAATCTGATAGAATTATTTTTTTTGTTTCAAGATCTCCGTGACGAGTTAGTACAGCTTCTAAATCTTTTGGTATTTCCGTTATACCGTAGTAGAATGTTCTGATGACATCGTGGAAATAAGGGGCTGAAAAATATGAATCTGGCAATTTAAGTATTTCTAGCGCTTTTAATGGCGAATCATACTTTTGGCTTCTTAAATATTCGCCTGTTCTCGATGCCCCTTTTTCATCTACAAAAAATTGCTTGTTGTTCTTCCAAAAAATGATTCTATAGTTGTTTCCTTCATAATTATTAAGTTTTTGAGTGAATAACTTGTGCAGATGTCTTGCTTCGTTGCTTTTTGAAGTAACTTTATCCCAGTGGTTTATGACGGATATAAAAAGTCTTCGTAAAAAACTATCTTGCCAATTCTTTTCAAGAATTGTTCGGATCTTAGAATAATAATCTAAATTGCTGCCAACAATTTCTTCTGGATAGAGAGCCATGAAACGGCATTCTTTGAAACTATAATCATTAGAATTTGTAGACAACTTATTTTGAATTACTTTGATTAAGTCGTTATCTATTTGTGGATCTTTTCCGTTCCATAATTGTTTTGAAATGTTTTTTAAGACATCTGCTTTGTTTTGTATGTGTTTTTTTAGGGATAATGATACCGATAACTTTGCCATCTTGACAAAGGTGGATTTTTCATATTTATTTAGAATATCCATCATTGACATAATGGCTAATCCTTGGATTGAAGACTGTCTAAAATTTCTTCCATTTTAGATTCTGCGTTCGTTCTAATTCGGAATTCAACTCTGCGAGATAATTCGAAGTTTTCTGTTGAATCAGAATTTCTTATTAAATGGCTGTATGATAAACCATTTGCTGTTATTCTAAATTTAGCCCATTCTGCAAGAGTTGTTGCCGAATCTAAAGTCGTGTCTGGCATATTGTTGTTTAAACAGTAATTTAAAATAGATCTGGTTCTTCCTTGTGATAGTTCCATATTCGATTCGTAAGAGCCTCTGCTGTCGGTATGTCCTTCTATTCTGATTTCTTCGATATTGTTGCGATATTCTTCTTTGGTAATGAGCTTCATATAACGAGGAAAAAAATCGTCCAAGATTTCTTTAAAATCATTTTTTAATTCAATTTTGCCATAATCAAATAATGCAGATTGCTTTTGAAAGCGTATGCTAAGTTTTGCTGAATCTATTTTAGCATTCCATTTTAAAGTGTCCTTTCCAAATTCTTTTTTTAAATCCACATATATTTCTTGTTTTATTCGATTGTAATCTTTGATTTGATTCTGAGTTTTGTCGTTTTGTCGCTGAATTTGTAACATTAGTGCAGCTAAAAGCAACACGAATATGAACATCAGCCCTGACATTAGGTCGCCCGTAGAGAGTGCGAACGGATTCTGGTCTGATTCTATGGATTCTGGCTTTTTTCTTCTAGACATTTTACGTATTACTTCTTGTTGGGTATTTGTTCAACAACGGAATCCAAATCATCGATTGCAGTTTTTAGGCTTCCAATGGCGTCTGTCATAGGTGTTGTGAAGGAACTCATTATTTGTGCGGTGTTGTCGGAAACAGCCTTCGAATAATCTTGTAGCCCGTTATTCATTTCCTCGAATATGTTTCCTAAATTTTGCTGGACCATTTCAAAATCTTTTTTGAGATTGACGGATTCGTTGACTGTAGCCTTGATATTGTCAAATGTTTTTTGTGTGTCTTCTATGGCTTTGTCAAGCATTCTCTTTATTGCTTCAAATACATTGTTATTCGTTGTTACAAATTTGCTTTGTGCATCGTTAATATTCTTGCTTGCTGATTCAACGCTTGTTGCTGCATTGCGGATCTTCTCAATGGTTGCTGCTGCCTGCTGATGTAATTTTTCAAATTCGGCGAGAGATTTTTTTACTTCCTTTAATATTTCAGTTGTGTCGCTCATCCCATTTTGGAACTTATCCAAAATATCTGCGGATTGTTGGTTTAAGGAAGCTTGTTTGTCTGCGAGATTAGCTCCGACTTGCGCTGTTTCTGTATTTATGTTAGATACCTGTTTTCCCAGTAATTCCATATTATTTTGCATTTTTTCAGAAAGTAGCGCCATTGTTTGTGGGAATGTCTCTAACGATTGAATGGCGTTCCCTAATTGATCGCTAACCTTATCTAGATTTCCTTTTGTTATGGAATTAACGGTTGCTTCCACGGAATTCGCCATTTGGCTTATTGCCGTCTTCAGTTCCTCTACAATGCCGTTTGCCATGTTTGCGGCAGGATTTTGTATTGCGTCTGCCAGTTCTTTAAATTTTTCCCCTAGACCATTGCATATGTTTTCTGCCATAGCATTCAAAACGTCAATTTGGTATTCGTTTGATTGCTTTATATCTCTTAGCATATTTCCAATGGTAAGCTCGTTTGCGTCGTCATCGACTGATTTTATGTCATGAACTATAATAGCGACTTGCTCCAGAAAAAGCTTGTTTTGACGGTTCGTTAGAATTTGTTGTTTTTCTAATTCCGATATAAAATAGAGTTCGTCTAGCTTTTCGCACAATTTAACGCATGTTCTTGTTAAGCGGTTAAGAGCGTCTTTCTCGAGAAATGTGTAAAAAGATGAAAGAATCATACCTACTACAGAAGTGAGAAACGCTGTTTGCATACCTCCAAGTAATGTTCTTATTCCTGGCTTTAGATTTTCCAAATCTATTCCAGCAATGCCTATTGTTAAACCAATAAATGTTCCAAGAACGCCAATGCCAACAAGTATTCCTGCCGCTGCGGACATGGCTTGGCGGTTGATATGCCTTATAGAAAGAATGTTTGCTAAATTGAAATAATCTTCTGCAAATTCGGTTGTTTTTTGTTCGCCTGAATCCAGAGTCAAACTCTTACTGATTTCATAGTTTTTTGCTAAAAATTTTTCTGTCGGTAGATTTGTTTGTATAAAAGATAAAGGATCATTGGTATTGAGTGCTTTTCTTAATTCTTTATTGCATTTGCTAATTTGCCTAACTTTCTGAATGTAATAACCGAATAAAACGAAAAGTAGGATGATTATTGCGGGGGTTGCCGCTTTTCCTAGTATTGAGATGATTATTTTTGCTAGTATTGACAGATCCATTCTTAGGCCTCAGATTAAAAAAGAAATTTTCTTATAAATATACTATTTAAGATGCGATAATTGTCATCTTTTATGAGTTATATGGTTTTTGTTTGGTGTATTAAAAACAGAAAATTGCCCCGGATTTCTCCGAGGCAATTTTAGGTGGTTTTTGAATGAAAATTTAGTTAACTTCCTGGAGTTTGAGCATTTTGCCGAAGAGGCCGCCTTTTGCCTTAAGTTCTGCGGGGGCGCCGGTTTCGACAACTTGACCGTTTTGCAGGACCACAACCTTGTCGGCGTTTGCGATGGTTCGCATGCGGTGGGCGATGATGATGACGGTCTTGTTCTGTACGAGTTTCGAGATGCTCTGTTGAATCTTGGATTCGTTTTCAACGTCGAGACTTGCGGTGGCTTCATCGAGGAGGACGATGGGAGCGTCCTTGAGGATGGCGCGGGCGATGGAGATGCGTTGGCGTTCGCCGCCGGAAAGCGTGTCGCCGTTTTCGCCGATGACGGTGTCGTAGCCTTGTGGGAGCTTTTGGACAAACTCGTCGCAGTTGGCGAGTTTGGCGGCTCGCAAGATTTCTTCGTCGGTGGCGTCGCGTTTGCCGATGCGGATGTTATCGCGGATGGATGTGTTGAACAGCACGACATCCTGGAAGACGATGGAGAAATTCTTGAGGAGTGTTTCGGGGTCGATTCTCGAAATGTCTTGGCCGCCGAGCGTGATTGTGCCGCCTTGGATGTCCCAGAAACGGGCGGCAAGCTTCGCTGCGGTTGTCTTTCCGCTGCCAGATGGCCCGACGAGTGCGGTGATTTCGCCTTGCTTTGCGGTGAATGAGGCTTTTTTCAGGACTTGCTTTTCTTCGTTGTAGTAGAAATCGACGTTCTTAAATTCGATGTCGTAATTGCTCGGATCGAATTTTGTAGAGCCGTGTTGAATTTCCATGTCGTCCATTTCCTTGAAGCGCTTGAGGCGGACATCCAAGAAGAAAAGTTCCGTTATGTTGTTTAGAACGAGATAGATGGGGCTGTAAATCGTCGATGCGCAGACGATGTACACGAGGTAATCAAATACGCTTAATTTATTTTGTGCAAGGAGAATTGAACCGAAAATGAGAACGGAAGCAAGGCCGAACTTCAAGAAAATCTGGGCGCCGTTCAGGATGACTCCTGACATGAATTCGCCTTTGATCTGGGAGTGTTCATAAAATTTGGAGTGTTCATCCAGTGCTTTGCAGACGCTTTCTTCTTCGCAGTAGGATTTGATTTCTTGAATGTTTTCAAGACTTTCCTGAATGTCTTCGGTAATCACGCGTGCGGCATTGTAGGTGTGCTTGAAGTTTTTGAACTGTAATTTGCGGGACAAGTAAATGAGCAATCCTGCAAATGGTGCTACCCACAAAAGTGCAGCAGCCATCAACGGGTTGTAAATGATAAGTGCGACTGCGCAGATAACGAGCATCGCGGCGACTGCGAAAATTTCAGGAACGGCGTGCGCGAAAATCATTTCAAGGGCGTTTACGTCGTTCATGATAGTCGATGTCAAGTCGGAAAGGTCTTTTTTGCCAAAGAAGGCGAGTGGGAGCTTGCGCAACTTTTCGGCGAGCGTGATGCGGCGTTTTTTGCATTCCGAATAGACGGACTCGTACGTGCTATCGTATGAAAGCGCATAGATGAAGTACATGACAAGATAAATGACGACGGCGATTACGATGTATATCCAGAAATTCTGTGGTTCGGCAGACGGATTCTGCATCTTTGCCATGAATTCCTTGAGGAACAGGAATACGAACGAAAGTGGGAGCATTAACGAAAGATAATGCCACGTTGTCCAAAATACACCTTTGATAAATGTTTTTGTGCCTTCGTCAGAGAGAACAAAACGGTTCTTGATCCAATTATACATTTTTGCCTCCGATAGTCCAGCTGACGGACTGCTGATAATCTTTCCACATTTTGGCGAATACGCCGCCTTTTTCGACGAGTTCCTTGTGCGTGCCGCGTTCTACGATTTCGCCGCCTTGCACGACGAGAATCTGGTCGGCATTCACGATGCTTGTGAGTCTGTGTGCAATCATCAAGACTGTTTTGCCCTTAGAAAGTGTTTGCAATGCTTGCTGGATAAGGCTTTCGTTTTCGGGGTCTGCAAATGCGGTCGCTTCGTCAAGAACGACGATCGGTGCGTTCTTGAGAATGGCGCGGGCAAGGACGATTCGCTGCTGCTCGCCACCAGAAAGGTATGTACCCTTGCTGCCGATGATGGTGTTGATGCCTTCGGGCAGGCGGTCAATGATTTCGCGGCATTGGGCGAGATCGAGTGCCTTGTTGACGCTTTCAATGGAAGCCTCAGGAGTTCCGTAACGGACGTTTTCCAAAATACTCTTCTTGAAGAGTCGAGTATTCTGGAAAACGAAGGATGTATTTTTCATGAGGACTTCTTGGGGTATTTCCTTGATGGGCGCACCGCCGACTAAAATTTCGCCTTCGTTTGCGTCGAAGAATCTTGGGACGAGTTTCGCGATGGTGCTCTTGCCGCCGCCGGATGCACCGACGAGTGCGACGGTTTCGCCTTCTTTTATTTTGAACGAAATGTTGTGAAGAACTTGCGTTTCAGTGCCGGGGTAGGTGAAGTTGACTTTCTTGAATTCGATATCGAAATGCTTGACCTCTTGCGGATTCGTCGGTTTTGCAAGTTCAGGATAATCTGTCAATGATTCGATGCTGCCGATGGCGAGTTTTGCTTGGTTCACGGCTTGGCTCAAGTACATGCTACGCATGACGCACTGCGAGAAAACCGGTGTCACGAGGACATAGAGCATCAAATCGACAATTGTTGCGGCGATGTTGCCGGAACTCGTTGCGATAAGGAACGCTGTTGGAACGAGAATGAGGGCGACTCCGTTGATGAGCGTCGTATAAGAACACATGATGAATTTCCAACTGCTGGAATACGCCGTGACCATTTGATGGTAATCATCAATCGTTTTATAGAAGTTCTTGAAGGAGTAAATGGTTTGCTGGAAAACTTTCACTACGGGGATGCCGCGCACGTATTCGACTGCTTCGGTGTTCATGTCTTCGAGGGACTTCATGTATTTTTGCATAAAGTCTTTGCTCTTGTTCATCTTTGAACCGAGCGTGATGATGGCGTAGGCAATCGGAACGAGGGAGGCTATGCCGAGACGCCAATCGAAAATGAACAACAACACGAGCGATGCAATGGGAACAACGATAGTTCCTGCCAAATCCGGAAGCTCGTGTGCCATGAAGGTGTGTGTGACGGCGGCGTTGTCGTCAATGATTTTGCGAATGCGACCAGTAGGATTCTTGTCGAAAAAGCCAAGCGGGAGCTTGAGCAATTTTTTCATGGTGATTCTGCGGATGTTGCCTTCGATGCGGAATGCAACCAAGTGCGAACAGATGAGTGCAGAAAAGTAAAGTGCGACACTTGCTGCCGAGAAAATGACCGCCATTAATGCGTAATGCTTGACCATGTCATATGAAATTTCACCGGTTGCAGTGAATAGTTCACGGACGATGAGCCATACGTATATAAATGGGAAAATCCCAGCGATGGAACTCAATGATGAAAATAAAAGTGCAAACGGATATAAAATTTTTCGCGATTGCATATAAGGTGTTAGTCTTTTGAAAACACTCATAGTTACCTTCTGTTTGTTTTTCGCACCAATTTTAATTTATTGAGTTCTTTTTTTAAAGGCTATATTAGTCATATCTAACTTTTTGGATTGGTTTGAGTCCATTTGGAGTTGAGGGGGACTTTTTGGATTTCTAAAATGCGGTCGAAACTTAAAAGGTGTATAACACTAGGAGACATTTTATGAATAAAAAACTGATTGCACTTACTTTTGCGGCTAGCCTTTTTGCCGCATGCGGTAGCGATTCTTCGTCTTCGTCTTCGGATGACGATGATTACAAGCGTGAATTTGCGACTTCCATTTCGACGGGCGAAACGATGTTTATCGGCACGATGTCCTTGGATCACACGGACGATTTGGGCAAGGATTTTATTGAAGTCGGTACGCGTGCAGGCGTTGTCTATTATGATAACGCGTTGTTTATTTCTGATTTGGAAGTTGGTTCCATCGCTCGCTACAGCTTGGCTGAAAACAACAAGCTTGGCAAAAAGATGGCTGAACTTTCGCTTCCTGGAAAATGGTCAGACCATATTTACTTTGTGAATAAGGAAAAAGCATACGTTGGCGGCATGATGGATTCCCTTCTCATCATCAACCCGAAAACGATGAAGGTCACGGGTGCTATTGACCTTTCCAAGTACAAGAATAAGAATGCTTATGTGGTAACCCCCGGTACGGGCGTGATTGTCGATAATCGCCTTTATGTAGGTCTCATCCAGAACCAAGATGAATACCGCACGGGCAATCAAGCTGAAGTTGCCATTATCGATGTCAAGAAGGACAAAGTCATTGCCGTTGCTACGGACGACCGCGTCGCTGCTGTGGGTTCTTTAGACGACTCGGAAAATCAGTCGTTTACAGTACTTGACGGTTATATTTATTGCTATAGTAACGCTTCTTGGGGTTACGCTCCGGGCCAGGTTGACGGGTACCTCCGCATTAAAGTGGGCGAAACCAAGTTTGACAAGGATTACGCTTGGTTAGTGAGCAAGGAAGTTGCCATTGACGGTATCACCAAGAAAGGTGTTTTCAAATATCTCGCCCCGTCAACTGTTCCGAGCGATGGTTACGTTTACTCTTTCTTGAACGTGATGAAGGACCTGGAAAAGGGTTGGCTTGATGCGGAAAGCTACCACAATCCTACTTGCAAGCCGGTGCAGATTGACCTTGCCAAGAAGAAAATGAAGGCTTTGCCGATTGATTATACTTCGAGCTGGGCAAGCTACGGTAAGTACGTGGAAGATGATGGCAAGATAATCTTTGCGGTTTCTACTGAAAAAGATGGCAACGGCTATTTCCGCTATGATCCGAAGACGAATAAGGCTAAAAAGATTGCCGAGGCGGAACAGATTCCGATGTGGATTGTACCGCTGAAGTAATGAATCGGCTTTGATGAAATGGAAAAGCCGGCCCCGGAGTAAACGCAAATTCAAGAAATAATGGATTCCCTTCGCGTTGCTCCGAGGATGACGAATCCGGGGTGACATTTTGGGTGGGCATGCATTGTAAAAAAGTAGTTCTGGGTTTTAATTGAAAATGAATATTCGTAAGTTTGCTATTGCTTCTTGTGCGGCGTTTGCCGTTGTTTCTGCTTATGCACAGGATGACGAAGTTACTTCGTTCGAAGATTTTGATGAACCGGTTGTGGAAAGTTCTGCAACGAATGGCGATACCAATGCAAACGCATCCGTCTCGAGCGAAAATGCTGCTACGAACGGAGTTGCGAGTGCATCTGCGAGTTCCGAAGATGTGACAAAACTCGATTTGCTTTCGGTCGAGACGGAATCTGAAGCGGAGCAGGCTGCCATTGCAAAACAGGTCGAAACGGTCTCTACGATTGATGCTGCGGAATTGCAAAATACGAGCAAGAGCGTTTCCAAGGCGATTAATTCTGCGTCTGGCGTGAAAGTTCGCAAGTCTGGCGGAATGGGCAGCGAAGGCAAAATCAATATTCGCGGCATGGAAGGTAAGAATATCAAGGTGCTTGTCAACGGCGTTCCTGTTGAAACGCAGGGAAATTTGGGCCTTGACGATATTCCCATTGACCAAATTGCAGATATCGAAGTTTATAAGGGATACATTCCGGCACGTTTTGCAACAGACGGTGCAGGCGGTGCTATTAACATTGTGACCAAGAAACGCAATGCAAATACGATTGATGCTTCGTATAGTTTTTCAAGTTTCAATACGCACAAAGCGTCAGTCAGTGCGAGTCATTTGATAGATAGTATTGCTGGTGCGGCAAGCCTTGAAATTGGCGTGTCCGGCTACTTTAACCATTCCGATAACGATTACGAATTCACTTCGCCGTACATGAAAAGCTCTACGGGCAAGGATACGAGCGTTGTTCGCGACCATGACCATTATACCTCTTACAATGTGCAAGCTTTTGCGAACTTGATGAATGCATGGTTTGACCAGATTTCGCTTGGAGCAAGTTTTGGTGCGTTTGATAAGCAGATTCAGGGAATTGAATATCGCATTAAGGAAACGATATCAGAAGGCTACAATTTCGGTGTTTCACTTGGTCTTGACAAGAAAAATTTTATTGCTAGAAATTTGAATTTAAGTTATCTGCATTCTTTTGGCTTTGCTGAAAATAAAATAATCGATACGAGCCGAGTTCATTGCCGCAACTGGTTTAGCTGCGATGTTGCAAAGAAAAATGTGGGCGAACTTACGTCTATGGGGCTCCCGAAGTTGCGTACGGTGCAGGTGTATGATATCAATGAATTGCTGAATCTTGATTATCAATATGCTAAAGATCAGTTTGTTTATTTGAATACGCTTCTCAGATATCACAAGGAAAATCCTGAAGATGATTTTGGCTCGGAAAAGATGGGTTTCAATACGGCTGGGCTTCCGGGTGAAATGTTATCTGTGACTACTAGCATTTCGCTTGAAAATCGTTTTTGGAATTCTCGAATCCAGAATCTTCTCGGTTTCAAGTTTCATTACATGAAGGCGGAAATCTCGAATATGCCGACGAGCCTTCTGATTGAACCTGCGGTAGAATCGAATGACTACACGGATTTCAGTTATGATGAAAGCTTGATGTTCAAAATTGCAAAACCGATTTTTGTGAAGGCTTCGTATCAACATGCGGTGCGTTTACCGTCTCCTGAAGAGCTTTTTGGTGATGGTCTTCGCGTGAGCGCAGCGATAAACCTCAAGCCTGAAGAGGCGGATAATTTCAACTTTGGAATCTCTGTGGATTTGCAGGAATTGCCGCTTGTGACAAGGCTTCGCTTTGATGGTGATGTATTTTATTCATACTACAAGAATCGAATCCATTACATGAGTTCATCGCAAATGTCGATTCCTTATTTTAACATGAACCCGATTCGCAGCTGGGGCTACGAAGGCGATGTGAAGTTGGATGTAAATGAGTGGGTTTTGTTGGGAACGAATTGGACTTTCCAAGATTTGCGTAATATAAAGTATAATGCAAGACAGGGCATTCCCAAGGATGCTATTGTGCCGAATATTCCACGATTCTTTATGAACTACCTTGTAGAATACCATGTTGGTGACTTGTTCAGTAGTGAAGATTTTTTGAAAGTCTGGTGGTCTGCAAATTATACGGATGAATATTTCTATGGCTGGAAAATCAGCTCTCGCCAGAGCCGTAAAATTAAAGCCTCGTTCACGCAAGATATTGGCGTTGAATATTCCTTGTGGGATAATAAATTCGGTTGGAGCTTTGAAGTCGATAACATCACGGATAGCGAATCGTTCGATAAGTTTGGCGAAAGCAAGCCCGGTAGAAGTTTTGCGACGAAGATTCGCTACAGTTTTAGATAGATGGAGTAGGAAAATGTGTTTGTCTGAAATGAAAGAAAATCAGAAGGGCTTGATTCAAAAGATAAATGGCGATTCTCGCTTTGTTTCTCGCGTTGTGTCAATGGGACTTCCGCCGAGCAGCCCGTTTTTAGTGCTGCAAAATGATGGGCGTTCGCCAGTTCTTTTGTATTCACACGATACGATGATTGCGATTAACCGCAAAGAATGTATGCAAATCGAAGTGGAGATGGCATGAGAACGATTGCTTTGCTCGGTCAGCCGAATTCAGGCAAATCTACGCTTTTTAACGCCTTGACAGGCTCGCATCAGCATGTGGGCAACTGGCCGGGAAAAACGGTGGAACGGGCGGAAGGCTTTTTTACGCAGGGCGAAGAGTTGTATCGCGTTGTCGATTTGCCGGGTAGCTATGGGCTTACGGCGAACTCTGCCGAAGAAATGGTAACGCGTACTTACATTGAACATGGTTATGCTGACCTTGTATGTATCATTGTCGATGCCGCTCAACTTGAACGCAGCCTTTACATACTTGCAGATTTTGCAGGCGTCAAAAGCCCTGTGATGCTTGTGCTGAACATGATGGATGTCGCCGAGCAGCAAGGCAAAAAGATTGATGTTCAGAAAATAGAAGATTTCTTGAAAATTCCAGTACTCGGTTTTATCGCTTCGGATTTGGATGGCTATCCTAAATTCTTTGAAACACTGAAGCATGCGATTGAACAGCCTGCGATGATTTTATCGGATCGCATTCGCAAGTTTGTGGAAGAAAATGCGGATGCAAAGAATGTTTCTGTTATTGAAAAACTGGAATCGCTGATTGAATGCATGAAATTAGGGATTCGCGAAAAGTTTTGGATGGTGTCGAAGCTCTTGGAAAATGATTCTCTTGTCTGTTTTGAAGTTCGAAATGCGGTGGGTAAAGAACGCTGGGACGAAATACAAAAGATTTTAGATGAAATGGGAACTGATGGCGGCCTTTTGACCGGCGAAGCGAAGTACCGCTTTGTTTCTGAAATTCTCAGGGATGCGTCTTCGAGTTGCGAAAAAACTATATCGCTTTCTCGCTTCGACAAAATTGCGACGCACCGCATCTGGGGTAAGTTTGTCGCGTTCTTTATCTTGGTGATTACGCTTGCAGTAAGCATGATGATTGCGGTCCCGATTATTGCAAGTTGCTTTGGACTCCAGAAAGTTGCAGAACCGCTTGTGGTTAAAATGTGCGAATCGCTTGGCTGGTGGCCCTCCGTGGCATCGTTTGTCAATAGCGTTATCATTGGCGGGCTTGCCGTGACTGTCGCCATGATGGGCTTTGTCTTTGCGATTCTCGTGACGTTTGGACTGATGGAAGATACGGGCTATTTGGCTAGGTCTTCGTACGTGTTCGATTCATGGCTTTCACGGCTTGGATTGCACGGCAAGGCGTTTATGCCGCTGCTCTCTGGGCTTGCGTGCACGGGCGGCGCTGTTTGCGGTACTCGTGTTTTGGATACGCGTGGGCAGCGTTTGTTTGCAATGGTG
Organism: Fibrobacter sp.; assembly: GCF_017545445.1. Taxonomy (GTDB): domain Bacteria; phylum Fibrobacterota; class Fibrobacteria; order Fibrobacterales; family Fibrobacteraceae; genus Fibrobacter. The sequence continues at coordinate 18,586 of NZ_JAFWOM010000030.1, forward strand.
CTTTTGTGGTCGATCCCGTGTGGCTCAAAAGTTGCCGTGGTGCTGTTTTTAGCGTCTGTATTTTTTGGCTCTGCGGCCCCGCTGTTTGGCTTGATTTACGTGGCCATGATTTTTGCGTCGTTCTGGCTTTCGTCTAAACTTTTTGGAAACAAGCTAATGCCAATAAATGAACGCGTGGGCATGATTATGGAACTTCCACCGTACCACAAACCGCATTGGAAAATTTTAATGAAGACGGTTGCCCGCAATGTTTGGGCGGTTTTCAAGAAAGCGATTATGGTCATTTGGCTTGTGTCCTTCATCTTCTGGCTTGTTTCGTATTCGAAAGACGGTAATGTAGAACATAGCGTTCTTTACACGATTGGAAATGCGATTGAGCCGTTTACGCAAATTTTTGGCATGCGTTGGCAGCTGTTTATCTCGTACTTGGGTGGTGTTTTTAGCAAGGAAGCGTCGCTTGGTGTGATGAGCGTTGTTTTTGCAAGTACAAATGATGCGTTCTCGCTTGTTTCTCGCAATGCTGCCGGGGCGAACCTTGGAGAAATGATGTGTGCTGTGGTTTCGCTTCCTGAAGCTCTCGCGTTCATTTTTGCCTCGATGTTCAATATCCCTTGTGTCCTTGCGATGGGTACAACATATCGCGAAACGCATTCTCTCAAATGGCTGCTTACTATTACAGGGTATTACTTTGCGATTTCGCTAGGGCTTGCGTTTATCGTTTATCACATAGCACTTTGGGTGCTTTAAAAATTCTTCGAAAACCCAGACTACAATAGAAGCGGGTATGGCGTGCCGATGGATAACTCCAAAGGTGCGCCATGCTTGTTTTTGTATCTCGTCATGAACGTGTAACGAAAGGATTGGGCAAAATGGAGGCCTATTGTCACCGCTGAATTGAAATTGTATATTTATAGCGGAGGCTTCATTATGACTGAAAACCTAATCAAAGACACGCTGCATGCGATTAAGACGATGGACCATTCTAGGGAGGCTGCGCTACGTCGGCCTCAAAGGGCTGGAATCCTTACAAAGTCCGGCAAAATGACGGCTCTATACCGTAGGTGCATCAAGGCCCAGACTCCTAAGGGGTAACATATTTTACAGAATGATGCCGACGATTTGACTTGCAAGGAACGAAATCTGCGATTATTTTTGTAAACAATGTTCTTGGCTGTGATTAAATTGGCGTTTGCAAGCTTCTTCGCCGTGTTCCTCTCGGTATTTGTTTTTGTTTTGTACTTGTGTAGTGATGATTATCCGCCATTCCGCATACCTGAAGATCCTGTAGAGGCCGCCGCTTACAAAATTCAAATTCTAGGATTTGATGAGGATGGAAACGGTGTAAGAGATGACCTTGATTCTCTTATAGATACTAAGATTCCCGATAATCCTGAACAGCGAGCCGCCTATCGTTACTTGGCAAAAACGATTCAGGATCAATGGGTGGCATTCTGCGAAAATCCTAAAATGACATACGAGGAATTGTTTCCGTACGAAATTTATACTTCTTTAGGAATAGGTTTCATTCATGAAACGCATGCCTCAGAAATATTGGAATTTGAATATTTTGAATCAGCTTTAGTCAACACCAAGGACCGTAAAATACTTGATTATCAACTTGATGGAATCTTTGATGGGCACATTTTACCGGCGGCTGTGAAACACGACAAGAGATACGTCAAGGAAGTTGCCGAAGGTACAAAAATCTATAATGAATTTCTGATAAAAGAAAAAGTAAAGCAGCAAAGATAAGGAACGTGTAAACTTGACTGGATTGGGCTAAAGCCCCGGCTCTTTGGCTCGGTTATGACAACGCAAACGTTGTCGCAACTCTTGCCTGTTGAATCGTCTTCGCTTCGCTCAGAATGATGAATGCAAAAGTTAACCTTGTCTAATTAGATTGTTTGTAACCTAATTAGAGTAGAAAGGCGTTGGGTGCTTAATTTATTTTTGTTCGTCCATGTTGGAATTGGGGCGTTCGAAAATGAAAAAGAAAATTGCGTTCTCCTTTGCATTGTGTTCTGCTTGTGCGTTTGCTCAGACGGATGAAGTTACGTCTTATGACGATGCGTTTTTTGATGAACCTGCAACAGTGAGTGAAGTGCCTGCATCGACTGCTCCGAATTCTGAAAGTGTTTCTGAAACTTCTTCGCGTAATTCCACAAAATCCTCCGATATTACAGTTCTTGACGGCTTGTCTGTCGAAGACGAGAGCGAAGCGGAAATTGCTCCCGTCGATACGAAAACGAAAGCGGAATCTGTCAAGATTTTGGATACAAAGGAATTGCAAGGTTCCAGTGCGACGATTGCCGAAGCGACGAACCGTTCTAGCGGTGTGAAAATCCGCCAATCGGGCGGGATGGGCGGCGAAAGTAAAATCAACATCCGCGGCATGGAAGGCAAGAACGTGAAGGTGCTTGTCGATGGCGTGCCTGTTGATAACGGGAATGGTAGCCTTTCGATCAATGATATTCCTATTGACAAAGTAGATCGGATTGAAGTTTATAAGAGCTACGTGCCGGAGCGTTTTGCGACGGATGGCATGGGTGGTGTTATCAATATTGTGACGCGAAATTTGCCCAAGAGTTCTATTGCAGGGTCTTATTCCTTTGGCAGTTTCAATACGCACAAAGCGTCTTTGGATGCTAAATATGTGTGGCCCGTCGATTCCGCTTCACAACGTTCTGTAGAAACTGGGCTTTCGGCTTATTACAACTATTCCGACAACGATTATGATTTTACCGCGCCGTACATGGATACGACGGTGACGCGTGAACATGACCGCTATTATAGCTATAGCATCGCTCCGTTTGTGAATTTGAACAATTTCTGGTTTGACCGTGTTTCGCTAGGGGCGAACTTTGGCGTTGTGGATAAAGAAATCCAGTCAACGGCTCACCGTGTCGAAGAAGCTTTTGCGGATGCGTTTGGCGTGGGCGTTTCTCTTGCGCTTGAAAAGAGAGACTTGTTTGTGAAGGGCTTGTCGGCATCTCTTTCTGTTGGTTTTAATTACAGCAAAGATCGCGTCGTGGATACGAGCCATGTGTATTTTTATGGCTGGGATAAAGAAAATTTCAAGCAAATGAAAACCTCGCTAGGCGAAATATCTTTGGGCCGCACGACTTATATCGAACGAAAAAATTACACTCTCGTATTGCCTTGGAATGTCGATTATGCATTCAATGCAAACCATGTTTTGACGTGGAGCGGATTGTACCGCTATGAGTCCCAGGAACCTACGGACAAGCGGCCAGTCAAGGGCTCGCGCATCAACAATGCTGGCTTTCCGGGGCGCAACCATTCTGTGATTACTGGGCTTTCTTCAGAAAATAATTTTTGGAGCGGACGCATCCAGAATGTCGTTGGAATCAAGGGATATTTTTATTCGATTTATGCGGATGAAGTCGAAGGGAAAATTTCTAAGCTGACGAATGACGAAGCTTCTTTCAACAATTTCGGATTCAGCGAAAATCTTAGAATCAAGATTTTTGACCCGTTTGTCATCAAGGGCGGATACCAGCACAGCTATAGATTGCCGACGCGTGAAGAAGTTTTTGGCGATGGTATCTATGTTCTCAACGCTCCGGATTTGGAACCTGAAAAATCCGATAACTTTACCGCTGGTGCGGAACTTGATTTGGATAAAATTCCTCTTTTGCTGAAGTTGCATTTGGAATTCAACTGGTTCTATATGCTGATGGATGACCGTATTTATTGGACAAATTATGGTTCTATTCCGCGTCCTTATTACAATAGCGTCGGTACAAAGACGAGCGGATTTGAAATTGATGCTGCTGTTGATGTGAACGAATATATTGCACTTTCTTTCAATTTGACCAAGCAAGATGCAGAAAGTCGTGAAGTCGATATGGCTTACGGTATCGCAAAAGGGCTTACGGTTCCGAACATTCCGACGTTCTATATGAACTTTGGCGTGGAATTCCATGCGGGTGATTTATTCTTCAGGGATGATTTCTTTAAGCTTTATTGGTTTGCTAATTACACCGATGATTACTATTACGGCTGGAAGGTTTCTGATAAGCAGGATCGAATCATTCCTAGCTCGTTCACGCAGGATTTGGGCGTTGAATATTCCATTATGGCCAACATGCTTTCGTGGAGTTTTGAAATCAAGAATTTTACAGATGAACTTGTCTATGACAAGTATGGAGAATCAAAACCGGGCCGGGCTTTTGCGACGAAAGTAAAATTTTCACTTTAAAGGAAATGCCCGCTAAGGTTGGTGAGCCGGCCGAACCACGCGGGCATGACAAGAAGAAAAATTTAACAATAACATAAAAGGAATAAAACATGAAATCCTATAAATCCCTTCTCTTTACTGCTGCGGTCAGCTTGATGTTTGCTGCTTGCGGTGACGATTCTGGTTCCAATGCCTCGACAGACGAACCGTCGAGTTCTTCTGTGGCTAAGGCCAAGAGTTCTTCTTCGAAGGCAAAAAGTTCTTCGTCTGCAAAAGCGAAAAGCTCTTCTTCGACAAAAGCTAAGAGTTCTTCGGCTACAGCCAAGAGTTCCTCTTCTGTCAAGGCTAAAAGCTCTTCTTCTGCAAAGGTTAGCAGCTCTTCTGTGAAGGCGACAAGTTCTTCTGCCAAGGCTGAAGAACAGAAGTACGTTCTTTCTTTCTTGACGGAAACATCTCAGTTCTATGGTGTTACATTGCTTTCTGAAGACCAGACGAAGGCTGTCAAGAATTTTGCAGAAGCTCCGATTTCGGGTTCTGTCGGTTACTTTAACAAGTCTGTCTATACGCTCGCTGCCGATGATGCAGCGAACAGCACTTTGTCCCGTTTTGAATACAAGGATGGCAAGGTTGCAAGCAAAGCCTCAGCAACCGCAAAGTTTACGGGAACGCAGGCAATCGTGATGAAGTTTGTCAACGAAAATAAAATGTATGTCAATCAGGCTTTGGGCGATGCTATTACGGCTCTTGACCCCAAAACGCTCAAGACGACTGCTACTATCGATCTCTCTAAATATATTGATGTAGAAAATGGTGCTTTGGGCACTGTTCCTGGTTCTGCTGTGATTCGTGATGGCAAACTCTATGTTTCGTTGAACCAGTTCGTTGATTTCCAGTATGCTATTGCTGGTCCGCGTGGCTGTGTTGCGATTATTGATATCAGTACCGACAAGGTAGATAAGGTTATCTATACCGATAAGGTGGCTGCTCTTGGTGGCATGGATGACATGAACCAAACCGCATCGTTTGTGGATGAAAAGGGCGATATTTACTTCTATGCAAACGCTTCTTATAGCTTTGTTGAAGGCTATCAGGAAGGTTGGGTGCGTATCAAGAAGGGCGAATCCGAATTTGATAAAAACTGGGTGTTCCGCATGCACGATGCCGCTTACGATGGCAAAACATCTAATAACAACAGCTTGATGGTGGGCGGTACTTATATTGGCAACGGCCAGTTCTTTGGCTTCTTTGGCAATTTTGCTGATCCGAACAACTTCAACAATTACGAATGGAACTTTGTCGTTGTTGACGTTTATAAGAAGACTATCAAGAAGATTGATCTTTCTCCGACGATTCCTTGGTTTGCCCCAAGCATCCACCTCGATGCCGATGGCAAGAGCGTTTTGGTTGGCCATGCTGACAGCAAGGGCGGTGCTATTTACCGTTACGACATCGCTTCGGGCAAGGTCAAAAAGGAAATGGACGTTAAGACGGGAACTGCTTACTACATCGTTCCGATTAAGGACTAATTAAAATCTAGACTCCTCATCTTCTATAACCCAGACTACAATAGAAGAGGGTATGGCGTGCCAATTGTTGATTCAAACGGCACGCCATATTTTTTTTGCCTAAAAAAGAAGCGTCGAGCGATTGCCCGACGCTGTTGTGTATAAGGAGAGGTGGTGGCCCGTAATTTTTTTAGGTAATGCTCCAGCCTGCTGAAGATTGCCTTATATCCAAGAATTTCTTATAGACTCCGTCTACATTGCAGAGCTCGTTATGTGTTCCTCGTTGCACGATATGTCCGTGGTCAATGACGAGAATTTGATCTGCATTTTTGACCGTATTTAATCGGTGGGCGATTGAAATTACGGTCTTGCCTTTAGTGAGTTCTGCAATGGCGGCCATCAATTCACATTCATTTTCTGGATCTACAGAAGATGTGGCCTCGTCGAGAATGACGACAGGTGCATCTTTCAAAAGGGCTCGTGCTATCGAGATTCGTTGCTTTTCGCCGCCAGAAAGGCTGCTTCCGTTTTCGCCGATAATCGTATTGTAGCCGTTCGGCAAAGCTTCGATAAAGTCATGACAACGTGCACGTTTTGCAACTTCTATAATTTGTTCATGCGTGGCGTCTGGGCAACCGAACTTGATGTTGTTTTCTACGGTATCGTTAAACAGGAATACGTTCTGGAAAACCATGGAAAAATGCGAGAGTAGTTCGTCCGGGGCGTAGCTTCTGATGTCCTTGCCGCCAAAAGTAATTGCTCCAGATTGCACGTCCCAAAAGCGGACAATCAAGTTGCACAACGTAGTCTTGCCGCTGCCCGAATAACCGACAATCGCGCATTTGGATTTCGCAGGAATTTTAGCACTGACCTTGTCTAGAATTACGCGAGAGTCGTAGCCGAATGTCACATTTTTGATTTCAATGTCGCTCTTATTTTCGTCAACAGACTGTGTTCCTGTTAGCTTGGGAACATTGTATGTTTCGTCCATCTGGTCCATCGCTGTTTCTATTTGTTCCATAATGAACGCTCCATTGGCGAGGAGTTCCATTTGACCGTAAATGATGAATCCTGAGACGAGGAACATCATGCCATAGGTAAAATCCATAGTCCCGTGATAAGTCATCCATGCTGCGCTCAAGATGATGATGCCGCTGAATACTTCGAGAGTCGCTCTGAAAAATCCATGTGGGACAAGAACCGTTTTTTCCATGGCGATGCTTGTCTTTTCAAAATCGTCAAATGTTTCTTTTAGCTTGGATGCGTTTCCTCGTCCGAAGGAGCGGATCACAGCGATTCCTCGAATGTATTCGATAACGTTATTTGTGACCCTTTCAACTGTGTTGTAACGGGCTAATGATAACGAACCCGATTTCTTTTGGATCATGAAAAGCGAAAACATCGAAATCAAAATTCCAAGAATAGCGATGATGCCGATTTTCCATTCGAAAATCATCAAAAAGATGGAAACGCAGAGGCCTTGCAAAATGCCGCCGACAACGTTATCTACGGCCATCATCGTGAAGTTTTCAAGGGTCGCCATGTTGGTGGTGATGGTGTTGTTGATGCGTCCCAAAGTTTCTTTAGAAAAATAGCCCATGGGTGCGTTTTTCAGTTTGTCGCCAAGTTCAAGTCTCTTGTCTGTAAAAATGTTGTACCCTGCGGCGGTCATGAAGATGTTGGTCAAGAATCGAAGGAGAATCTTGCCGAAAAGTCCAGCGGCTAAAATGCCTACGGTCTGCCAAATGATATGCATCGTAAGCTTGTCGATGTTTTTCAATATCCAAAGAATCGCGAGTACGGAACAGCAGTTGAATACAGAGTTCAGAATGCTGCATGCAAGCCCAAAATAAACTCGCTTCTTGTATTGACCTGAAAGCTTGATAATTCTTTTCAATGTCTTGAGCATTATGCAACCTCCTTGGGTTCAGAACTTGCAATGTGACGTTCCCACATGGATTTGTACAAAGTACATTGCTTTATGAGTTCATCATGCGTGCCGCAGGCCGCTAGTTCGCCATTTTCGATGACCAAAATTTTTTCGGCGTTCTTGATGGTCGAAAGTCTATGCGCAATGACGATGAGTACTTTATGATGAATGAGTCTAGAAAGTGCTTTTTGAATTTCTGCTTCGTTTTCGGGGTCGGCGTAAGCGGTTGCTTCGTCCAAGATGATGACATCTGCGTTTTTCAAAATTGCACGTGCAATCGTAATGCGTTGGCGTTCGCCTCCAGAAAGCCTGTTGCCCGCATCGCCAGCTTTTGTATTGTATCCGTGTTCAAGTGCACTGATGAATTCGTGGCAGCCCGCAGCTTTTGAAGCTTCGTAAACTTCCTTGTCGCTTGCCTCCGGACGGCCCATGCGGATGTTTTCCATGATGGAGACGTTGAACAAGTAGTTGTCCTGTGCCACGTAGCTGATTTTTTGCATTTGTTGCTTGAATGGAATCTTGGACAAGCTGACGCCACCGAGCAATATGTCTCCTTCGCCCACATCCCAGAACCCGGCCATCAATTTTGCAATGGTGGATTTTCCGCTACCCGAGTGCCCGACGATTGCCGTAACGCCAGTTTCTGCCGTTTTGAAAGAGATGTTGTTCAAAACGTTCTTTTCTTTATAGCCAAAAGTCACGTTCTTGAATTCAAAAGAGGAACCATTGAATTGTACGTTTTCATTCGGACGAACTTGATCTTTTTCATTGAGAAAATCATCGATTTGCATAAATGCCTGAAACACCGAGGCGAATGTTTCCGCGTAGGCCATTGCGGCAAGTATCGGCCCTGAAATACCCATGCTGAGCACGGCACAGGTAAGGAATGTCGCAAATTCAATCTTTCCATTCATGAACAAGTAGGCTCCCAGCGGAAGCGTGACGAGCAATGTCGAAGAAAGTGTGCTCAATCCTGCTGCCGAGAAAAACCAGCAACCTCGCCACCATTCGAGAGTCGTGTCGCGGTAGTATTTGCAAGCGTTGGTGAATTTTCCAAAAGAAGATGCACTTTGGTTGAATGCCTTGATGACTTCAATTCCGTTCACGTATTCCACGATGGCATCGTTCATGTCGGCGTTTGCTTTGAAGTAGCGTGCCGACTTTTCTTTGTAACCAATCATTTGCCCCATGGTGACCAAAAAGCCCAAAGGAATGGTCGCGATAGCACCAAGTGCCATGCGCCAATCCATCACAAATAAAACAACAACAATCGTTAAAGGAGTCACGATGTTTGCGGTCATTTCTGGCACCATGTGGGCAAAAGGCTTTTCAATGCGTTCAACTGTATCCACGACGAGCATTTTGTATGTGCCAGATGCTTTGTCCAGCATAACGCCCATGGGAATGCGTTCCATTTTGTCTGTAATCATTGTACGCAATGTTTTTAAAATTGAGAATGCCGCTTCGTGCGATTTCATGGTCGAAACCGTCGATAAAAAAACTTTGATGGCGTATGCGGCTATGGTAATCAATCCGTAAATTAAAATATCGTCTTGCGTTATTGTCTTGTAATAGAACGCAGAGAGCATTTGGGCAACGCAAAAATAGGGGACGATGCCGAAAAATACCCCCAAAATTGCATAAAACGATGCTATTCCCAGTTGAATTTTTTTATTCCCGGCGTACTGCCAAAGTAATTTCATGGGATTGTTTTTGGATTTGTCTGTAGCCATACTTGAAAATTCCTAAAAAAGATAGATTGGGCTAAGAAAATTTAGAACAATGTTTTTCTTTTTTGAAAGATTTTAGACAAAAAAAGACGGATTGGATTTTTGCAAAACTTTTTGGATTGTCTGCGAAATTTGCACAAAAATGCGGTTTCTGTTAAAAATGTTACCCCAGTCTAATTGGATTGTTTTGAACCCTTTTAGAGTGGAAAGTTTGACCCTTTTGGATTTATTTTTTAACGCCCAAATGTGAACGCAAAAGTGAAACGAAAATGACTCGCAAACGGATTTATTCAGCACTGTCTTTCAACAAGGCCTTTTATGTCGGGCTTGTTGTTGCAATACTTATCCATGCTGCAACCTTGCTAAATCCGCTGTTCCAAAAGGAAGAAATACCGGTACACCGTCCAGATTCTCCGGTGCTCCATGCTGAGCAAGTTTATATCGCGCCTCCGCCACCGCCTCCTCCAGAGGCTCCGAAGGTTGAAAAAAAAGTCGTTCGTGCTAAAATTATCCCGAAGGTGGTTGACGAGCCCATAGAAGAAAAAGTCCCGGAACCGGAGCCAGAACCGATTGTAGAGCCGACTCCTGTGGCTGTTGCGGCCCCGGTTGTCGAGGCTCCTCCGGCTCCGCCTGCGCCCCCTGTGGTCAAAGAACCGCCCAAGCCTTCGGCAGATTCCGTGAAAATGGTGACTCGCACGTACTTGCGCTCGCTCAAAAAGCAACTGGAACAGATTAAGGATTACCCTGCGACGGCCAAGCGCCTAAAGCAGGAAGGCACGGTACGTGTGCGGTTCACCATCCTTGCCGATGGCAAGATTGAACAGATTGAAGTCTCGGAATCGAGCCGCTATTCTTCGCTGGATAATAGTGCGATAGAAGCGGTTTCAAAAATGCAAAAATTCGAGCCTATTCCAAAACTTTTAGAAAAAGAACGCTGGAGAATCGAAATTCCAATCCAGTACAAACTTAATGCAGGGAGATCGTAATGAACTTTATTCTTGATTTTGTCAAACAGGGCGGTTATATTGGCTACATCCTGGTTGCACTGAACTTTATCGGTTACGCCATCATTATCTGGAAGGTGATTTCGCTAATTGTCTTTAATAAGACGGTTCAGCCGCGATTGACAGACAAGGTAATTCATCGTGTGGTGACTTGCAATACCGACCATCACATCATTACGGAAAGTATCCGCACTGAAATCGGCCTTGCTTTCTCACCGCTCACGAAGGGCCTTACGACAGTCGAAAATATCGCATCCATTTCTCCAATGCTTGGCCTCCTCGGTACGGTGGTGGGCATTTTCAACGCTTTCACGGTGATAGCGGCCTCTGGCCTTGATGATCCATCCGCTTTTGCGACGGGCATTAAGTTTGCTCTCGTGACAACGGTCCTTGGGCTTGTGGTCGCTATCCCGCACGTGATTGCGTTCAACTACCTGAATGCTCGCATGGAGCAAGAACAGGACGAAGTCGAAAACCAGGTGCTTTTGCACTTGGGCAAGACTTTGCAGGAACGTGACGCAAAGAGAACGGAGTCCCGCAATGGCTAAAAGACGTCGTCGCATATCGCTGGACATGACGCCCTTAATTGACTGCGTGTTTTTGCTGCTTGTCTTTTTCTTGGTGACGTCGGTCTTTAAGCAGGACAAATCCGTCCTCAAGCTTTTATTGCCTGAGACTTCGAGCGAAGTCAAGCAGGAAGTTTCCGAAGGTTTCTTTATAGAACTTTCCGAAACGGAAATCGCCATCAACGGTGAATTGGCGACAGTTGAAATTTTGAAGAACAAGAGCGCTGCCGTGCAAAACAAGAAAGCTCCGGTGGCCTTGAAAATCGACAAAAAGACTCCTTACGAAAAAGTCGCAGAAGTCTTGGATGTTCTCCAGATGGAAAAGATTTACAACATACAATTCGTCAATGAATTAAAAAAGGAGTGAGTATGTCACGGATTCGAATAAATATCGAAAAGGTGAACGAAAAATTTGAAAACTTCGCAAGGTTCCTGATTTCGCACAGGGCCTTGCTTCTTGTTTCATTTATTGCCTTGCTTGCGATTTCTATCGTGGGCATGAAAAAGATTTACGTCGAAGCCTCATGGGATAGTTACTTTATCGAAGGCGACCCGATGCTTGTTGAAACGGACAAGTTCAAGGAAACGTTTGGCAACGACTATTTCGTAGGCGTGATGGTCGAAACGGAACAGTCTGTTTTAACGCCGGAAAATTTGAAGCTCTTGCGCGAACTTTCGAACGAGTTGCGCGATAGCCTCTCGTATTCTGATGGTAAGGCAACATCGATTGTCGATTTGGAATACATGCTCGGTACAGACGAAGGCATGGAAATCGTGCAAATCGTGCCGGAGGAAATCCCGACAGATGCAGCGGGCCTTGCCGAAATTGAAAAGCGACTCGCCGCAAAGCCGGAGCTTGCAAAAAAGCTCATCTCTAAAGACCGCAAGCAGGCCTTTATTAACGTGAAGCTCCGTCCGTTCCCGGAAGATTCTGTGTGGAAGGCTGAAGGCGAAGCTCAGGGCAAAAAGGCCGAAGCTCCAGACATGAAGACGGGCCGTGAAACTTCTGAAATTATCGCCAAGGAAAAGTACGCTCCGCTGCACCCTCTTGCAACGGGTATGCCTTATTTGAGCCATCAGAAGTTGACTTACATTGGCGTGGAAATGAAGCGTATTTTCCTTATTACGATTCTTTGCTCCATCATCGTGATGTTCCTCGTGACGCGTTCGCTCCGCGGAATCGTTTCTCCGCTGATTACCACGTTTGCAGGCGTTATCATGACATTTGGCTTGGTGGGTTATCTCGGGCTTTACATGGATGCGACCAACATCATGGTGCCTGTCATCTTGGCGTTCGCAGTCTCCATTGCGTATAACATTCATATCCATTCTTTCTTCCGCAAGAATATGATGCTTACGGGCAAGCGCAAGGAATCTGTGCTTTACGCCATGAAAGAAACCGGCTGGTCAGTGCTGTTCTCGGGCCTCACGACGATTGTGGCGCTTCTGTCGTTCCTTTCGGTCATGCTCAAGCCTATCCGCTCTGTGGGTATCCTCTCTTCTATCGCTGTCGGGTTTATTCTCCTTGTGGCTCTTACGATTTCGCCGATTCTTTTGAGCTTTGGCAAGGACAAAAAGCCGAATGCCAAGGTGCTCGAAAAGGGCGATACTCGTATGGGCCTCATCCTCAATTCTCTCGGTCAGTTTGTTCTTAATCACGGAAAACCGATTGCAATTGTGTTCGCTGTGATTACGACAATTTCGATTTATGGCGTCACCAAGATGGAACCTGCTTTTGACGTGGAACGTACGATGGGCCGCAAAGTCGAGTATGTGAATAAGATGCTCTATGTTGCCGAATCTGAAATCGGTAGCTTCTACTCTTACGATTTGGTGATTGACTTTGGTGCAAACGACAAGGCTAAGGAAGTCGATAATCTCAAGAAGTTGGAACAGTTGCAGGATCACGCTCAAAAGTATCCGTTGACAAAGCGCTCCACTTCCATTCTCGACATCTTGAAGGATTTGGACCGCACCTTGAATGAAAACCGCCAAGAAATGTACGTCATCCCGGAAACGGAGGAACAAGTGGCTCAGCTCTTGCTCTTGTACGAAAATGCCGGTGGTTCCGAAGCGAGCTACTGGATGGATTACGATTACAAGAAGCTCCGTTTGATGGTCGAAATCTCTAGCTACAACTCCAACGAACTCCAGAAGGAAATCGAGGACTTGCAGAATTTCGCACGCGAACTTTATCCGAACGCGAAGGTGACAGCTGTGGGTAACTTGCCGCAGTTTACCGCTATGCAGCAGTATTTGGAAGTGGGCCAGATGACATCCTTCCTCATCTCTGTCGTGATTGTGGCGGTGCTCTTGATGATTGTCTTCGGCAGCGTCCGCACGGGGCTCATCGGCATGATTCCGAACATCGCTCCGGGTATTTTCGTGGGCGGCTATCTCGGCTTCAGCAACATCCCGCTTGACATGATGACTGCAACGCTTATCCCGATGATTATCGGTCTTTCTGTCGATGATACGATCCACTTCATCAACCATGGCCATGTGGAATTTGACCGTAGCAAAAACTACACGGATTCTATTCTCAAGGTGTTCCGTGCCGCTGGCCCGGCCCTTGTGATGACGACGATTATCATGGTGGCGACATTTGCGGGCTTTACGACATCGCAGGCGACGCAGATGTTCAACTTTGGCTTTGTGGTGTTTGTGGGCCTTGTCTCGGCTTTACTCGCCGACCTGTTCGTGACGCCGCTTTTAATCAAGAAGTTTAAAATTTTCGGAAAATAGGAGGATTTTATGAAAATCTCAAAAATTGCTGCGACGCTCGTAGTCGCTCTCTGCACGATGTCCATGGCTCAGACGAATGCCCGTGACATCATGGTTAAAGTCAAGAACCGCCCGGATGGCGATACGCGTTCTTCTTCGATGGAAATGAAGCTCGTGAACAAGAGCGGTAACACTCGCGTCCGTAAGATTACTTCGTATGCGATGGACGTGGGCGAGGACACGAAAACCATCATGTTCTTCCTTTACCCGAACGACGTGAAAGGCACGGGTTTCTTGACCGTGAACTACGATGACGTCAACAAGGAAGACGACAAGTGGCTCTATCTCCCGGCTTTGAAGAAGACCCGCCGCATTAGCGGAAAGAGTTCCAAGACCGACTACTTCATGGGTTCCGACTTTACGTACGATGATATCGGCAAACGCAACGTCGATGAAGATACGTACAAGCTCTTGCGCGAAGAATCGGCAGACGGTTTCGATTACTACGTCGTCGAATCGACTCCCAAGAAGGAAGGAGAAATCTTCTCCAAGAAGCTCGTCTGGATCCGCAAGGATTGCGATGTCGTCGCCAAGGTCGAATTCTATGACAAGCTCGGCAAGCTCCACCGCCAGATGGTCTCTTCGGACATCAAAAAAGTCGATGGCTTCTGGACCGTTGGCAGGATGGAAATGAAAAACGTTCAAACGGGCCACTCCACGGAACTCCTCTTCCTCGATCCGAAATACAACATCCAGCTCGATTCCAAGATTTTCTCTGTGAACAAGTTGGAAAGAGGATTGTAGTTAGTAGGAAGTAGACGGTAGGAAGTAGACAGTATTGTCCTGTGTCATCCTGAGCGGAGCCCGTAAGGGCGAAGTCGAAGGATCCAGTGAAGGATTGGTTCCCGTGCCTGCCGCTTTGTCATGCCCGCCACCGAGCGGGCATCTCCCTTTAAGGAGGAAAAATGATAAAACACGTCATTGCGAGGAACAAAGTGACGAAGCAATCTATGATTTCATTGGCGTTGTCCGCGGCGTTCGCGTTATCCGCGCACGCTCAGGAAGATGAGCTTTCTTTGCAGCTGAACGGCTTTGTGGATTCGTATCACGCATTGCAACTCGGTAGTCCGTATAAAGTCATGTCTTCGCGGACGCGTCTCCGTCTTGAAATGCGTGCGAACTACGGCGAGGCTTCGCTCTTTTCGAGCGTCAATCTCGCGTACAACAGCCTCATCAAAGAGCAGTCGGGTGCGTTCCTTCGCGAAGCGTATTTCGACTACGCTGGCAAATACCTCGAAGTCAAGGCGGGTCGTCAAATTGTCACGTGGGGCGTTGCCGATGGGCTTCGCATTACCGACCTTATTTCGCCTATGGACTACACCGAATTCATGGCAAACGATTATGACGACATTCGCGTGCCTGTGAATGCGATCAATCTCAAGTATCCTGGCGAAAGTTTCTCCGCCGAACTCGTCTTTGTGCCCGTTCCGGAGTATTTCGTGATGCCCTCGGGTGAAGATAATCCGTGGAGTATGCCTGTGCCCGAAGGGGTTAGCATGGACTTGAGCGGAACCCCCGAAAAGCATATTAAAAACAGCGAAGTCGGTACCCGCTTGCGTTTCTTCCTCGAAAATCTCGATTTTTCGCTTACGGCACTTCGCACTTTCAACAAATCGCCCGTGACGATTGCAGACTATGATCCAGAAACAAAATCCGTTGTGATTCAGGGAATTTACAAGCCCATGTACGTTCTTGGCGGAGATTTTTCGATTCCGGTGAGTGAATTTGTTGTCCGTGGCGAAATGGCAGGCTATTTTGGCGAACCGATTGCTTTGAACGATTCTCGCAGATACCGCTTGCGAAAAACGTTTAATGCTTTGTTTGGCCTCGATTGGTATGCTGGCGACAACTGGACGTTCATGGTGCAGTATATGCACAAAATAATCATGGATTATCGCAAAGAGTTGGGGATGGATCAAAATACATCCATGGTAACAGCGAGAATTTCCAAGGAAGTCCTAAATAATACGCTTAAACTTTCTGTCTATGGAATGTACGATATTGACAATGTGAGTTTTTACATTCGCCCGGCAGCCGATTACTTGCTGAATGACCAAATTACGCTTTCTTTGGGCGCGGATATTCTTGGAGGCCGTCGTGGCACGTTTAAAACTTACGAGGATAATACGCAAATATGGGTAAAAGGTAAGTATTTTTTCTAGTTGCTCTGCTTGACACTTTTTTGAAAATTGCCTAAATTTAGACTTGACTAAGTTAATTGGTTTAATCTAATTAAATTTGATTGGACTAAAATACTTGGTCTAGTCTAATTTAAAGAGAGTGCAATCATGATAACGCCCATAACCGATAAGAATCTGATTCGAATCCAGAATACAGATTTCTTTTCTCATTATATGCTGCAAAATAAAACTGGAACGGGCCATCTTTTATTGTACAACATTTTGCCGGGGTTACAAGTTTTTTATAGTAATTTCCACCTCAAGGAATTTACCTTCAATTTTGAAAATCAAGGAAAAAGTTTAATCGTTTTGCACTGCCATAACGGCAGCGCAGAATGGCTAAATTCAGAATCCTTGTTGAAATCCATGGAAGAGAACGGCTTGCTGCTCTTGGATCAAATGCCAGCTTGCAAAACATACAGTTTCCCAGTTCAGTGCTACCATGGAATTGCTGTTGTTTTCTCGATGGACCGTTGCAAGTCGGAACTCGTCAACATGTTCAAAGCTGTCGGCGTTGACTTTGCAGCTCTTGTCCAAAAAATCCAGCCGCTTACGTTGCCGTTAAAATTACCGTCAAGCGAACATGTAAGCCATATCTTTTCAGAACTCTACAGGCTGCCGAAAAACATCCGACTGCCGTATTTCAAAATCAAAGTGCTCGAACTCATGCTGTTCTTGAGCCGTCTCGATGCCGAAGCTAATTACGAAACGGCGGCTTTGATTCCGAGTGCTTATAAGGCTAAAATGGAACTCTTGCGAGAAATCCTGCGCGAAAACATCGAAGACCATTTGACGTTAGAAGAACTTTCCAAGCAGATTGACATGAGCCCGACGCAGATGAAGAAATATTTCAAGCTAGCGTATGGCGATTCCATTTATTCGTACCTCAAAACGTACCGCATGAAAACAGCATCCCAGCTCTTGCAAGATGGAAAATTTAACATTGCCGAAGTCGCGAGCCGCGTAGGCTATACAAACTCCAGCAAGTTTGCGCAAGCGTTCAAGGAATACACTGGGCGTTCCCCGAAAGAATTCCGCAATAAGTCGTAATAGGTTGTCGTGACGGCTAACCTAAATTTCGCATATATTTAAATATTCGCATAAATAACTATTGCCGCTGCTCCCATTTTTTTCTATCATTTGCGCCCATGAGTTATTTAAAGGGTTTGAAAGATGGTTCCCCGATTGGGCTTGGCTATTTTGCCGTGTCCTTTTCGTTTGGCATTGCGGGGTCGAATTTTCTGTCGTGGCCGCTTGTGACGCTTATTTCTATGACGAACCTCACGTCGGCGGGGCAGTTCGCGGGGCTTCAGATCATGGCAGATGCGGCTGGTACGTTTATCGAAATGGCTCTTGCGACGTTTTTTATCAACCTCCGCTATTCGCTGATGGCAATTTCTCTGTCGCAGAAGGTGTCGCCTGAATTCGGGACGGCAAAGCGCTTGCTTCTGGCGACAGGCATCACCGACGAGATTTTTGCAGTCGCGATGTCGCAAAAAAGTGTAACTCCGATTTATTTCCTCGGGCTTTCGACGCTCCCTTACTTTGGCTGGTCGCTTGGAACGATGGTGGGCGCGATTTGCGGTGAAATTCTCCCTGCGATGGTGACGAACGCCCTTGGTGTCGCACTTTACGGCATGTTTGTGGCCATCGTTGTCCCGCAGATGAAATCTCATGGCCCGACGATTTTTGCCGTTGCAATTGCCGTGGCGCTAAGCTGTGCGTTCAAGTTCTTCCCGCCGCTCAGTGGCGTTTCTGTGGGTTTTGCGATTATCATTTGCGCTTTGGTTGCATCCCTCGTGGCGGCGGCGCTGTTCCCCATGAAGATGGATAATGGTGAAGTCAATGATGCCGAAGGAGTTGCAAAATGAATATTGATTTGCAGACCTATGCAATCTATTTGCTTGTCATGGCGGGCGTTACGCTATTCTTGCGTGCAGTGCCGTTCATTCTGCTCCGTAAAAAACTCAAGAGTGTTTTCTGGAGTTCGTTTTTGGCATATGTGCCTTACACCGTGCTTAGCGCGATGACTGTGCCTGCGATTTTCTTTGCGACGGATAGTCGCATTACGGGCGTTTGTGCACTTTTGGCGGCTGTGGTCGCCTCGCTCCTTGGTGGCGGACTCGTGACGGTTGCAGCAGTCTCGTGCCTCACGGTTCTTGGCGTTGATGGTTTGCTCTTGGTGCTGTAGTTTAACTAAAAACCATGGACCAATGACTAATGACCAATAACCACACACCTTTTATTATTTAAAAAATCTCCAAAACACAAGTTTCTGCGGCCACTAAATTGTATATTCTTGCGTGTAATTATCGTTTTTAGTTATTTTGGAGCTGAAATGGATATTGGTGCCCTTCATTTTCAAAATCCCGAAGCCTTTTGGCTGTTATTGTTTGTTCCGCTGTTGATTGCGCTCTATGTCTATCGCCAACAGCGCCGTAAAAGTACTATCAAGTTCCCGGCGCTCGCGCTTGCAAAAAAGGCGGTGCCGAGCCGTCGCGTCAAGTTTAGGCACATAGTACCTGCACTTCGATTGGCGGCGCTCATTTGCTTTGTGGTGGCGCTTGCCCGCCCGCAGAATGCGATGGAAGTCGAATACACCTCGACGGATGGCGTGGATATTATGCTTGCGCTTGACGTTTCCGGTTCCATGGGCACACTCGACATGCTGACTCGTACGGAACAGGCGAAACTCGGAGTGATGAATGCTGAACGCATTTTGAAGAAAGGTGAATATTGGAAGTACAGCCGCCTCGGTTACGCTCAAGACGTGATTGCAGAATTTATTCAAAAACGCCATAGCGACCGCATCGGGCTTTCGGCTTTTGGTGCCCGTTCGTTCACGCAGTGCCCACTCACGATGGATTACGGCTCGTTGCTTGAAATCCTCAAAGCAAGCGACGATCTTGCCCGCGATACGCTTATCAACAATAGGACTGCTATTGGCGATGGCCTCATGAACGCCCTTGCAAGGCTCAAAATGTCAGATGCCAAGTCCCGCGTGGTGGTGCTTTTGACCGATGGCCGCGACAATGCGAGCGTCGTGCCTCCGATGCGTGCTGCCGAAGTCGCTAAGTCCTTGGGCGTCAAAGTCTATACTGTCGGCGTCGGCAAAAAGAGCGGCAAGATTTTGGCGTTCCAGCAGAACCCGTGGACGGGTGAAATCTCTTGGGGTGAACGCGATATCCAACCCGAAGAAGGCATTGACGAAAGCGTGCTCAAGGATGTCGCCGCAAAGACCGGCGGTCGTTTCTACCGCGCAGAGAACAAGGAAGAACTCGAAAAGATTTACTCTGAAATCGACGAACTCGAAAAGACTGAAATCGAGACGATTGCATACGCCCGCTACGCCGAAAAATTCTACCCGTGGCTTTTGGTCGGCGCTCTTCTCATTTTGCTCGAACTCATTCTTGCAAACACCAGATTCGTACGAATACCGTAGTTTGACAATCGTCGAATCCGTCATCCTGAAGTATGGATCCAGTTATTTCTTGTTTGCTAAAATCAAGACTTAACTGGATTCGGTCACCCCCCCAAAAGGATATAAGAACCATTAGAACAGTATGGAGGGAATAAGCCCAAAGCCTTGCAACGCAAGGCGACCTCAAAGCGAAGCGACCCCATACCTAACATCTTTTTGAATGACTCGTTTCGAGGATGACTGTGGCTTCGCCACTCGCCTTGTATGGTTATCACCTAAGTCTATCGTCTATCGCCTAAACTCACTCCTTCGGCTCAGGAGTTTCCGGCTTGTAGCAGTTCTTCTTTGCTTCGGCGAAAATTTTGGAAATGTTGCTCGAAGACATGTTCGATATTTCGGCATAGTGGAGGCTGAAAGAAATCTTCCAAGAATTCATGTCCGCTTGCATGCTGTCGCGATCGCAATCTCGAATAAGTTTTTGGCAGAACTGTTCTATTTCCGAAATTTCGTCGCACTCCATGATTATTGAAAATTGACTTTCTCCGGTGCGAGCCAAAAATCCACGCTGTTCTCGACACTGTCGCTTGAGGAACGATGCGAGATCTGCAATGACGCGGTCGGACATCTCGTAGCCGAACTTGCGGACGATAGCCCTGAAGTAATCGACTTCTAAGAGTAGAATGAACAGACGTTTGCTTGAATCTTGATGCTGCGTGATGTACTGGAGGTAGTCTATCAAGCGAATTTTGTTGTTAATTCCTGTCAGCGGGTCCGAAGTAATTCTGTATTTCAAAAGAGTGACATAAACATGTAGCAACGTAAGAGCGAAAATGGGATCTGTAAGCGGAATGTTTGGAGTAAAGTATTGTATGATGCAGGCAAAGCTTGGAATAAAGGCGATGATGGACAGATAAAGGGCTTCTTTGCGATTTGTGGAATTTTTTTGTGCGATGGCGTTCTGAATGCCGATAACCATTGTCGCAAAAATGTAGAGCAAGTTAAGCCCGATGAGGAATGGCAGTAGCCTCCTGAACTGGAGCGAAGTCGCATGGCAGTCGTTTGTGAACCCGTAAATGCTGATTCCTATGCAAATAAAAATACCGATGATGCTTGGAGTTGAGAACAGTGGGAACAAGTGCTTGTATGAATAGACACTTTTTCGGACACGCAAGTAGATGAATGAAAACCAGAGCTGTCCAAGCAACAGCGAAGAAATGAGGCTCAATGCGTACATGACCGCATAGACAACGCAAATCTTCTGGTTGCTCCCGTAAAGGTCGTTTTGGACGTGGATGACGTGCAGCATCTTGGTCACCGTGCTTAACACGATGTAAATGATGGTGTCGATGATGGTAAAGCCGAGAATGCGTTCTTCCAAATGCCTGAGAACGCTCTCCCTGAACTGGAGCAGCGTAATCAGCAATATGATTATGCTAATTATATTGATTTCTATTAATGCAGTGTAAGACATTCTCGCAACCTAAACCTTAAGGAAAAATATAAATAATTGCAAGTTTTTTGTATGAAAAAATGTAAAATGTTTGGCGGTCATTGGTCCATGGACAATATTTCTTATAATCGTACCATAGGCACCTGACTTAAACCACTGACTACTGACCACTAACCACTAATCACTAACCACTAATCACTAATCACTAACCACTAATCACTAACCTCTGACCACTAACTTTTGTATATTCTTCTTGCCCAGTTGGAAATAAAGGGCTTGATTTATCGGAGTCTATAATGAGATTTGCTGAACCGAACTTTTTGTGGGGCCTTTTTACACTGCCTCTATTTGCGCTTCTGTTTGTGTATGCGTATCATCGACGTAAAAAACTTGCCGCCCGTTTTGTCTCGCTTTCGATGCTCCCGAAGCTATCGACTAGCGTATCGCCGTGGCGCCGATTGACAAAAGTTCTGTTGTTGCTTTTGGCGATAGCCTTCTTGTTTGTAGCTCTTGCCCGCCCGCAGTGGGGCCGCAAGATGGAACATGTGGAACGCCGTGGTCAAGACCTTGTGTTATTGCAAGATATTTCACTTTCGATGCTTGCCGAAGACGTGAAGCCGAACCGCTTGGTCCGCAGCCGTCACGAGATTTCGTCGTTCCTCGAATCGCTGACTGGCGACCGCGTGGGCTTGGTGGCGTTCAGCGGCGAGGCTCAGGTGATGGTGCCTTTGACGCTCGATTACGGCACGGTGCAGATGGTGCTTCGCGAACTCAATCCGGGGTGGCTCATGCCGGGTACGAATCTAGAAAAAGCAATTCGTAAAGGTATGACTTTGTTCAAAAATTCAGGTGGCCCGAGTATGCATTCCGTGATGATTCTCATGAGCGATGGCGAAGAACTTGAAGCCGCCGCCGTCAATGCCGCGAAAGAAGCCGCCGAGATGGGCATCAAGATTTATACCATCGGCATTGGCTCCCGCGAAGGCGTGCCCATACCGCTCAAGGACAAAAATGGCGGAAGCGTCTATAAGAAGGACATGCAAGGCAACATCGTGACGACCCGCCTAGAAGAAGGAACCTTGCAGGAAATTGCGAACGTGACGGGCGCGCTCTATTTTTACGCAAGCCCAGGTGAGTTCCAACTGCAAAAAGTCTTGACCGAAATCGCGACGCTCGAAAAGAAGGACCAGAGCAGCGACCGCATGGAAAATTACCAGGACCGTTACCAGATTTTCCTCGGACTTGCGGCACTTTTGTTCTTAATCGAGGCTGTAGTCTCGGAACGTGGCCGCCGCCGCAAGCAACTCAACGGACGATTCAGTTGATAGCTTTCCTAACCACTATTAACTAACCACTGTTTACTAAAAAAGGCCCGACGCGCTCGCATCGGGTCTTTTGAAATATATTATACTTTGTAAAAACAGATGGTTACTCCATAAGTAAAATTGAACATGTTCCTTATGGAATATTGCAGGTCTTGTTTCCGCCATACAAGAAGAAAGGAGATTGAAAATGAAAAAAATGGCCATATTACTTTTGTGCCTTTCTGCAATCCTTTGGGCCAAAACATGGGAAACGGAATGGATGGCGTGCAGTGCAAATGAAGGCTTTTGGTTTCCGAACCATAATTGGACGGATAAAGGCGAGCCGTGGATTAAGCCTCTCTTGATTGGAGACTCTTTAGAAAATTATAATGAAACGGGAATTTTCTTTAGTTATCGTCATCCAACAGTAGATTGTTTACTAAATCCAAATCCCGAATTTGATATTGATTTGTGCGAAGAATATAATATGAACAATGATTTTGATGTGAGATATACTCCAACTTCGTCAGATAAAGCGGGTTTGATAAAGGACTCTATTTTTTATTTTATTGGGTGCTCAGGAAAGAAAAATTGTGATAAAGATTTGTCGCCTGATGTTGTGACGGACGCTGTTTTTGTTTCAAATGTTAGAGGATTTGTTAGCTATTTTTTCCCTAAGGGTGATTCAGTAAATTGGGATTTTTTTGTTCCTTATATTCCTCCAAATCCTTATGCTCCTCCAAAAAACGCAGAAACCAAAACCAATAATGTTGTTAATCGGGATTCTATTGGATATACTATTTTAGCATTTGATGATTTTTTTGGGAAAAGATATTCTTCGAAAAATGGTATGTATTTTGTTTATAAAAAAATTAGTGACAAATTTGAATATTACGCTTTGTGTAATTGGAATGTTCTCCTTTCCTCTGGTGAACCTCATCCTTATTTTTTTGATGATGGAATTCGTAGAATCCGTGCTCTCCAATGTGAATTTCAAGATGACGGAACTTTAAATTTTGACAAGATTCCTAATGCAAAGGCTATCCCTGAAAATTTCTGCTCCACGCAATCTATTCCTTCAAATCGCAGATATTATTTTAAGCAAAAGAATGAACTTGCGAATTTCCCATTCTACAAAGTCAACGGCATTCCTGCCACTAAAGCTTCTTCAAACATTGTCATTCAAAATAAACAACCCATGCTTCGACTCAAGGGAAATTAAAAAGGCCCGACGTGCTCGCATCGGGTCTTGTGAAATGTATTATACTTTGTAAAAAAAAACATTACGTTTGAAATTTTTATTGACAAGGTAAAATAATAATTTAATTTTATCTTAAATAAAGGTTGTTTGAATGAGAATGTACCGAATTTTGTTTACCTTGTTAATTCTTTTGGCGAATACTCTTTGGGCGTCCGCATCTCCTGTCCAACTTTGGAGTGAACGCCATCGTACAGAATGGAATTGGGTGAATTATCGTTTGACGTTGAAGAATATTTCGAATTCGCCACTTGTTAATCCGGTAATCCGTTATTTTGCAGAAAATCCGAGAATCCAGTACTGTAAGGCTAACCCGAATGACAATGGCTGTTCTGGGATGCAATATGGTCTTTTCGATGTAGATTCTTCGCTTAGGGCGTATGTGGATACCTATACCAACGTGACTTCCGTAATACCCATGCTTAGCTATGATTCTGAATATACCATAGTTTCTTTTAAAATATTAGGAAGTATCCCCGCTCATGTGGCTGTTGAAATTCATTTTCGTCTTATAAAGTATAATGGTGCCGCATGGGATTGCTCTCATGATTATTCGCACCAAAAAAATGCTGCTATTCAAGAAGAAAACTATAAGATGGTTGTTTATGACAAGGACGGAAATTTGCTGTGGGGGAGTGATCCTATTGCTCTTAGTCATGATTCAACAAATGTCTATTGGCATGATCGTTCTTCGACAGAAGTTGTTTCGCAATATGATGGTTCGGATTCGGCAAAAGTTTTTAATGGACGCTTTTGGTTGCTCAAGGGCAGTCCGCTGTCATTTGAAGAACGGATGTCCTTGGATAGCATGGGTGCGAAACTTTTAGAAACGACTCGATACCAAAATAAAGGGCTGCATCTGTTAAAGGCTTTTGTTCCGATTAGTAAAAAGTCGTTGAATAAAGCTCTTTCGAATTTTTACAATGCGTTTGTTGTCGATGACACCACTCGCCTTTCCCTAAAAATTTCGCCTAAAGATATTTATGAAGAGTCGTATTCTTGCGATGCGAACGATTCGTGTATGACCATTGTTAGTGAACGTTCTGCAATTGATTTGGTTGTAGAATGCTGGCCAGATTTGCCGATGGAATCTTGTAAAAATGTTGTTTTGATTTGTGGTGGCGATAACGCTTATATTGACCGTAGTGTTATTTTGGCGAAAGTTCATAGGGATTCCATACAGTGTTTGGAAAAACACAGGGATGTAAGGTATGTATATGTAAAACGAAAAGCGGAATTGACCAATTATTTGGGGCGTCAGGCTATAAATTTAGCGAACCTTCAAAATGATAGCAGTTGGCAACAGGCGATGCAGGCACCGCAGGTGACGATTGATTGGTTAAAGGGCGTTGATTATACCGGAGAGGGTATTACGGTTGGCGTTTATGATTCTGGTATAGATTTTAGACATCCTGATTTAAACGAAGTTGACTCGTTGGGTAATGAGGTTCCGAGAAAAGCTATGGGATATGATGACTTAAGAACTGTTGGTAATCGGGGCATCCGTTTAGATACTTTTGATGTTCATAATCCTGGTTATCACGGAACGCATGTTGCTGGAATTATTGGTGGTAATGGCCGAATGTCTGAAACAGTTGAAAATGCAATTCCATACCAGTATAGAGGTGTCGCTCCAAAAGTTTTGTTCCATTCTGGTTATAATTGGGCTTATAATCAAAAAGGGAATATCGTAAATCATTCTCATGAATGGACTGAAAACGTTGTAATCGGCAAAGATACGATTGGAAGTTCTTTTTCTTATTATGGAGTAAAAAATTCGGAATTGGACCGAAATATCTTTTTTGACTGGAAACTCCCCTCTGAACATGGTGATTTTGTGACCAAAACGGTTGTTTTTAGTGCTGGTAATACAGCAACTTACTTGGGGTCGACAGGACATGGTTATCATTCTATACGAGTCCATTCAAAAAACGCGATTGTAGTTGGAGCCTTTAATTATTCAAGTAATTTGCGAACATATTTTTCAAGTATGGGACCGACATGGGATGGTCGTATTAAACCTGATGTTATGGCTCCGGGGGATGGAATTCCGGATTCATCGAATTCTAAAGAGCAAGGCGTGGAATCGTGTGCACCATATGGATGGCTTAATCTAAATAAATATTATCGAGTTCAAACAGGAACATCTCAGGCCGCTCCGTTTGTTTCGGGAATTACTGCTCTTATGTATCAAAAGTTTCAAAAAACAACGAGTCTGCCGTTAGATGTTTATTTTATGCGAAATTCCACAGCGAAGGCTTTGTTAATTCATTCTGCAGTAGATATGTTGGATGCGGCTGTTGGCCCGAATTATGAAATAAGCGCAACTGATCATACGCCAGATTTTTTAAGTGAAAGTCCTTATACTTTAGGGCCGGATTACTCGACCGGTTGGGGACGTGTGGATGCTAAAGGGGCTTTGGATTTGATGGACGGTTATGATGCAGAATCAAAAAATTTTGACAAGTTCCGAGAATTCAATATGTATGGTGGAGTTCAAAAGCGTTGGACGATAAATGTGGATGAGTCAAGACCACGCTTAAGGGTGACGCTTGCTTGGGATGATGCTCCTGGAGACCCGAATGTCAATAATTACATGCAACCAAAACTTGTGAATGACTTGGATTTATACCTCATTTCGCCTTCGGGTAAAATTTATTATCCTTGGTTGCTTGATACGTTGCCAACGCAGAACATAAATGATAAAGGTGAAAATGTTGGTGATGAAAGGATAACGGCGAGAAAATGGGGGTATGAAAGAATTTCTATTACGGATGCGAGGAAACCAGCATATACTTGTTCTTCGTTAGACAATTTACCTTTGGATTCGTGCTTTGATAGGCGAAATAATGTGGAAGTTGTTGATGTAGATAATCCTCCTCTTGGCGTATGGCAAGTTGTTGTCAAAGGATATCAAGTTTGGGTTGGTAATAGTTCTGATAGGAGAGCTCAGATAGCTTCTATTGTGAGCGATTTGAAATTGAATGAGCCTACGGATAACGGCAAACATCCATATTTACCGAATATGCAGACTTCTGAGATTATACCATTGGGCGATTATTTGGAGCACTATGTGACTTTCGGACCTGAAACTTTCCTTGGAGCCGGTGACCACATTTACCTTTACGATGGAAGGAATCGTTTGATAGGCAATTATATGGGGAATGAACTGGCAGGGAAAAGAATTCTTGTGAAAACGAGGTTTTTAAAGATTATATTAGATAGTGACAATGACGATAGTCAAGGCTATGGATATTCTATAAGCAAGATAGAACATGTTCCTTATGGAATATTGCAGGTCTTGTTTCCGCCATACAAGAAGAAAGGAGATTGAAAATGAAAAAATGTTTAATTGCTTTATTCTTGCTTTTTAGTACGGTTGCGCTTGCCAAAACGTGGGAAGCAAATTTGCGAAGCTGCGATGGGTATGGTGGTTTTTGGTTTCCGAATCATAATTGGACGGATAAAGGGGAACCTTGGATAAAGCCGTTTATAAATGGAGAATGTCCATTTATGGATGGTGGATGTTTAGAATATTATAAAGAAACGGGTATTTCTTTTAATTATGTTAAGGCTTCTCCTATTTATACGTACTATAATCCTTTTGAAATGTGGTGGACGCCAAATCAATCTAATAAAACGAATAATCCTATAGATTCAGTTTATTTTTTCGTGACGAATTGTGGAGTAGATTCAACTCAGTCGTATGTTTGTGATAAATATTTGTCGTTAGAAAATATATCAATGGATGATTTTTATTTGGTAATATCAAAATCGTATGAGAATGATCTAGATTCACGACATGAATTTAATTTAGATGTTTTTTATAATTATATGACAGGAATGTATTTTATCTATAAAAAATATAGCGATAAATTTGAATACATTGCTTTGTGTAATTTAATAAGGTTTGCTGTGGATTATGGTTATTTTTATGAAATCCAATGTGAATTTCAAGATGACGGAACTTTAAATTTTGACAAGATTCCTAATGCAAAGGCTATCCCTGAAAATTTCTGCTCCACGCAATCTATTCCTTCAAATCGCAGATATTATTTTAAACAAAAGAATGAACTTGCGAATTTTCCGTTTTACAAAGTAAACGGCATTCCCGCCACTAAAAATTCATCAAACATTGTCATTCAAAATAAACAACCCATGCTTCGACTCAAGGGAGGGTACTAACATGAAAAAGATATTTTTTGTAATCCTTGTCTCCGTTGTTTTTTCCTTTGCTGTGGAAAAATGCAACCCAGGCATAACACCAGAAACTACGGATTCGAACCTTGTCGTAGGGCGATGCTATAATGATGGATACGTTTGCCTTGTAACTACAGAGGTTTCAGGTGGTGTTCGTTTTTCTTTAGGGACGGAATCTAGCTGCAAAACTACAAAGATGGAAAGAACTCTTTTCTATACGTTTGAGCAAAGTGCTCTAGGAGGTTTGAATACGAATGATACAATGTGGACGTTAAGGCCTTATCTAGAAGAAGGGGCGATTGATAATGTCAGTGCGTTGGCTGTTGCTGTAAATACGGCTTTTATCATCAATGCGTTTAATGAAAAAATTAAGGTTCGTGTCCAGTATCACCGCGTCAGTGGAGACTATAGTATTAATAGCGTCCGTCTGTTGGGTATAGGCAAGGCTCCGTAATTTTTGATAAAAAAAGGCCCGACGCGCTCGCATCGGGTCTTTTTCATAGGAGGGATTGAAGAAGCCTTCCTGGTGGTGCTGTGTCTCGTCTGGAGATCTGTGCGGAAGCCGGAGGTGCTTGCTACGCGTGTTGTGGCCACTAGGAAGGCTCAAGTATTAATATATCATAAAAAACGGGATGTGGTACAATAAACCTTAAAATCGTTGGTCTATGTTGGAATGTTTCGATTTAGTTTACTATTTTCTAGTTGATGAAAAAGAATTACGTGATTTCTGTTGCTTTGCTTGCGGCTCTGACCGCATGTTCCATGATGCCTAGAAACAACGGATGGAGTAACCGCCGCGGATATGACCCGTATGCGGTGAAGGAATCTGTCGAGGAATCAAGATCCTTGGAATCTGTGCCGGAGCATTATAGCAAGATTGAGTTCCCGGAATACAAGTACGTGGCCCCTTACCCGAAGGATTTCCGTGTGCAGATTGCGGAGGGCATCACTGGCTACATTGTGAGCGACTCGACGCTTCCGCTTGTCGATTTCTCCGTCTATTTTGAAGAAAGCCATGTGCCGCAGGTCTTGAAGGACGAGGCCGCGTTTGAAATGGTCGGTTCCATGATCCGTCGCGGTGCGGGTGGCGGTATTACGCCGCATGTGCTGGAAGATTCCTTGGAATTCGTGAGCGCGTCGATTTCGACGAGTGTCGGGACTTACCTCTCTGCGTTCGACATCAACTGCCTGTCGTCTTACTTTCCGTCGATGCTTGAACTTGCAAGGAAGGTGCTGACGGACCCGGCATTTGACCAGAAACAGCTGGATATCATGAAGGCGAACTTTGTCACTGCCTACGAACGCCGTTTTGAAACTCCTGCCAAGGTGCTTTCGGCTCTCAAGTCGAAGGTGAACTATGTGGAAAATCCGAGGCTCTGGAGCGCAAATGCCGCGGAGTACAAGGAAGTGACCGCAGCCGACGTGAAGCGTTTGGCAAAAGGCGTGTTCTCGTCCAAGCGTATCGTCTTTGCTCTAGCGGGCGATGTCAAGAAGGATTCCGCCGTGGCGATGCTCAAGGAATTCTTTGCTGGCTGGAAGGTTGAGGCTGCAATGGCTGAGAAAGTCGCTCCGCAGCCGCTTTCGTTCGCCCGCAAGCCGGGCGTGTATGTCGTCGATAAGGATATCACGCAGGCGAACATTACGATGAACCAGCCGTTCGTTAAACGCCCGCATCCGGATTACTACCCGACTGCGGTGGCAAGTTTCATCTTGGGCGGTGGAAGTTTTAGCTCTAGGCTCATGAACCGTGTCCGCAGCGACGAAGGGCTTGCCTATAGTGTCTATAGCACGGTCGGCAATGATTACCGCGATACGGCGATGACGACGATTGCGCTTCAGACGAAAGTCGAAACGGTCGATTTTGCTTTGAAGCTCGTCTTTGAAGAGGTGGAAAAGCTGGCGAAGGACGGTCCGACTCCCGAGGAACTGGAACAAGCAAAGAAGTCCCTGGTCGAGAGTTTGCCGAGCCTGTTTGATTCTCCTGCTTCGACGGCTTCCATTTTCGCGAAGGGCGAACTGCTCGGCAAGTCGGACAATCACTACCTCGATTATGTGACGGAAATCAATGCCGCGACCGCAGAACAGGTCAAGGCGATGATCGATAAGTATTTTGACAAGAAGAACATGACGATATCGATTGTCGGTCCTGTCGCCATGTTTGATTCTCTCAAGCCGTTTACGGTGATTCCGCTTGACAGTCTTGAGTTCCGTTAATTAGGTTATGGTTTTTCTACAAGCGAGGCTCCTATGCAGAAACGTGTTTTTCGAACTTCGTTTTTATGCTCGTGCCTGAGCGTCTTGTTTTTGACGCTTGGCGTGTCGCAGTCTTTTGCCGCTAAGAACGTTCCCGCTTCAGAAGTGTCTCGTGAGATGCTTGTGAAGAAATTGCGTGACAATAAAGACGATCTGCGTTCATTCTGTTCGGGCATGCAAAAGTGCCTTGATATCAAGTACGAAGCTTGTACGGAAGACGATATGAAGCCTTGGTCGAAGGTGAAGTACGATGAAGAATTTTGCGGACCGTACAAGGAAGTTGTAAAGCGTGGCTTTTCGACGGATTTCAGAGCACCCATGATGCCAGAAACCTTTGCTCGCTTGGGTCGCCAGTATCGTGTCATTTATGAAAACTCGGGTACGCTCCCGCTTGAAGTGAACGAAATCACGTTCTTGTTTGACAATATGGTGTTTACGGCAGACCTTGTCAATGCATATCTGGAATCGGAATATACACTGAATTACAACAGCAAGGACCGTCGGTATTTTTCTGGAAGCAATGGAAGTGGACTTTCGGGTGATTTTTACTGGGCCCTGCAAGATAGCGCCGGCACAAAACAGGCTCTTAGAAATATGTTCTTTGGATATGGCTATGCGAAAATTCTTCGCTGGTCTTTGAAGGGAACTGCCGTCGCTTATCTGGACATGGATCTTGTCGCACCGAGGAAACTT
Organism: Fibrobacter sp.; assembly: GCF_017545445.1. Classification (GTDB taxonomy): domain Bacteria; phylum Fibrobacterota; class Fibrobacteria; order Fibrobacterales; family Fibrobacteraceae; genus Fibrobacter. The sequence continues at coordinate 49,065 of NZ_JAFWOM010000030.1, forward strand.
AAGTACAAACTCACAGCGTATGTGTTCCCCAGCAATTCTGTGCTGAATTCCATTATGCAGATGCGTGTCTTCAAGAGCGTCGTGAACTCCAAGATTGACGGTATCGTGACGGATATCAAGAAGGCGGCGAACATGTATTACGGCGGTAACAGGCGTCCGATTGCGAACAGCAAAAAACTGCATACGCCGGAAAATGCCCGCCATGTCGCGGAGTTTGATAACGTTGTCGCCGGTGGCCCCTGGAAACTTGGGGATGCAATACGTTTAGAAAATGCCCAATTAGAACTTTCGAAGCCAAAGTTTATCAAGTCCGCTGAACCTGTAGATCATAGCATTCATGTGGATTCTGCAGATGTCGCTGATTCTGAAGAACCGGCTGTCGCTATTGAAAACGCTGATTCTACTGCCGCAGTTAAACCTGCCGAACCAGTGGACTCCATTACTATAAAAAAGGATTAGAGAATGAGTGAACCTAAGGATTTGGAAACGCTGCTTGCCCGCGTAACTGAACGTCGTCGTGAACTGCTGACCTCGGTCGTGAATCGTCGCACGAGGCACTTTTGCATGGTGCTCGAAGACCTGTTTGATCCGCACAACATATCGGCTGTCATCCGTACCGCAGAAGTCTTTGGCATTCAGGATGTTCACATCATCGAAGAAGACAATGCTTACAGCGTGAACAAGTCCATCCTCAAGGGTTCTTACAAGTGGATGAGCCTTTATCTGTACAAGAAGCGCATGCTCTGCATGGAAAAGCTCCGTGAAAAAGGTTACAAGATTGCTGTGGCGAGCACGAACACCACGAACTCCGTGCTGGACCTTGACTTGAGCCAGCCGATGGCTTTTTACCTTGGAAGTGAATTCCACGGAAATCACCCGGATACGCTAGCCCATGCCGATTACGAATTCAAGCTCCCGCAGTACGGCATTACGGAGTCCATGAACGTCTCCGTTGCAGGTGGCGTGCTGATGACCTACCTCGACGTGTTCATGCAGAAAGAAGGCCGTGAAAAGTTTACGCTCCCGCAAGCCGACCGCGATGCCCTCTTGCTCGACTGGCTCGACCGTCATGTGAACGGCATCGAGACGAACAGCCCCATCGTGAGAGTGGATGGTTAGACGACAAATGCGTAAGGCGAATGAAGCGGGACCGCTTGCGGGACCATTTCTGAGCCTAGCATTTGGGACTTGAACGAAGTGAAAGGCCAAAGACGAAAGACGAGAGATTAGGAACCAAGGACGAGTTTTTGCAACTCGTCTTTTCTCATTCAGTTACAGTGAAAAATGCAGATTAAAATACGGAGGCTGTGACCCGTATCATAACTACAGTTTTTGTGTGGTCGAATTCACCAAATTTCCCTTTTTTCGAGTTATTTTTTCGGAAAAAAAACTCGAGTATCTGTGAAATATGCTAGATTAGCTGTGAAATGAAAAAGAATACTGCTCTATATTTTTCTGTAGGACTTGTCGTTCTTTTAGCCATTGTCATTTTGATATTTGGCATGTTCTTTTTGAACGAGAAGGATCTGCGAGAAACTTTTGATGTCTATCATTTGCGTTTTACGCAAGTAAGTACGCTTGTGCTGGACGATCCGGTCAAGATTAACGGCGTTAAGCTTGGTCGTGTGGAATCCATTGAACTTTCCGGGCACCGCGTGGTCGTGACCATCAGGCTCAAGTCCAATGTGAAGATTCCGAAGGACTCCGAAATCCGTGTGCAGAATATCGGCATCATGGGTGAACGCCAGATTGGCATGATTCTCGGAGATGCCGAAGAATACTTCGTGCCGGGCGATACCATCACGGGACAGTTCGACGCTGGTATTGCTGAAGCGCTTGGGCTTGCGGGCGAAGTTTGCGATTCGACGAAGGTCTTGCTTGAGGCGGTGAAGGTCGCGTTGAACGGGACTATCGCCAATCCGGATTTCCAGGACCGCTTCAAGACATTGCTCGTGAAGGCTGAAAACCTCGAGGACCGTCTGATGTCGCTTGTAGTGACGACGGATCCGCAGTTGAAGAAAAGCCTCGCCAACTTGAACAAGGTGACTGTCAAGGTTAATGAACTTGTCGATGGAGTCAAGGAGCCGATTAACGGACTCTTTGCCGGAACGGACAAGGTGATGGGGAATGCTAACCAGTTGATTTCTGAACTGGATGGCGTGACCAAGCATTTGGATGGGTTGATTGCCAAGGTGCAGTCAAAGATGGATTCTAAGGATAATACTGTTGGTATCCTGCTGAACGACAGGCAACTGCACGATGATCTGATGAAGACGGTGCGCTCTGCTGATAGCCTGTTCAGGGTTATCTTGCAGGATGGCTTGGACATTAACGTGGATTTCTTCTGAGGGATTGATGATTACAAAGATATTTACTGTTTCCAACAAACTGGGTATTCACGCTCGTCCGGCCGGTATGATAGTTGATATCACGGGCCAGGCAAAGAGCAATGTGTCCATTGAATTTGATGGTTCGAAGGCCAATGCGAAGAGCATCCTTAACGTGATGATGCTTGCTATCCCGGCAGGTTCCGAAGTCAAGTTCGAAATCGATGGCGAAGATGAAGAAGCAGTCGTTCAACAGTTGGAAAAGCTTTTTGATGACCACTTCAACGAAGAACCTTGCTGAGTCTGTGGCGAAGAAATCCAATGGGGCGTCTCGCAAATCGCCGAGGACTGAACTCGTTGGTGTGCCCTCCTCTCCTGGCTTTGCCATGGGGACGGTGTTCCCTGTTGCAAACCGCGAATTTTCCGTAGTTGAAGAGACTCTCCCAGAGAGCCGTCTGGCTGCGGAAGAACAGGTGTTCTTGAAAGCCGTTACCAAGACGGCAAAAGAAATTACCCAGATTAAAGAAATCTCGGAAAGCAGAGCTGGTCTAAAGGACAGCTTGATTTTTGCGACCCACTTGATGATTTTGCAGGATCCCGGTCTTGTCAATGGTGTGCTCGACAAGATAAAGAAGGATCACAAGAATGCGAAGTGGGCGGTTCATGTGGTGTTTGGCGCCTATATCGACAAGTTCGAGGCGATTGATTCTCCGGCGATGCGGGACAAGGCTGCTGATCTCAGGGACTTGTACAATCGTTTGATGTCCGCGATGGACGACTCCGGACCGGTATTGGAGGACGTGGCTGACGAAAAAGGCATTGTTCTCGTAGCACATGAATTTGTTCCAAGTTTTTTGATGACGCTCAAGCCTGGACAGGTGAACGCCATCGTGATGGATACGGGTGGCCGTACAAGCCATGTCGCTATTTTGTCGAGAGCGTTGCAGATTCCTGCGGTATCTGGCCTTAGGAACGTTGCTGCGCTCGTCAAGAACGGCGATACTATTATCGTTGATGGTTCCGGCGGCAAGGTTATCATCAATCCGAACGAAGATGATATCCGTAAGTTCCACGAACGCCAGGAAACGTTTGAGCGCCAGCGCCGCGAACTTTTTACGATGCGCCAGCTGGAACCGATGACTCGCGATGGCAAGTACATTGTGCTGCATGCGAACATCGAAATTCCGACAGAAGCGGACAAAGTAAAAGACTTTGGCGCGACTGGAATCGGCCTTTACCGTTCGGAATTCTTGTTTTTGAAAAAGGATGTCCCGACGCAAGCGGAACAGCAAAATGCGTACAGGCATATCCTTGAAACGATGGCTCCGTGCCCGGTTGTCATCCGTACGCTTGATGCGGGTGGTGACAAGCTTGTGGAAGGCGTTTCGGCGGTGAACGAATCCAATCCGTTTATGGGATGGCGTTCTATCCGCGTGTGCTTGGACCGCGAAGACATTTTCATTACGCAACTGCGTGCTTTGCTGCTTGCGAATACAAAAGGCAACTTGCGTCTTTTGCTCCCGATGATTTCGAGTATGAGCGAATTGCGTCGCGCCAAGGCCTGCATTGCAAAGGCCCGCAAACAGCTTGAAGACGAAGGGCACAAGCCGCCTGTCGTGAAGGTTGGCGTAATGATTGAAGTCCCTGCCGCAGTGATGATTGTGGATAAACTTGCAAAAGAAGTAGATTTCTTTAGCCTTGGAACGAACGACTTGATTCAGTTTACGTTGGCTGTGGATCGTACAAACGAACTCATTACGGACATGTTCCAGCCGCATCACCCATCTGTGCTCAGCATGATTTACCAGACTGTGGTTGCTGCGCACCGCGAAGGTATTTCTGTGGCGGTTTGCGGTGAAATGAGTGCTGATCCCATGAGCGTCCTTTTGCTAGTCGGGCTTGGTGTCGATGAACTTTCCATGACTCCGTGGAGTGTCATGACGACGAAGAAAATCATTCGTTCCATCAACTTCGAAGATGTCCGTGAAACTGCATTGACCGTGTTGCAGATGGACGATGCCGAAGATGTCAACGAATATTTGCATAAGAAGTATGCTCAGACGATTACGGAGCTAGGGATATCTAGTTTTGTGGGGCAAGTTGAAAAATAAACCCGTTGGATAGTAGATGAGATTATTTTGTTCTTTGATGTTTGCTTGTGCAGCTGTCTTGTACGCTCAGATAGACGGCTCGGTATATTCACTTTACAAATCTCCGTTTGCGGAACAGGAAACGGTTGCTCCAGACCAGTTCCAGGATGCTGTGATTCGTGCGGCTCGTGCGAAAAAGACCATGAACGATATTTCTGTTTCGCAGAACCATCGTGATTTTGCGCGTGCAGCTTATTTCTATTACAGCGGCCAGTGGGATAGCGCTTACGCTACCTACAATTTGCTCCGCAATTTAGACCCCAGCTTGACCGGTAGTGTGATTCTCCGCATGGCGCAAGCGAATTTCAAACAGGAAAAGTTCGCCCAGATGCGTGAAACGCTCCGCCTGGAAAAAGGTTTGGAAAATGACAAGGCTTTTCGCGAAGTCGCAGAACGCCTGAGAATCGAGGCCACAATGGCCGATTTTTCGTTGAACGATGTGGCCCGTGCAGATTCCTTAAGAGATTTCCTCGAAGACAATCCGGGTGGAGATGAAATTGTATCGCTGAAGTATCGCTATGCTCGTTACTTGGAAGATTCTTATCAGCTGAAGCAAGCGAAGCGACTTTACATGAAAATTTTGACGAGCCGTACCGCATACAAGGATTCTGCATACGCTTCTATTCGTCGGTTACGCGAAGTGCTTGGCGCTCCTGAATCCCTTGCGGAAAAAGTCGCATACGCAAAGCTTGCATGCACCAAGGACGAAATGAAAAATTGTCTGGATTTGCTGGATTCCATTCAGATTTTGGATGCCCAGCTGGCTCAAAAAAATCCGTCTTTGGTCGTGCCGCTTGAAGACCCTGCTTATGCTCGTATGAAGAAGAGCACGCTGGACTTGAGTACGCGTATCGTTCTGTGGGAAAAACGTGCCGGTGCTTTGCGTGCTTTAAACCGCAGTGAAGGTGCGATTGACCAATATCGTTTCCTGATCGAAAATGTGGAACAGCGCCCGTCTTGGATTCAGGCGATTCTTAAGCTTTACCGCAAGGAATCCCCAGAACTGTTTACTGAAGAAATTCACAGCTACGATTCGTTGTTGCAAGATGTCAGCCAGTTCAGCAATGAAAACGCGAACAACCTTTGGCTGCGCGGCTTTGAATTTGAGCAAAAGCTCATGTATGACAAAGCGATTGAATGCTACAAGAAACTCGTCAATAAACGCTTCAAGAATAACCAGAAACGTCAATGGGCTAGATTCCGCATAGGCTACATCTATTTTAAGCGTGGCATGTGGATTGAGGCTGCGGCCTATTTCCGCGAAGCGATAAAGGAACCGTTCTTGTGGAGCGGTAGCGCATCGAGAATGTTCTTGGGCGATACGTACATGAAAATGGGCGAGGATTCGCTTGCTCGCGAAGCTTACTTGGATTGCATCAAGGATTTCCCGCTTTCGTATTACGCGCACCGCAGCCGCATGAAATTGTCCGAAAACAAGTTGCTGCCGACGGACAAGATTCCGTATGCTCATGGCGTGCAAATGTCGCCTGCGACAACGCTTGAATGGATTCGTTCTGTAAACAAGCTTGGAAAGCCGGATCCGTCGTACAGCAAGGAACGTTACGAACGCATTAAAAAGCTCTTCTTGTACGGCTTTGAAGAAGAAGCGTTTAGGCTCTATGAAGACGTAAAGAAGAAAAACTTCAAGCGCATGGATTTCCTTTACGAGTACGGAAAGCTGTTCTACGAAATGGGTGAAACTGCTGCCGGGTATAGGCTTGCTCGCCAGTTGCAGGCTAAAATGGATAGGCGCTTGTTCATGTCGCCGCCGATTGATGTGCTGCATTACTTGTTCCCAGTTCCGTATGCCGATCCTGTGGTTTACTATTCGGGGACTAGCATTGATCCGTTCTTTGTCTATAGCGTGATGCGTCAGGAATCCATCTTTGATTTCCAGATTACATCTCCTGCGGGCGCTTGCGGCCTTCTGCAGATTATGCCGGCTACGGGCAAGATGCTTGCGGACAAGGAAGAAATATCGAACTTCAATCCGAAACGTTTGTACAATGCGTACTTGAACATCCGCTTGGGCATTCGCTATTTGATTGACCTTAAGGGCGATTACAAGAACGACTATATGTACGTGCTTTGCAATTACAATGCTGGCCCGAAGCCCACAAGACGCTGGCAATCAGAATGCGAAGGACTTCCGTGGGATTTGCGCGTGGAAGAAATTAGCTACTGGGAAACCCGTGATTACGTGAAGCGCGTCATGGGAAACTACTGGATTTACCAGGAAATTTACGACGGAATTGAAGCGGCTGGAAATTAGCCAGCGTAACGTTATTATCTCAATAAAGAGTAACTGATGCCGGAATGAATCCGGCATGACAGACTTTAATCGGATGTTTTTTATTTATAAGTAGGTCTTGTTAGTTTTTGTTGATTTTAACAGCACGCTTGTTCTTGTACATGCTGTCGTCAGCTTTGGTGAACGTATCTGCGATGGTTGTCTCTTTTGCAACCGAGGCTATTGCAACGCCGCTTGCTATGGAAATTTGTTTCCATGGGAACGCTGCGTTCTTGGTTTGATTCTGACTCTCTCTAAGCCGTTTTAAAAGCTCTTGATAGTTGTTTAAATCTTCACCAAGAAGAATTACGATAAATTCATCACCGCCAACTCTAAATACGGGGCTGTGGGCGAAAATTTGACAAATAAGTTTGCACGAATTGATGAGGTAGGCGTTACCGTTTTCGTGCCCGTACGTGTCGTTGATTTCTTTGAGGTTGTTTGTATCGAGAACGACAATGCCGTACGATGTGACTTCGCCATTGTCTATCTTCATTTGCAAATCCGAGCGGTAGTTGTCGTAGGCCATCTTGTTGCCGATGCCTGTGAGCGAATCGCGGAACGCAAGCCCTTGCATTTGCTTCATGTACTGATTGATGTGGAGCTTGGCTGCTGCAAAACTTTTTGCAAGTTCGCCTATTTCGTTTTTTTTCGAAATGTTGAATTCAACATTCATGTCTCCTGTAATCATCTTCTTGGCTTCTTCTGTGAGCGTTTTCAAGGGCTTTGTGATGCTCCTTGCGAAGAATATCGTGATGGCGGTTGTCAATACAAGAAGAATTAGTATGAACAAAATACATTGCAGAATGAGCTTGTTTCTTTGTGCGTTGAGCTCCGACAAGGGAACGACAGCGACAAGAGTCATTCCGTTGAACAATTCTGTAGATAGACGAATTTGATCTTCGCTTGGCTTAAATGAAAGGCCGACTGGGAATGTGGGGTGGTATGTGACAAGCCCTTCTTTATCTTCGAGATAGGTGTAGCCCGTTTTCAAGATGCGAATCTTGGAAATTAACTTTGTCATCAATTCAAAGTCGATGTCAATGCCGGCAACACCGAGTTCCTTGTTTTCGAGGAACATGGGAACAACGTAAGAAATCATATAGACGTCGATGTTCTTGTTGTAATACGGCGTGAGCCACATGGGCTTCCCGGTTTGGATGGGGAGGTAATACCATCCGACATGCTCGACATCGTTCGGGCTGTATTGCGTAATGTTCGTGGGGAGAACCGATGCGAAAGGTGAATCCGAGTTGTTGTCCTTGACAAGGAATAGGCCTGCATCGGGGGCTGTAATACTGGGATTGAACCTTACGTAGATCGTCTTTACACCCGGAATGTTCGCTATAGTCGATGTGATACGGTCTTTAATATTTGCAATATGGGTTGCAAGATTTTTAGTAAAAAAGTCCGCTGAGTCCAATTTTATTTGTGAAAAAATTCCTGCAACGAGCGCTTGTGTGTATTTCTCATGCTCGACAAAGGATACGTTTAGTTTAGACGCTTCTGCACTTAGCTGGTTTTCTATGCTTTGTATAGACGTGCGCTGCGTTATACGGCTGATGAACAGCGCACTGATGGTGCCAAGTGTAAGCGTGCCCAAAAGCGTGCACGACAGTGATAGAATTAAAATTTTTGACTGGATTGAAAATTTCATAATCTATCCTATCGAGGTTTCTATATCCCCTGAATCTCGATGACTTTTTTGTTGTTGGTGGAACCCATGACGACCGAGACGTCGCGTTTGTGTACATGGAAGTGTTCTGCGACAAGTTCGCAAATCGCTTCGTTTGCTGCCCCATCTACCGGCGGGGCTTTGACTTCGATCTTGAAGCTTCCGTCGGGTTGTGGCGTGATGCTTTCGCGTTTGCTGCGTGCATGTACTTTGACGTTTATTCTCATGAGACGTGTGGGCTAGGTGAGTATGTAGCCGTCGTTTTGCGGCACGACTGGTTGCTCAAAATCCTTTTGCTGGTCGGCTTCCATGGCGGAGAGCAGTTCGCTTTGACTGCGGATGAGGGCGCGGCAGCGGATAAAATAGTTCGTGCGAAGCTGGCGGAGCTGCTCGATTTCGGTGCGGAGGTTTTCACTTTCGCGCTTGATGCTTTCGACTTCGCGCATGGCACGTGCTTTCGCTTCGGCGATGATGATTTCGGCTTCCTTTTCGGCGGAGGCCTTGACTTCGTTAATAGTGCGCTGCATGGTGACCACCGCGTCCTGGATGGTCTTTTCGATTTGGCGGTAGTAGTTCACGCGTTCTTCGGCGACTTTTAAGCGTTCTATCAAGTTCGTGCGGTCGCGGAACATGTTTTCGAATGCGGTCGCCGTCGTTTCCAAAAATGCCTTTACTTCTTCCGGGTCGTATCCGTTGAAGCTTTTCTTGTTGAACGTCTGGTTTCTAATGTCAAGCGGAGTCAGTTCCATAAAATCTTACCTTTATTGTATAAATGAAAGATACAAAAAACATACCGCATTTGTAGAATGACTTTCGCGAAGGCCCACAAAATGGAATATTCATTTTATAGCAAACTCAAGAGACGAGTGCTGCAACCATGGTCATTCTCGACCGAAGGCGATAGGACAACCTCAAAAGGCGAGCATTGCAACCATGGTCATTCTCGACCGAAGGGAGGGAATCCATACGCTTTTCATCTGGCTTAGTCATCCTCGGAGCGAAGCGTAGGGGATCCATTATTTCTCGTACTTATTTACGATGGATTTCGCTGTTTCCAGTATCATCTGCTTCAGCTTTTTCGGTTGTTCGACCGTCGCGATGTTCCCATAGTACATAATCCACTGCTTGAGCAGTTCGTTCACCTCGACCTTCATCGTCACGCGTATCTCGTCGCCCGGCGCATCTTCCATCTTCATGGAGCGGTGGTACGGACGTTCCTTCAAAAAGTTCTTGGCGTATTTCGGGAAGTAAATGACAACCTTTTCTTCTTGCGGATTCTGGTCGCCCAAAAGCAGCGCCCCCGTGCGGATTCGCTTGCGCAACGATTCGACCACCTTGGGGTCTTCTTCAAAAGTCTCCTTCAGCAATTTCACTGACTCTATGCGTTGCAATTTTAACGCGTAAGTTTTGTCGGGGTGGTGCCGCGAAACGCAACCGATATAAATGTCTCCATGACTTATCGCGACCATTAACGGAATGCGAGGTTGAGTGGATACCGTTCCCCAATTGTCTGTATATGTTATTTGTACCTTCTGCTTCTTGCGAATCGCATTAAGGATAGTCGGCATGTTCTTGCTCACGTTTTCATCGTAATTGGGCGGAGTTCCCATAAAGAGAATGCGACCGTTCAATTCTTTTGAATAGCTTTTCAGAACATCTTGTTGCTTTGCGGGCAAGTCCTGTGTGATTCTCTTGGTGAGATCTTCGATAAGGCTTGATGTTGCCGGGTACAAGTTCGCGATGCGCTGCAAAAAGACAAAATGCAAAACCATATCGCCAAAATCCGGGAATACGAGTTTGTTTGCACGTTCAAGTGCCACCTGGTAATAAGTCTTGCCGCTATCAATAATACGTTGGATATAGCCGCCTTCGAGATTTACCAACGCCTGCATGTCGCGTTGCACGTTCCGCAAATCGCTTTCGGGAATATCCAAATGATGCATGATGTCCGTAACGCTATAACGATTGTTGTAATGTGCCATCAGATACACTAAAATTCGCACCATGCGTTCGCCACGACCAGAACTTTCCATAAAACCTCGCTTCTGCTTTCCTAATCAATATAAATAAATCACGCGACACCTATTGTCGCCTGACAATACTATATTTCTTTCTATGCCGACCTTCACCAAGTACATCCAAAACGAAGAACACTATTCCGAAGTCATTTCCCGTATCGCGACAGTCCGCGAAACGCTCTGGATTGGCACCGCTGACATCAAGGACGTATATGTGAAGCAGAACGGCGAATCAATCCCGCTGCTCGGACAACTCGCAGGACTCCTCAAGCGCGGTGTGGGCGTGCGGCTCATTCATGCAAAAGAACCCGGCCCGAACTTCCGCGAAGATTTCGACCGCTATAAGATTCTCGCGACCGACCTCGAACGCGTCATGTGCCCGCGAGTGCATTTCAAGATGATAATTTTCGACCTCGAAACCGCCTACATCGGCTCTGCAAACTTGACCGGAGCTGGCATCGGCATGAAAAGCTCCCTCCGTCGCAACTTCGAAGCGGGAATCCTCACGAACGATCCGCAAATCGTTGAACCCGCCATCGAGCATTTCGACACGCTCTGGATGGGCGCCCACTGCGAAAAATGCGGCCGCCAGGAATTCTGCGGAGATAGGATAAAGTAAAAAATTGCAAATGAGCAATAGACTACTTTATTCTACAATTTCATCAAGAGTGATGTTGCGTTGGATTAGCCTTGATGAATAAGGACTTTGTTTCATCGGGCTTGTTGTTACTAAAATATTCATGATGCTTTGCCTCTTTTTCAGTTTTGACTGTAAACAAAGCATTTTATTTTCTAGGCTTGCTGCATCTTTTTTATCTAGAGAATAAGCTAAATCTGTATATTTCATTTCAAATAAGTTTACGACCCTATCGCCACGCTCTATGACCATATCTATTTGTGCTTCGGGTGAATAAAAACTATATGTCTTGGTGCTGATTCCGCTGATTCCAAGAATTGACTTTATTTTTTCTGCATGGGCGATACAGAAACGTTCAAAGCTAAGACCACACCAAGTTTTGTATGTGCTTGAATTCTGCAAGTGCATCCAAGTGTCTTTGTCGTAATCTTTTCCCTTTTCTAAAAAACTGAAATAGAATAAACTATAAAAATCAATGAGTTGGTATAAGTATGTTACTTTACCCAAAGCTTTGTACTTTCGGATGAATCCGCACTGTTCCAGTTCGGTAAGCTTGCGCGTGATGCCGCCGCCATCGCTAACTTTTAGTTGAGAAATGATTTCGTCTCGCGTAAATCCGACTTTTTTACGTGAAAGAATTTCAATGATGGCTGTGTATTCTTCACTATGTAAGAAAAGAGATGCGTAAAGGCTTTTGAATTCCCCATCCAAAAGTGCTGTTTCAGAAAAAAACAAAGCATCCAAATTTTGTGCAAAACTTAATTTAGAGGACAATAGGTTCAAATAATACGGAATTCCCCCTAAAGCCATGTAGCATTCCGAAATAGTTCTATTGTCCCAATAGATATTTTTCGATTCAAGAAAAGCTTTTGTTTCTGTAACATCAAAAGGATTGAGTTTTAGCTTATATGTGATTCGATTGTGAAGCCCACCATGGTTTTCTACTATTTTTTTGACCATCCACGATGCGGCTGAACCGCACACAATTAACTTGATGTTTTTTGTTGCTGATGCGTAACTGTTCCAAAAATGTTCGAGAGCCGATAAAAATTTTGAATCTTTTGAATCCATCCAAGGTAGTTCATCTAAGAAAATTATTTTTTTAGGAGCATCCAAATTTTGCAAGTAATTTCGTAATTGCTCGAATGCATCGAACCAGCTTTCGGGTTTTGGAATATTGCTGTTGCCAGAGGCCAGTACAAGTGATGAACTGAAATTTTGCAGTTGCTCAGAAAGGCTAACTCCGTTCATGCCGGTCATGTAAAACGCAAACTTGTTTTTGAAGGCTTCTCGAATCAAATACGTTTTGCCGACTCGGCGGCGTCCGTAAACCATAATGAATTCGGCCTGTTCCGAATCTAGCAGACGCAGCAATTCCGATTGCTCGTTTTTTCTTCCGACTAAAGCCATACGTACCTCGTTTTTGGCGGTTTTTGATAAAAATAATCAAATTCCGCCAAAAATGCAATCTATTTTTGGCGGAATGTTACTAAAATGATTAAATTCCGCCAAAAATGGGACGGAATCGAAGTCGTGAGGAATCGGGAAAAGCTGTTTTATGTTCTATAACGCTCTAAATGTGCTAAAAAAAGTGAGATTTAGAGAATTATAAGCACTTTTTTGCGGGATAACTCTCTAAATGTGCGATTTTACCTTTTTTCTTGTTAGCCGGTTGTCGAGTGCTGGCTAAACATTATAATGTTAAATTTCTACGGCATATTTGTAAATTTGCCGTAGTTTTGTTATATTGTGGATATGGTGAAATACGATGGAAAAGAAGTAAAGATTCCAGAAGGAATGCTCGTTCGCGAAAACATGAGTGCTTACCAATATCATCAAATCTTGCAAAAGGTGAAGTCCGGCGAAATGTGTCGGTTGCGTCCGGGTGTATTTGCAGAAGCCGATGTTCTTGCTGATGTAATGATTGATATTGATGCTCTTGTGCCCGGCGGCGTGCTGTGCATGTATTCCGCTTGGGAACATTATGTGAATTGACGACGCAAATACCAAACGCCTTCTGTATTGCCATTCCTCGCAAGCGAAAGGTCGTCTTGCCGGAATTTCCTCCAGTCACGCTGTATTTTTGGTCGGATCATTTGCTGAATTTCGGTATTGAAAACGCCTCCGTCCATGGTCACAATGTTCGCGTCACCGATTTGGAACGCTCCGTGTGCGATGCTATAAAATATCGTAACAAAATCGGCCTTGATGTTTGTGCCGAAATTCTCAAGACGTATTTGCGGAACCCAAAACGCAACATTCCTAAGCTGTTGGAATATGCTAAAAAGTTGCGTGTTGCCGCAACCTTGGAAAAGTATTTGGAAATAGGGCTATCTTCTGGCTTTTGATGATGTAATGAAGTTGATTCGTGAAAGACTGCAAAAACATAGGGCTGAAAATCTGTTTGTTTACAAGTCCCTAACTAAAATGAGTCTAACTTTGTCATCATAATCGCATGCGGCTTCCAAAGCATGTACAGATATATTCCAAGACATGTATTTTCTCCTTGGCTCTCAAGAGCGTCTATAAGATGAACTTTCTTGATCTACCTTATCGTAATTGAGGGTGCAAGGGGTCGGACTTTTTGGAAAAATCCAAGGCAATCCTGATTTTTGTGTTCCACCCTGTAAAAATTTGATTATATTTTTTTTAAAAAAGAGGTTTTTATAAGATAATCGCGTTTTTGACATAAGTTTGAGCTTTGCAGAAGCTCGGCATGCTCGGTCATATAAATCCAAGCAAGCTTGGTTTCTGCGACTCTCACAATTTGAGCTTTGCTCTTGGCTTTCAATCGAAATCGGCAAAATTTTTGAAAGAAACCGAAAGCAAAAATTAGATATGCTTGTACAAGAAATGTAAAATCCTTATAATTAAGAAACTCTAAATTATTTAATTCCCCAAAGCGAGAGTGTGTGGCGATTTCAAAAGAATTGTGAATCCTTAATAATCAGGAAGAGAGATTCTGCGTCTGTTTTAGGACTACTTCGACGGTCTAAAACCTTCATAATATTTCTATATTGAATAAAATGATATTATCATAAGGAGCTGTGAATGATAAAAAAAATAATAACCGCCCTAGCTGCTATAACGAGTGTTGTACACGTTGTTCTGAAAAAAAATAAAAAAGTTGAACATGCGGGAGTTTCTACTTTAGACACTCAAAAAGAAATCGATGCTGACGCAAAAAAATCTTCTTCCACGGACAAAGTTGTAGAAAAAGCAAATGTTCAAAAAAAATGTGCCAATAACATGAACTCAAAAACGAGAGCTGAGGTTGACAATTCTAAAACAAAGGAGAATGTGATTAATAGCGAACCTACTTTAAATGCTTCTCAAAAAACTGAATTGGGTGATAAAATATTAAAAATCATTGCTGGTATTAGTTCGGCCGGATCATGGTGCCAATTCACGAATGTTGCAACAAATCTTAGTGCAAACGGTATTTCTTATAAGGACTTTGGGTTTCCGAAATTAAGTCTTTTTTTGAATGAGTTTGCTGATTATTTCGATTTCAGACAAACGCCAAGTCCAAAGGAAGGTGCCGCACCAAACTCTGAACTCAGAATAAAAGCACACTTTGTACAGCTGATTCAGAATAGCAATAGTTCTTCTTTCTCTGCGAATTCAATCAATGCGGATGAAAATCACTCCTATGCGGGCTTGCATCCCCAAAAACAGAAAAATTTGCAAATTTCGATGTCAGACTTTATTCATCCTCGTGTTGAAAAAAAAATCACGCCAATGAAAAGCGCGGCAAGTTTTTTATTTGGAAAAGAAGGTTCTGCAACAGAAAAATTAATGGCGTTTGCTATCTTTCCTAATTCGAACAATGATGGCTTTTTTGGTAATATAGAGAAACTTTCACAAATTGCTCTTGAAGAAACTTGGGGATTTGGCGATGATGCCGGTCATAAGTATCCCATATTGAAAAGTTATTTTATATATACTTTTGAGCGTCTTGTTTATGAAGATGAAAAGAACAAATACAATCCTAATTGGAAAACAAAAATCCGCTTATCAAATGACGGAAAATACGCTTTGTTTAATACAGGGCTAGTTGACCAGTATTTTGAACCCATATTCGCACTATTTTTAAAAAATAAAATTTCAGGAATAACATCTGAATGGGTTTTCTTAGATTTCCCCAATAGTAAAGACAACTCTATGGGAACTGTATATAAGTATTTTGGAAAAGACCGCGATCTCCCTGAGCCAGCAAATTATTTGGAACATAATAATAATTCTGAATTGATATACAATCTTGATTACCCCATTAGTAAATCCAATAATTGGGAACACATCATCGCTGAAAATTGTGATCGTTTACCAGTAGAATTGCTAAAGAATAGCGGTTTGCCATTTGACTTTAGCCGATTCGTGGATACTTCTATCAATAAAGAGCGGCGCCACGAGGAATTGATGGAAGTCCTCAAGAATTCCCCAGAAAGTTGTCGGAGAATTAAATTTGCTATAGAAAATGCAATAGGACTTGCGTTAAAGAGGGTTCGTTGGAACTTTAAAACGGCCATTCCTATTTATTATCCAAGGTTCCACAAAATCTGCCTTTTGTTGCCGTTATGTCTGTGTGACGAAAAAAAAGCGGATGCGGCCCTTGTTTTGGATTCCGTAAATGGGATTTACATTCAAAGGACCATTTTTACCCTCAAAATGGCGTATAACGACGCTAGATTAATTACAAGACCCGATAGTGACTGGTTGGAAACAAGTAAAATTGATCCAACTCAAGAAGAAAATTGAACAACATTCGGGCGATTTGAAGATTGATTAATCTTCAAATCAGTGCTGTTTTGATGTCGAGCATCTGCTGCCGGGTATAGTCCTACCATGGATTGGTTAATGGTGTTGATTTCTAAGGGTCTTGGCATTGCAGCCCAATTCGCGGGCTGCGTTTTCTTTTGACCCATACTTTTTTATGGCCCATCCAGTGAAGCTTTTCTTGAATTTTTTGACAGCTTCGTCGTAGGAAATGTTATGGAACTCAGGAAAATTGCAGACATCAAATTCTTTTTGAGTGAAACTCACATTAATCGGGTTTTCTTCTAGCATTTCTTTGACATTGTCTAACGTCAATGCTTTACTTGGTTTGTAATCTGCAAATTCTATTTCATGTTTTATTTCTTCAAAATCTTTTTTTTCATACCACGCGTTCCAATAAAGGGCTAACTTTCTTAGAGATCTAAAATTCCCAGGCAATCCTGATTTTACCAAAAAATCCTCTATATCCTTGTTCCAAGGGGCTTCCTCCGGTACCAAAGAATCTTCCTTTCTTGCGATTTTCCATTGTTTTGCCCAGTCGTTGTGCAAATCTTCAGGACAGTTTCTCAATGGCGGTATAAAAATAGGGAGATAACTAATTCTGTCATAAAAATCTGGATACAGAACTTTTCTTAATTCTTCATCCGGTAAATTAGAAGCGAAGACAAGCAAAACATTTCCTGCATGCTTTTGTTCGACACCTCCTATTTTTAAATACGGATGATCCTCCTTTTCTATGGTGTTTAGCAATTTTCGTTGGACAATTCTAGGCATATCTTGTATTTCGTCTAAAAAAAGAATGCCACCGTCAGCTTCTTCGATCAATCCTTTTTTGTCATTGATTGCTCCTGTAAAAGCTCCTTTGACATGTCCAAATAATTCATCCTCCGCAAGGCGTGAGTCGTCGGCGAGTACGCTGCAAACTAAAGAAATGACCTTATTTGGTTTTATGTTTTTTTGAGTGGCTAAAAGATTTTCTACGGCATATGTTTTTCCGACTCCTCGTTCACCCCTCAAAAAAAGCGGCACGCTGGGGCTCCACATTTGAGCGAATGCGTCTAAAGCAATTTGCATCTTTTTTCTTGCGGGAGATTTTGCTGTGCCTGGGTCTAATGGCTCCTGAGAATGAAGTTGTTCTTCTCTTTCTCTGACTAATTTCAAAAAAGAAGGTGCTTCAAAATCAACTTTTCGAATGTCTTGTTCTTCTTTAGGAATGCATGGTTCTTGCAGACTAGGCTTTTCTTTTTGTGCTGAATAGAATTGTGCTCGTCCTCTAAAGAAATCAACCATTTTCAGGACAATCCATATCGTGCTCATTGCGGGAGTTCCGCTGGAAATGTTTACGCAGGTGAAACCTATTTCGGGAAGATGCGGTTCTAAAGCTTGTTGAACCTTTTCAAGTAATTCCGAATGGCTTGTTGGATCGTTTATTTTTATGGGGATTTCTATTATTTTCTTGCCGAAGTGGTTCTTTACTTTTTTAAGTTTGGCTTGTTCTGCTTTTCCTTCTGTAAAGAGATAGTAAATCTTATTAATCTCTTCATTTTGTTTTTTTTCTAACGCGTAGATTACGTTTTCCAGAAATTCTGGGTCTCGAGCCTTGGCCATCCAGGTCACTAAGTTCTTTTTCATTTTTTTCTCTCTCTCTATACACTATACACTACTATTTGGAATTTTTTTTCTTAAAATAGGAAAATATTTTCTAATTGATAAAGAGTGCTTGTCGGAAATTAATTCTGGAATGAATAAAAAATGCTTTTTTTGGCGAAATATCGTTTTTTCGCGTTTTGGCACGCATTTTGCTTTATGTAGGGCGGATTAACGCTCAACAGGGAGGCTAAAATGATTAATCCAAAGATCAACTCTGTAAACGATTTCGATGATGAAAACGAGGAAGATTCTTTTGCAGGGAGTGCTGATGATTGGGGCTATGGTCCTGACGATTATGAGGAAACTATGGGACTCAAAGAGGATCCCGACTGGGAGGAAAGCTTCGATTTTGACGATTTTGGCGAAGCTGATGATTAGAATGCTTGAGAAAACTATATTGTACTTTTGGGGCCGCAAAGCGGTCTGCCATTCTTCTTTGTTTTAGGTGAATGTCGGCTTCTTCCAATGGGACGCCGACGTTATTAGCATTTCTGTCTTTGACAAAATCGCAGTTGATACTTCATCTGAACCAAGTCTTACTTAGAAAAAAGGCGAGAATCTTGCAAAACATTAAGAAAAAAACTATAATAGGAATGAGGATCGTCCTACTAACTGATTGATTCTATTGACAATCTGGCGTTTCTACAGCTTTTGACTAAAACATTCTATCCAATAAGATTAAGACTTTTGATACAAATTAATTTTTTTAAGAAGCCTCTTTATGAAGAGAGTTTTAGATAAAAGCATTGGTAAATGCTGGCTTCTGATGGATGCTGAGGAAGTAATGAACGCATGGCCTCAGGACAAGAAAAACTGCAAAAAATTGTTGGGTATGGCTAATAAAAAGTTGACTGCATGCAAAAAGCAATTGTTTTGGGGAATGTATGATGATGATAAGATTTTATTTTTATACATGTGCCTGAGATTAAAGTCCCAAAAATGGTTTAAGCAAGATTTGTCTTGCCCCAACGGAACATGGCAACTTTGTTTAAAATTGTGGAAAAACGGACCGTTTTTAAAAAAAGATATTCCTCAAAAATTTCAAAAAGTAATAAAAAACATTGGTTTCCCCTTAAGTATTGCGAATAATTGTGCTCTACTAAAAAACTACAACGATCCTAACGATGCTGTTGATGACGTAAAAAAGATTATGGAAGGAATAAAATCCTAAGATTGTACGAAAAAATGATTTTGGCGTTTTTTGGAAAAACGTAAATGAGGCTCCTTGATGAGGGAACCTCTCTTATTTATTCGTTACTTATCTTGTTGCATTCTGCACATTCTTCGGGGGTTGTGTCAAAAACGTTTTTTATTAGCGACGCAAATGATTTGAACTCTTTTTTCGTTTCGAACAGTTTTAGGTAATTTACTCCCATAGCGTAGGCCATTTTTGGAACGTCATTTGTGTTTTTGATGAGAGAATCTATGTGATAAGGGCATGACTTTATTGCGTGAGTTTTGAGAAGAATATGTATGATAGCGGTATAGTATTCATCGTTTAACGGATGCATGTTGGATCTCCTATTGAATTTTTTCCCTTCAGAATTTGAGAATTTCTCAATTCTAGGGATGATCATTTATAAGGGTGCCAACGATCGTTTAGGTCCGTTTTGCTATTATGATAGAAATAAATGGTTAAAAAGAGGTCGCTTCGCTCAATTATTTCTTGCGTCCGGCAGATGGCCGCCAGAGTATCGAAGATTTGTGGAATTCTTATGGCGGCAAGGATTTAGACCGAGAATATGCTATCAAGAATTTTATTCGAGTGCTCGAAATATTGAAGCCAGATTTGATTGTTTTCCTGAGCTCAAAAGCATGTGCCTGTGCCGAGGGCGAAGATTTTCCCGAAGTATTTCGGCGGCAATTTTTGGGATTGGACGAAATCTCATGGGATTGAGGATTACATTTACACGATGCATCCGTCAAGCCCGCATTGGAACAAACCAATGCCTGCTAAGTACGGCAAGGCAAACGGTCTCACATCTTGCGAATTTTTCTGCAAATGGCTCAAGGAAAAGTGGGTGTAAGAACCCCCTGAAATAAGTTCAGGGGAAAGTTTCGCTGAAAAAAATTATGCTTTTTTCTTCCAGGAACGGATTTCTTCTTCTGGAACGCCTGTTATAATGGAAATTTTTTCAACAGGATCTCCATAATCAAGCATCTTACGGGCTAATTCTCGATTGCGTTCAGCAAGCTTGGCTTCAAGTTCTTCTTCTTCAACTTCGGCGATAGACTTGTAGCCATAAACTTCACTGCATTTTTTGAAATCCATTTTGAACTGCTCCTTTGCCTCGTCTTTAAACCAGTACTTCAAATATACATAAGTTTGAGCGAGAAAGTCCTCTGCCTCGCTTTTGGGAAGTGATTTGAGTCCGGCGATTGCTGGCTTAAGATATTTTTTGAGTTTGTCGCCTGAAAAGACGTATTTCAACGCAACTAGTGCAAGTGCAATCTTAGGCGAAATTTTCGAGATTTCGTCATCGCTGAAAATATCGCTGACGTCCACTACTTCCAAAATAAACGGGAGTCCGATTTTGTGGTAATATTCAGGGTAATTTGGAAACATAACTTGTTTCTCGATTTTCCATGAGTCCTGCCCGTTGTACAGAACGATAGCGATTGTCGGAATGTTTTTCTGGTTCCTGACCATGATTTCGTACCAGTATCGGACAAGTTGGGGGATGATCGAGTAGTCGGGATAGCTCTTGTGTTCTTCAAGGATGCCGACAAGAAGTTCAGCTTGCTTGTGCTCATCACATTCTACTTTTACGGTAAATGCCAAGTCGCTGTATCCGAAAGAAACGGTGTCGCTGTATGCGCCGGGAATTTCTTGCAAAGTATCTAGATTCACGGTTGCGAGGAATTGCGCGAGATTTGAATTTTTGCGTGCGGCGAGTCGCAACAGTTCGGCTGTGCGAGCGGGATCTTTGAGCACTGAACGAACGTATGGGTCGTGTGTAAATTTATTTGCCATTATAGTCTCCATTTAAAGTTTAGGAGGCTAAAATACACTCAGAATTTTTCGAAAAGTATAATGTTGTAAATTTTGCAACCAACGGTTATCAAAAATCGTTATTTTGCAATCAAATGTTTGCATCAGATTTCGAAAAAAATGTACATGTTGTAAAATGTGACCCTAGCCTAATAGCCACAGATTTGTATTTGCTTTTCTCTCAAGTGCTTAGGATGTATAGAGACGACATTAATTGTCGTGCCTTGGTATTAGATTAAGAAAAAAAACGAGGATTTAGAAATGAATAAGAAAAGGGTTCCGCTGACTCCTGTAGTGCTTTTCAAGCTTATTTTTGTTTTTGTTGCTATGGCGATAATTTGGTATTACGCACAGATGTTGGTATATGTGGAAGTGATACTTATTTTGATGAGGCTGAACGGTAGCTTTTAATGCATAACCCTTGAAATGGCCTCAGGCATCCGAAAAAAAATCGGATGCTTTTTCTTTTTTCAAAACTAGGAGGCTAAATGAGTCAAGGTAAAATGCGGTCGCGTGACCACGACGGATTCCCATGGATTACGATGTTTTCAGTTGGATCCTGGCGACGTCGATGCCTAGAATTGCAAATTGGAACGTTAAAATGTATATTAGGAGGAAAATTATGGCCTTAGCAATTAGCAATATCCCGATTTTGACGGATGCGGTGGCGGAATCTTTCGTGAAAAAAAGCGGAAGAGGCTGAACGTAACCGCGGATCCATTGACTTTACTCGGCAACATTCCGAGTGGAGCGGGTTTGATATGCGCAACGCTGCACGAATTGCTAAACTGAGGGCTGAAGGAAAATGGCCTTTTTAGAATCTGATTGCATTCGCACGGCTCTGTAGAATTCCCTACTTCAAAAACTTTTTAAAATCGTGAGCGACATTAATTGTCGTCCGCTGATTCTACATTCTTGATAGTCTCAAAAAAAACGAGGATTTATGACTATCAAGGAATTTCTAAAAGCAAAAGACCTGTTTTGCATTGTGCAAGGCAAAGAACTTCGTGAGAGAATTGTTGCCGCTCTCGGTAATTGCCCCATGTGGGAGGATGTCAACGTGTTCAAGGATGAGGCTGGCGAAGAATGGGATGATTTCGCCGCTACGGAACATTGCCTGCTACTTGTGAATAGTTGCAAAAAGGATTCTCCGTGTGTTCTTCTTTACTGCGATGTGGCAGAATATCGTTGCGATGACTCGGAATCTCCTGTAACGGTCGCCAAACTCCGCGAGTTTTTTAGCTGCTTCACGTGTTTTGAATGGGAATCGTCTTCTTGGATTTCAAAACAACCTGAATTTTACTCTGAAAGAATAGTTACAGTTTATCCCAACGGTGTCGTGGAATACTCCGCAAAAGAAACGAACGAGGTGCCGAAACACTTCATGCTGATTCCACAACGCATTTGGGATGAAAATAACTTTTCTTGCCGCTAACCCACGCTTTAAGGGAATGTCTGGAACGAGAATTTGAACATGTTGCTTTTATAATGTGCTTGTACTATATTTAGTAGTTGTATAAAATTTGAGGCATATATGGCGACATCTATATTGCAAATACGTGTTGACGACAAGTTGAAAGATGAAGTCTCCAGCTTGTTTGAAAGTCTGGGAATGGATATTCCTACGGCTGTCCGCATTTTTTTAAACGTGCGGTCATTGAACGGGGGCTTCCATTTAATGTGTCAGAACGTCCTACGGTGAATGAGTCATCTGGACTTATGACTGCATTACGTGCTCTCAATGAAGAAGCTTTGAAAAACGGCACTGCAGGTATGAGCGAAGAAAAAATCGAAGCTGAAATTAAGTCCGCGAGGGCTGAGAGACGGTAGAATTTTTTCCTATCACTCAGCTTGCGTTAGCGCTTTCTGATAAATGTCGTTCATCACAAGACCTGCAATCATAAAGCCGAAAATGGCCGTGGCATGTGCCATGGTGCCGTTGATTTGAGCCTTGCTGCTACACCATTCGTGATCGACAAGTTCGGCGTTCTTGAGTTCCGCTTCGCTGCGTTCTTGGCGGACTTTAGGACACATGCAGGCGGCGGTTCCGCAAGAAGAATTTTGACCGCGGTTTTTTAAGAGTTCGTCGCTATAAACGCAAAGTACTTTTTTCTTGAGCCACAATTTTTTTCGCTTGAACTTGTCGCGAAGTGCGCGTGCGAGCGGGCAACCTGTAACTTTCCAGAATTCGGCGACCTTGATTCGCGTGGGGTCCATCTTGAGGGCTGCTCCCATCGACGAGAATACGGTTGCCTTGGTGTGCGTGGCGTGCCAAAGCAACTGCATCTTGTTTTCGAGGCTGTCGATAGCGTCGATGATGTAATCGAATGTGTCTAGCTGGAACTTGTCCGTATTCGCTTCTTCGTAGATGTCCTGCAGTGCGACGATGTTTGCGTGCGGATTGATTTCTAACAAGCGGTTTTTAAGCACTTCGACTTTGACTTGGCCCACGGTTTTGGTGGTGGCCATCAGCTGGCGGTTTACGTTGGTGACGCACACGCGGTCAGAATCGACGAGCACGAGTTCCTTGATGCCGGAACGCACCAGGCTTTCGGCACACCAGCTGCCGACTCCGCCGAGTCCAAAAATGATGACGCGTTTTTGGTAGATACAGTCCATAACATCGTCTCCGAGAAGGAGCGATGTGCGGTTGAAAATGCCTTTTTCAATTCCCATGAGAATCCTGCAAAACTGGCGGAATTTAGGCGAACAAACGGACGACTCTTTTGATGCCTGCAACAAAGCGGTCGATGTCGCGTTCAAGCGTGTACACGCCAAAGCTCAAACGGAGCGTGGCATCGACGCCAAAGCGGTCCATCACCGGTTGCGCACAATGGTGTCCGCTACGCACGGCGACGTTTTCTTCGTCGAGAATCATGGCTGCATCACCGACGGCAATCCCGTCCAATGTAATGCTGATGAGCGCACCGCGTTCCTTCGGGTTGCCGAGGACTTTCACTTGCGGGATTTCGGCGAGCTGCTTCAGTGCGTATTGCGTAATTTGTTCTTCGTGCTTGCGGATGTTGTCGAGACCCACGTTGTTCAGCCATTCGATGGCTTTCCCGAGGCCGATGACTTCGGCAATGGCGGGCGTGCCTGCTTCAAAGCGTGCTGGAACGTCGGCGTAAGTTGTCTTTTCGAACGTGACGTTCTTGATCATTTCGCCACCGCCGTGCCAGGGTGGCATGCTGTCGAGCACTTCGTACTTGCCGTAAAGAACTCCGATGCCGGTCGGGCCGTACATTTTGTGGCCGCTGAACGCGAGAAAATCGCAGTCGAGTTTTTGCACGTCAATCTTGATGTGGCTAGAACTTTGGGCGGCGTCAATCAAAATCTTTGCTTGCGGGGCGAGCTTGCGCACCGTAGCGATGATTTCTGCAATGGGGTTCACGGTGCCGACGGAGTTGCTCACGTGGGCGACTGCGACCATCTTGGTGCGTGGCGTGAGGAGTCCGGGGAGTGCTGCCAAGTCCAAATCTCCGCTGTCCAAAACGGGGATGACCTCGATTTTGGCACCTTTCATTTCGGCGACGAGTTGCCAGCTCACGATATTGGCGTGGTGTTCCAGGCCGCTGATGACAATTTCATCGCCGGCTTCAAAGAACTTGCGTCCGTAGCTCCAGGCGACGAGATTGATGCTTTCGGTGGTGCCGCGCGTAAAGACGATTTCGTCTTCGGATTTTGCGTTGATGAACTTCGCAACGTCTTTGCGGGTCTTTTCAAAGGCTTCGGTGGTGCGTGCGCTCAGGCGGTAAACCCCGCGCTTCACAGAGCTGTAGTGCTCGCGGTAAAAGTCGTCCATCGCATCGATGACGATTGCTGGCTTCTGGGTTGTGGCGGTGCTGTCCAAAAAGGCGAGTGGCTTTACTTCTTTGTCGCCTGCGACCAACATCGGGAATTCATTGCGTAAAACTTCTGCGTTCATGATCCCAAAGATAGAAATCCTCTATAGCCGGAGTCAAATTCAAGTAAAATATTATTAGGGTTCAAGATTTTTTTTGATTATTCATTAGGGATTGGTTATAATTCGTAATATATTTAAACTATTCATAGAGTCATCCCGACTTAGGAATGTCATTCTGACTTAGGAATTGTCATTTTGATATTGGAACTGTCATCCTGAGCGAAAGCGATATACGAAACTAGTCAACTTGTTGACTTAGTTGAGTTAGGTTCGAAGGAGCAGGATCCAGTTAAGTTTTAAAAGAGGTTTAGATGAAGAATCTTTTTATAGCAAGTTTGATTTGTTCTGCAATTTTGGCGCAGGGTGGTTTCGCTCAAGAGGCCCTCCGCAAGGCTGTCGATTCCAACAACTGGAAAAAAGTGAAAAAGATGGTCAAGGCGGGCGAAATCGAAGAAATTTATTGCGGCAAGATGTCGGCGAAAAACGCAACGGATATTTACGGTAAGCATTTCAAGCAAATGCCGGACGAAGCGTTTGCGGCATGCCCGTCCCAGTTCGCGTACGGTTTTGGTTCGAAGGTCTGCTCGATGGCGAACGCCGCGAATGCCTGCTCGGGTGTCATCAAGTATTTGCTCGCCGATGGCGAAAAAGGGAGTGCTAAGGCTCTCAAGACGCTTGACGATGTGGCAAAATCGGCGACCAAGACAAAAGCATTTGCAAAGCCCTCTCTTGTGAGTGTCGATACGACGGTTTGGAAACCGTGCCCCAAGAAGGGTGCTGCACGAACAAAGTGCATTGCCCAATGCAAAATTGATGCGAATTCTTTGCTCGCGATTGACCACGATGTGAACTGCAAGAAAAATCCTGAACAGATGGTCGATAAGACGATTAAGGTTTATAAGCCGTCGCCAGTTTTCGCAAGCCTGCGCGATGGGCTTTCCTCTGGTTTTTGGAAAGCTCCGATGTCTGTTGCCGGGACGTATGCCGCTCTCGCTGGCAAGTACGCCAAGGTGCTCTCGATTCCTGATACCGCTGTGACAGGTCTCCATTACGTAAAAACTTGGGCCGCTAAGCATAAGGGTTCTTCGCTACCAGGCGGCCAGCTGTTCCGTTTCTGCACGGCGTGGAAGGGCAAAGTCGATCCGATTCTTTCCGAAGAGGGTTTCAGCACTCGCTGCCCGGTGTTCAAGAATTTTGTCGATAAGCGTGACAAACAAGTTTACAAGGTCAAGGAAATCGGCGGTGTGGATTGGTTCGTCGAAAACTTGAACTTCAACGATCCGGATGGCTCGATGTGCTATGACCGCGACGACGCAAACTGCAAGACGTTCGGTCGCCTCTACACTCAAGAGGCCGCGAAAAAAGCTTGTCCGGACGGCTACCATCTCGCAACGGATGCCGATTGGAAAAAGCTAGAAGAACACGCCGGTGGCGCACGCGAAGCTGCCCTCAAGCTCAAGAGCAACGGCAGCGACGATTACGCATTCACAGCAATGTTCGGTGGCTATGCAAACAAGAGTGGCGTCTGCACGACGATGGGCGAGGGTGCTTACTTCTGGACTGCCGATGCCGATACGGATGGTCGCGGCAAGGCTCGCACAATGTTCAGCTCCGACAAGGATGTCGGCTCAATTACGGTGGATCCGAGTTTCTATCTTGCGGTCCGTTGTGTAGCCGGAGCCAATTAGCAATGGATAGTTTAGATTTGGGCGCGTTTGCACCCACTTGTACGCGAGAAACTTGGGTCAAGCGTCAGGCGCTGATGACCAAAGTCCGTGATTTCTTTGTTCGTCGTAACGCGCTCGAAGTCGAGACGCCTGTGCTTTCTGCATACGGCGGAACGGATCCGCAGCTTGATTACTTTGAAATAGAAGACCCGAAGCGGTTCATGATGACGAGCCCTGAATTTCACATGAAGCGTTTGCTTGCCGCAAAGTTCGGCGACATTTTCCAGATTACAAAGTCGTTCCGCAAAGATGAATTCGGCGGACATCACAACAATGAGTTTTCGATGGTGGAATGGTACCGCGTCGGCATGCCTCAAGACAAACTCATGGACGAAGTCGAAGACCTCGTGAGCGAGATTATTGGGACTAAATTAAACGCACGCCGCACCCGCTGGATTGACGCGTTCAAGAATTACGCTGGCGTAAATCCGTTCTGCGAAAAGCTCACGGACTTTGCGGATGCCTGCCGCACTCGCGAAATTCCCGTGCCTGAAAAAAGCGAGACGCTTTCTCGCGAAGACTGGTGGGATTACCTCATGGTGTTCCTAGTGGAACCTGCTCTTGCAAGCAACGGCCCCGAGTTCATCTTGGATTATCCGCCATCGCAAGCCGCACTCGCACAAACTTACGTTGATGCAGACGGCTACACGTGGGCACGCCGCTTCGAGCTGTTCGTAAATCAAGTGGAACTTTGCAATGGCTATACGGAACTCACGGATGCAGTGGAGCAACGTCGCCGTTTCAATGCGGACTTGGACATCCGTCGTGCAATGAACAAGCCTCTGCCTCCGCTGGACGAACGCTTTCTCGCGGCACTAGAATCGGGGATGCCCGCTTGTTCCGGCGTGGCTCTCGGGCTCGACCGCCTGTTCATGCTCGCCCTCGGCAAAGAAGAAATCGCTGACGTGATTCTCTTCCCAAGCCCGATAGCGTGAATAGGTGTTAGGCTTTAGGGATTAGGTTTTAGGTGAATAATCATGGCTTCGCCATCTTATAATAACATGCGAAGCATGTGACACTATTCCTAATACCTACAACCTGTAACCTAAAACCTATTTCCCTAGCAGTCTCTTTAATTCGTGCCTTACTCTGTGTTCGTCTAGCATCCCGACATCGACGTGCTGTATCTTGTCGTCCTTATCGACCACGTAGCTTACGGGGAGTACGCCTGGGTTACCAAGAGCCATAATTGCGTCGTAGTTCCAGTGCAGCATCGTCCACGGGATGCTTAGGCTCTTCTTGAACTTGCGTGCGACCTTCTTGGAGTCGTCTTCGTCAATCATTAAAATCTTGAGACCTTTCGGTCCGAATTCTTCGTGGAGTTCTTTGAGGGTGGGGAGTTCTGCCCTGCATGCCGGACACCAGGATGCCGTAAGCACGATAAGCGTTGCCGTCCCCTTCTCGCTCATGTAGTCCGATTTGCCTCCCGTCACGTTATCGGCCGTAAAGTTCACGACCGTCTCTGGGAAGTTCCTGCTTTGGGGGGATTGCGAACCAATCGCGTAAAAAACAAGCGCAATAAAAAGAATTGCCCCTACACAAGCTACGATTTTATAAGTGGATGAATGCATTATGTAAAGAATTTATGAAATTTTCGGGCTTTTTAAATTATATTCTAGTGTATGGCTTATAACATTCAAGATCTTTTAGCAGAAATGGTTAAACGGGGCGCTTCCGACTTGCATATTACTGCCGGTGCCCCTCCTCTTATTCGTCTTTCCGGTAAGCTCACCCCCATCGGGGAAAACAAGCTGAAACCTGACGAAACCATGCGCATGACTTACAGTTTGATGAATGAGGCTCAGAAAAAGACTTTTGAGCAGCAGAAGGAATGCGACTTCTCGTTCGGTATTGCAAATCTTGCGCGTTTCCGTGCGAACGCTTACTTGCAGCGTGGCTGCGTGGCGCTTGCCCTCCGTATTATTCCGCTCGATATCAAGACGTTCAAGGACCTTGGTCTCCCGAAGATCATGGCCGAATTTACGACCCGCCCCTCTGGATTGGTTCTTGTGACAGGTGCGACCGGCTCTGGTAAATCGACGACCTTGGCCGCTATGATCGACAAAATCAACAAGGAACGTCACGACCACATTTTGACTGTCGAAGACCCGATCGAATTCTTGCACAAGCATCAAGGCTGTATGATCAACCAGCGTGAAGTTGGTAGCGATACGCAC
This sequence comes from Fibrobacter sp., assembly GCF_017545445.1. Taxonomy (GTDB): domain Bacteria; phylum Fibrobacterota; class Fibrobacteria; order Fibrobacterales; family Fibrobacteraceae; genus Fibrobacter. The sequence goes on from NZ_JAFWOM010000030.1 coordinate 77,388, forward strand.
AGCTTCGCCCAAGCCCTTAAGATGGCTCTCCGTCAGGATCCGGATGTGGTGCTCATCGGCGAAATGCGTGACTTGGAAACGATTCGTTCTGCGCTTACGATTGCAGAAACGGGTCACTTGACTTTCGCAACGTTGCATACGAACTCTTGCGTACAGACGATTAACCGTGTGGTTGACGCATTCCCGAAGGGTGAACAGCAGACGGTGCGTACACAGCTCTCGTTCGTGCTCCAGGGCGTTATATGCCAGACCCTTTTACCTAAAATTGGCGGTGGCCGTGTGATGGCATACGAAGTCATGAACGTGACTCCAGGTATTCGTGCTCTGATCCGCGATGACAAGGTCCATCAGATTGAGTCTATGATTGAAATCGGTCAGAAGTTTGGTATGAATACGATGAACATGTGCTTGTGCGAACTTGTCAAGAATCACAAAATTGACCGTTTTGACGCACTGGCCCGTTCTTCAAGTCCTGACCAACTTGAGCAGTTGTTCGTAAAGGAAGGGGTGTAACCTATGCCAGAATTTCTATACAAGGCCCAAAACTCGCAGGGCAACAACTTCGAAGGCTCTCTCGAAGCAAAAGACAAAGCGGAAGCCGAAGCTCTATTGCTTCGTCGCCGTCTCGTCATTACGAGCTTAAAGAAAAAGCCGACTGAAATCAAGATTAAGATCGGTTCTGGTATCAAGTCCGAAGACCTTACCCGTTTTACGCGTATGTTCTCGTCTATGTGCTCGGCAGGTCTTCCGATGTTGCAGTGCTTGAACATTCTTGAAGCGCAGTGCGAAAACCCGGAACTTAAGAGCGTTGTGCATAAACTCACGCAGTCGATTAACGGAGGTTCTTCGCTTGCAGATGCTTTGGCGCAGCACCCGAAAGTGTTTGACTCCCTGTATTGCAACATGGTGGCGGCAGGCGAAGCTGGCGGTATCCTTGAAGGTATTCTTGCTCGTTTGGCTGAAACGCTTGAAAATAACCAGCGCCTTAAACGCAAAGTGAAAAAAGCGTTGACGTATCCGGTCATGGTTATCATTGTCGGTATTCTCGTGGTGATCGCTCTTATGACGTTCGTGGTGCCGACGTTTGCGGAACAGTTCGCAGCTCTCGATGCGGAACTCCCTGCTCCGACGCAAGTGGTGATGGGAATTTCGGACTTTATACGAGATAATGGTGGATTTTTGTTCATTGGGCTTGTCCTCATTATTTTTACGTATAAGATGATTATGCGAATACCTGCGGCTCAATTTGCAATGGACAAGTTTATGCTAAAGGTTCCAAAGATAGGTGATTTGCAGATCAAATCGTCAACGGCTGGGTTTTCGAGAACGCTTGGGACGCTTTTGAATGCAGGTGTGTCTGTGATGGATGCTTTGAAGGTCGTTGCGTCAACTGCAGGCAATAAAGTTGTTGAAAAGGCTATTCATAAAATATCGATTGGTATTGCTGGTGGTAAATCTATTGCCGAGCCGATGGAAGAAGTGGGCATTTTCCCGCCCATGGTGATCCAGATGACGGGCGTGGGTGAAAAAACGGGTAACTTGGGCGGTATGCTTTTGAAACTTGCAGATTTCTACGATGAAGAAGTGGATGCCGCTGTGGATGCCGTGGTGAGTATGATTGAACCGTTGATTATCGTGTTTTTGGGTGGCGCCGTCGGTGGCCTCTTGATTGCAATGTATATGCCGATGTTCAGTATGAGTGATAACATTAAAGGCTAAAAAGGATTGATTATTGACCTTTAAAAGACGGGGCTGCGCGCCTCGTCTTTTTGAATTATCCCCATACCTCAAAGCGACCGTAGGGAGCGAGCCCATAGCCCACATCCTACCGCCTACATCCTACTTTTTTTCCCAGCCCGTGTATTTTTCGGTTTCGAGAATCTCGTTGGCATTTGCAACGCGGTCGGCGGTGGGTGTTTGCGTGTCCTTGAGTGCGTAATCGATGCCGAGTTCCTGATATTTACTCAATGCGAATGCGTGGTAGGGCAGTACTTCGACGCGTTTGACGTTGCTGAGTGTGCGGATGAAGTCTCGCGTGCGTGTGAGAGCTTCATCGTTATCGCTGATGCCTGGCACAAGCACATGGCGGATCCAGATGGGCTTCTCGATGCTGTCGAGGTAGCGGAAGAACTCGATGATGTTCTCGTTGCCGTGGCCTGTGAGGTCCTTGTGCGCGTCTTCGTCAATGTGCTTGATATCGACCAGCAAAAGGTCGGTTGACTTTAGGAAGCGTTCGATTTTCGCGAAAGTTTCGCCGGTGCGCCTAAATGTGACTCCGCTCGTATCGACGCATGTGTGGACTCCGGCTGCTTTTGCGGCTTCGAAGAATTCGATCATGAAGTCAATTTGCGCTAGTGGTTCGCCGCCGCTTACTGTGATGCCGCCGTCGCTCCCCCAGTAAGGCTTGTAGCGGATAGCTTTTTTCAGCAATTCTTCTGCAGAAATTTCGAACGAGCCGTTGTCAGTTCCGTTCGCGTTTTTATTCCCGAAGTTCCAAGTTTCTGGATTGTGGCAGAACTTGCAGCGCATGGGGCAGCCTTGCGTAAAGACGACGAATCGAATGCCCGGCCCATCGACCGATCCGAACGTTTCGAGTTTATTGATTCTTCCGAGAGTCATGATTCAAAAATAAAAAAGTCTAGCACCGCATAAAAGCGAATTTTCTCTATATAATACAAACTCCGAAAAAAAAGGCGGTTGTAGCGGATTTATGTGCGATATTGTTATAAAATTATGCATCTTTTGAAAGTGTGTTAATCTATTTTTAAAAGAGTGATGAGGAGGATATCTTTATGAAAAAATCATTGCTTGTTTTGATGGTGGCTGTAGTGGCCTTTGTGACGTTTAACGCTTGCTCCGATGATTCTGGCGTTGGTGGCTCAGGCACTTCTACAAGCCTAAATACGGAGTCGAAAAAATCCTCTGAGTATGAGGTGGGAAAAGGTTCGTGTGGCGGCGGGCATTTGGCAAAAAGAGCCGAATGGGGTGATGAATCCATTGATTTCGTGATGAACGAAGACGGCTCCGCTGTTTTTTTCCTGAATACGATTGCTGGTTGTGCCGAATATGGGCATGTAACAGATGTCAAGCTGGAACGTCATGACGATACTTTACTTGTTTATGATGTTTTTGAATACTATCCAGATTATGATAGCCGTCCCATGCATAATTGCATTTGTTTTGCCGATTATAGAGTGAAAGTCCCTGCTGAGTATATTGGAGTCAAGTACCTGAATTTTTACGATGTTTACACCATCGTTTACAAGGATAAAGAGTAAGGAAAATTTTCTATCTTTGGCGTCGTGCCAAGAATCGTAAAGCTCACTGATAGAATCCAGTATTTGCAAGTTTCGTATGAGCCGCTGAGCGCGGATGTTGTTGCTGTGCGTGGCGATAGCGCGTGGTGGATTTTTGACGTGGGTGCTTGCGATGAGGCGGTACAGTTTATCAATGATTTGCCGCGTGTTTTTGCGGACTGTAAAGTTGAGGGGGATGCCGCGGCTCCACTAAAAAAGAATATCGTCATTTCGCATTTTCATCGTGACCACCTGCTAAATGTTGTGCGTCATTGCAATGGCGAGGTCTCGCTCGATTTTGATGCTCTTTATGTTGGCTCGCATGCGTCAAAAGTGGTAGGCGAAATGAGCGACCGCGAAAAGGTGGTTGTCTCATCGCCGCTTTCGTTTGTCGATGGCGTTAAAATCCAGATTTTGCCGATTCCGAACAGCCATGCAAAAGGCTCGTTGGCGCTTATCGTGGATGATTATGTGTTTTTGGGTGATGCGACTTACCCGATGGTGGGACACGGAACGCCAGATGTTTATAATGTGCAAATTCTTGGCGAGCAGATCGCACTTTTGAAGTCGCTTGCTCCGACGCGTTTTTGCCTGAGCCATAAACGTGGGCTTGTCCGCGACAAGGATTCTGTCATCCAGTTCTTAGAATCCGTGTATGCTCGCCGTCAAAAGAACGAAAATTACATCGTGGCGTGAATCTATTACATACTAAAATCGTATTTGGCGTATTTTAGTATGTAATCGCGGTTTATAGAGTTTGTATGAATACATACTAAAATTTGATTTATGGATTTTAGTATGTAATTTTTTGCTCTGAAAGTGTGTTTTGGAGTCAATTTGGGACGTTTGAATCTCGATTTTGGCTTATTTCATGAACTTTTGGGCTCTTTTAGGGCGTTTTTTACATACTAAGACGTACGTTTTTCTTTTTTAGTATGTAATGCCTCTGTGCGGATAGTTGTTTCAAACAAAAAAGCTCCCTTTCGGGAGCTTTTTAGCTTAAATTCGCTTTCGCGCTTTGCCAAGCAACGCCCCGTTGGTCGCGGTACTTTTGTGGTTTTGAGCGACCGTGGCGCATTCGCGGTGCGATTAGAGCACGCCGTGGGCCTGGCGGGCGATCACGTCGAGCTGCTGTTCGCGAGTGAGCTTGATGAAGCGCACAGCGTAGCCGGAAACGCGGATCGTGAAGTTCTGGTATTCTTCCTTCTCCGGGTGTTCCATGGCGTCCTTCAACTTTTCGACACCGAATACGTTCACGTTCAAGTGGTGGCTGCTCTGGCCGAAATAGCCGTCGAGCACCTGCACTAGCTTGTTGGAACGTTCTTCGTCGTTGTGGCCGAGTGCATCCGGGTTGATGGTCTGCGTATTGCTGATGCCGTCCAAAGCGTATTCGTACGGAATCTTCGCGACAGAGTTGAGCGATGCCAAGAGACCGTGCTTTTCGGCACCGTAGCTTGGGCTTGCGCCTGGAGAGAACGGCTCACCAGCCTTACGGCCATCCGGGAGAGCACCTGTTGCCTTACCATAGACGACGTTACTTGTAATCGTAAGAATGGAAGTCGTCGGTTCAGAATCGCGGTAAGTCGGAGTCTGCTTGATTTTTGCCATGAACGTCTTGAGAAGCCAAACGGCGATATCGTCGGCGCGGTCGTCGTCGTTTCCATAGCGCGGGAAGTCGCCTTCGATCTGGAAGTCTTGTGCGAGGCCTGTTGCCGGGTCGCGGATGACTTTCACCTTGGCGTACTTGATAGCAGAGAGACTATCGACAACGTGGCTGAAGCCTGCGATACCCGTTGCAAACGTGCGGCGGACATTTGTATCGATGAGCGCCATTTCGGCAGCTTCGTAGTAGTACTTGTCGTGCATGTAGTGAATCAAGTTCAACGTATTCACGTACAAGTGCGTAATCCAGTCCATATAAAGTTCGAACTTGTGGACAACTTCGTCGTAGTCGAGGTAGTCGCTGGTAATCGGCGGATATTCCGGACCGACCTGTTCGCCCTTCACGAGGCATTCGTCCTTACCGCCGTTGATGGCGTAAAGGAGCGTCTTGGCGAGGTTTGCGCGTGCGCCGAAGAACTGCATTTCCTTGCCGGTCTGGGTGGCAGAAACGCAGCAGCAGATGCTGTAGTCGTCGCCCCAAATCGGACGCATCGTATCGTCGTTTTCGTACTGGATGGCGCTTGTCTTCACAGAAATTTCGGCGGCGAACTTCTTGAAGTTGTGCGGAAGACGCGGGCTGTACAGAATGGTGAGGTTCGGTTCTGGAGACGGACCCATGTTCACGAGCGTGTGCAAGAAGCGGTAGTCGTTCTTGGTCACCTGGTGGCGACCGTCTTGGCCAAGGCCTGCAACTTCGAGCGTCGCCCACACCGGGTCGCCGCTGAACAGTTCGTTGTAGCTTGTGATGCGGGCGAACTTCACCATGCGGAGCTTCATCACGAAGTGGTCGATGATTTCCTGGGCTTCGCTTTCGTTAATGACGCCGTTCTGCAAGTCGCGGGTCATGTAAATGTCGATGAACGTCGAGACGCGGCCCACGCTCATGGCAGCACCGTTCTGCGTCTTGATGGCGGCGAGGTAGCCGAAGTAGAGCCACTGCACGGCTTCGCGGGCGTTCTTTGCCGGCTTCGAAATGTCGTAGCCGTAAATCTTCGCCATCGTCTTCATGCCTTCGAGAGCCTTGATTTGTTCGGCGAGTTCTTCGCGTTCGCGGATCACGTGTTCGCGCATGTCCGTAAAGTCGGTCAGAGCCTTGTCAGCCTTCTTTTGGGCGATGAGGTAGTCGATGCCGTAAAGGGCTACGCGGCGATAGTCGCCAACGATACGTCCACGTCCGTAAGTGTCCGGGAGGCCGGTGATGATGTGGGCCTTGCGGGCCATACGCATGGCAGGAGTGTAAGCGTCGAAAACGCCTTGATTGTGCGTCTTGTGGAATTCCGTGAAGATGCGGTGAAGTTCTTCGCTCGGCGTGTAACCGTAGTTCTTGCAGGATTCTTCTGCCATCTTGATGCCGCCGAACGGCATGAAAGCGCGCTTGAGCGGCTTATCGGTCTGGAGACCGACGATCTTTTCGAGATCCTTAGTTTCTTCGGAAATGTAGCCAGCCGGGTGGCTCGTGAGCGTGGAGACAACGTCTGTATCCATGTCGAGGACACCGCCCTTTGCGATTTCCCTCTTCTGCAAATCCTGCAATTCGGCCCAAAGCTTGTTCGTTGCTTCGGTCGGGCCTTGTAAAAACGACTTGTCGCCGTCGTATTGGGTGTAGTTCTTTTGGATGAAGTCGCGGACGTTTATTTCTTCTTGCCAGCGACCGCCTCTAAAGCCAAGCCATGCTTCCTGCATATAACCTCTTTTGTTTCGAGCCCTGCTGTCGTTACAATTAAAAAGTTACTTAACTTTCCCCGTTGTAAAAAAAGAACGAACTCGATTTTTCCTTTTTTTCTCTGTCAACTAATTGTAAAGCGCAATATACATATTAAAAAGAGGGAGGACAAGGTACAAAATGCACCATTTGGTGCGTCCGAAAGGGATAGTCTCGCTTGTATTTTTCTTACGAAATACTTTGCAAATCAAGAAACTTCGGAAAATGACTTGAATTTTCTGTTAAATGTGGCGAAAATCACATAAAAACGAACTTTTGGACTGTTTTTTTTAGTACAGTTGATACGGATGGCTTTATCAATGCTGTCGTCTAGCGTGCTTCTGAAACAATCAAAATCTATCTTATAATCAAGAAAAGAGGTCATTATGAAAAAGTTTATCCTTCCGATGGTTGCCGTAGCTTTTTTGGCAGCATGTTCTGAATCCAACTCTGATGTTAATTTAATTGCCCCTCCGGGTCCGATTGGTGAAGTTTCTTCTAGTTCTGTGGCTGTTGTTCCTCCGGCAAGCTCTGAAACGGTCGCTGCACCGACAAGCTCCGATGCCGTTCTTCCGGCAAGTTCTGCAGTTGCCCCGACGAGTTCTGATGCCGTTGTTCCGACCAGTTCCGCTGCGGCTCCGACGAGTTCTGAAGCTGCTGTTCCGACTAGTTCCGCTGCAGCTCCGGCAAGTTCTGCCGCTGTTACGCCGAATCCGGAGTTCACATATAGCGTTCCGACGTTGACTGAAATTGATCCAAGCAAGACTTATAAGTTTTATGGTGCAGAACTCACTGGCCTTGACCAGTTCAAGTATGGCCGTTTCGAAGCTCGCATGAGAATGGCCGCTATTTCGGGTTCCGTGAGCTCCATGTTCCTTTACTATGACAACTCTTGGGAAAAGGGAAACGAACCGTGGAACGAAATTGATATTGAAGTTCTCGGTAAGGCTCCTAATTCTTGGCAGTCTAATATCATCACTCGTGAAGGCGATCCGTCCATCAAGTCGAATACGGCCTCCGAAAGTAAGCCACTTCACGATTTTGGCTTTGACGCTACGCAGGGCTTCCATTTGTATGCTATGGTCTGGACGCCGGAATACGTGGCTTGGGAAATTGACAGCGTTGAAGTCCGTCGCGACACGCTTGGCATGAGCCGCGGTACCCACGCTGATGCAGACCAGGTTAAGTTCTTGACCGAAAAACAATCTCTCCGCTTCAACCTTTGGGCTTCTAAGAGTGCTGCCTGGACTGGTACCTGGGCAAAAGGTGTTGGCCTCCCGGTTGAACAACAGATTGACTACGTCCGAGTTTATTCGTATGATACGGCTACCAAGACCTTCACAAAGCTTTGGCAGGATGATTTTGACGGTGAAGATGTTGATCCGCAGCATTGGTCTAGAGGCGACTGGGAAATGGAACGTGTGTACCTCCGCCCGGATAACGTTATCGTCGAAAAAGGCTATTGCAGACTTATTTTGGATTACGAAGCTAAATAAAGAATTTGGTGTATAGAAGTAAGCCTCCCGGAGAAATTCGGGGGGCTTTTTTGAATTTTAGTTGTTGGTCATTAGTCATTAGTTGTTAGTTGTTAGTCATTAGTTATTGGTCATTGGTTGTTTCTACTGACTAATGACCATCGGCTATTGACTATTATCCATGAACTATTAACTTTTGTTTACTTTTCCCTGAAAGCGAATAATTGTATATTGGTCCATGGTTGCTAGTCATTAGCCATTGGTTTGTTGCTAGGAATGTAATAAGAAAGCTCTTTTAACAACTCTATTTACTAACCACTGTTTACTGCCTACTTCCTACTACTAAAGAGGATTATCATGAAAAAACTTTTCCTTGTGGCTCTCGCTACTATTTCGCTTGCCTTGATGGCTTGCGGCCCGTCTAAAATCCAAATGCAGGAAGCTTCGTCTATGAGTGATGTGCTGGTTGAAGTACGTCAGGTTTTGAACGATTCGATTAGCTTGTATGTAGGTAATGTGCTTTATTTGAATTCTAAACAGATTGTTGCTGATGATATGTATCCGTTGCATGTCAGCACTCGCGATCCGGCAGAGTTTGAAAAGCTCACTGCAACGGATGAAATCAACAGTGACGAAGAATTGTTAAATTATCTGCGTCGTAAAGCTCCGGATATGATGAATATCGGGCTTGTGATTGGTGAAACGGCTTACAACGAAATCGGTTTTGAAGAAGCTGCCGCTGTCGCAAAACTCACCAAGATTTTCCAGCAAATCCAAGGTGGCTCGCTTACGTTGTTCCATGAGAAAAACGGCGAACTCACTGACATGAAAAAGCTGTATTAGTTGATGGTTGCTAGTCATTAGTCAATAGTCATTAGTTGTTGGTTGTAGGTCAATGGTTATTGGCGCTTTTGTCACCCCGCACTTGTTGCGGGGTCGCCTTACACAGTTCTCCTAGCTGTCATCCCGGACTCCGTTCTCTTTGACTACTTGCAGCTTTGCTGCTTAGTAGTCATGATCCGCGAATGGGGACGGGATCTGCTTTTTTATTGCGTTTATCGGGGCGTTACCCCGGAACATGTCCGGGGCAGGCTCATGGTGTTCCCGTTAGAAGGGGTAGCGGAAGCCCGTAAGGGCTGAAGCGAGGGGAAGGCTTGCCCCTTTTCTTAATCAAATCTCTCGTCTCTCGTCTTTGGATTGTCACTTCGTTCCAATCCCAAATTCTAGTCTCGGTCATGTCCAAGCAAGGTTGACGCTTCGCGTCTGTGGCGGCATTTATCAAATATAAGTCCATAAATGGCTTATGCTTGATCAAATTTGCACACTCTTGGCCGCGACGCTCGACTTGAGAATTTGTCGTCTAATTTCTATCTTTGCGCTCGTAAAAATTCAAAGGAATAGCTATGTCCGAAAAAATGACTTCTGCGCAGGTGCGCGAATCCTTTATCAAGTTCTTCGAATCCAAGGGCCACCTCTTTGTGCGTTCTTCGCCGGTGGTTCCGCATGACGACCCGACGCTCATGTTCACGAACGCGGGCATGAACCAGTTCAAGGCTATCTTCCTGGGCGACAATCCGAAGGGTTGGAAGCACGTATGC
>NZ_JAFWOM010000031.1 GCF_017545445.1 Fibrobacter sp.
TGAAGGCAAGAAACTGCTGCTGACGGGGAGCGTGACTACAGATTTCTATGACTACCTGACTGTTTTTGATGGCGGTATAAACGACCAAAAGCTTTTGGATGCAGTAAGTTCTAAATCCGACGGAGAAACTTATGATATTGGAGCAGTCCTTAGTTCCGGTAAAACATTGACTCTTTGGTTTAAGTCCGATGCCAGTCGTGTATTTGACGGCCTTGACTTGAAAGTTTCTGTCGTGGAGCCGACTAAGTACGCTGCCGTTTCTGTTGTGGAAGATGAATCCCACAAGAAGTACGGCATTATTGACGGCAATTTCAAGGGTACAGATGCTATCAATATTACCGAAGAAATCGCTGTTGAAAATGTTGTCTTCAACCGCCCCTTCTCCACCAGCGGTTTTTCTACCCTTATGCTTCCGTTCTCGTTCAATGCGAAAAACTTTGAAAACGTGGAATCCGTCATTGAGTTTGATGGTATGACCACGAATGACAAGGATGAACTTGCGGTAGGGATGAGATACGTGTGGTGCAGTGCAGAAGTCGAGGAATATCTTGAATCAAAAGCTGATCCGAGTACTCCGGAGAAATACGAGCACTGCAACAGTAAAAGTGATGTATTCACGGGTGAAATGACCGCCTATACCCCGTACATGGTACAGATGGGAGGTTCGGAACTCGTGTTCAAGGAAGGCGCCACGCTTGAAGTGACTCCTGCCAAGTTAAGCGGAGCCTCTGATGGTAGCGGCTGGACTTTCATGCCGGTTCTCCAGAAGAAAGTCTTCACCAAGGAAGAAACCAAGGACGGAAGGATTTGGGGTTTCGCTGGCGAGGAACGTAACGGGGCTACCATCGGCAAGTTCGTGAGATTCGGCAAGGGCGCCTACGTCCAGCCGTTCCGTGCCTACTTGGTCTCCGATAAGCCGCAGTTGGTTTCTGCTTCTCCGAATGCTCAGTATGTCGCAAGGCCTGCTGTTGGCGAGACGGCATCCCTCCTTGAGAACATCGACGTTGTCATTGTGAGCCGTGGCAATGACGGTGAAAAGCACACGACTACCATTGGCAAGTTCAACACCCGCACAGGCGAGTTCAAGATGCTCCGCGACTACGACCTCAAGGGCCGCAAGACGAACATCATGAACCGCGCACAAGGAGCCTACTACGGCAAGAAAGTGCTGAAGAAGTAGGGAGCGGCTTCGCCGACGTGTCATCCCGGCCCCAGTGCCGGGATCGGTTGGAATTGAGAAAACCGACCCCGGAATAAATCCGGGGTGACATACCAAACCCTTAAAACCTTTAACTTAACCATTGGATACTACTATGACAAACGAAATTGAACACAAGAAAGAATACACCGCTCCGCAGATGGAAGTCGTGGAGATGGATCATCAAACTAGCTTGCTGGATGGCAGTTGCCCAGATGGAGTTCTTTGCGACGGTCCGGCCAACTAAAGTGAACAGACCCAGCCGTTAAAAAAACGCTATCATCGCAGCTATGCGAAGACCCCGAATACACATTCGGGGTTTTTTGTGTTACTCATGATAAGGAGATTCCCAATCACTAATCACCAACCACTAACTACTGAAAAATAATGGATCCTATCGGCTCCGCCTCCAGGATGACGACACCCTCCGCCTCCAGGATGGCCCTCGTCGTAAAGCTCACTGCTCAAAGGGGCGTAGCCCGACCTCAGACCTCATACCCACTAATCACTAATCACTGACCAACAACTTAATTTTACTATAACAATTCTACTAATTAGTATAATTGATAGAATGCTAAAACCGCATTTTACAAGCTTTTTCGTAAAAAACAGCTTTTTTACCCTTGAATCTTGCTGCAAAATCATCTATATTTACCTTGCTTTTCTCGGGGCGCCTTTGCCCTGGAATTTCACTCACTAGAGGATTTACATGAAGACCATTACGGTAAACCCGAAGACTGTCTCCCGCAAGTGGAAGCTTGTGGATGCAGCTGACAAGCCGATGGGACGCGTTGCAAGCGAAGTTGCTCGTCTCCTCATGGGCAAGCATAAGGCCATTTATTCCCCGAACGTCGATACTGGCGATTTCGTGGTTGTTGTTAACGCTGAAAAGGTTGCTGTTTCCGGCAACAAGGCTCTCCAGAAGCAGTATTTCCACCACACCGGTCACATTGCCGGTGAACGCTGGATCAACTTTGCCGACCTTTTGGCAAAGCACCCGACTGCTCCGCTCGAAGCTGCCATTTGGGGCATGCTCCCGCACAGCGCTCTTGGCCACAAGATGATCAAGAAGCTCAAGATTTTTGCAGGTGCCGAACATCCGTTCGCTGCCCAGAAACCCGAAGTCGTAGAACTTTAATTTAGAACGGAGAAAACTATGGCTACAGCAAAGAATAAGAAGATTTACCGCGGCACTGGTCGTCGCAAGAACGCCATCGCCGCTGTGATTCTGAAGCCGGGTTCCGGCAAGCGCACTATCAATGGTCGTGATTTCAAGGAATACTTCCATTCTGAAGTGCAAGACATGATTGCAAATCTTCCGTTCGCCATCCTCGGCAACGCTGAAGAATGGGACGTCGAAGTTACCGCTCGTGGCGGTGGCATCGCCGGCCAGATGGGCGCAGTCCGTCTCGGCATCGCCCGCGCATTGGTTGCAAACGACGCTGAAGTGAAGCCGGCCCTCAAGAAGGAAGGCCTCATGACTCGCGACGCCCGTGCCGTTGAACGTAAAAAGTTCGGCCGCAAGAAGGCTCGTAAGCACTTCCAGTTCAGCAAGCGCTAATCTGCGAATTTGCTTTTACGGAAAACCCTGGCTTTCGCCAGGGTTTTTCTGTATTTGTGTCAAAAAAAACGCTCCCGCCTTGCGGGAGCCCTTCTTACCTTCCTACTGTCTACTTCAAACTTCCTACTAAAAATTATCATCCCTATCGAACATGTGAGTCACGAATTCGGTCACGAGCGTCACGTAAGCTTCGTCACTGAAAATCGGCTTTTGCATGAGGTCGATGGCTTCTTGCGAAAGCGTGCCCGTCTTGGCGAGTTCTTCGCCGCCTTTGCGGAACTTTTCGCGGAGCATGGCGAGGCGACGCGGTCCGCCGCGGTGGTCAAGTGCGCGCATCTGCGGGCAGGCGATTAGCGTGTAGCCCTCATGCCCGAGGATGATATCGAACTGCTTGCGGATGGGTTCATAGACCACGTCGATGTCCATCCAGGCACAGCTCGAAAGCAAAATGATTTTTTGCCCTTCTTTTTGGAATTGCAATCCGTGCAGGTGGGAATTCATGGCGTTGGCGCCTTCTTTAAGCTTTTGGCCCATGTAAGGGTGCACCATGCCGACGATGCGATCCATCAGGCATTTCATTTGTCCGGGGACGCCGAACAGGTACAGCGGAAAACTCCAGATGACAATGTCTGAATTGATGAGCTTTTCGCGCACCCAGGGAACGTCGTCGCCCTTGATAAAGCAGCTGCCGTCCTCGCGGCCCCAGCAGCTGAGGCAGCCACGGCAGGGCTTAACGTTCAGTCGGTCAATAAAGAGGTATTCGGTTTCGTAGTCGCCGTTTTGTTCCATGCCTTCGACGAACGCCTTTGTCGGAATAAGCGTTCCACTGCGTTCGTTCTTGGGACTAGCGACCATTACGAGGATTTTCTTCTTTTCTGCCATGCGCCCAAATTTAGAAAAAAAACGGACATGCTGCTCAGACCCCATGCCTTAAAATAGATAAAACAAGAATCTTCTTTACATTTCGTTTTCTTCTGACGATATATGAATGGATCTAAAAAAGGAGTTTTATGGTAATAGCGGTTGCAATCCTCAGTGCTGTTTTTGGAATCGTCATCGGTTTTTTGGGGGCGCGTGTAAAGAGCACACAGCAGGTGTATGCGGTCAATCAGGCTGGAGTGGAATTGGAAAAGCAAATTGCTGTGTTACAAAGCCAACTGGAATCTGCAACTCGTAAGATAGCCGAGGTCAAGGCTGAAGCCGACCGCCGTCTTGCAGAAACAAAGGCGGATGATGCCAAAATGCTTGCTGCTGAAAGGGAGTCGGCGGCAAAACTGCTCGAAAGTACAAAGCAAGAAATGGAACGACGATATCAGAACGCTTTGAACGAACAGAAGGTGCATTTCGATAACCTTTCGAAACGTCTTGTCGCCGAAGCGAAGAATGCGACCGAAGAAATGGTCCAGCGGCGTGAAAAGCAAATCACGGAATCGGGGCATGCGACCATGGAACAGCTAGTGAATCCGCTCAAGGAAACTATCGCCAAGATGGAAAAGACCATGAACGAGACGACTTTGCAACAGACCAACGCAAACTCCGCATTGAAGGAGGTGTTGAAACAGTCTATCGAATCGAATGCGGCTACAAAGCAGTCTGCCGAAGACTTGGTACGAGCTTTCAAGCATGACAGCAAAATCCAGGGCGACTGGGGCGAATGCGTCCTCGAAGAGCTTTTGCAGGCACTCGGCCTCGAAGAAGGCGTTCATTTCGAAACTCAGGCGACACTCCGCGATGCCAGCGGAAACACGGTGCGTTCTGATGCGACGGGCTGCCTTATGCGTCCCGATGTCATTGTGCATCTCGACAAGACGAAGGACGTTATTGTCGATTCGAAGGTTTCGATGAAAGACTTCCTTGATTACGTTTCTGCCGAAGATCCGGACTTGCGTAAGGATTTACTGAAAAAACATATCGAAAGCCTCAAGAAGCATGTAAAGGAACTTTCGGCGAAAGATTATTCCCGCTATGTGAAAGCCCCGAAAAAGACGATGGATTTTGTAATCATGTTCGTTCCGCGTTCGGCTGCGCTTTGGGTCGCCCTCAACAAGGAACCCGCTCTTTGGCGTGAGGCGATGGAAAAGAACGTGTTTATCGCGGACGAGCAGACGCTTTATGCGGCCCTCCGCATGATAAAGCTTTCTTGGTGCCAGATCCAGCAGGCGGACAATCAACAGAAGGTCTTTGAACTTGCAAATGAAATGCTCAATCGCGTGGGGCAATTCGTGAAGCAGATGCGAGTTATCGGGGATTCCCTCGAAAAAGCCCAGAAAGCGTATAAAAGCGGAATGTCAAAGTTTGCCGAAAAAGGGCAAAGCGTGCTCACGACTTGCCGCAAGCTGGAATTGCTGGGTGCAAAGCAAGATGCGAACTGCCCGCTACCCACGGAACAAGAGGCTATCGAATATCAAGAAATCGAAACGGTAAGTTAGAGCGGTTTAGTAAGACAAAAATAGTCCTTCCAACTTCAAATATTCCATTTTATGACATTGACAATATATCCAAAGAACCTTTTGTTTTGCAGTTTGCACTTGCCGTTCATGATTATACATTATAGAGCGTAAGGCGAGCGATGTTGCGGTGCCTGGGGCGAGGAAAGTAAATATGGAAAACAAAGAAGTCGAAATCAAGAAAGTAGGGCCGATTGTGGAGACCGTTTGGGGCGTTCTCCTATTGGCGTCCAGCTTTGCTTTGATTTTTATCGGTGGCTAAGCCGAATCCACTTTTGAAAGAAGTCCGTCATTGTTGGAGACGGACTTCTTTTTTATTTTTCTGTAAATGCAAAAAAGGCGGCCTTATTGAGGTCGCCTTTGCTTTTTAGTTTGTTCTTTTAGACTCTTCCGAAGCGGCGTGTCTTGCGGAATGGCTTGTCGCCGAAACTGCGTTCGTCGCGGTCTTTGCGGAATGGCTTGTCTTCGAACTTGCCGGGCTTGCGGTCGGCGAATTGGCGTTCACGGCGGGCCTTGCGGTTTTCGAATGGCTTGTCGCCAAAGCGGTCGCCTCCTTCGCGATTCTTGCGGAATCCGCCACGGCGTTCATCGTCGTGGAAGCCTCCCTTGCGGTCGCGGTGGAAGCTGCGGCGTTCTTCGCGGCTCGCGTGCGGTCTTGTTCCCGGTGCGGGGCCCTCGGGCGGTTCGTCGGTCATCACGCGGAAGCGTGCGTCGTTGCCGCGGATGGTCATTTCGGATAAAATATCGAGAACGTCTTGCGGTAGCGTTTCCGGGAGTTCAACGGTGCTGAACTTGTCGAAGAGCTTGATGCGACCGATGTTGCTGCTGTTGATGTTCGCTTCGCCGGCGATGGCTCCTACGATGTCTCGTGGGCTTACGTGGTCGATGCGGCCCACGCCAAGGTAGTAACGCAGATAGCCTTCTTCAACGCCGTTCATGCCTTCTTTGCGTTCTTTTTTCAGGCGTTTCTGTTCTTCGCTATTGAGGCCGAAATCTTCGCTGCGGCTTTCGCCGAGGAAGTCTCTGCCGCTGCGGACTTTTTCGCGGCGTTCTTTGGGCACTTCGAGCGGCGGAAGGTTTGGGAAGAGCGGTTGCTTTTTCTGGTACATCTTGATGACGGCGGCAGCGATGTCTTCGGCGGTCAACGGAATTGCAACTTTCTCTTCGGTCACTTCGGCATGCTCAGTGACCTTGCTGTTGTCGGTCGGTGAGCTGGTTGATGAGCCTGTCGAATTAATCGAACCGTCGGAGGCGAGTGCGCGGACGAGTTCCTTGAATTGGTCGAGTTCGCCGTAGCTCACGACGCTTTTGACTTTAGCCTTGAATGCATCGACGCGTTTTTTGCTGATTTGTTCGGAGGTCGGCATTTCCATCACGTCAATCGGCTGGCGAGTTGCCTTTTCGATGGTCTTGAGCATGCGCTTTTCGCGAGGCGTGATGAACAAGATTGCGTTACCGCTGCGGCCTGCACGGCCTGTACGGCCAATGCGGTGCACGTAGGATTCCGTGTCGTACGGAATGTCATAGTTCACAACGAGCGAAATGCGGTCCACGTCAATACCGCGGGCGGCGACGTCTGTTGCGACGACTATATCGAGCTTGCCCATCTTGAGACGGTTGATGGTGCGTTCGCGCATGGATTGCGCGAGGTCGCCGTTGAGCGGGGCCACGTTGAATCCGCGGCTTTCGAGCTTTTCGGCGACTTCGGTGGTGTTCTGCTTGGTGCGTACGAAAATCAAAACGCCATCAAATTCTTCGCCTTCGAGTACGCGGGCGAGAGCTTCGATCTTGTGTTCGTTTTTCACGAGCAAGTAACGCTGGCAGATGTTTTCGACAGTGGTCGTCTTGCCTTCGATGCGGGCTTCTTCGTATTCGCCCAAGTGCTGGTCGATAATCTTTTTCACGCTGTCCGGCATGGTGGCGCTAAAGAGAGCGCGCTGGGCATCGGCAGGGATTTCCTTGAGGATGGTTTCTACATCTTCCATGAAGCCCATGTCGAGCATTTCATCGGCTTCGTCGAGGACGATGGCCTTTACCGCTCCGAGCGAGATGGAACCGCGTTTGATGTGGTCGATGAGACGGCCCGGAGTGGCGACAACAATATTGGCTTTGCGTTTGAGTGCTCGCAACTGGATGGAAATATCTTGTCCGCCATAAACAGGAACGACGCTTATGTTCGGTATTTTGACAGCGTATTGCTGGATGGCGTCCGAAACTTGGATGGCGAGTTCGCGTGTCGGCGTGAGCACGAGCATGGATGTCTCGCGGCTATTGAACTGGATGCGGGAGAGGAGCGGGAGCGTGAAGGCTGCCGTCTTGCCTGTACCGGTCTGTGCCGTGCCGAGGAGGTTTACGCCCTGCAATAGAACCGGAATTGCTTTGGCCTGGATGGGTGATGGCGTTTCATAACCGGCGAGTTTCACCGCTTCGAGAATTTCCGGGGAAAGACCCAAATCGTCAAAAGTGACCAAGGATTCATCGGCGACGTTTTCTTCGTCTTCGGTGTTTTCGTTTAAGATCGCTGAGCTGGTTAGTGAGCTTGTCGAACTAGTCGAAGCGACTGATGCGCCGTCTGTTGTGCTTTCGCGATTAGGAACATTGTCGCTTGCGGAATCCTGAAGATTGTCATGCCCGACTTGTTCGGGCATCTCCAGCTTGCTTGTCGTTTCATCGTCTTCGATAAATTCGACCTTTTCGCCTTTCTTAATCTTGGAGTTTGTGCCGGACTCCAGAACTTCTCCGTTATCGTCAACGACAACGCCGTTCGGGTTTGCTGCAAAGAATGCGGCCTCGTCGGCTTGGTCTTCGTCTGCACCATCTGCGATGGCGTTCAAGAACGCATCTGCTTCGATTTGCATCTTGGAGTTGATTTTTTCGTTTTCGGGAATATCAGAACCCAATTTGGAAGAAAGATCTTCTGCCATAAGTCACCTTCGGGATCCGTAAACTTCATCTGCAGCGTTTGCCGCACCATCACATTGCTCGAACCGAGCATTCAATAAGCCCCGAAGTGCACTCGCACTTATAAACCTGAAGTCTGTTGGGTCCCCTAAAATTTTGAGCCAAATGTAGAAAATGAGGGGATGAAATCAAAGGTTTTTAAGGAGCTGCATCGCGAAATAAGAAAAAAGAATGTTACGATAGAATTGCAGATAGTTATAGACATTTTAAATGAATTATACTATATTATGCAAACCTCGGAGAGATGCCAGAGTGGTCGAATGGGCCGGTCTCGAAATCCGGAGTCTGTCACAGGACCGAGGGTTCGAATCCCTCTCTCTCCTTGAAACAATAAGAGCCCCCTTGTGGGGCTCTTATTGTTTCAAGGAGATGGAAACATGAACCCTCGCAGAGGGTTCGACAAACTTGCCGAGAGCGAAGCGAACATAGGCGAGTTTGGGATTACGGCACAGCCGTAACCCGAAGGGCAAGGCCGGAATGGAAAGACGGCGGAGTCCAATCCCTCTCTCTCCTTGAAACAAAAAGGAACCCCTTGTGGGTTCCTTTTTGTTTCATAGGTCAGGGATGCGAACCCTCGCAGAGGGTTCGACAAAACCCGCGAGAGCGAAGCGAACACGGCGGGTTTTGAGATTGCGGCGCAGCCGCAACCCGAAGGGCTGCAAGCGAAACGAAGTGAGCATGCAGTCTAATCCCTCACTCTCCTTGATTAGCTAACCCCCCTTGTGGGGCTCTTATTGTTTCAAGGGTTGGATATCGACCCCTCGCAGAGGGTTCGACAAACACGCCGAGAGCGAAACGAAGTGAGCTTGCTGTACAATTCCTCTCACAGCTCACCGCAAAAAGCCAGGCGTTACGGGCTGGCCCCGGAACAAGTCCGGGGCAGGCTACAAGCCCGTTAGAAGGGGTAGCAGCCCTTCGGCAGGCTCAGGGACCTTGGTCAAAGAGCCAACGAAGGAATGCGAGGGGAAGGCTTTCCCCCTCCTATAATCCACTTGCTTCTATAAGGCTTTTATTTTGTTCAATAAAAAAAGCCCCGGCGCAATTTTGAATGGCCGGGGCGATAATTGTCTTTTTTGTCTGTAGCCGCACTGCGGCGTTCTTTCGTCTGATTATTCCACTGTCACGCTCTTGGCGAGGTTTCTCGGCTGGTCCACGTCGTTACCGCGCAAAACGGCGATGTGGTAGGCGAGCAACTGGAGCGGGATGCAGGTGACAATCGGCATGAGCATCGGAATTGTCTTCGGCACCGTGATGATGTGGTCGGCGATTTCGTCCAGCGGACTGCAATCCTTCGTCGTGACGGCGATGACCTTGCCACCGCGGGCCTTGATTTCGCGGATGTTGCTGATGATCTTGTCGAACAGAGCGTCCTTCGGGGCGATGACGACGACCGGCATGTTCTCGTCGATAAGGGCGATCGGGCCGTGCTTCATTTCGGCAGCAGGGTAGCCTTCGGCGTGGATGTAGCTGATTTCCTTGAGTTTCAAGGCTCCTTCCATGGCGACCGGGTAGCAGAAGTGGCGACCGAGGTACAGGAAGTTGTTTGCCTTGCAAAGCGTCTTTGCGATTTCGGCAATGCTGTCGGAAAGTTCGAGTGTCTTGGAAACGAGGTCCGGCAGTTCCAGAAGGTCCTTGACGATATCGGCACCGGCTTCGAAGCTGAGTCTGCGCTGGCGGCCAAGCAAGAGTGCGATCATCGCAAGAACAGTGACCTGGCTTGTGAATGCCTTTGTACTGGCCACGCCGATTTCCGGACCTGCGTGCAGATAGACACCGCCATCGCTGGTACGTGCAATCGTCGAACCGACTCCGTTACAAATGGCGAGCACGGTAGCGCCTTTCTGTTGGGCTTCCTTGAGGGCGGCAAGCGTGTCTGCGGTTTCGCCGGACTGGCTGATGGCGACTACGAGTGTCCCCGGCTTGATAATCGGGTTTCTGTAGCGGAATTCCGAAGCGTATTCGACTTCGACTGGAACGCCAGCCAAGTCTTCGATCATGTATTCGCCGACCATGCCTGCGTAATAGCTGGTGCCGCAAGCTGTAATGATGATGCGGTTGATGGTGCGGAGTTCCTTGATGTTCGTGTCGAGACCAGCGAGTTTTGCGTTGCCTTCGGCTGAAAGCAGACGACCGCGCATGGTGTTGCGGAGCACTTCGGGCTGTTCGAAAATTTCCTTGAGCATGAAGTGCGGGAATCCTCCCTTGGCGACAGCGTCAGCGTCGAATTCCACGTTCTGGACTTCGCGTTGCACTTCGTGGCTGCTCATGTTGACGATGGAGTAGCTCCCGTCCTTGATTTGTACAACGTCATTGTCGTCCAGATAAACGACTTTCTGCGTATGGTTGATGATGGCGGAAACGTCACTGGCGAGATAGAGATCGCCATGGTTGCCGATACCAAGGATAAGCGGGCTTCCGCGACGGGCTCCGATTAAAACGTCCGGTTCGTCCGAGCAAATCACTCCCAAACCAAAAGTTCCTTCGATTTGCTTGAGCGTCTTGAGAACGGCGGACTTCAAATCTCCGTTGTAATAGTAGGCAATGAGGTGGGCGACGACTTCGGTGTCTGTTTCTGACTTGAATTCGATGCCTTTGTCAATGAGCTTCGCCTTGAGGCTTGCATAGTTTTCGATGATGCCGTTATGGACAATCGAAATTTTTCCGTCGTAACTTGTATGCGGGTGGGCGTTGATTTCGGTCGGGGCTCCGTGGGTGGCCCAGCGGGTGTGGGCGATGCCTACAGAACCTTTGAGCGGAGTGTTCTTTAATTTTTCTTCAAGAGCTTTGATTTTGCCGGAGGCGCGGACGACTTTTATATTTTTGTGGTCGATAACAGCGACTCCCGAACTATCGTAGCCGCGATATTCCATTTTCTTAAGACCATCGACAAGGACTGGAATAGCTTCGCCTTTGCCGTTATATCCGATGATTCCGCACATATTACTCCTGGTATTTAAATTTTGGCAGAAAATATACTAAATATAACGGTAAAAAGGAAATGTCTGTTAGCTCGCTCACAGATGTTTTGCTATTTTAAGAAAGCCAAATTTTTTCATAGAGGATAAAAATGAAGACTAAAATGATTATTGCGGCTGGTGCTCTTGCCATGCTTATGACTGGCTGCGAACCGTGCAAATCCGCTTCTACCGAAAAGACTTCGCTTGTGACCGAAAAGGACAAGTACAGCTACGCTCTCGGTGCTCATTTCGGTAACCAGGCTCGTTTCCAGCTTGTGACCCGCGATTCTATCGATCTCGATCTCGACCTCTTCATCCAGGCATTCAAGGAACGCTATAA
Source organism: Fibrobacter sp. (assembly GCF_017545445.1). Taxonomy (GTDB): domain Bacteria; phylum Fibrobacterota; class Fibrobacteria; order Fibrobacterales; family Fibrobacteraceae; genus Fibrobacter. The sequence goes on from NZ_JAFWOM010000031.1 coordinate 11,465, forward strand.
TGAAGAATCCGCAAAGTTCTTGATGAACGATTCCATCGTCATGGAAACGCTCAACAAGCTCTCTGCAGACCGTCAGGCCGAAAAGATGAAGAAGGACAGCATTGCTGCCGCCAAGAACAAGGCCGATGGCGAAGCTTTCCTCGCCAAGAACAAGACTGCTGAAGGTGTCGTGACCACGGCTTCCGGTCTCCAGTACAAGATTATTACTGAAGGTCAAGGTGCAACTCCGACGGACGAAGACAAGGTCAAGGTCCACTACACGGGTACGCTCCTCGACGGTACCAAGTTCGACAGCTCCATCGATCGTGGCCAGCCGCTCGAATTCCCGGTCACTGCCGTTATCGCTGGTTGGACGGAAATGCTCAAGCTCATGAAGGTGGGCGAAAAGGTTATTGCATGGATTCCGAGCGAACTCGCTTATGGTCCGCGTGGCAACCGTGCTATCCCGGGTAACAGCCTCCTCAAGTTCGAAATGGAACTTTTGGAAGTGATTCCGCCTGCAAAGCCTGTTGAAGAACCGAAGGTTGATCCGAAGGCTGCAAAGAACGACCAGAAGAAAGGCAAGAAGCCCGCTGCTAAGTAATCATTAGCTTTGTGCTTTAAATTTTGTGCCCTGCATCACATTCTGATGCGGGGTATTTTTTGCTCTGTCATCCCGGCCCTAGTGCTGGGATCACCATCTCGTTGGTGGCATAAAAAATTTTATCTTTGCTTTTGGCAATTTTATGAGCGGGTGTTTATGTCCAAAATTTTCTTTTTACTGTGTGTCGCAATAGTTGCATTTACTGGATGTAATGAACAGAAAAAAATCGATGCTTTAAAGCAAGAAAACGCAAAGCTCGAAGCGACCGCTGATTCGTTGAAAGCCTTGATCGCTAAAGCCCATGGCGAAACTTCGAAGTGGCTCGTGAAAAACGATACTGTCCGTGCGGGCGATGGGTTGTTCCAAGTGTTGTATCGCATGAACATCAACGAAAAGGAACGCGGAAAAATCGTAATTGCTTTGCAGGACTCGGTTGAACTTGCGGCGCTTCGCGTGGGACAGGTGTTCTATGCCGCACTTGATTCCGCAGGCGATGTCCAGCGGTTCCGTTATGCGCCGAACCCGGCGACAGTCCACATGTTGAGCAAGACGGATTCCGGCTTTGCTTATAGTCGTATCGACAAGCCGGTGACGGTGCGCCAGTCCGCATTCGAGGGTTCCCTTGAAGTCGGGAGTACGTTGAATGGCATTTTGTACAAGGTTGGCATCCCCGGTCGCATGATTGGTAAAGTGAGTGGAATTTTGCAGTGCAAGGTTGCGTTCCAGTTGGCACGTCCGGGCGACAAGTTCCGCATCTTGCTCGAAGAAAAGTTCTATCAGGATTCTATCTGGATCAGCGGCAAGGTGCTCTATGCAGAATTTAACGGTCATACAGTGGGGCATCACGAAGCGTTCCGCTACGAAGACCCGGATCCGAAGAGTACCTTCAATGCGCACTATACTGAAAAAGGTGAAGCTCTTATTTACGAAGGCTTGCGTTATCCGCTGGACCGCTTGCACATCACAAGCCCGTACGGTACGCGTGTCCACCCGATTACGGGGCGTACTACGGTGCATCACGGTATTGATTATGGCAGCCCGAAGGGGTCTCCGGTTTATGCGGTTGCCGCTGGCGTTGTTACGGTTTCGGGTTACGACGACTTGAGCGGAAACAAGATTGCCATCCGCCACAGGGACAATTCCGAAAGCTGGTACATGCACTTGTCCGTTCGCGGCGTGAACGTCGGTGCGAAAGTCGCTCCGCGTCAGGTTATCGGAAAAGTGGGTTCTACGGGTCGCAGCACGGGGCCGCATTTGCATTTGGGCTTCAAGGATGCTAAGCGTAACTGGATAAACCCTGCAAGAAAGACGATGATTGCAACACCCAAGCTCGAAGGTAACCGCCTTGCACGCTTGAAAAAGCAGGTGGCCGATATCCGCAAAGAATTGGAATTGACGCTTGCCGCTCCTGCTGTGAAGGCGAACGATTCCACGGACGTGCTCGTCCGCATGCGCGTGCTGAAGTAATGTTTAGACGATAGGCGATAGACGAAAGACGATAGATAGAGAGTTTGCTTGCGGCTCGTTATTTACAATCTCTTTCGTCTAAAACTTTTTCCTGTATTCTTCTGGCAAGTAGTAAAATCCGGGCACGGTGTCTGGTTCTGTAGCGACTTTGGCGAAGTGCCCCGTATTTGTGGTGCCGTATCCTGCGGTTCTGGCGTAGGACATCTCTTTTGCCAATTGTACGGCCTTGTTTAAAGCTTGCTCTTCATCGCTAATGATAAAGTCTGGCACGATTCCGTATTTGTGGTAACTCTTGAAATTTTTATCTACGACTTTCATGCCTGTAATGATGGCAAGAGAGTAGGATGGGGTGATGAATGTCGCTTGCCCGATGCCTTTGCCGTAAGTCGTCGTGCCCACCACGGGATATTTTTTGTTCATGACCACGGATTGCACGAATATTTCGGAACAACTTGCTGATTGGTTGTTGACGAGAAAAACATAATAACGGTCTTTGGCGAATCCGTCAAAATTGTTTATTCTAAATGTCGTATCGTAAGCTTGTTTTTCCCTTATTGTATCTGGCTTGGTTGAAATAACGCCAACTGTAGAGTCTCCACGAGAAAGCAATAGCTGAGACATAGAGAAACATTGGTCGCCATCTCCACCTCCGTTGTCTCTCAAGTCGATGATGGTGGACTTGTATTTTTCTGTTTCGCGCAGATAATTGGTAAACTCGCCGTAAGTTCCCGAATTGTTTGATGTATGTGCTGTGAATTCTAGAATTTTGATGATGGGAATAGAATCTTTGTATGTAAGTTCTACTGTTGAAGTATAGTATGGACCGAGCGTTATTGGAATGGTGAGCGCTTGGGAATCGCGCAATACGGTGTATGTAATGGTTTCATCTTTTACACCGGTGGAGAGTTTGTTGAAAATGTATTCGCTAGTAGGTTCAATCCCTTCTATGGCCGTAATTTGGTCGCCTACTTTAAGGCCAGCTTTGTCTGCTGGAGAATTCTTGACCACATTTGTAATAAAATACTTGTTAGAGGTTCCTTGCTTTTCCCATTCAAAACCGGCATCCATTTTTTCTTCGGATGAATTAAGGCTTATTAACAAGGATGAAGAATGAAACGGATCCACATACTGGGTGAACGGATCGTTCATTTGACTGTACATGTAATATAGGTCGTAATAATCCCAAGGGATGTTGTATTGCGAAAGTGCATCGTCTTTGATTTTTCCAATGTAATCTTCCGGATCTCCGAGGTATTCTTTTGCATCCTTGTAATAGTAATAAAGGAGTTCATAGTTGTGCATGAACTCTCTAGTGGCTCTTGATTCTGTCCTATAATCCCAAGAAGAAGTCGTATCTTCTGAAGTGCAGGCGGTTAAGCAAAAAAATGGGAGGGTAAGTGCTGTATAAATTAACGTTCTAAATGCTGGAATGTTTTTAAATAAATGTCCGAATTTGCCCATTCTATCGCTCCTCCATCTTGTTCGGTAATTGAGCTTTCTGTAAGTTCTGGAACTCGCTTTGACAAAGCCTCGTCTTGCTTCGGAATTTTAACGCCGTAGATTTTGTTTGCCATTTGGGCGGCGCAATTATATCCGATGATGTTTTCACATGTGTATTTCGGAACGATTCCTTTGCCGTGGTAGGAATTGCCTTTGGGAGTCAAGAATTCAATATCGGTAATGGTGGCTATTCCGTGAGCGTATGTCCAGAAATTGGTCTGCCCAATGCCTTTCCCGTAAGTTGTTCTTCCGACGAACGGAATATTGGTCGTTTCTGTAACAGCTGCGATAAAAATTTCGGCACAACTTGCGGAACCTTGGTTGGCGATAATTAAGTATTTGCCGGATTCGCCGGGATCACCCGGTTTTGCTTTTCTTGTTTCTGTTATAGAGGTGGAGTTGCCATCGGCTGTTAATGTGCGGCTATGCCTTGTTGAAAGAGTTCCTTCGCTTACAAATAGGTCAGCCACGTCGAGGCATTGGGTCACATGTCCTCCGGGGTTTCCTCTTAAGTCCAAGATCCGAACGCGTTTGTCTGTTGCGGTCGAATCTAGATACGCTTTGAGTTCCCCATAAGTTCCTTTTTTCTGGTCTGCTGTTGTGGGCTTGAATCCTTCGATGGTGACGAAAATGATTCCCGGAAAGCCTTTCGCGGAGTCTTTATATAACGTATCGACAAACACCGTCGGGGCATAGACCTCTTCTTTTTGGAGCTTGAAAAGAGTGGTATCGCCGTTGTAAGCGATGAGAAGATTTATGTCTTTGTTGAATGTCAGCACCGAATCGTAAATTGCTTTTGCGTTTTCCCCTTTGAGTTCGATTCCGTTTACGTTGAGAATGTTTCCATATCTAGGAATGCCTTTTTTCCCGGCGGGACTTTTGGGATATACGCGTGAAACGAAAATGGGGTAATCTACGTCTGCAATATTGTAGTAGCGCATCCCGACATCACCGCCGATGACTAGGCTTGTGTTTGTTTGGGTGGCTTTTTGCTCGCTTTTGGCCGGTGGAGTATATGTCGTAAAACGGTCTTGGAGCGTTTGGTATAGAATTTGTACGGAATCTCCCTCTTTGGGCAGGTTGGGGAGTTCATCTTCGTAAAGGTAAATGTTTTGCAGGAGCCAATAATTAAAGGAATATTCTGTAGGTTCAGGAGTGCTTTTGACCGGATGGATAAAGTCACTACAGCCCGTAAGTAATACGAGTGTGCAAAGGCAAAAGAGTAGAGCGGAGAGACTAGAGGTTAGAGAATGAAAAGGAGATCCCGGAACCCGTTCAGTGCACTCAGGGCAGGCGGGGTCTGGGATGATATGCTTGTATTCGTTTAAGAGTTGATGACGATTCACGAACCTCTACTCCTTAAATCCTAACCTCATTCGTCTCACGTTTCAGAACTAGTCCGGAACGACAATTTTCTAGTAACTAATGACTAGTGACTAGTAACTGTGGCGAAGCCGCTACTGATCGATGCTCAGTCCCTTCTTGTCGAGGAGAACGCGCGGGATGCCTTCTTCCATCGGGTTTTCGACAACGGAAATCGTTTCGAGGCTATCGCATTCGGCGAGGCTTTCGGGGAGGGTTGCGAGCTGATTGGCGTCAAGAACGAGTTCCTTGAGCTTCTTCAAGTTGCCAAATTCAGACGGAATGGCGCCCAGGTTGTTGCCCGAGACCATCAAGACTTCGAGGGATTCTAGATGGGATAGCGATGCCGGGATCGTGGTTAGCTCGTTGTTGTCCAGGTAGAGCTTGCGGAGCTTTTTAAGCTTGCCGAGCGTCGCCGGGATTTCGGAGAGCATATTGTCGTGGAGCGACAGCTTGGTCACGTTTTGGCACTTGCCGATTTCGCTGGTGAGGTCCAAAAGCTGGTTCTTGGCGATGTTCACCGTATCAAGCTTAGAAAGGTTGCCGATGGAATCGGGGAGTTCGGACAGGCTGTTGTAGCCCAGGTACAGATGCTCCAAATTTACAAGTTCGCCAATCGAATCCGGCAATTCCATGAGGTCGTTTTCGCTCACGGAAAGACTCTTCAAGTTCTTCAAGAGACCGATGTCGTCGGGAATTTCGACGAGCATGTTGCGGTCGAGATTGAGTTCTTCGAGAGATTCGATCTCGAAAAGTTCGGGCGGCAGCAAGCGCAGCCCCTTCTGCGACAAGTCCAACGACTTTGCTTTTTCAGCTTTGGCTTTAGCTATAACATCTAGTAAATTCATAAAAAGACTCCTAATATTTAAATCATAGCTTTTTTGTTTCGAAAAACGTAAAAACGCACAAAAAAAACATAAAAAATTACGGGTTTAGGAACGATTAAACGAAATTCCTGAAAAAATGAGGAAAAAAACGTGTCTAAATCACTATTTTTGCCTCGCCGCTAGACTTCTATATTTACATTTTCTTCAGTTCGTCAATCAAAGCCGGGCGTTTCTTGTATTGAATACTCCAGTCGGCTTTGAGTTTTTGAATGCATTCTGTGCCGCCGTTGTAATGGAATAGAATCTTCATTTGATGGACGATTTCTCTATATGCCTTGCGGTCATTTGCTGTAACTATTGCCTTGTTGAAATATTGTGCGAGCATGACTACAATTTCGGATTCGTATTTGGGGCAAAGGTCTTTACCGAATTCTTGAAAAAGTTGGAAAGTATTGTAATCGTAACGCGATGCGTCCTTTGCCTTGCAAAATGCTTTGTAAAGTTCATCGACCATTTTTTCATATGCAAGAATTTGCATTTTGAAATCTAAGTCTTTTATGGAATCAAGCAGTTCACGCAGAGCTGAGGGCCATTCATCCGTCTTGAGGAAATTCTTGTATTCCTTATAACTGTCCATGCTGTTGTCCTTGACTATCAAGTTTTTCAAGGCTGACTTGTATTTTTTTATTTGTCTCGATTCTAAATACATTTCCTTTAATTTTTCTTCTGCTTTGGAATTGAAACGATTTTTATGCTTTGGCAAATTGTTGAGTTTGAGCAGACATTCTTCTGCTGCATGAAAATCTTTTTCTTTGTGCAGAATGTCAAAAAGCATGTAGGCTGGTTCGTCGTATTCGGCGTATTTGTTTAGATATGCTTTGATTTCTTCATTTTTCTTTTTCAATTTTTTCATGACGGTTGCTCGTTCGCAAACCCATTGCCCGATATGCAGTTGTTTTATAAAATCGCTTTCTTCCTTAGCTTCGTTTTTTATTTGCTTGTCGAAAAATTTAATTTTTGCTATCAGGTCTTCGGCTGTGTTGAATCTTTTTTCGTAAATTTCGTATAAGAGATCTTCCGCCATCCATAAACGTTTTTTGAACAGTTCTTGTTCTATCCATTCGCGTGCTTCGGTCAAAGTATCTTCATTTGCTTCTTTCAATGTGCGGTTCCATAAGTCTTTTAATTTATCCATCAAAACGGTCATAGTCCCATTGGAATCGTCAATTGATAAATCTCCAAGGCCTTCCGTGAAAAAGCAAATTGTCTCTAATGCACGTTTAGAACATGCGAAATTTTTGTTTTTCTTTAAACGTTCGAAAAGTTCACTCATTTCGCATTCAAAGCCGAACGCAGAACGATAATGGATGTAGCCGTTATCAGAAAAATCATCAATGATGTCGTCGAAACGATCCATAATTCGGTCTAGCCACGAGTCGTCTGTTGCCGGGGCGAATTTTTCTTTGATTGATGTTTCAAATTGGACATCTTGCTTGGCGTATGCGATGACAAATTTTTGCAAGTCTTCAAAAGAAATTTGCTTGATGATTTCATTTGTTTTCATAACGGATTCCTTGAACTATTTTGCGAAAATTGTAGAAATAATTTTGAGGAAGGGGATGACGGAAACGCATAAAAAATGAGCAAAAATGCACTGTGCTGGAGTAAGACGCGCTCTGCGAAATGGCCGGGCTTTGCTTTTTGCATTTGACGCCTACGGCGTCAGCGACTGCACCTCAGAAATAAAAACAAACAAGTTTGTTTTTGCTTCATTCGGTTTGTACGCTACTCAATATTAATATAGCGATTGTCGGCGGTGGATGCGCGGATGTCAAACTTGAATTCCTTAGGCTTGGGGAAACCGATGTTGATTTCGGAGTTCTTGATGGAAACCTCGGTAATTTTATTTTCTGCCTTCAGGCGGAATACTCCGTTCAAGAAACTTATCAGAGCACTCTCGTCTCCAAGAAAAATCTTGAATGCGACATCGTAGAGTGGGTCCAAATAGGTGTGTGTCTTGATTTCTTCGAGAACTTTTGCTTCCCAATATTCGCGAAAAGGATCCCTGCCAAATTGATTGGCGGAATGTTGTTGCTTTCGTCCATGAAATATCCTTTGCCATTGATATGGCATACGGTGTAAACGCAGAAAAACCGCAATACACGGCAATGATTTGCTGTTGATTTAGTTCAAAAATGGAAGCCGATCGCTATGCAATTCGGTATATGTATCGCAGCGTATTCCGCATGGGTATTCCAAGGCCAAGGCTTGCACCAAGTCAAAACCGGACCTACAACTGCGAGAAGGGATGAACCTGCTCGTGGATGCCTACGCCTCAGTCAGCAGGATGGTCGAATCTCGATATTAGATATACAAATATTCTACAGTACGTGCAATAACACCTTTTGCTAGGTGCGTGACGTGAAACGCAGAGCTTATAGCGGAGCGCCCTCTTCTTCGACAAGAAACTTGATTACGGTAAGAATTTTCTTGTTTTTCTATACATTTGTTCACTGAAAAAGTGCATTTTACGCAAAAAAATGAAAGTTTTATGATTTTTTGCACGCATTTACTGCAATTTGAAACTATTTTTAGGGTGCAAATTACGAGAATACTCCAATATATAATAATATTGTATATTGGGTTTGCAGTGTAATTATTGAGGAAAAAATGGAACTAACAAAATCGCAGGAACGCCGCTTAGCATTTGTCGCTAGCCTCTTGAGCTTGAACCCTAACGACCCGAACGATAGAATCAAGGCACTCCGGCATCTGAACCTAGATGAAAA
>NZ_JAFWOM010000032.1 GCF_017545445.1 Fibrobacter sp.
ACTTCATGATCCAGGGCGGCGACTTCACCCGCAAAAACGGCACCGGCGGCCACGCCGCTCAAGGTCCTGGTTCGACCATCGGCGACAAGTACGACAACCGCCTCACCCACGTCCGCGGCGCACTCAGCTGGGCTAAGACAGCCATGCCACACAGCATCGGCAGCCAGTTCTTCATCGTTCATGGCAACAACGTTCACTTCCTCGACCACGACCAGTGCGGCCCGGGCCCAGCTGACGGTTACTCCGTATTCGGCCAGCTCTACGAAGGTTTCGAAGTGCTCGACGAAATCGCCGGCGTGCAGACCGACCGCATGGACCGCCCGTACGACGACGTGATTATCGAATCCGTCACGATCGAGAAGGCTTAATTAGGCAATAGGTATTAGGTGTTAGGTTATAGGATAATAATCGCGGCATAGCCGCACATTATAGACGCGCGAAGCGCGTGATACTTTTCCTAACCCCTAACTCCTGTAACCTGATACCTAGAAAAAAAATTCATTTTTTTCGACATCCACCCTTGACACGTGCATCTATTCTTTCTATATTTGTGCGCGTCCTCGGGGTTATAGCTCAGTTGGTAGAGCGCCTGCATGGCATGCAGGAGGTCAGGAGTTCGACTCTCCTTAGCTCCACTAGAAAGATCCGCTAAAAAGCGGGTCTTTTTTTTAACCACAACATTTACAATAAAAAAAAGCGTTTTTCACGAACATTTTCATCACTATAAAATAATATTTTTGTATTTTATTTGTCGTTATGGATAGGCTTATAAAAATTTCATCTCTTATATTTGCAGTCGGGAGCATATTCTGTTTTGCCGACACAGGTTCAAACACCGTCTGTGACGCTTCCAAAATGGACGCTTTCGCCTATGATGACTGCATCGCAGCACAGCGAGGTGCTAAGCTTGACAACACTGACTTTTCCGAAAGGACAGCTCCCCCTGCAGAACTTGTTTCCGCATCCTACGTCGAACCGTTTCATTACGACCCGTTCCAACGCGATGCCTATCTGACGTCCTCTTTTGGCGAGAACCGCGGCACGCGCTACCATGCCGGCATCGACTACTCTACGCAGATGGAAGAAGGCTGGCCCATATTCGCCCCCGAAAACGGAGTCGTCAAAGAAATCAAAATATCTCCGTTCGGCTACGGCAAAGTGATGTTCTTCGAAGGCCACAGCGGAAAAACCTGGGTGTTCGCCCACCAGAGCAGCTTCCCGCAGTCTATCGAAAAACTCATCAAACAAAAGCAATACTCATCCAAGAGCAACGATGTTTCCATCAAGCCTAACATAAGATTCCGCAAGGGCGACACGCTCACATACTCCGGCAGTACTGGCATCGGAAACCCGCACCTACACCTCGAAGTCCGACTGAACAAAGACGACATCATCTCTCCCTGCCAACACGGTGTAAAATGCCTCGATACCATAGCACCGCAGATTTTCGGAGTTGCCGTATGGCAAGGCAACAACATAGCCCTCACAACCGACGACGCACTCCGCGAAGGTTGCGTCGAAGCTCCCGTCAAGAACGAATTTAACTTGTCCATGGCTATAAAAATTGCCGACTACAGCCGCGAACCCAAGGAAAATCCGATGGCAGTCCGCCGTATCGAACTATGGCGGTACGATGACAAAATTTACAGCAAAGTCATGGACACACTTAGCTACAAAAAGATGATCGACATCCGCAACGAACTACTTTGGGCGGAAGAAGCGGACACAGCCGGCGACTGGCACTACATCAACGCAAAGATCGGTCCAATCTCCACATACAGACTTGAAATAGAAGACTTTAACGGGCACACCATCAGGCGAGAATTCAGTTTCCAGCCGTCTTGCCGGAAGAACAAGCCTTTCATGCTCACACATTACCAGAACACTCCTGTTTATACATTCCTCAGCAGGAGCATGCTGGACATTTACCGTTGCGAATCAGGGTACAAATTTACAGCCCTCGACATGAACGAACAAATAATCAGCGAAGATCTCTGCAAGACATTCGACCACAACAAACTACTTCCTATTGGAAAAATTGCTGAAGTTTTCCCCGGAACAAGATATATAAGATACAGCGCCGACGCAGGTGCCACAGGAATGGGACGTAGCGTGAATGAAATCATCGCCATACACGCCTTCACCAGTTACCAGAACAACATCAATTGGTTCACCCAAATAGGTGACGTGAAAATTTCACAAAAAATTTCTGGTCTCCCAACCGTCAGCGACACAACGCTCAACATCCTTGCCATTACGCGCAACCAAACCGACAGCGTAAATTATTTCGAGTTCCATCCCAAGGGATTACAGTTCCACGGCAAATGGAACGTCTGCATAGACAACCCCAATAACCCCTCTCCTCTTTACTGGCTCGGAGAAACGACCCGCAGATGGTTCTACTTCGACAAACAGACTGGTACCACCAACCGTTGTGCTTCAACAAACGAACTTAGAGATTTGGCAAACATATCCGACAACGAAGGCATCTCGCTGGGATTCCCCTATTGGTCCGACGCATTTGTTGCAGGAGTGCGCCAAGTCGCTTTGAAGATTCCAGTTTTTTCTAAATACGCAGGCATTCCGGACGGGAACGCGATTACGGTCAAGTACGGCAAAAAATGGATTGCCGCCGAATACGATTCGGAACCGCGAGAAATCGTCATCCTTGGAGAAGCTTTGCCCGAAGCAGACGAAACGATTACAATTCAAATCGTCGATGAATTAAAGCGGAAAACGACGAAGACAATCGTTATTCCGGGGATTTAAAAATTATATTCGATGGGAGAATCCCCCCAAGGAGATTTTATGCACGCGAAGAAACTCGGATCGATATTGGCTCTGATGGCCGCCTTTGGATTTACCGCCTGCGATGACAGCGGTTCCAGTTCTAGCAATGAAACTTCTTGTAAAGTAACTTCGCTGGAGCCGCTTGTCATAGAAATGGTCAATGAAGGCATAAAGACAATAACGACCTTCAAGTTTGAAGGTGGCAAAATCATCGAAACAATAAAAGTGGATTACTATGTTTCAGAAGACATTTGCCAACAACTACAAGAACAATACCCATTACGGGATATCAAATGCAATAAAAACATTGTCACAACGACTAGCAAGGACGATTTTAACGAAAGCGATTTTGAAATTTCAAAGAATCGAGCAATCAGCTCTTGCAAGGCGAAGAATTAGTTTATAGTTCTTTATAATTCGCGATAATGAACCAATTTGCGATTGTTGTTCTGAGCCAAGCGAATGGTATCATGTATAACATTCCTGAACTGCGGAAAATCAACGGGGTGAACAGCAAGGCGAGGTAACCCCATCGGGAGTTTCATAATCAAGGCGGCATAAGCGATGGCCGCCTTTTCTGTTATCTTGGGAATCCCGGCAAAGCTAGCCACAGGCGACGCATAGCGCACACCGTCGGCGGTCGTCAGCGAGAAACGGTCTTCGTACAACATTTTTTCGGCACGGACTTGCCCCGGCAAGAATTTGTTGCTAAACCACGTCGGCGGCACAAACGCCACAGGAGCTTCAGCTTCGCCATTTTCGTCTGTGAACAACGTTTTCCACGCACCAAGGGCCTCTTGCAAAAGGCGGCTAGATTCGTATTCGGAAAGCCCTGCAAATTCCGCTTCGCCCGAAGTCATGTTCATGCCGATAAGCCCAGCATAACTGCGGCCTTGGCTGAATTCTGCCTTGTGCTTAAAGCCGTGCAAAGCAAGTTCAAAGCCCTCGGACTTGAGTTTTGCAAGCGTTTCGCGGAAACCAGCAATTGCATCGTCTGTGGCGTTTTCTGTATCGGGAATCACCAAAACGCTAAAAGGCCTCCCCGCTAAATCCTTGAGTTCTTCAAGAATCGGGGTTGCATTCTGATAATTCCAGACGCTAAAATCATGAAAACAAAGGAGAAAACGCTTGCACATGATAAGAATTATAGAAAAAAGCAGTAGACAGTAGACAGTAGGCAGTAGACAGGAAATAGCAAAAAAAACGCTCCAAATTAGCAAAATACTTCCTACTTCCTACTTCCTACTTCCTACTAAAAGCTACATTTACCTTACTATGTTTGAATCTATTATCCTCGGCCTGTTGCAGGGCCTCGCAGAATTCCTCCCTATCTCCAGCTCCGGTCACCTCGTACTTGGGCATGAACTCCTCGGCATGAACGAAGCAGGCATGTTCTTCGACATCATGCTCCACGCCGGAACGCTCCTCTCCATCTTCGTGGTGTTCCACAAGAAGATTACCGACATCATCGTGGGCTGCATCCGACGCGACAAAGAACAACTCCGCGAAGCCGGCTACATCATCTTGGCGAGTATCCCGACAGCGATGATCGGCCTCGGCTTCAAGGACGCACTCGAAAGCTTGTTCGTAAATCCGCGAGCAGTCTGCGTCGCAGAACTTTTCACCGGCTTGCTCCTATTCACGTCGCAGTGGGGCCCGACTGGAGCCAAGCACCCAGATAACGAAGGTGTGAAGATGAACTGGTGGCGAGCACTCGTGACCGGCACCGTCCAAGGCATCGCCTGCATCCCAGGCATCAGCCGCAGCGGTTCAACCATCAGCGCCATGATGTTCATGGGCGTAAACCGCAAGTATGCTGGCGAATTCAGCTTCCTCATGAGCATTCCAGCCGTCGGCGGTGCAGCACTCCTCGATTGCATCAAGTGGATCAAGTGCCAAAGCATGACTCCGGAAAAAGCGCTCCTCGACCCGGAAAAAGCTTTGAAGTGCGTCGATGCGGGCGGATTCTCTCCCGAACTCTTGGTCGGCATGGTCGTTGCGTTCATCTTCGGCGTCATCGCCCTCAAGTGGCTCATGAACTTTGTCCAGAAGGGCAAGTTCCAGCACTTCGCCTGGTACGTCTGGGCAGTCGGCATCTTGGGATTGATATTCCTTTAATCTTTTAAACTTTTGATAAAACAAAAGCGGCACACCCTCACGGGCGTGCCTTTTTTTGACGCAGATTTTTCAGCTCGATTATGCCCCCGCCCCCGGAAGAGGAATGACAATATGCCATTTGCCGTTGTCACATTGATACATCCAATGACCATCAATCACAACCGAAGAACCAGGCTTGTTGCAAGGAACGGCATCAGGGAGGATTCTATCCTCACCTTTGCAGTATTTCATTATGCCAAACTTGGTGCAAAGTTCAGCTTCGCTGTATCCGCACTTTTCCTGCGATGGGTCGCAACCGTTCGCCTCGATCCACATTCCGCTAGCACACATGTAGAGAGGGCGACTATTCTTACAATCCGTCTTTAAAGTGAAATCAGGTTCATCGCAATTCCATTTGTCGTCGCTTTCAACATCGGAGATGTGAACGCAACTTCCGGCGAGAACCCAATAGTTTTCACACACATACTCTTTCCCGGACTTACAGTCGATAGCACTTTGCGGACCGTTTGCATCACAATGCTTTGGCCCACATCCCGGAGCATCGCATGATGTTGGAGCGACATCCATGCACGTTTCTTTAATGTCTCTCCAGAAACCATCACGGCAAACGTAAACATCGTCCGTTTCGCAATCGGGTGCGGTCGCCCCTTCTTCGGAACAAATGGGAATCTGATAACTGACTTTTTCAGATTCGTCGAAATGCGGCATGTGGACGCATTTATCTGTAGATTGCGACGATGTGGGACGCACTTCTGAACTGGAACTATTTGCTACAACAGAAGAGGAACTCTCGACAGCATCGCTGCTAGACAAAGGCTGTTGCTTGGATTCCGACGATGCAGGAACACTACTTGACGAAAGCACTCCAATCGAAGAACTGCTGGCAACATTCTGCAAATCGCCAAAATCCACAGGCGCGCTAGAACTGTCTTCACCGCAAGCGGCAAGCCCAAAAGAAGCAATCAAAGCCACTGCACCCATTTTTTCGAACAACATTTTCTTATTCATATCATTTCTCCTGAACATTTACTGGACCGCAGGCGGCACAAAAATATACTCGCCATCACGGCATTTGAAAGTACAATCATCCGAACTAATTTCTTGAGGAGCATTTTCGTCACAAGGGGTTCTATGCATAGGATGCCTCCTGCAACCTTCAAGAGCCACCCCGTCCCTATCGTCTCCTTGATATTCAATCCACTTGCCTTCGGAACACACCGTAAATATATGCACATAACTACTATTAAGGCCACTGCCTTCAAACTTCTTTTCCACTCGCATATCGCTTTCAAAAGCACACGCCTTCCCGACTACAGCCATAGCCTCACGCCAATAGCCGCCATTACACACAAGTTCTTTACGTTGAACACAATCATAAGCCTTAGCCTCAGAGTTTACATCACACTTATCATCTAAACGTTTCTTTTGATTATCGGGAAGGTCGTTACAAAACTTCGAAAGATTAGTAAGAGTCCAGTGTCCATCAACACAAACATATTCGTCACCACTGTTGCAATCGGCAATAGAATCCGGAGCCATTACGCTACATTTTTTCCGTCCGCAGTTTGCATCGTTCCCCATACATTTTGTCGAAGCAACATTCAAACACTGCACCTCTTCCATCGACCAATATTTGGAACCAAAGTAATCCATGCAAGTGAAAATGACTCCTGTTTCGCAATCCCGAACCATCATTCCACTATCACGGCACTCATTGCAAGCTCGATTCCCATGTGGGCAAAAGTAGCCATCGCACGCTATGCACATATCAATAAGATTTTCACATTGAGCCAATAGCCCCACGGAGCTGGACGAAAGCTTTTGGCTAGAGCTGGACAACGCCCTTGACGAGTAGCTTTCTACGACAACAGACGAGGATGAAAGAACCGTACCGGGAATCGCGACGGAGCTGCTCGACGCAAGAACTTCACTCGACGCAGGAACATCACCGGAAGACAGAATCTCGGCGGCATCGCTACTAGATGATTCTTGCAAACAAATTACACCATTCAGTTCACAGGAGCAATCATTGGAGCAAGCAACAAGAGCGAACGCGACAAGAGCCGTCGCAGAGCAAGCAACCACCGACGCTGCACCAAACTTTTTGGATTGAGCAAAACTATTCATAGCAGAACTCCTTTTCTGACTTCGATAAAAATATACAATCATTTTTATAAAAGTCAAGTATTTTATGCTACAAAATTAAAGAAATTTCACAAAAATCAAAAGATTTTTTATAATTCCACACTTTATTTTCGTATATGCAACAATTTGTAGCATAAGGGGAACATCATTTCAATCTCGGAGAAACGACATTATTCATCATTAGTGATGTGTTCTGCGCTTCAGGATTTCCTTTTCTTCGAGTACGGCACGGTAAACGAAACTTGGGACTTCAGTCCCTTAGTTGAGTTATTCTCTATGGGGAAAAAATATCCAATGAAATTAATGACGTTGCAAACGACGCTTTGCAATTTCGTCTTGAGGGATACCCGAGATAGCGGCGATATCTTCGTCCGTAAATTTCGGATTGGCGAACATGGCATCGACCATTTGACGCCTACGGCGTCTGCGGCTGCACTCGGTCCTATTTATGATTATCATCTTTACAACTTTATGGATCCCCTCCGCAGGAGCAAAACAAAAAATAATGGTTGGAGCTAGCCCCAACCTCTTAGGCTCAGTTATATCCATGCAAGCATGGCTGCAACACTCACCTTTTGAGGTTGTCCTATCGCCTTCGACTCCAGGATGACACGGCCACAGACCTATTCTCCCCTCTCAATTGGCACGATTATTGCATATACTACCGCGAAAACAAGGCGGAACGATCGTTTTGTTTCATTTTGAAACAAGAACATAGCTCAACCGCTTAAAATTTTAACTGCGAACGAAAACAGCAAATAAAATTATTTGCCCTTCGGCAAGCTCAGGGCCCTTTACATAAGGTCGGTGAGCTTGTCGAACCGCTTTCGTCTAAACAGGAGATTAAAATGGCAACAGAGAAGATGGAATTCCAAACTGAAGTTCGCGACATGCTGAACTTGATGATCAACTCCCTTTACAGCAACAAGGAAATCTTCCTCCGCGAACTCGTTTCGAACGCGGCGGACGCACTCGACAAGCGCCGTTTCCTTTCGCTCTCGAACGCCGACTTGCTTCCGATGGGCACGCAGCTCCGCATCGATATCTCGGTGAACAAGGAAGGCAAGCGTCTGGTCGTGGAAGACAACGGTATCGGCATGAACAAGGAAGACTTGATCAACTGCCTCGGCACCATCGCCCGTAGCGGCACCAAGAACTTTATCAAGAATTTGAAGGAAGGCGACAAGGGCAGCGTCGATTTGATTGGCCAGTTCGGTGTAGGCTTCTACTCCGTGTTCATGGTCGCGAAGAAGGTCGAAGTCCTTACGCTCAAGGCCGGCGAAAAGCAGGGCTACCTGTGGGCATCCGAAGGCACGGGCGATTTCGAAATCTCCGAAGCACCGCTCGACAAAGTGGGCACAAAGATTACGCTTTACCTCAAGGATGACGAAGACACCGAAGACTTCGCAAGCGAATGGAAGATCAAGGACATCGTCCAGAAGTACAGCGGCTTCGTGAGCTACGGCATCTACTTCCACCCGGAACCGAAGAAGAACGACAAGGGCGAACTCGAAGAAAAGCCCGAAGAACGTTTGAACGAAAAGCAGGCCTTGTGGCGCCAGAGCGAAAAGGAAGTCACCGAAGAACAGTACAAGGACTTCTACAACGTCATCAGCCACGAAGCGGACGATCCGGCGACATGGAGCCACAGCCACGCCGAAGGTTCTCAGGAATTCTGGAGCCTCGTCTATATTCCGTCGAAGGCTCCGTTCAACATCTGGCACAACGACGCTCTGCACGGGCTCAAGCTCTACGTGAAGAAAGTCTTTATCATGGACGACTGCAAGGACTTGCTGCCGCCTTGGCTCCGTTTTGTGCGCGGCGTGGTCGATAGCGAAGACTTGCCGCTGAACGTGTCCCGTGAAATCTTGCAGAACAACAAGATAATCACCAACATCCGTAAGCACGTGATCAAGAAAGTGCTCGACGCTTTGCAGAATATGGCCGACAAGGATGCCGCGAAGTACAACGCCTGGTGGCGTGAACTCGGCATGGTGCTGAAGGAAGGGTTCTACATGAACTGGGAACATCTTGACGAACTCAAGAAGTTGCTCCGCTTCGAAAGCACCAAGACCGAAGGCGACGCTCTCGTGGGTCTCGACGAATACGTGAAGCGCATGCCGGAAGGCCAGAAGGAAATCTACTACCTCATCGGCGACAAGAACGCCGTGAAGTCTAACCCGATGCTCGAAGCCTTCAAGGCGAAGGGCTACGAAGTCTTGCTCATGAGCGACGGCATCGACGAGTTCATGATGTCTAGCCTCCAGGAATTCGGCGACAAGAAGTTCCACGACATCGCCCGCGGCGATGTAGATTTCGACAAAACCGAAGACGAAAAGAAGGCCGAAGAAGCCAACAAGGGCATCTTCAAGGGCCTCTGCGAAAACCTGCAGAAGGTCTTGGACGAAGACATCAAGGAAGTCCGCGTGTCTAGCCGCCTGAAGGATAGCCCCTGCTGCCTTGTGACCAGCGAAGACGCCATGAGCGCCCAGATGGAACGCATGATGAAGGCGATGGGCCAGAAGAACTTGCCGAAGAGCAAGCGCATTCTGGAAATCAACCCGACGCACCCGATTTGCGAAATGCTCAAGAAGAAGGCCGAAGCGAAGGAAGATCTCGGCGATTGGCCGAAGGCCCTCTACGGCCAGGCTCTGCTTGCCGAAGGCTCTCCGCTCCCGAACCCGGCTGAGTACGTTGCCGCGATTACCAAGCTGCTGACCGCCAGCGTGAAGTAAGGTCACTGTGCCGGTGCGCTGAGTTTGTCGAAGCGTTGCCGAAGTGACGCAAAGCAGGAAAGCACATCGCATCATCCTGAAGCGAACAGCCCCGAAGGATCCAACGCAATCAGCAGACCGCGAAGGATCCAGTCAGAAAAAAACACTGGATTCTTCGGGCCAAAGCCCTCAGAATGACGACAAGCATAGAAAAGACCGCGATTCTATCGCGGCCTTTTTTATTTCACGTGAAAAGCCCTTACTTTTCACGTATAATTACGTATATTTAATGTGTAAACCACATAATTTTCACTAGAGAGGCAAAACATGGCAAACCTGACAATTACGCTTGACGACGAAGACAAAAAAGGACTTTCCGATTTCTGCGAACAAGTCGGGATGACCATTTCGGGCCTTTTTAACGTTTTCACCAAGCAAGTGTTGCGCGAAGGGAGAATTCCTTTTGAAATCGCCGTGGATCGCCCGAATCGCACAACCATCAAAGCCATGAAAGAAGGCGACAAGCTCATTGAAAAGTACATGAAGGACCCGTCCTCCGTCAAGACATACAACAACGTTGACGAATTGATGGAGGCTATGCTTAAATGATCAAGTTACCTACCACAAAGACGAAATATGCGGTCAGTTACACATCCGTAATGAAAAAAAGATATGAAGCGAGCTCAAAAACGCGGCTATAACATGGAAGAAATCGCAAAAGTCATTTCCAAGCTCGCCAACGACGAACCTCTAGAAGAACGTTACCGCGACCATTCCCTTGACGGAAACTGGTCCGGGCACAGAGAACTCCATATCCGTCCGGACTGGCTTTTGATATACCAGAAAAAGGAGAATTTGCTGATTCTTGAACTCGCCCGCACGGGAACCCACGCAGATTTGTTCAGCAAGTAAAAGACCGCGATTCACTCGTGGTCTTTTTTGCATTTCTGCGACTTTCGACACTCGTCTGTAGCCCGCATAGCGGGCGTTCTTTCGTCTAATCTTTTACGCAGCGGACGGAATAGCCGCTATACTTGTAACTGATGTCCAAGACCAAGCGATCGTAGTTGAAATCCAGTCTCACGTAGTACGCAGAAGACCCATCAGAGAAGTATGCGGCGGTCCCTTCAGTAGAACAACTCCAGAAGAACGCTTGGCTACCATTGGCGTAGAAATTTTCGTAATAGTTCCTGTAGCCAGCAGGGAACGCCGAGAACCCAAAATCATCCGTGCCATTGCCGCTCTTCTTATCCCAGTTTTCCCAGCCACTCGTTGACTTGAGCACCTTGCCCGCAGTCGATTCGCCACCAACTGCTGAGAACAAAGTATCCCACTCCGCCCTACTAGGCAAATGCCATCCATCAAGGCACACACCACGCACCGGATAGGTTGGCGAGCAATCACTGCCATAATATCCGCAACCCTTGCTGTTCTCGCTCCATTCGCCCACACTATCCATCGCAGCACCCCATGTGTAAAGGCGACCGTATTCAGCACAATACTCAGCGGTATTTTTGAAGCAATAAGAGTTCGTCGCTTCAAAATTCAGGTTCTCAGCCATCCAAGTCTGATTACCGATTTTCACAGTCTTGTAAGTCTTGTTGTCGCGGGAATCCGTCACAGAACCTGTAACTACAGTTGAGCTATTCGATTTTGCTGTAGATGACGAAGATTTTTGAGTCGAAGATGACGATGCTTTAACACTGCTACTGGACTCCGCACTCGAACTACTCGACTTCACGCTTGACGACGACTCCGTCTTTTTGCTGCTTGAAGATTTTGCATCAGACGAAGGATCGGAACCAAGAACGCAGCGAACCGACATTGCGTTATCCATATATTCACCAATAAAGACTGCGTCCGCATAAGCATTCTTCATAAACAAACTAAACGCATGATCGAGCAGAATTCCACCATCACTAAGCCTAGTCGAAGTTTTTATATCCTCCGTAGATGTCCAAAAATACGCAAGAACTTTATCACCGATAAAATCGTAGGATTCAATGTTTCCTGTGACAACTACGCCGCTTAAATTATCTTCTTTTCTATAGCCTCCGGGGAGTGCGGTCAATCCGTAATCATCTGTTCCGACAGTTTCCTTTTTCTCGAATTTCCAGCCGTCAACAGACTTAAGCTTTATCCCAGCGCTGTCTTGGCCGCCAACTGTTTTCAACAAAGTCTCAAATTCTGCCTTAGAGGGCAAGTGCCAGCCGCCGGGGCAAACCTGCGTTGCCACATCCCACTTGTAAAGGCGACCATACGTACTGCATAAGCCTGGGTTACGATTTTGTTTGGACGAAGGCTCTTCGCCATAACAATAGCTAGAGTTCGTATTAAGGTTTAAATTTTCCGCCATCCAAACCTGGTCGCCGATTTTCACGGTCTTGTAGGTCTTGTTGTCGCGGGGGTCCTTCATGGTGTTGTTTTTCTCGTCGTATGTCGCCTTGCCACCATTCGACGTTGCACTAGAAGACTTTGCGCTTGAAGAAGATTTTTTTGTCGAAGAACTAGACTTCGCACTCGACGATGACTTCGCCTTGCTGCTGCTGGATTTTGCGGAAGGAGTTCCCATCACGCAGCGAACGGAGAACCCATTATCTACGCCAATGCTGAACTTATTGGCCATGTCCACTTGTTTTAGGAAAAATATGCTAATAGCACCATCGGAAGTGTATTCTGTTGCAGTCCAGAAATACGCCCTTTTGCCCTCGTCAGAGAATGTTCCGTCATCAAGCATGTGACCCGCCGGAAGAACCCTAAAGGAATATTTATCCGTCCCCCCGCCATCGTTAGCCCAGCCACTCTCCGATTTGAGGTATAAGGCCGCTTTCGACTCACCCCCGACATTCGTAAAAAGTTCAATCCAGTCACTATCCGTCGGTAAATCGAATCCATCAGGACAAGCTTCGTTAGCTTCGGCCCAAGTGTAAAGGCGGCCATACTTGTCGCAATTACTTGATTTATCGTTGTAGCAGACGCTGTTCTTCGTTTTGTAATTGAGGTTTTCTGCCATCCAAATCTGGTCGCCGATTTTCACGGTCTTGTACATCCGCCCGTCGCGGAAGTCCTTTAGGGTATTGTTCTTGGCATCGTATGAGCTATTGCTAGACTTTGCAGAACCGCCCTTGCTGCTACTTGATTTTTTCACGGCACTGCTGGACACCAGTTCGTCTGAATCGGCGTTGTTGCCACTGTCACCACCGCAAGCGGTAAATACGGACATCGCAGTCACAAGCATAAACGGCACAAACTTTGCAAACATTTTCATAAACCTCTCCTCCCCATACATTTGAGGTAAATATAAGTAATTTGAGGATTTAAAAAGGCGATCCCGGCACTTCGGCAAGCTCAGTGACCTTAGGCCGGGATGACAAAGCAAGAAAATCTCATTCCACAATTTTTTCAAGCAGCAAAACAGCCTTTTTCATTTGCTTTTCGGGAACGGAGGAATAGTTGATGACAAATTCATGTTGTGAGGGTTCGGCCATCGTGTAGTAATCCGAAAGTGCCCCGATGCGAACGCCTTTTTCAAGCGCCCGATTGCAAAATTCTTCGTCGGAAAACGTTGTCTTCACTTTTAGAATAAAGTGCAAGCCGGCATCTTGTTCGGCGATTTCAACGCGGTCATGAAGCGGACTGCGACGGATGATATCAAGCAGAGTATCGCGACGGTGACGGTAAAAATTGCGCATACGGTTGATGTGCTTTTCGTAATGACCGCCGCTGATGAATTTTGCAAGTACGTACTGTTCAAGGTTCGATACAGTGCAAGTGTAAAATGAAAATTCTTTGTGAAATTTTTGTGCAAGCGGTTTCGGGAGAATCATGTAGCCCACGCGCACCGTAGAGGCAAGCGTTTTAGAAAATGAATTTATATAAACCGTCTTGTCTTGCACGTCAATGTTTTGAAGGGACGGAATCGGATGGCCAACCATGCGGAACTCGCTATCGTATTCGTCTTCGACGATGTAACGATTGCTCGATTTTGCAGCCCAGCTTAAAAGCTCGTAACGGCGGCTTACGGGCATCACCTTGCCCGTCGGGAAATGGTGCGATGGCGAAAGATGAACAACGTCCGTACAAGTTTCTTCGAGCTGGTCTATGCGAACGCCATGCTCATCAAGCGGGATAAAATTGCAAACAACATTTAATTTTTGATAAATTTTAGAAATTTTGCTATAGCCGGGGTCTTCAACGCCGTACTTTTTATCAAAGCCCAATAGTTGCACAAGCCAAGTGTAAAGGCAATCCGTCCCTGCTCCGATGACAATTTGTTCTGGATCCACACGCATTCCACGAAACCCCAAAAGCATTTTGGCAATCGCTTTTCGGAGAGCAAGGACTCCTGAATTTGGCGAACGAGTCAGCAGTTCATTTTGCTGTTCGCAGAGGACTTTCCGCGTAATCTTCGCCCACGTCGAGAACGGGAACGTAGATGCATCGACCTGATTGTTGACAAAGTCTGCAATATAATGGGTCGCCTTCGGCGGTTCAACGCGTTGCGATTCACGGGATTGCTTGGCGGGAATGGGCTTGGGCTGGATTTGCGGATTTTTCGATTGGATGGTGGCGACAAAGAAGCCCTTGCGTGGGAGCGAGTAAATGAAGCCTTCCGCTAAAAGCTGCTCGTAAGCATTTTCCACAGTCACCACGCTCACGCCCAACGCATTTGCAAAGGGACGTTTTGACGGGAGCTTCGCATCCGCTTCAAGACGCCCCAACAGAATATCGTCCTTTATGGAACGATAAAGGAAATGATAAAGAGTGTCATCACCTACTTTTGAAATATCGTATGAGAGCATTTGGGAAACCTCACGTTAAAATAAACTCAAAAAAAAAGAATCACTGGATCCTTCGCGGCTATCGCCACTCAGGATGACAACGGAAACACAAAAGTTAAAACAAAAAAGCATACAGCACCGCGAGCGAGAACCGTTTCGAGTGTTTTTACAATGCGAAGTTCTTGCATTATCAAGCTTTCCTTTTGAAAAAACTGACCACAAACTGGCATTAAACTGAACCTATTAAAATAATAGAAATTTGAATATTTAATAAAGTCAATAAAAAGTCTAAATTACGCTCCGAAAACAGCGAAACGCCCTGGATCCTTCACCTTACGGTTCAGGATGACGAAAAAAGTTCCGCACAAACCACAAGGAGTCCCCAATGTCAACAGAAAACCGCTACGAATTGA
Source organism: Fibrobacter sp. (assembly GCF_017545445.1). Classification (GTDB taxonomy): domain Bacteria; phylum Fibrobacterota; class Fibrobacteria; order Fibrobacterales; family Fibrobacteraceae; genus Fibrobacter. Next base: position 14,962 of record NZ_JAFWOM010000032.1, read on the forward strand.
ACAAGAATCTCGCCCAGATGCTCAAGGGCGGCGTTATCATGGATGTGACCACCCCAGAACAAGCAAAAATCGCAGAAGCAGCCGGTGCCGCCGCCGTCATGGCACTTGAACGCATCCCTGCCGACATCCGTGCCGCAGGCGGCGTCTCTCGCATGAGCGACCCCAAGATGATCAAGGGCATCCAAGACGCCGTTTCCATTCCTGTGATGGCCAAGTGCCGTATCGGCCACTTTGTCGAAGCTCAGCTCCTCGAAGCCATCGAGATTGACTATATTGACGAAAGCGAAGTGCTCTCCCCCGCCGATGACGTTTTCCACATCAACAAGCACGAATTTAAAGTACCGTTCGTCTGCGGTGCACGAGACCTTGGCGAAGCACTCCGTCGCATTGAAGAAGGCGCTTCCATGATACGTACCAAAGGCGAACCGGGAACCGGCGATATCGTGCAGGCCGTCCGTCACATCCGCCTCATGAACCAAGAAATCGCCCGCATCACTTCCATGCGCGAAGACGAACTTTTCAACCGAGCCAAGGAATTGCAAGTTTCGTACGAACTCGTGAAATACGTCCACGACCACAAGCGACTCCCCGTCGTGAACTTTGCCGCTGATGGTGTCGCCACTCCGGCTGATGCAGCCCTCATGATGCAGCTCGGCGCCGAAGGGGTGTTCGTCGGTTCGGGCATTTTCAAGTCCGGCAATCCGGCAAAACGCGCCGCAGCGATTGTACAAGCAGTCACAAACTACAAAGACGCCAAACTCATCGCTAAACTTTCCGAAGATTTGGGCGAAGCCATGGTCGGCATCAACGAAACCGAAATTGCACTTTTAATGGCAGAAAGAGGAAAGTAAATGAGCGAAGACAAAACAAACAAACGATTTAAAATCGGCGTACTCGCCGTGCAGGGAGCGTTTGCAGAACACCGAACGATGCTTGAAAAGCTTGGGGTCGAGACGTTTGAAATTCGCCAGTTGCGCGACCTCAATCAACACTTTGACGGTCTCGTGCTCCCCGGCGGAGAAAGCACCGTGCAAGGAAAACTTTTGCGCGACCTCGGGCTTTTTGAACCTTTACGCGAGCGCATCGAAAGCGGCTTCCCCACTTTCGGGACTTGCGCAGGACTCATATTGCTCGCCGAAAAATTGAGCAACGACGGTCACACGTACTTTGCGACAACGCCCGTTACTGTAGAA
>NZ_JAFWOM010000033.1 GCF_017545445.1 Fibrobacter sp.
TATGGATGATATGGTTTTCCTTGCGAAGTCGAAAGAGTTCTTGCAGCGCCTTGTGACACGTGTAACGGCGTTTCTCGAACGTTTCCTTGGCTTGGAGGTCAAGAAATCTTGGAGCCTGTTTTTCGTTGAGGATAGGGGAATTGATTTCGTTGGCTACGTTTTCAGGCACGGCGTTATACGATTGCGAAAATCGATTGTGAAAACGTTGCGCAGGTTGTGCTTAAACGTGCGCAGACGCGCTAGGCGCGGGCATTTGATAAATTATTCGATGTTTTGCGCTTTCGGTTCTTTAACGGGATGGTTGGGTCATTGCAATAGCGCCGGATTGCGTAGGCGCTATGTAATGCCGATTGAACACAAGATGACCGAATATCACTTGAAGGTCATAAAGGGCAATAAGAACGGAGGTTTGAAGAAATGCGCGTGATTCGTGATGCTATGTTTGATGAAAAGCCCGATGATGTTACCGTGTATCCGACGAGCGTTGACGTGCTTGTGAGCGCTGAACTTGTCGAGATTCACGATGATATGACGGGCGATGATTACGAGAAGTGGAAATGCACGCTCAATCGTTACGAAACGGGCGAGTATATCGAAAATTTGCAAAAGGCAAACGATGATATGGCTAACGAGATTACAAGCACTCAGGTTGCGGTTGCCGAGGTTTACGAGCTGGTTGTTGGCGGGGGTGAGCTGTAATGGCTGAATTGTATGCACGCCTTGTTGTGAAGGGCAAAAAGACGCTAGACCAAGTTCCGGCTGATATCCGGCCAAGGGTTCGGCAAATCCTGATTGACTGGGGATACCCCGTAGATGGTGAATAACCATGTGCTACGGTCTGAAAATGGCAATTTTCAAACTGCTTTTCAGAAAGGAGGTATCTACGATGGCAGAAGTTTACGTTGCACTTATCATCAAGGGCAAGCGCACGTTTTCTCAGGTTCCGGCAATTATTCAGCCGAAGGTGAAAGAACTGCTCGAAGCGCTTGACCTTGCTGAACTTGCCGAGTAGTTAGAAGGTGAGTTCTATGAGTGAGGGTTACATTTCGAGAAGCGAACATGAAGAATTCGCAAAGCGTATCGATGACCACAACGAGCGGCAAGATGCGCGTTTGAAGGAAATCGAAAAAAACGTTTCGAGCATTACGGATTTGGTTACGAGCGTAAAAGAGTTGGCAGTAGAAATGAAGCATATGAGCGAAGAACAGCGAAAGCAGGGGCAACGGCTCGAAACGCTAGAGGGCAGGGATGGCGAGAAATGGCGAACGGTCGTGGCGTGTATGATTACGGCTGTGATAGGCGCTGCTATCGGCATCGTTGCAGATGGTTTCTTTTTGGCAATGCCGTAAATTAGAATCGAAAATTTCTTGAAACGGGGTATTGCAAGCCTTGCGACGGTCGCGTATAATCGTAACCGTCGCAAGGCAATTTAGTTTTCAGTCGAAAGGACGTGTCAAGATGACGAAGCAGACCAAGGCGCAGCGGATTTTCCGAGTGCTGTATTACGATTGCAAGAAGCACGTGCAGACGTGGGGATATGACGAGCCTACCGGGTTCAATCGCTTGCCTTGTCGTGATGACGAAACGGTTTGCACGCGCACGGTAAACGCCGTTCAGAAGCTTTGGGATGCTGAGCGCAATCGGATTGACAATTACGCTAAGTTTGAGATTATCGATGATGCAGAATATCAGTTGCGTTTAAATGCGCTTGATATGGCGTATAACACGATTCAGAATCAACGCCAAATCATCGATAGGGATAAAGAGTATTTCAGCGACATGCGCAAAATGAATTGGGAAGATTTTTGCGCAAAGTGGGATATTTGATTTTGGATAATGCGCGTCACGGGCAACCGGGCGCGTTTTGTCGTTTTTCGGAAAAGCCAAAAGGCGAAAAGAAAGGAGTTGCGAGGATGCAAGCAAAAGAGTTGGAGGCTATGACGCGCGATGATTTGCGCAAGCTTGCCAAGGAAAGGGAGTTGCCGGGTCGTGGCAGCATGACCAAGGCGCAGTTGGTGGAGGCGCTAGCCGATGATTGCGCTCAGAACGATTCTAAGCCCATTTCAGACGTTGTTGCACAGCAAGACGAAGTGCAAGCCGTTGAAGAGGTAACTACGGCGCAGACGGCGTTTGATGGCGATTTGGAGGTATCAGACAAAGACAACGAATCTTTCAAGCGCGGCATGATGAAGGAGCGCGAAGAGAAGAAGAAAGCGGAACGCCATATTTCGCACGTCGAGAATGCGCAAATCGGTGCTATCGTCGCTTTCAAGGATGAGAGGGGAAAGGTTCGCAGCGCTAAGATTGTCAAGCGGTCGAGCCAAAAGCGCAAATTGAAGCTTCAAACGGCTTACGGGCTTGATTTTGTTGTTTCGTATGACGATATTGTGTGGGTGCGCAACGGTGACCGTTGGCCTCGTGGCATTTACAATCTTTTGAAGGGGATTGGTGAAAATGGCGAACAAGACGCGCAAGCCCAAGATAACTAGCTTTGAATCGCTCGAAGAATCCCGCAATTACGTTATCGCGTATGCGAAGCAGCTTTTGAAGTTCAAAAACGCCGAATCGGTCATGAACGATATGAAATCCGATTTCAATGCTTCGATGAACGCTCTTTTCGAGCAGCAGGAAAAGAACCTCAAAGGCAACAGCGTTTCGTTTGAAACGGATGGTTTCGGCGAGGTTTCGCAGACCGTCACGGCAACGCAGATTACCAACACTTCGATTATCTGGAATATTCCGATTTTGAAACGGGTTCTCGGTAAGAAGCTTGCGAAGCAATGCGTTTCGAAGAAATACGAAATTGTTGATTTTCCCGGTATGGTCGAGTATTTGAAATCGCTTGGTGCGAAGCCTGATGAATTCTCGAAATTCTTGAACGTCATTGAAAGCGTTAACGAGAAGCAGCTTGATAA
>NZ_JAFWOM010000034.1 GCF_017545445.1 Fibrobacter sp.
CATGACCGCCGCAGCCGAATACATGGATTACATATCCGGTTGGGTTTCAAAGCTGAACTCCATAGCAAAAACTCTAGCAGAAATCAACTGCGAAGACATTACGGAATGTGAATTTGCAGATGAAGACAAAGGCGTAAAGTCCAAAGTAATCGAGTTCAACAACGGTTCAAAAATTTACGCGCTATCCAGCAACCCCAAGGCGTTCCGCTCAAAAGGCGGTAAGATTGTCTGGGACGAAGCGGCACACCACAAGGACGACCGCAAGATGTGGGCAGCCGCGAAGCCCGCCGCCATGTGGGGTTACTCAATCCGCATACTCTCTACGCACAACGGCGTCAACTCGCTTTTCTACCTGATCATCGACAAGTGCAAAAAAGGCGAACTCGATTACAGCGTGCACACAGTTCCTATCCAGCTCGCAGTAGAAGAAGGCCTCGCCGACCGTATCTGCGGGCGAAAGCTCTCCAGGAAAGAACGCGAGGAATGGCTGGCGCAGGAACACAAAGGCTGCCTTACTGAGGCGATATGGCAAGAGGAATACTGCTGTAATCCGCAAGACGAGTCCACGTCGATGATCGGCTATGACCTCATTCACAGCTGCGAGCGCCAAGGTATCCTTGGTCTTGAAAAGGCTAAAGGTCCGCTCTACCTCGGTTGCGACGTAGCCCGCCACCGTCACCTCTATGTCATCTATGTATTCGAAGATGTCTGCGACCAGCTTGTTTGCCGAGCGGTCGAAGCTTACCAGAAAAAGAAGTGGAGCTACCTTGAAGAAAAGCTCTACAAGTTCCTCAAGCTCCCGAACCTAGTGCGAGCCTGTATCGACCGCACGGGGCTTGGCGACCAGTTCACCGAACGCGCTCAGGAAAAGTTCGGCTCGGTCAAGGTCGAAGGAGTTCTCTTTACGAACGCGGTAAAGGCAGACCTCGCCATCAGTCTTTTGCAAGCATTCGAAGACCAGAAACTCATCATCGAAAAATGCCCGAAATTTCCGGGCGTTGACGGTCGCGAAGAAGACAAACAGGCCGAAAGCATCCACGCTGTTAAAAAGATTGTCACAAGTGCCGGGAATATCCGTTACGACGCTGAAAGCACCGAGAAGGGCCACGGCGACTTCTTCTGGGGAGCGGCGCTTGCATACCACGCAAAATCGGCGAATGCGGCGGGCCCGATATTCGTGCAAACGGCAAACCCATTCAAGGAACAAAACGTGGATTTGAGTGGGTTTTAAAAATCGCACAGAAAGGCCCTTTTAAGCCTTTTTTCTTAAAACCCTAGCAAGTGGACATCAAATTTTAAAAAATCATTTTTCAACGAATTTGAACGGCGATTCAACGAGATTAGAAACAGACCGAGGACTGCATGAGCAAAAAGAACAAAAATAACCAGAACGAGACCCAAAACAAGCGCGAATTGCAGCTTGCAAAGGAAGTCGCCACCCGGAATGTCGCCGAGTATATCACCGGGCTCGACTACTTGCCAAACCCCGATACAATCCTCAAGGCTCAGGGCGGCAATATCAAGGTCTATCGCGAAATGATAGACGCACACCTCGACGCGGTGAAAAACAAGCGCTTTGCCGCCATCACGAGCCGTGCATGGACAATCGACGGTAGCAAGGGCGACCAGAACAAGGCAAAGTTTGTCGAGGAATACCTCTGGAATATCGACCTCCGCAACACGATTTCGCAGATGCTCGAAGCAATCGGCTTCGGTTACGCCGTGCATGAAATCGTGTGGGATGCAGTCGCGACCGACTTGGGCGTACTCATTTTGCCCACAGCCATCAAGGACCGCAAGCAGGAATGGTTCAAGTTCGACAGCGACGGCAAGCTCCTCTTGCAGACGAAGGACGGCACCCGCCAAGAAATGCCCGCCCGCAAGTTCCTCGTCACTCGCAACCGCCCGACAACCGCGAACCCATACGGCAACTCAACCTATTCCCGTTGCTTCTGGCCTCTCGCGTTCAAGAAAGGCGGTCTCAAATTCTGGATGCTCTTCGTCGAAAAATACGGCATGCCCAAGGCCATCGGCAAGGTGCCGCCAACGGCAACTGATGCCGAACAACAGCAGTTCCTGAAAATGCTTGCAGGGCTTATCCGCGATGCAGTCGCAGTCATCCCGCAGACCGGCTCCGTGGAACTCCTGGAAACCCACCTGAGCGGCACAAACCCGCACGCAGAAATCATCGCGTGGGCAGACAAGGCCATGTCCAAGGCTTGGCTTGGCGAAACCCTCACCACCGAACAGACGAGCTCGGGCGGCACACAGGCTATGGCTACCGTGCACAACGACGTGCGTGCAGACCTAGCCCTCGACGATGCCGCAATGGTAGAATCCAGCATCAACCAGCTCATCCGCTGGATCTACGAAATCAACTGGCCGAACGAAAAAGAAATTCCCTGGATGAACATCATCCTCCCGGAAGACTTGCAAGAAGCCCGCCTCGAACGCGATGTGAAGCTTACCCAACTTGGCGTCAAATTCAACGCCGCGTATATCACCGATGTTTACGGCATCGATGAAAAATACTTTGAAATGCACGAAGTCCAGCAAGGTGGAGCAATGTTCGCGGAAGGCCCTGAAAAGAAGCCGAAAGTTCGCAACGCAAGCCACGAACTCCGCAAACAAGTGAACGAGTTCACCGAACACCTCGCAGACGAATGTGAAAAGGTGGATTTCCTTGCACCCATCCGCGAACTCGTAGAGAACGCAAAGAGTCTCGAAGAAGTCCGCGACAAGCTTGGCGGCTGCTATGGCGAAATGCCCATGGACCAAATTGAAGACGAAATGGAACAGGCATTCCTCGCAGCAGACCTTGCAGGGCGTTTCACGCTTCTCAGAAAAGCAGGCATCATAGATGGCTAAGGAACTCGGTTTCAAGCAAGGTGCGTACAAGGAAGCGGTCGATTACTTCAAGCAGAAAATCAACCTTCCTACAAAACGCTGGAACGATCTCAAGGGCGCAATGCACACGAGAGCGTTCACCGTTGCCGGTGCAATGCGTGCCGACATCTTGCTTGATTTCCGTAACGCCGTTGACAAGGCCATCGAAAAGGGTGAATCCCTGCAAGATTTCCGCAATCGGTTCTATCAAATTGCAAGCAAGTGGCGCGAATCGGACCCCAGCTTTGACGAAAAGATGAAAAAGCCCAAATACGGTGCATGGCGTTCGAAAGTCATTTACCAGACGAACATGCTCACCGCAGCAGCGGCAGCACAAGAACGGCAAGCTAGGGAAATGCCCGAAGTATTTACGCACGCAAAGTACATCTGCATGATGATGCCCACAAGCCGCGAACAGCACAAGGCGTGGAACGGCACGGTGCTCCCAGTAAACGACCCGTGGTGGGAAAAGCATAGCCCTCCAAACGGATTCGGTTGTCTGTGCGAAAAGGAATTTATCAGCAAGTACGAAATGAAAGCAGGGCTTGAAAAAGAAACGAAAGCCCCGACCCCGGCTAACGACACCACGAACATTGGTGAAAATTGGGACTACAGCATAGGCGATGCCGATGCCGAAAACCAACGGCTCAAGGAACAGCTCAAAGAGAAAGAGCTCAAACTTTTGGACCAGTTTGAAGGCAACGCTGAATTGAATTCTGAAATTGAACGAATTTCATCCGAAAGGCACGGAAACAGAACACCCGGAATCATTCAGAACATTCGAGACCGCTGGAACGACAGGAAGGACGAACGAGCCGGGAACATTCCAAAAGTAAAAACCGACAAGAAAATTGACTCTTTCAAGAAGCCCGCCGAGTTGTTTGAATACATGGAAAACAAACGCGGTTTCAAGATTGACGAACGCCTGAAGAAATTCGACTTGGGGCATGTAAAGGAAGTCTTGAAAGGAATAGACTCCGTAATGACCGTTTTCCCGGAAGCGAAAATCGACATCCTTGGAACTGACCCCAAGGACAAAAACAGGGCTATCACCAGGCATTACAAAATACCGAATACACCGTTCTCGATACTCATTAACAAGAAATACTTTGGAAAAAATTCAGTCCCATATACCGATGACGGTTTCCACCCTAAAAACGGATGCCACAGGGCGACGGCTTATCACGAAATGGGGCACGTCGTTCAATGTACTCTGGCACAAATGGAAATGTACAAATACGACAATTTTGAGCTAGTGGCAAAACAGATTGTCAACAAAGCGGCTCAAGATCGCGGTGTCGAAATATCGGACTACAATAAAGTCCTGAAATTCAGGGCAGGCATTTCCCGTTATGCCGATGAAAAATACAGCTACAAGGAAACTGTTGCAGAAGCGGTTTCGGATGTATTCAACAACCGTTCTAACGCTGCCGCCGAATCCAAGGCAGTCTACAAAGCTTTAATGGAAAGGATGAACAATGTCAGGAAAAACAAACGGAACAACTAGACAAGAATGCCAGCGTCGTCGTATTCCTTCTGCATTTTCTTCAGTTTTTCGAAGGCTTTTTTCACATCATCAGGAGCGTCGTCCTTGAGAGAACAATCGAAAATATACTCTGCATCGTCGTTTGTCCATTTGCTGCAAAGTTCTAGCAATTTTTCAAATTCTGGATCAGGCATGTATAACTCCTTACTTTAGGACAATATACCACTTTTTCCAAGGAATTGCAACCCCATGGCAGATTTCATCAACGCAACCATAGAACGGCACGAGTTCGACACGCTTCTCGAAATCCTGAAAGACCGTGCCGTCCATTTAAAGCCCATCATGGCCGTGGCTGGAAACATCGTTGTAAAAAGTGTCAAGCAGAATTTCCGCGAAGGCGGCAGACCCGAAAAGTGGACACAATCGAAAAAGCCCAAGGGCATGACCTTAATCGGCACTGGGGCACTCATGAAAAGCATCCACCACAAAGTTGATGATGACGGAATGGGTGTAACAGTAATGACCGGACCGCAAAAATACGCAGCCATCCACCAGTTCGGCGGCACGACCGCACCGCATGAAATCAAAGCAAAAAACAGACGTGCGTTGCAGTTCACCGTAGGCGGAGTGACGCTTTACAGAAAGAAAGTCCACCACCCCGGCTCAAACATCCCTGCACGCCCCTACATGCTCCTGCAAGACGAAGACATTGAAAACATCAAAAAGGTAATGCTCGAATACCTAAAGGACCCCATCAAATGACCAAACCCACACCAAACCAACCGCAAAAAAAACAGACCTACTACAACGAAATGCCCGTGGAAACAATCAAGATCATCCACGCCATCGTCAAACGTCCACAAATTCCGCGTGAAGCTGCCTACGACATCGGCAACGCCGTAAAGTATCAATGCCGTGCAGGCCTCAAGCCCGACAACAATTGGGAAGACGATATCCGCAAAGCAGAAAACTACCTGCACCACGCACGAACCGGCGAATGGATAAAGGAATGAATCTAGAAAAGAGACATCTGCCCGCTGTCACGCTTCTTCGGCACAAAGTTGAGATAGCGGTAAATCGTGCGTTCGCTCACGCCCGTTTCAAAAGCAAGCTGGTGGACAGTCTTCTCGCAGTTGTCAGCCATGTAGCGACGCACAGCGTTCGGAGTCATCCGGGATGGACAGGCTACATGGTTGCCTGCAAAGCGTTTCCAGATTCTCTTGGCGACATCGAGACCGAGGGTCTTTGCAACCCACTTTAAATCCTCGTTAGGCAGATCATCAAATGTAAGGGAATCCCAGACGCTCATCTGTAATTCAAATATAACTAAAATGAGCAAATTAGACAACAAAGATTTAATCGTCTTTCAAATCTTCTAGAAGTTCATCGGCATTTTTGATTTTCTTTTGTGCATCTTC
>NZ_JAFWOM010000035.1 GCF_017545445.1 Fibrobacter sp.
AAATTTTATTCAAAAAATATTTGATAATAATGGAAAGGCAACAAATGAAGAAATTCAATAACCATCATGACCGACCCGGAAATGGCTGACCGCACCTACATCGAACCGCTGAGCGTCGATATTCTCCACGAAATCATCCGTCGCGAACGCCCGGACGCTTTGCTCCCCACACTTGGCGGCCAGACGGCTTTGAACCTTGCCATGGAACTCAACGAACGCGGCATTCTCGACCGCTACCAGGTGGAACTCATCGGCGCCAAGGCCGAATCTATCCAACGCGCCGAAGACCGTCACTTGTTCAAGGAAGCCATGCTCAAGATCGGGCTGGACCTCCCCCGCTCCGGTTCCGCACACTCCATGAGCGAAGCAACCGCTATCGCCCACACCATCGGAAGCTGGCCCTTGATCATCCGTCCGGGCTTTACGCTTGGTGGTACTGGTGGTGGTATCGCTCACAACGAAGAAGAATTCGAAACCATCGTGAACCGCGGTCTTGACGCCTCGCTCAACAACGAAGTGCTTATCGAAGAATCGCTCCTCGGCTGGAAAGAATTCGAAATGGAAGTCATGCGCGATAAGAAGGGCAATGCCGTTATCGTGTGCTCCATCGAAAACCTCGACCCGATGGGTGTTCACACCGGTGACTCCATCACGGTCGCCCCGATCCAGAGTCTTGATGACCGTGCTTACCAGGCCATGCGCGATGACTCCTTGAAGGTCATGGAAGCTATCGGCGTGGAAACTGGTGGATCCAATGTGCAGTGGGCTATCGAACCGAAAACCGGTCGCCGCATCATCATCGAAATGAACCCGCGTGTGTCTCGTTCTTCTGCTCTTGCATCCAAGGCAACGGGCTTCCCCATCGCAAAGATTGCAGCACTCCTCGCCGTGGGCTACACGCTCGACGAACTCCGCAACGACATCACGCAATCGACCCCGAGCTGCTTCGAACCGGCTCTCGACTACGTTGTCGTGAAGGTTCCGCGTTTCACATTCGAAAAATTCCCGAAGGCAGATTCCACGCTCGGCACCCAGATGAAATCCGTGGGCGAAGCGATGGCCATCGGTACGAACTTCAAGCAGGCCATGCAGAAGGCTCTCCGCTCTCTAGAAACGGGATTCGGTGGATTCGGTGCCTGCGCCAAGTGCGAAAAGTTCAAGGCCTACGACGACGAAACGCTCGCTAAGGAAGTTGCACGCCCGAGTGCAGAGCGCATCTTCGTGGTCTATGAAGCATTCCGCCGCGGTTGGGACATCGAAAAACTTTACGAAGTCACCAAGATTGACCGCTACTTCCTCCGTCACCTCGAAGAACTCGCCTGCTTCGAAGACGAAATTACGGCTGCAGGTTCTCTCGAAAACCTCGCCAAGGATAAGGCTCTCTTCCGCCAAGCCAAGGAATTCGGCTTCAGCGATATCCAGATCGGTTACCTTTTCCACAAGACTCCGGAAGAAGTCATGGCAGTGCGTAAGCAGATAGGCCTCGTCCCGAGCTACTACTCCGTCGATACTTGCGCCGGCGAATTCGAAGCAATCACTCCTTATTATTATAGCTGCTACGCCGACAATACCGAACCGGTCCGCGAAATTCCGGGTCACCAGAGCAAGAAGCGCATCATGGTGCTTGGCGGTGGTCCGAACAGAATCGGTCAGGGCATTGAATTTGACTACTGCTGCTGCCACGCTGCATTCACGCTCCGCAAGCACGGCTTCGAAGTCATCATGGTGAACTCCAACCCCGAAACGGTTTCTACCGACTACGATACTTCGGACAAGCTCTACTTTGAACCGCTTACGCTCGAAGACGTTATGGGCATTTACGAACGCGAAAAGTGCGCGGGCGTGATTGTTCAGTTCGGTGGTCAGACTCCGCTGAACCTCGCCATGCGTCTCAAGAAGGCTGGTGCAAATGTCATCGGTACAAGCCCCGAAGACATCGACCTCGCCGAAGACCGCGACTTCTTCAAGCAGCTCGTCACCAAGATTGGCATCAAGCAGGCTGAAAGCGGCATCGCCCACAACGTCGAAGAAGCCCTCGCCATTGTCGATAAGATCGGTTACCCGGTTCTCGTGCGCCCGAGCTTCGTTCTCGGTGGCCGCGGCATGGTGATCGTCTATAAGGAAAAGTACCTCCGCAAGTTCGTGGAAGAAGCTGCCGCCATTGGCGAAGGCAAGCCGATCCTCATCGACCGCTTCCTCGAAGACGCCACCGAACTCGATGTTGATTGCATCAGCGACGGCAAGCACACCGTTATCGGTGCCATCATGGAACACGTGGAACCCGCAGGCATCCACTCCGGTGACTCCGCCAGCGTTATCCCGCCGATGACACTCTCCAAGGAAATTCAGGACAAGGTCCGTGAATTCGCTAAGGAATTCGCCAAGGAACTCCATGTCGTTGGTCTCATGAACATGCAGCTCGCTGTCAAGGATGGCGAACTCTATATGATCGAAGTGAACCCGCGTGCATCCCGCACCGTTCCGTTCGTGTCCAAGTCCATCGGTGTTCCGCTTGCAAGCTATGCAACACGCTGCATGACCGGCGAAACTCTCGAACAGATCGGCTTTACCGAAGAAGTCCACGTGCCCTACGTGAGCGTCAAGGAAGCAGTCTTCCCGTTCGTCAAGTTCCCGGGTGTCGATATCACGCTTTCTCCGGAAATGAAATCCACCGGCGAAGTCATGAGCCTCGATCGCGACCGCGGCCTTGCCTACCTCAAGAGCCAGCTGGCTTCCGGCAACAAGGTCCCGAGCCAGGGCAACATCTTCGTATCCCTCAAGGACGAAGACAAGCAGAAGGCTGTGCCGCTCATCAAGCGCCTCGTGGAAATGGGCTACCAGATCTACGCAACGCGCGGCACCTCCACCATGCTCTACAACGAAGGCATCAAGACTCGCGCCGTGTTCCGCATCTCCCGTGGCCGTCCGAACCTGCTCGACCTTATCCACGATAAGGAAGTGCAGTGGATCGTGAACACCACCGAAACTGGCGCAGAAGCCATGGTCGACGAAATCCAGATGCGCTCCAAGGCGGTCGTGTCCGGCATTCCCATCACCACGACCATCGCCGCCCTCACCTCTACCGTGGAAGGCCTCATGGACAAGCACGACTTCGGAAGATTTGAAGTCTGCAGCTTGCAAGAGTACCACAGGCATGTGAAGAAATAAGACGAACGTAGCGGGAAAAGCCTTCCCCTCGCTTCAGCCCCGTCCCCACCCAAAGTATCAAGCCCGCGCAAGCGGGCTTCTTTTTTTACCCACCCCAGACGGGTCTTCCGCTACCCCTTCTAGCGGGCTTCAGACGCCAGCCCGCAACGCCTGGCTTAGACGCCTCCATCGATGGAAATACTTCATACCATTATTTATTTCTACGAAAACGATAAAGCTAGAAAAAGCTGTTACAATCTTTTTTAGATAGATCTATTGATGTAATTAATGATCGAATAAAAAAAATGGATAATAAAAGGGATAACTTCAATTTCAAAAAGAATTGGTAACCGATTTCCCTTAGCGAATGTATTTAATCGCTCAGCAACAATGTATATGGTTCGAGGATCAATTTAGAATTTTATAACTTTATTCACGTAATCAAACAATGAACGATGACACAGTTTGATTTACACTCCCACCCTCTCTGTTTACATCACAAACATTTATAAAAGAAGGACAACTCTTTTTTATTTTCGAAAATCATTTTCCTAAATGATTTAAACAAATAAAGCAAGCCTAAATCAAATGAATCCTCAGTTTTTCCAAAGGATTGCATAAAGTCATCACTTCCATCATTATTATTAAATTTGAACGGGAGTTCAAAACCACCATGGGCAACAGAACACCTATGTTCATAAATTTTATATATATCCCTTTTACATTTCTGCTCTTCTAGATTCAAAAAAGATGAAATTTTTTCATACAATGTTTTTTTAGAACCGTTACTTTCGTATAAAGCCTCCTCTAAAGCCATAACAGCAAATAAACCACACATAAAAAAATCTTCATCAGAACCTTTTGATGAGAACATTCTACTATAAATCGAAAGGCTCTTCCCCAAAGCGGTTTTTCCGCAGAAATTTATGATATCATCTAAGGACAAAAACCAGTCTAACGTTTTTTGTAGCGAAATTTTACTCAAATAATTAGGGAATGAATCATCATTTTCATATAAATGAGAAAAAAGATTCAAAAATCCCTCTTCTTTTTCCAAATATTTTTCATTGTAAAAAACAATAAAATAATCTACATCAAAAAGTCCATCGCAATGAACACCCAAGGCATATGCTAAAGCATATTCAAAAATAGGCAAATCATGCAAAGTCGAATAAAAAAAATTTTCTTCAGGAGAAAGCCATATTCCATGTTCTTTATTTTCAAAAGGTTTTAGTAAATGAGATTGCTTTGAAACAGTTATTTCAAACACAGCAATTTTATAGGGACGCATATGTTTGGGTTGAACCATTTGTGTTATATAATTATAGTTTTCAATATCATGTACAGATTTATATTCCATGTTCACATCATTGATAACAAAGGATCCGTTCAAAGCTTCTATTTCACCTAAAATATATTCTTCTATTTTTTTATCAATACAGTTTATGGGAATAGGTTTTAATATTGGAACCGCCACATAAAAAACTTCTTTTACAATTTCAGCATTTACTAAAAGACCCATAAGAGTAAAACCTTTTTTTTTACATTCAACAACACAATTTCAATACCTCAGATAATTTCTACAGACATTTCAATATCATTTTATCTTCTTCTGCATTTTTTCGAAATTGTCCAAAAAATCTTTTTCTACAGGAGACAGTTGCAGCGCTGTTCGTTTGTTGAATTTTTCGTATTCATTGTCGGCTTTTGCTTTGGCAACCTCGGCGGAGATTTTACCCGCATGATTCAATAAGGCCTTACCCGATAGCTTCAAGAAATCATCTAATTTTTGAATCCAATCCTTCATGTACATTGGAATGTGGCTTTGAGCTTGAAGTTCGGCAAAATCCAAATACAAGGATACAATTCTGTTTAGTGTATCCAGTTCCCGATCAGACAAATAGTTCTTGGCAATCTCGGCATCGGCCTGTTTTGGCAAGGCTCCAGTCCATGAGGTAAGCCCCATGAAATCTTTTTCAGCATCCGCTCGTTCAAAGATTACCTCGGCAGCAGTATGGCCGTGTGCCGAAAAATGCATCTTATTCTGCACAGTTGCAAAAAATTTTTTTGTTTCTTCCGTATTTGGGTCGTAGTCAATGCTCAATGCATATATTTCAAGAACTTTGCGATAGAACACCTTTTCAGAGGATCTGATATCTCTGATGCGTGAGAGAAGTTCGTTAAAGTAATTTCCACCACCAGCCCGTTTTAATAAATCATCATTTAGAGCAAACCCTTTTATAAGGTATTCCCGCAAGACATTAGTAGCCCAAATGCGGAACTGCACACCCCTGTGTGAATTCACGCGGTATCCCACACTAATAATCATATCTAGATTATAGTAGGCAATTTGTCTTTTTACTTCACGAGGGCCTTCGTTTTGAACTGTTGCAAAAAATGCAACAGTTGAATCTGCGACGAGTTCTCCAGATTCAAGCACATTCTTTATGTGTCTAGAAATCGTAGACTTATTCCTTTGAAATAGCTCTGCCATTTGATCAATAGACAACCAAACGGTATCATCTTTTAACGACACCTCAATTTGAGTTTTACCATCTTCCGTTTGATAAAGCAACACGTTTCCAAAGCTAGTATTCATATACACAAATGTATACCATTTCTATAAATCTGTCAAGCCCCATCTTTTCAAGTTGTATTTTGACAAGTGCGAAAATCCACAAAACTGCAAGCTCTTGCATTTTTAAATTCTTTCATACATATTTAACAATATGAAAGAATTATCAAAAAATCAATCCGTCAATTTAGGGTTCAATGGCAACAATCCTGCCCCCACCAAGGAATTCCTTGCGGCCATCGATGAGGGCGAAAAACTCGCCCACAATCCGAATGCCAAAACGTATTCGACTCCGCAGGAACTCTGGGACGAACTAGGCATCTAAACTAGGCTTTTTTTACAAAAAATCTGCCCAAATCTCCATTGTCATATTCTGACATCCCAGGAATGTATATTTGCAAAAAACGCTAAAAACGCCGCCTTTTTCGCATGTAGACGGTCGGAGGTAAATATGAACAGAAGCGAATTCATCGCCATGGCAAAGGATGTACATGAGCACCCCGAGCACCTGGCAGACTACAGAAAGATTTACAAGAACGTTTATCCGTTCAGCGACGGCATCTTCAAGATGCTCATGGCCAATGAGGCAAAACCCGAACGGACGGTAAAATTCCTGAACGCGATGCTCGGACTCACTGGAGATAAGGCCATAAAAACATATACATTGGGAGTCCCAGAGAATCCTGGGGTGCTTAACGACAAGACTGCCATCTTCGACATCTATGGAACCACGCAAGCTGGCGAGCCCGTGCTGATCGAGGTCCAACAGAATTTCAACACTCTTTTCGTTGACAGGCTCATCTACTACACCGCCCGCGTCATCTCGCGAACGGTCAAGAAGGCTCAAGACTACGACCTGCCGCATATTTACGTGCTCTCCATCCTGACCGAGAATCAATTCCCGAGGGAGCGCGACACCTATCTCCACCACGCTCAACTAGTGCGGAACCGCCGTCTGTTCTACGGCAAGTTGGACATCTTCCTTGTCGAACTGGAGAAATTCTTCGCCATCGAGGACCGCACCCCGCACGAGAACCGCGAGCAGTCCGACAGAGCCGAAATGCTGCGGATTTTCCGCGATGTCCTTGAAGACAAGGATATCCCCGAAGAAAAACTGAAACGGTTCCTTGACAAGGACTTCGCGAATGATGTATCTTTTAAGAGGTTCACGGACGAAACCCTTCTGAACGAGGTTGACGGAATGACGGACATGCTTTACGAAAAACAGGGCTCGTACCTGCAGGGAAAACAGGATCAGGCAATCGAAATTGCCAAGGTTCTGATAAGCGCCGGCAAACTAACTCCTGAAGAGGCAATCACCCTTCTTCACGTTTCTCAAAGTGACCTTCAACCAAGTTCCAAATAATTTTTTCTGGATGAGGTTGACGGAATGACGGACATGCTTTACGAAAAACAGGGCTCGTACCTGCAGGGAAAGGAAGACGAACGTGATGAAATCGCCGTTGCCATGCTCGCCGAAGGCGATTCCATCAAGAAAATAGCCCGTGTGACCAAGCTTTCCGAGAATGATGTTCGCAAATTGCAGGCAGAACTTGCCAGCGAAACGACATCAGCATAATCTTTTCCGAATCAAGCACGCCTTAAGACCACAAAGCAATTGCTAAGCTCTTGCATTTTGAAATTTTTTTTGCTTATCTCAACACCATCCGTTTCGTTTTCGCATTCCCGCATTTGACCATATAAACACCGCGGCTTAAGCCCGCGTTTGTCATGGCGTGGCGGAGTTCGCCGACATCTCCAGCTTGGAATTCGCCGATAAACGCGCCGATTGGACTAAATACTTTATATGAACTTTGATGTTTTTGGGGTACAGAAATTCTCCCGAAGGCTATTGATTCTGTAGAATCTTTGGGCGGTTCGACCTTTGGCTCTTGCCACAGAATGAATTCGACGGTCGTTGCGCTGCGGGCCGGAGCGCTGTAGCTGCACTTTGTACCATCGACCTTGACTTCGCTTCCTTCCTTGAGGTTGTTATTGTCGTCGGTGACGTAGGGCTTGAAACTTCCAATCTTTGTGTTTCCGAAGTCAAAATCCGCCTTGAATTCCTCGTTCTTGGAATTGAGAATGACGACTGCGATTTTCGTCTTGAGGGAGTCGCGGTAGGCGGTGACCTTTACATCTCTTTCGGGATTCTTGGTGGCGTCGATTCTCCTCGCGCCGGGGCGTGCGAAGCGGCTGTAGTTTCCCATAACCCAGAGTCGCTTGGTGGGTTCCAGGTTGTCGGGGCTTCCCTGTCCTTGCGGCCAAAGTGCTCCGTTGCCGCAACTAGGTTCGCTACAGGAATAAATCCACCAGAAATGCCAAGCGTTCATATTCGAAATAGTAAGGGCGTCGTGGATCATGTTTGCCACGCGAAGAGCGCTTCCCATCCCAACGTCTTCTTTGTTGCTTCCAAGATCATAGACTTCGGTTTCCCAAAATTCTTTGCCGGCTTCGTGAATTTCAGGGTAAGCGGCGGGGTCTCCGCCGTATTCGTGCGTTCCAAAAATGTCCGTGTATTTCAATGCGGCAGGATTGTTGAAAAATGCTTTTTTGTAATTGGGGAATCCGTACCAGTTGATGGCTTCGGTGCCAATAATTTTGATGCCTGTGGTATCAAGGGTGGGACCGAGATAGTCGCCAACCCAACGAGCCAATTCGTCGGGTTCATAGTGGTTGTCGCCAGTGCCGTCGGGCTCATTTTGCGACGAAATCGCGTACAGGTTGACTCCCGCCTTACGCATGTCTTGCGTAAACTTCAAGATGGTGTTGGCCCAGTCTTGAGCGTGATTGAAATCTAGGTGCTTTTTGTCTCCATCGTAATTTACGGTGTATTTGGATGTCCATGGGGCTGCCCAAACTTTGACGCCGTATTCACTTGCCTTTTTTGCGATGCTTGTTTCGGAGGTGGAACCGTCCGGAGCAATACGGATACGGTGCAGCGTAAGTCCCGCGCCGCTAGTGGAATCCCAAAGGAAGGCGGCGTTCTTGTCAGTGATGGACCCTGCCCATGCCGAAGCGGCACCAAAGCCACTGATGCGCTGGTATTCCTTGCCCATGTCAACGTTTATCGTTGCTGCCCCGGCAAAGGTGCTCAAAAATGCGATGGAACTCGCAAAAAAAGAAAATCTCTTAATTGAAAATGTCATAAAGCCTCCCATTAAACCTTACTAACCATAAAGTAAATTGGAAAACTCAATTTTTATAAGGCTAAAATCGAATTAGTTTTGATAAAATGACAATGATAACAAGTTTTTCGCATAGTCATCAAAAAAACGCTCGAAAATAATTTAAAGAAAATCGTTAAAATATAAAAAGGTATATTAAACGGAGTGACATCAAAAAAATACATTCAGCACGAATTGAAAATTCTAAAAAAAGCAATAATTTGTCTCACAGTTATTGTTATAGCTAGCTTTATCGCCCTAGCGTGTTATATTTTTTATGCTGCATATATTGTGGGGAAAACACCTGCTCCACATTACGAGGAAAAGAATTACGCCCCTGAATACGAGCTTGACGACATCAATCCTAGGGTAAGCAACGGACCCCAAAAACATATAAAGAAAAGAGATTTTGATTACAGCATCGCAATCACAGATAAATTTATATACACCGATGGATTCGCCCCTTATCTAATTATTAACGCGGTCCAAAATGAAGTTTTTACAACAGTCCATTACGTAAAAGATGAACACTGCTACTACACTCCCGATGGCGGGTGGTTCTGTGACCGGACAATCATTGGTAACTGTCCTGCACCCAAAATAACGAAAATACAGGCGGACAATCTTTTAAGGGCATATCTAAGTTTCAATGTAGAAAACTCATCTGTTCCTCTTTCTGCAAAAAATTTTTCGCCATTTGATATTTATGTCATAAGAAAAGACAAATACCTAGACGCTTCTATCATACATGTGCCAAAGCTTTCCGTTCGAGCCAAAAAATCAACCGTAGCCTTAATTCATGAATTGCAAAATACAGTCCCTGAAATAGAAACGCTTTTTCTAAATTGTCGAAATAAATTCAATTTTTAAGCACAATGGAGTTTATCATGAAAGTCGTCTTGTTCAACGGCAGCCGTCGCGAAAAGGGCTGCACCTACACCGCCCTGAACATTGTCGCGGGCGAACTCAACGCCGCGGGCATTGAAACCGAAATCTTCTTTGTCGGGGGCCGTGTGCTCAAGGGCGAAACGGACGATGTCGTCCACGAAGCCAAGGAAATCTTGAAGTCCACCGACGCAGTCGTCTATGGTTCACCGGTCTATTACGCCTCCCCCAGCGGCGAAATGCTGATGTTCCTCGACAGGCTCTACGGCATCGCAACTGAGGATCTGCTTTTCAAGCCCGCCGCCACAATCGCATCGGCACGCCGCGCAGGCACTAGCGCCACCCTCGATGCGCTGAACAAGTATCCCGCATTCGCACAGCAGCCTCTCGTGACCTCGCGCTACTGGAATATGGTCCACGGTTCCAACCCCGAAGATGTGCTCAAAGACGAAGAGGGCGTGCAGATTATGCGCGAACTTGGCCGTAACATGGCATGGATTCTCAAGAGCATCGAGGCAGGCAAACAGGCGGGCGTCCCGCAGCCTGTCGCCGAAAAGAAGGTATTCACAAACTTTATTCGCTAAACACCATCAGGAACGTACGCATCATAAAACATCAATATAAAGTAGATTGTTTTATGAGGAAGTCCCTTCCTTGAATTTTTTTACTTTTTATTTGGACTTTCGATTTTATACAACATACAAAAAGCCCGACTCAAATTGAGCCGGGTGTTTATCTGATGAGAATCAGCAGAAATCACGAACTTAAGCGTTCTTCGTGAAATCGACGTAAGCCTTGAGCACGTCGAGGAAGACTTCGTCCGGAGTGTTGTCGCCAACGATGTGGCTGATGATCTTCGGATCGTACTTTTCGAGAACCTTAGCGGTGGATTCCTTATAAACGTTCAAGCGGTTCTTGATAACATTCACGTCAGCGTCGTCCTTGCGGCCTTCAATCTTGGCGCGGTTGAGGAGACGAGCAACGATGGTTTCTTCGTCCTTGATATCGAGAACGAAGATGTGCTTCACGTCAACGATCGGCTTAATGAGATCGACCTGAGCAACAGTGCGAGGAATGCCATCGAGAAGGAGAACGTCCTTTTCAGGATTGAGCTTGTTCGTGTTCACGAGGCCTTCGACAAAGCGACCGAAGATTTCGACGGTAGCTTCGTCCGGGACGAGGAGGCCCTTGCTGGAGTAAGAAGCAAGGAGCTTGCCGGATTCGCTAGACGGAGCAATGCCACGGAAAATGTCGCCCGTGGAGAGGTGCTTGAGAGCAGTCGTAGCGGCGAGCTTTGCGCCCACAGTGCCCTTGCCAGAACCCGGAGCACCGAAGATAAGAACAGCAGAAATCTGAGACATTGATAACCTCATAGGTTGATTGTTAAAATTTTCGCGACAAATATAGAATTTTTAGTAAACAGTGGTTAGTGATTAGTGGTTAGGAGAGCTATCCTTACGACTTTATTCTCTCGCATTCAAATGAGAGTTTTCCGTCTTTGACTCCAATGTAAATCGTGGAGAAATCCTTCATCGTCCCGAGCAAAAGGCCTTCGGCGATTTCGTCTTCGACCAAATTCTGGATGGAACGGCGGATAGGGCGGGCACCGAGCGAAGCATCGTAATTGTGATTTACGATAAACTCCTTGGCATCCTGGTTCATCTCCAAAAGAATTCCGCGATCGGAAAGATTCTTCTGCAAGAACCCCATCTGGATATCCACTACAGACACGAGGTCGTGCTTGGAAAGCGCACGGAACACAATCTGCTCGTCAATACGGTTCAAGAACTCCGGCGAGAACACACGCTTGACTTCTTCGCGAATAGCGTTTTCCATGCGTTCGTAATCATCCGTCTCGCCCATCTTGGTAAAGCCCATGCCACTGCTGTGGCGGACTTCACGGGCGCCAGCGTTACTCGTCATGATGATAATCGTATTCTTGAAGTTGATTTTACGGCCATAGCTATCCGTTAAAATGCCATCGTCCAAAATCTGCAAAAGCAAGTTGTAGATGTCCGGATGAGCTTTTTCGATTTCGTCCAAAAGCACGACAGAGTACGGATGCTTGCGCACCTTTTCGCTCAGCTGTCCACCGCCATCTTCAAAGCCCACGTATCCCGGAGGAGCGCCAATCAAGCGGCTCACGCTGTGCTTTTCCATGTATTCGCTCATGTCGATACGGATAAGCGAATCTTCACTACCGAAAAGTTCCTTGCAGAGCACTTTTGCAAGTTCCGTCTTGCCGACACCCGTCGGGCCCAGGAATAAGAAACTGCCCATCGGACGCTTGTTGTTGCGGATGCCCGCACGGCTACGGCGGATGGACTTGACAATCGCATCGACGGCACGGTCTTGGCCAATCACACGCTGCTTGATTTCGTCACCCAAATGCAAAAGCTTTTGAGCTTCTTCGCCGCCCAGCCTATGGACTGGAATTCCCGTCATCTTGCTGATAACATCACGAATAACATTTTCATCGACAACCGGCGTTTCCGATTCTTCGCTCTGGAGTTGCTTTTTGCGTTCGGCAATGCTATTCTGCAATTCTTCTTCGCGGGCACGCAACTTTGCCGCAGAGGTATAATCTTGATTGGCGACAGCCTCTTCTTTTTTCTGGAGGCATTCGCCAAGTTCGTCTTCCATGTTCTGCAAATCTTGCGGAATCTTGATGGAATTCAAGCGGACACGAGCACCCGCTTCGTCAAGAACGTCTATCGCCTTGTCCGGCAAGAAGCGTTCGCTAATGTAACGTTCGCCAAGTTCAACGGCAGCACGAACCGCATCTGGCGTGTAATGCACATTATGATGTTGTTCATACTTCGAGCGGAGACCATCAAGAATTTGTATAGAATCTTCGACAGAAGGCGGGTTCACGACAATCGTCTGGAAGCGGCGTTCCAAGGCGGCATCCTTTTCGATGTACTTGCGGTATTCGTCAAACGTCGTAGCGCCTATGCACTGGAGTTCGCCACGCGCAAGAGCCGGCTTGAAAATATTGCTTGCATCCAAGCTACCTTCGGAACCGCCCGCCCCTACAATCGTATGGAGTTCGTCGATAAAGAGAATCACGGAATTGCCGACACGCTGGAGTTCCGTAATAAGGCCTTTCACGCGTTCTTCGAACTGTCCACGATACTTTGTACCCGCCACCATAGCGGCAACGTCAAGCGTCACGACGCGCTTGTTCGCAAGCAAATCAGGAATCTTGCGCTGCACAATTTTCTGAGCAAGGCCTTCGATTATGGCCGTCTTGCCCACGCCCGGTTCGCCAATCAACGCCGGATTGTTCTTTTTGCGGCGGCAAAGAATCTGGATCAAACGTTCAATTTCTGCTTCGCGACCGATAATCGGGTCGAGCTTACCCGCACGGGCCATCGCCGTCAAATCGCGACCGAAATGTTCGAGAATCGGAGTCTTGGAACGCGACGGAGATGCCTGACGAGTTTGCGTATAACGTTCGCGAGGTTCTTCATCGGACTGGCCATCTTCCATCGGCTGCCCATCCGCCTGGTGCTTGATTTGCATCAGCATTTCCTGATAATTTTCAAACGTCACGTTATACGTCGAAAGCGTGGCCGCCGCCGGAGAATCCGTCTGCTGCAAAATAGCAAGCATCAAATGTTCCGGACCAATGAACTGGACGCCCTCTTCTTTTGCAATCTTGGCAGCATTGTAAAGAACCGCCTTGCACTGGGCCGTAAACGTCAAAAGGCCGCCGTGGGCATCGCCACCGACCGTCATGAGACCGCCGCTCGTGCTGAGCGCCCGTTGGATGGTTTCGCTGAGTTCCGTGAGGTTCACCTTCAACGCCCTCAACGTTTCTGCGGCAAATCCGGAATCCTCGCGGACAAGTCCAAACAACAAATGTTCTACCGTTACGCAGTCGCTCCCTAAATTGCGGGCTGCAATACGAGCCGCCTGCAATGCGGCCTTAGCCTTCGCTGAAAAAATACCGTTAATATCTGCCATAGTTAGGTTTTAGGTTATAGGTTATGATTAGACGAAAGACCGCTTCGCTGGTAGACGAGAGACGAAAGAGTAATAATCGTGGCATAGCCACCTTATGTTGATAAATATAATGCATTCTCTCGTCTTTCGTCTGTAGGACCGTAGGTCCGTTCTTTCGTCTACTGTATCACTCCGCCATGCATGACGACGCGGCGTTTTGCAAAACTAGCCAATTTTTCATCGTGCGTCACAATCAAAAACGCCTGATGGAACTTTTCGTTGAGTTCACCAAAGAGTTCGTTCAATTTCGCCGAATTCGCTTCGTCCAAGTTACCGCTCGGTTCATCTGCAAAAACGAGGGACGGGTTGTTCATGAGCGCACGCGCGATTGCAATTCGCTGGCGTTCACCGCCCGAAAGTTCTCGCGGCAAATGCTTGAGACGTTCCTTGAGGCCGACCGTTTCTAAAAGCATTTCGGCTCGTTCGCGGCATTCCTTTTCGGGAGTCCCGAGAATGCGGCCCGGCACGCAAACATTTTCGAGCGCCGTAAATTCCGTGAGCAAATGATGGAACTGGAAAACGAACCCCACATGCTTCCGATGGTACATATCGCGTTCTTCGCTATTGAACTTGCTGAGCGGTTTCCCGTTGAACAAAATCTCGCCCGAAGTCGGCGTATCGAGCATTCCGACCAAATTCAAGAACGTCGATTTGCCGGAACCCGACGAACCCGTGATAGCCACAAGCTCGCCAGCATCCATCGAAAAATTCACGCCCTTGAGAATCTCAAGAGATTCACCCGTCTCGGAGAAAATACGACGAAGATCAATTGTTTGTAAAAGCTTATCGGACATATTTAAACCTTGCAGATTTCCTTTTCCATCAAAATCTGAGCATTGAGCCGTGATAGACAATCATATCGCCACCTAGTCAACATACAGGTATCCTTCGATATCACGGGCTGCAAATTCATTTCTCTGGAGCGTGTAGGATTTCGTTATTTGGTACGAGAAATTTCTGAATCACCATGGAAAATATACAAATTTTGGGAGTAATATAAGAGGGGAAGAATCCCCTCACTGTGGGGAGATCCTCGCAACGCCCCCAAAAAACATCTACTACTAGTGGTGCAGGAGAACCTAAGGCTCGTCCTTTAGACAACGGACAGAGAACCCGTTGTACTTACCGTAGATGTTCAAACTTTCTTCATTGTTGTTGTAGTTCAAGTACACGTTGAACACGTCGATGCTATCGTACGCAGAACAACTCCAGAAGTACGCGTTGTAGCCCTCGTTGTCGTATTTTCCATAGTAGTCTCTGCCGCCAGCAGGCAACACCGAGAACAAGAACTCATCCGTACCATTACGATTACTATACCAACCAGATGTGGACTTGAGTTTTTGGGCAGCAAACCCACCGACCGCAGTGAACAAAGTCTTCCACTCAAATCGAGTCGGCAGATGCCAGCCCTCGGGGCAAACACCACGTACGGGGTATGTCGCCGTACAAGAAATCTCATAACCGCAACCCTTGCCGTTCGAGCTCCATGTGCCTACGCTATCCATAGCTGCGGCCCACGTGTAGAGGCGACCATACTTGGTGCAGTTACTGGCATTATCATTGTAGCAGTAGCTGTTTGTTGATTCGTAATTCAGGTTTTCAGCCATCCAAGTCTGAGAGCCAATTGTCACCGTCTTGTAGGTTTGTCCGTCGCGAGAGTCAATTATGGATCCTACCGCAACTATTCTGGATGAAGTAACACTACTAGAAGAAGCAACCTTCACACTGCTACTCGATTTTACAACTGAACTTGACGAGGAATTTGCTGTTTTCTTTGACACATCGTCCTTTAGACAACGAACTGAGAAGCCATGATATTTATTACCGTACCACAAGCGTACATAGTCATCGTCATAGTCTAAGTGCATGACTGTCATGTTGTAGCTACTGTACTCAGTAGAACTCAAGAAGTCAGCGCATTCGCGCATGTAAATGTAACCATCGAAGTTCTTGTAGCCTCCAGGCAATGCAGTAAACGAGAAAGCATCTTCGTTCGTGATGCCGCGATACGCCTTCCAACCTGATTGAGCCTTGAGTATTGGACCAGCTTTCGATGTCCCGCCGGCCGCATTGATCAAGGTATTCCATTCCGTTCTAGTCGGCAGATGCCAGCCCTCGGGGCAAATACCGCGAACAACGTTCGTCAGCAAGCATGTCTTGCCATAACCACAACCCTTGCTGGCCGTGCTCCATGTGCCTACGCTGTCCATAGCCGCGGCCCACGTGTAAAGGCGACCGTACTTGGTGCAGTTACTAGCATTATCGTTATAGCAGTAACTGTTCGTTGATTCGTAATTGAGGTTTTCAGCCATCCAAGTCTGAGAGCCGATTGTCACCGTCCTGTAAGTTTTTCCGTCACGGGAGTCGGTCAAGGATCCTACCACTACGTTTCTGGATGATGACGAAGGAATACTGCTAGAAGAAGCAACCTTCACACTACTACTCGATTTTGCAGAACTGCTACTAGATAGTAGAATCGTTCCTTCGGAACTCCAGGACGATGAAAGAACACTGCTTGATGATGCTGTATTAACACTGCTGCTGGATCCCCTCCCTTCGGTCGAGGATGACACCGCAACTTTCTGGCTGCTGCTCGATTCCGAGTCAGAACTCGGAATGCCAGAAGATAATGATTCGTCCTTGACACTAGAAGAGGATTTCACCTTTTCCTGGCTACTGCTGGATTCCTCATAGTCCTTCATTCCACTAAAAGAAATTTCATCGTCATCGGAAAACCAATCGCCGTCGATGCAGATGTAAGCTTTTTTTCGTCTTTTACATAGGCTACAGCACCTTTGTGCTTGACTGTACAGACAGGCAAATCATTGAAACTATCGGCCATAATATCGCCCACGGTTGATGAGCTTGCCGAATCATCGGCAGGCTCTGTGCCCTTGCTACCACTGCTGTCGCCACCGCAGGCGGCAAGAAGAAATAAGCAAGAGATTACTGCGGCATCTACACACCCTCGAAATAACATTTTCATATTCAATTTCTTTTTCAAAGCCATAAAACACCTCTTTACAAAGAGTAATTTCTTCTAATCTATAATTTATTATTAAAAAAAACAAATAAATGATGGATTTTTTACGTACAAAACACACAAAAAAATGCCCGCACAAGGCGGGCATAACATAACCATACTACTCGTGCCTTATTGCACCAACGGGATCAAGTCTGCTGGCCTTCCATGCGGGCAGGAGCGTTGCCGACACGCAAAGAACAATTCCAATCACAAAAATCAAAACAACATCCATCACATGCACGGAAATCGGGAAGTACGGAATCACGTACACGTCGCCGGGGAGCTTGATGAAGTGATAGGCCTCTTGCAACTTGCAGAGCACAAGACCAATAGTCCCCCCCACAACAGTTCCTCCCACGCCAATGAAACTTCCCATTAGCATGAACACGCGCATCACGCCGGCCTTGCTAAAGCCCATGCTGCGCAAGATGCCGATTTCCTTAGTTTTGTCAATCACGACCATGATCAGCGAGCTGATGATGTTAAACGCTGCGACCAAAATAATCAAGCAAATCACCGCCGCCACAATGAACTTTTCGTAGTTCATCCACTTGAGGAGAGTGATGTTCTTGGACTTCCAGTCCATTCCGTAGTACGGATAAGAGAGCCACGTCGCCATGCTATCGACCGCCTCGCCCGCTTTCCAGTGATCCTTTATACGGAACTGGATGCCCGTCACGGTATTCCCCATGCCAAGCAATTTCTGCAAATCAGAAATGCCGACATACGCGAGGTTACCGTCGTACTCGTAAGTGCCCGTCTCGAAGATGCCGCTCACCACGCACATCATCATCTTCGGGCCACCAGAATTCATCGCTTCGTCCGGGCTCTGGAACGTCTGCAGCACGAGCTTGTCACCAACGACAACGCGGAGACGCGCCGCCAAGCCGGTCCCGAGAATCACCCCCGGACGACGCTTGCCGCTCATGTCCTCAAGGCTATCTACGGAGTATTTGCCCCACTTGATGTACTTGTGGATGTCCGTCACGCCCTTCGCTGTCGCCGGGTCAATGCCGTAAATGACAATGCCGTCGTTTACCTTCTTGGAGCTGATGCCCACCTTATAGACGATAAACGGGGATGCCGCCATCACATCAGGCACGCGCTTTTGCACCTCTTGCGCGAGGCTATCGTACGGACCGATCGGGTTACCATTGTACGCCATCAGTTCAAAGTGAGCGTCCTTCCCAATCATCTGGGCCGTGACCTCTTCTTCGAAACCGTTGACCGCCGCAAGTGCGACCACCAGCGCAAACACGCCGATGGAAACACCGAGCATACTGAAAATACCAATAAGCGAAACAAAGAGACTCTTCCGTTGAGCCCCCAAGTAACGCCAAGCGATGAGAAGTTCGAGTTTGTTCATAGGAAGTAGGAAGTAGAAAGTAGGAAGTAGGAAGACTACTCTACATTTTTCTGACTTCCGATTTTTCTCCTTAGAGCCGTTAACATTTTACCAATATCATCAAGAGACTTTTTTATCGGTTCTGTATCTGTTGTTTTTAATAAATTGACACGTTCACTTAATATAAGTTGCGTTTCCAATTCAGATTTTGAACCAAGTGCAATTCCAAGAAAATGAGAAAACTCATTTTTAGATTTACGCCCTTCACCTTCAGCAATATTACTAGCAATAGAGACAGCTGCACGACGCATTTGAGACGTCAAACCAAAAATTTCTTCTTTGGGGAAAGAACTTGTTAGACGATAGGTTTCAACAGCAACATCCATTGCTTGTTGCCAAACAACGAGATCTCGATATCCTTGAGTCATATTCTTGCTCCTACAATTTACTGTCTACTTCCTACCGTCTACTGCCTACTGAGAGCAGCTAGGCAAAGCCTAGCAGCTCTCCGGTTTCATCAGCGGGAACAGCTGAACGTCGCGGATGGTCTGCTGGTTCGTGAGGAGCATGACCATGCGGTCAATGCCGAAGCCCACGCCACCGGTAGGCGGCAAGCCGGATTCGATGGCGTGCATGAAGTTTTCGTCCATCGGGTGCGTTTCGCCTTCGCCACCACGGCCACGGCGGACCTGGTCTTCCAAAAGTTCGCGCTGACGGATGGGGTCGTTAAGTTCGGTATAGGCGTTGCCCAGTTCCCAGCCGTTGGCGTACGGTTCGAACTGTTCGATAAGGCCTTCGATGGTGCGGTGCTTCTTGCAGAGCGGAGTGCTTTCAGTCGGCATGTCCTTGATGAACGTCGGCTGAATGAGCTTGTCTTCAACAGTGAGTTCGAAGAGTTCGAGGATGCCACGACCGCGAGAGAATTCGCCGTCCAAGTGACCACCGAGTTCTTCCATCTTATTCTTGATTTCGTCATCGCTCATGTCGTTGACCTTAAGGCCGCCGAACTTTTCGATAGCTTCGATCATGCTATAACGCGGCCACGGAGCCTTGAAGTCGATTTCCTTGCCCTGATACTGAATCTTCGTCGTGCCGTTCGCAGCAATGCAAGCACGTTCGTAAATGTTTTCGAAGTGGACCATCATGTCGTTGTAGTCGGCATAAGCTTCGTAGAATTCGAGACCAGTGAATTCCGGGCTATGCGTACGGTCCATGCCTTCGTTGCGGAAGTTTTTGCTGAACTCGAACACCTTTTCCATGCCGCCCACGATGCAGCGCTTGAGGTAAAGTTCCGGAGCGACACGCAGATAAAGCGTCATGTCGCAAGCGTTGTGGTGCGTGGTGAACGGACGAGCGTTTGCACCGCCGTAAATCGGCTGGAGCGTCGGCGTTTCCACTTCGATGAATCCCTTTTCAATCAAGTATTCGCGAATTGCCTGCAAAATCTTAAAGCGCTTAATGAACACATCCTTCACATCGTCGTTCAAGGCCATGTCGATGTAACGCTGGCGGTAACGGGTATCGACGTCGGCAAATTCGTTGAACACGACCTTGTTGCCATTTTCATCGACTTTTTCCTTCGCGACCGGAAGCGGACGCACAGCCTTCGAAAGCATCGTCACCTTTTCGGCACGCACGGAGTATTCACCGCTCTGCGTTTCGAACATAGAACCGTTCACGCCGATAAAATCGCCAAGGTCAATCATCTTCACGATTTCGTAATTTTCTTCGCCCACTTCGTCACGAGCAACAACGACCTGCAAGCGACCATAGCGGTCCTTCAAGTGCATAAAGCACATCTTGCCCTTGCGATTAAAACGAACCACGCGGCCAGCAAAAGCCACCGGTTGCTTCGTCACCATCAAGGCATCCTTGTTTTCCTTCAAAACCTTAGAATCATGGGTTCTGTTAAACTTGTGCGGATACGCCTCCACACCCATTTCCTTGAACTTGTCGAGCTTTGCCAAGCGAGCCTGCACCTGGTCATTCATATCTTGCATTGCCATATTGTATTACCTCGTGAATATATCACGTCTTAAATTTGAACGCGGTAAAGATAGCTTTTTTAGTAGAACGTCGGAAACTAGATGAAACGTTAGGATTGAAAAAAAAAGAATGATTCATATAAACAACTTGTTGACCATTTAGAATATTACAAACACATTACAAAACAATCACAAGAATCGACAATGAGTACGAGATAATAACGCAGTACAATTTTATCTCAAAAACACGCGTTTTTCATTTTATAAAAAAGCGTCAAGGTCCAAATTTCATCATAAAAACCAAATTTTTAATTTAATAGAATCTATAAAATTTCAAACTTTCTCAAAAATATTCAATTTTTATAAAAATTTTTCTTATTAAAAAATTGATTTTCATCAAAAATTTCAAAAAATTTCACAAAGTTCATTATTTACCTCTTGCCACTGCAAAAAAATACTCCTATATTTCATCCTATCTAAATTTTCATCTATTCTTTAAAAGACAGGAAAAATTATGGCAAATAAGACCTTAAGTGGTGCCGAAGTGATTATCGAATGCCTCAAGCGTGAAGGCATTGATACTATTTTCGGTTATCCTGGTGGATCGGCCATTCCAATGTTCGATGCCATCCTTGATTCCAACATCAAAGTTGTGCTCAGCCGTCATGAACAGGGCGCAACTCACATGGCTGACGGTTACGCCCGTCAGACCGGCAAGGTCGGCGTAGCTCTTGTCACTAGCGGTCCGGGTGCAACGAACACGTTTACTGGTATTTATACAGCTCTCATGGATTCTAGCCCGATCGTCGTGCTTGCCGCCCAGACGACAACTCCGAACTTGGGCAAGGACGCTTTCCAGGAATGCGATACGAGCGGCATGACTTTTGCAGCCGTCAAGCATTCTTACTTGGTCAAGGATACAAACGATTTGCCGCGCGTGATGAAGGAAGCTTTCCACATCGCCCGCACGGGCCGTCCGGGCCCGGTGCTCATCGACTTGCCGAAGGACGTGACCGCAGGCCCCTGCACCGCTCCGTTCACCGACAAGATGGATTTGCCCGGTTACACGATTCCGACATACGCTTCTACCGAAAGCGTCGAAAAAGCAGCCGAATACCTCAAGAATTCCAAGAAGCCGCTCTTGCTCGTGGGCCACGGTGCCATGATTTCGGGCGCTAGCCGCCAGGTGAAGGAACTTGCCGAAAAGCTCGGCGCTCCGGTTTGCTGCACGATGCTTGGCCTCGGCGCATTCCCGACCGACCACGAACTTTCGCTCGGCATGCTCGGCATGCACGGCACGGTCTATGCGAACAAGGCTGTGCTCGAATGCGACTTGATTCTTTCGATTGGCAGCCGCTGGGACGACCGCATTACCGGTAAGCTCAGCGAATTCTGCAAGAACGCCGTGAAGATGCACATCGACATCGACCCTGCCGAAGAAGGCAAGGTGTTGCAGCCGGATGTGTTCATGTGCGGTGACGCGAAGCTCGTCTTGGAACAGCTCCTCCCGATGGTGAACAAGCTCGACACCGCCGACTGGGTCAAGACTTGCCAGACTTGGAAGAAGCGTTTCCCGCTCACTTACGCAAAGCAGGGCGGCCTCCGCATGCAGCACATCGTGGCCACCGTGAGCGAACTCACGAAGGGCAAGGCTATCGTCACGACGGACGTGGGCCAGCACCAGATGTGGGTCGCACAGTTCTTCCACATCAACTATCCGCGTCAGCTCCACTCCAGCGGCGGCGCAGGTACGATGGGCTTTGGCTTCCCGGCCGCTATCGGTGCCGCATTCGGCAACGAAACCGGCTGGCCGGTCGTTAGCTTCAGCGGTGACGGCGGCTTCCAGATGACCGAAGCAGAACTTGCAACGGCTGCCATCCACAAGCTCCCCATCAAGATTTTCGTGATGGACAACAAGTACCTCGGCATGGTGCGCCAGTGGCAGGAACTCTTCTACGACCACCGCTATTCCAGCGTTGACATGAAGGGCAACCCGGACTTCGTGAAGCTCGCCGAAGCCTACGGCATCCCGGGACTTCGCATCAAGCGCCCGGCAGATGCAGAACGCGTAATCCAGAAGGCTCTCGAAAACAACGACGGCCCGATTCTCATCCACTGCGAATGCGAAAAGGAAGACAACGTGTTCCCGATGATTCCGGCTGGAGCCCCGCTTACCGCCATGCTTACGGAAGCGCCCAAGACGCAGCTCGAAAAACCCACTGGATCGACGTAATAGGAGGACTAAAAAATGAAAGATATCGCACATTCTATTAGCTTGTTAGTGGCAAACCGCCCGGGCGTGCTCGTGCGCATCGCTCTCGTGTTCTCCCGCCGTGGCTACAACATCGATTCCCTCGTCGTCTCCCCCACGCTCGACCCGAACTTCAGCCGCATGAACATCATCGCTCACGGCAATCCCGAAATCTTGATGCAAATCATCAAGCAGCTCGAAAAGCTCGTCGATGTCGTTCAGGCCAAGGACCATACCGGTACGGACGCGGTCGAAAAGGAACTCGCGCTTATCAAGGTTCGTTGCACCGCAGAACAGCGCACCGAAATCTTGCAGCTTTGCGACCATTTCCACGCCAACACGGTGGATATGACGATGACGTCCATGATTATTCAGATCACGGGCAACAGCGTCAAGGTCGATACGCTCAAGAGCTTGTTGCAGAAGTTCGAAATCGTCGAGTACATCCGCACGGGCAAGGTCATCATGCTCCGCGGCGAAGACAAGACGTAAGAGACCGCTCGGCTCTCAACGCAGAAATAAACCTCCGTCGGAGCCTCGCTCTCGCAAAAGCGTGCAAAACGAGTGTCGCAAAATTATGCTTGCATAATTTTATGACCGAGTAAAGCCGCGGACGCCAAAGGCGTCAACTGCCCTCGGTCAACACCGAGGGCTTTGTTGCTCACAAAAGACCGCTCGGCCCTAAACGCAGAAATAAAACCTCCGTCGAAGCATGGAAAAATGCTAAAATGGCGGTGAAAACAGCCGAAAAATCATTGATTTCACCGCCAAAAATTACCTTGTTAGTACAAAATGAGGTCAAAAACGCTAATAGGGCGTTCTGTTGGCGGTGAAATGAACGTCAAAAGAGTGAAAATCACCGCCAATTGCAGCTCGACATTGTAATTTTCGCAAAAAAATGAGCAAACAAACTAAAAATCGGCGGTGAAAACGACTCAAAAAATCTCAATTTCACCGCCAATTGCCATATTTGACGAGATACGAACCGTAAAATCAAAATTTTCACGTAAATTTTGCCTTTTTCCCAAAATCATAGTATTTTATATTGTGTGTCATGGGTGAAAGGAGTTCTCTTTTGAATATCGAAAAGAAAATTGTCTCCCAAAGCACGCAACTTTCGTCCATCGCAAAAAAGACAATCGCCGCAACGCTCGGCATATCAGCTGTATATTCGTTTAATGCTTGCAGCGGTGGAGACATGAGCACCGAACCAATAGAATCGCAAGAACCGCCAAAAGCTCCTTCACCAGAAAGTTCCTACAGCAACGAATTTTCATCTAGCAGCAAGTACCTCGACATTCCGCAAAGCCACGAGGCGATAAGCAGCGAGGTCCTCAAAGCTCTTTCTTCGGCGGCGGTATCTGCGAACAGTACTGCAACAGACGCTGTGTCTTCCGTAGCACAGCCCGCAAGCAGTTCCGCAAACGCCCCCTCTTCGGCGTCACAAACACACTATGCGGCAACGCAAAATTCAAGCAGTTCCGCCGCAACCCCCGCCAGTGCAGCAGACTCGTCAGCAAGTACCTTGGCCACCCCGGCTAGTTCCGCAACAGCTCCGTCAAACCTATCTTCAAGCTCTTTTAAATTTGGAGACACACTCCCTGGCTACCAAGAATGTCCTCCCCCATACCCTTCTACCGATCCCTGCAAATGCGTTCCAGACGGAACCACAGTAAAATATCAAACCGAATTCGGAGTTCAAGTAATCATGTGTCCCCAATCGTCATCGAGCTATAGCGGCGACGGATTAATATTCAGCATGGTCACGACATTCGAACTCGACGATATTATTGTCTAAATAGATGAAAACGCGATGGGCAACAAGCAGGCTTGCGACTCCCACGAAACCCTATATGCAACGTATGCAACAAAAACGTACATCATCCAAAATAAAATAGTCCAAAAATTCCATTTTGATTACCAAAACAAACTATATTACAATAAAGGATTTTGTGTAGGAGTTTTTATGAAAATCGAGAAGAGGAAAATAACCAACGGTATTAGGTTTTCTAATGCCACAAAAACCGCCATCGCAGCGACGTTCGGGTTTGCCACCGCCGCTGTCATGAGCGGCTGTAACGAAGAATCCGACAGCATCGCTGGCCCTACACCTCCCCCAACTCCGACAAGTTCAGAAACAAGCGAATCCAGTTCCAGCAAAATCACCGATATTCCCCTGAGCCACGAACCCCTCAGCAGTACCGCCATCGAAGCTCTTTCTTCGGCCGCGCAATCCGCACAATCAGCACAATCCGTAAGCAGTTCGAGCATCAAAACAGCATCCTCATCTGAGGAAAAATCAAACACGAAGTACTCGTCATCGTATGTATCTTCTGGCGTTTCCTCCGCCATGCTGCCTACGCCTAAAAGTTCTTCCGCAACGATTTTAAGCTCTTCTGCAGCAGATACAAGTTCCTCCGTCACAACACAGCAAAGCAGTTCATCTCAAACGGAATCCGCGGCAACATCTTCAAGCGATGCTCAAACAATTTCATCCAGCGAAGCGCCCATAAGTTCAAGCCAAGCCAGCTCCAATCCCATCGAAACCAACTCATCGAGCAGCATCACGCCACAGCCTACTTCAGCAAGTTTTCCATATCGTCCCTCCGTAGATTGCCTAATGGACTCTACCGGTTTAAAAGTTATCATGTGCCAAGACGAACATGGAGGCATGATGGGAAGCATGGTTTCCACATACGATATGACCGAAACCATATAGCGCCAATTTTTAAATAGGTGTAAGGTGGAAAAATTTCATGAAAATCGAAAAAAAGAAAGTCCATAAAAAGACTACGTTTTCTAGCAGCGCAAAGGCGACGATTGCGGCGTCATTGGGGGTAGCCGCATCGTTCGCTTTAAGCGCTTGCATTTCCGATTCAAGCGAAGCGAATACAGCAGGGCCCAAAACTCCCGAAAGAACTTGTGGAATGGTCGCTTGCGATGAAGATTTAACGTCGAGTAGCTCTAACGAATCCAATCCGAGCAGTTCCAGTAAAGTTATTGACATTCCCAAAAGCTACGAGCATTACAGCAGCTCCTCCATCGATGCACTTTCTTCAGCAACGCCTTCCGTAACACGCCCCATCAGTTCTTCAATTACAGCCGGCGTGCCACACGTTTATACTCCTTCGTCAACAACGTTGCCGAGCAGTTCTTCCGTAAAGCCCAGCAGTTCAAATGCCAACGTCGAAATAATCAAGGTAAATCCAGAAACAGATTCAACGCTCATTCCAACCATTGATCCAAACGTCCCTGTAATCAAAGACTCGCTTATTCCAAACATTCATCTTTGCGAAGACCCCAACTGTCACAAACTCCTCATCGATAGCATGGTCACCACGTTCGAACAGGACGACATTCAAGTATGAACTTAGTTCTCTGCCTTACAGAACAGTGTAATTTACGTTGTACATACTGTTATTACAAAGAAACGCAAGCCGAGCGCAAAACAGTCATGGACGACGAGACGCTCGAACAGGCGATTCGCATTGGGCTGGAACGCACGATTTTATTTAAGCAACATTTTTTCAATATCACTTTCTTTGGCGGGGAACCGCTTGTCCGCAGAGAAGCCATTTACAAAGGCGTCGAATTTGCAAAAGCGATTGTCGCAGACGCAATGGACAACGGCAGAATCGACAATACATTCATTTTGCAATTCGCCGTCAACACAAACGGCACGCTATTCGACGACGAGTTTTTTGACTTTTGCGAAAAAGAACATTTCCGCATTTACCTTTCGCTCGACGGTCCAGAGCATCACCACAACCTCGCCCGCCGTACCGTAAGCGGAACCGGAAGTTTCAAGGCCATCGAAAAGCACATACCGCGATTTGTAAAACTCGGTGCAGTGGCTTTGAGCACGATTACGCGATTGCACATCGACACGATTTTCGAAAGCGTCAAATGGCTCCACGAGCAAGGTTTCCAAAGCCTTACGACAAGCGTCGATTTCGACGGCAAATGGAGCGGCGAGGAATTTGACAGACTCGCCCTGCAATACCAGAAAATGGCGCAATACTGGAAAGAATGCCGCGAAAAAGGCGAAAAGTTTTTCTTAGGCACCATTCATGACAAAGTCAAGCTGGTGCTCCTCAATTCACGATACAGAAATTATTCATGCCACGTATATAATGGAGCCATTGGCGTTGCCACCAACGGGAACATTTTCCCCTGCACGCGATTTATCACCTCGCAAAAAGACACACCATACGTGCAGGGGAACGTCTTTACTGGATTCGACGAGAAGGCCTGTGAGAAAATTCACACTTTCTTAGATAACGATAAGCAGGAATGCGAAGGCTGCGACATCCGCTACCGCTGTTGCGCCCACGAATGTGCATGCACCAGTTTTTACACCACGGGCAGCATCGAAGGCGTTTCACCCGAAGTCTGCACGCACGAACGCATGCTCGCCGAAATCTGCGACAATTTGATCAGAAGCTAAAACCCTTTTTCCATTTTCAAGTTATAGTAAACAACAAAAGTAAATTCTCATAACAAACCGACCCCGGCACAATGGCCGGGGAGACAAAAGGGAAATATCAATGCTGTTTACTTTAGAAATAGCCTCCAACAGCCGCAAAAGCTGAAAATTTGCTTTTTTTCCAAAAAAAGATATATTTATTCCACGAACGGAGAAAATAATCTTTCTGTGTATGGAGAAAATATGGATAAGCCAAACGTCCCGACAAATGTCGAAAAGCAAATGAGAAAGACGGGGATTAAAATCGCTCTTATCATGGCATTGCTCATGAGCTTCGGTCTTTCACTCACGGGGAACCTGATGGCGGAACGCCCACCAGAGATGCCCATGATGGCCTCAATCATCGGTTTTCTCGCATGTTTTGCGTTAAGTTTCGTAATCAGCTTTGCAATAGGCTTGCTCGTACCGATGCCTAAAGTGAACGCAGCACTCGCCCGCAAATTTCAATTGCAGCCGCGTACATTAAAAACGCACATCGTAGAATCCGTAGCCTCGAACCTGATATACACGCCGCTTATCACCACAGCGATGGTCGCGTTCGTGTATTTCGCCTTGATGCCAGACGGTCACAAGCCCCCATTCTTGCCGATGTTCATCCATTCGCAAATCATCTGCTTTATCGTGGCACAAGTGCTGATATTTATTTTCGTGCCGATTATATTAAAGCTTGTGTTGCCGAAAATGCCACCTCGCCCACAGCAACCCTAAAAATACGGGAAGTTATTTATTCTTCCCTTACTTTTTTTGCAAACAGCTCAATTCTCAATTCTTTCATGCATTCTTCATCCTGAATGACTTGAGATTGATAATTTCCAAATTCAAACGTTTTCGCAGCAGAAGAATCTTTCAAAAAATCGTTATACGCATCCTTGCAATCCTGCTCGTAATAAGAATATCTTCTTTTAAATTCAATATTGCAAGAAACTTTACCTACAGATACAATCATCTTCATAGAATTGCCTTCAAAAGGCAAATATTTCGTGAGCAATCCATTATCCTCAGCCGTATTGCAATCAATCCGCTTTGCATCACCGGACAAGGGAAAGTCATAATCTTCAAAAAAACAATTATCCTTTTTGAAAAGGACAAATTTTAAAGCATTGTCTTTTTCTAAAACAACACCATCAATATTTCCTAGGGCAACACTCTGACCACGAAATACGCCTATAGGAAAAGAATTCCCTATATATCCAAATTGAACATCGCCATTGTTAAATGACAATCTTAAAGTTCCGTTAGATTCATCGAACTGTGCTGGAAACCTAGATGATTCGCCACTTTTAGACCATACGAGTTTTCCATCCTTGGCTTCACACAGTCCTTGCGTGAACAACAAAGCATTTTGTTCCAATTTGTATGAACCCACCTCCGCAATAAAATATTCCGAATCATCAGAACCAGCATTCGTCGATTCTCCAGAACACCCGAAAAAAGCAAGTCCTATGCAAGCCAAAGCCATTTGAAAAATACGTTTCATAATAAATACCTTTTTTTACGCACAAAATATAGTATTTAGAATCAATCTTTTCTATGACTTGCAAAGGAAAAAACACTCACTTCAGCATTGCTATTCAAATCTCTTGTTCACAACGTCCCAATTGACGATGTTCCAAAGCGATTTGAGGTAATCCGGGCGACGATTGCGGTAGTCAATGTAATAAGCATGTTCCCACACATCGAACGTAAGCAGTGGCTTGAGCCCCTTTGTGAGCGGATTTTGAGCATTACCCTCCTGCGTAATCACAAGTTTGCCATTAGAGTCGGCAGAAAGCCAAACCCAGCCGGAACCAAAAAGCCCCGCCCCTTTCGCCTGAAATTCTTCCTGAAATTTTTCAATAGAACCGAAATCACGGGCAATTGCATCTGCAATTTTTCCAGTCGGAATGTTGTTAGCAACAGGAGATTTAAATTGTACAAAGTACATGTAATGGTTTAGGAACTGCCCCGCATTGTTGAAGACACCGCCATCAGAACTCTTGACAATTTCTTCAAGCGATTTGCCTTCAAAAGCACTCCTCGGAAGAGCTGCATTTAAATTGTTCACATACGTCTGCAAATGCTTGCCGAAATGAAACTCCATCGTTTCGGCACTAAGCACAGGCGACAAGTCCGAAGCCCCATAAGGAAGCGTCGGCATTTCAAATTTTCCGTTTGTAGGCTGAATCATTAAAGATCTCCTTGAATAAAAGTTTTTATCACTGCTCTTGCAATAAATATATACAATCACGCGGAATTATGTATCAAAAAAAAATCCCGACACCAATGCCGGGATGAAAATCAATAATTATTTGGAGAACAGCGTAAAAAGCAACCCCGACTCTGAAGCCGGAGTGACTTAATTACTCTTCGCCTTCTTCTTCAGCTTCGTCACTTGTAGATGCGGTTGCAACATTGCCAAGCAAGACGCTTACATCAACGGACTGCAAATCAGCAAGGCTCTTCACGCCCGTGGTCTTGTTTTCTTCGACCTTACCGAAGTAAGAGACAATGACATTTGCAGAGCTAGCTTCAAAGCGGCGAGTCTTGTTCGTGATGCTATTCGAACCCTTGGTCATCGGGAAGAACTTCGCTTCGAGCTTTGCCATGTCCTGAGTGTTCTTGACGGTCTGGAGAGCTTCGCAAGCAATCGCCCATGTCTGCTTGTTCATTTCAATTCCGTTATTGACAAGATCAAGCACCATGGAATTTCCCTTGAAGGAATTGGCAGTCGTCTTTTCATAATGTTCACGGCCCTGATTAACGTAGTTGCCCTTCTGCATGAAGAGCATGATGATAAGGCCAAAGACAAGAACGGTAAGAGCAATAGAAATATTCTTTAAATTCATGATATCATCCTTTATTCAAAATGGTATTCACCCGGTTTTTCAATTTTGAGCGTTTTAGACAAGTCGTACTGAACAAGGGCACTGTAATCTACGCTCTTGAATTTTCCCTTGGCGTAATTAAACTTCACGACGCAACCCTTACCGCAAGCAATTTCCTTGGAATTCTTGTCGTTCTTGAGGAGAATCGTACCTTGGGCAAGGCCAGCTTTCTCAAAAATGCCGTTTTGTACTTTGTCATTAATGCCGACACCTGTATAAATATGGGAAATCTGTTTAAAACGAGCATCTTTATCGGCTTCAATGGCCGCAACAGCCTGGCCGAACGCAGCTTCAGACTTTGCACCGGAGAGCACCGTATGAACAAGCTTCCACGCCATGTTGTACTGGTCGATGGAACGCCACTGTTCTACGAGAACTTGAGTGTTCTTTTCCAAATAAGCCGTTTCCTGTTCGTTCGCAGAGCGTTTTGCCTGCTCCATGTACCCGCCTTGGAGCGATTTAAGGAGAACAAAGAGAGCGACGAGGATGACAACGTCAACCGCGACTAGAATCTTCAATTTCTTATTATCCATATTAATCCTTTTAAAAAGAGACGTTTCAAAAACAATCTAAACTTTAATTTAAAAAAAACAAGCAAATTTAAGTTTAAAAAACGCGTTCAGACACGCCTATTTTTTATATTCTTCATATATGAGCGAACTTGAAAAAAAATTACCGTCCCAAATTATCTACGAGAACCTCAAGGAAATGATTCGTGCGAAAAATACCGCGCACGATTCCATCTTTAAATTTCACTGGAAAAAAATGTGGCCGTTCAGCTTGATATGGCCGCAAGTCGATTTTATCCGTATTGTAAGGCTCATGGATGAACTCCAAAAGAACGTCGTCTCGCAAAAAGCTTTGGTAAAAGAGGCAAAAGCAAAGTCAATGCCCTACGAAAAGACGTTCCTCGATACGGTACCCGCCTACCTGGATAGCATAGGCGTATCGTGCAAATGCCTTGCCGGAGTTGCCCAGTGGAAGCAGGACATGCTCGAAAAGAAGCTCCACCACGATGTCAAGATGATACGCGATGTTTCGGAATACAACCAGCTTCTCAAAGCATACGAAAAAGCTCAAAGCGATTTAGTTCAAGCAGGGGCGTTTGTTCGTGCAGGCTGGGTCGAAGCTCTCCAAGGTTTCATAGATAATACAGAAGAAAAATAATGCCAGCAATCAGCGTCATCATCCCCATGTACAACACCGAGGCGTTCATCAAGGACTGCCTCGATAGCCTCGTGGCGCAGACGTTTACGGATTTTGAAGCAATCATCATCGACGACGGCTCAACCGACGAAAGTACGAGAATTGCCGCCAGTTACGCATCATCTGATTCCCGCTTTCGCGTTATTGGACAGCCGAACAAAGGCGTATCCGAAGCCCGCAATACGGGGCTTAAAATTATGCGAGGCGAATATGTCACCTTCGTTGATAGCGACGATTGTGTAGCACCGAATTTTCTTGAAACGTTGTTCTACATTGCACGATTGCACCAAGCCGATATAGCTTGCTGTTCCATACAAAACATCAACGAAACATACAAAGAAAATGAAGTTTCACCTGACGTTGCAAAACTAAAAAATACAACAAATTCCGCATGGTTAACGCCAGAAAAAGCATTTTGCATTTCGCTTTATCAAGATTCATTGCCAGACTACTCTGCATGGAATAAGTTGTACAAAGCAGCTCTATGGAAAAACAAGCAATTTCCCGTTGGAACAATATACGAAGACCTAGCAATAATTCCAGACATTTTACTTATAGCAAATAAAGTAGCTATAACGAAAGCAAAACTATACTTATACCGCAAACGTTTGGGCAGTGAACTTTCAACACAAATTAATCATCAAAAAATAATACCATTATTGGGTATAGCAGAAGATGTTTTCGAAAAGGCAAAGTCGAAGCCAAAGCCACTTTACAAAGCCGCACGCAGCATGCTTTTAAGTGCAAGTTTCAGCATTTTGATGAGAACTGAAGATTCCGAAGAATTTGCAGAATACCGTAAAAAAGCACTAGAGCATATACGCAAATACCGTTTCGGCACGTTTTTCGACTGGAAAATCCGTATGCGAAACCGCATGGCAATTCTGATTTCATATCTCCCCCGCTCTCTATTCTTCAAGTTTTTAAAAAAAGGCATGCAGTGATTTCGTTTACGCCCAAAGAAATCATCATTCACATTGCAAGGCACGTTCTCGGCGAGAAACGCGTTCATGACTATTTGATTCAACGCGGGATAGAGCTAAGGCATTTGCGGGATGGGTATGCAGAAAACAATCAAATCGGCGAAGGTCAGCCCAAAAGCAATGAAGAAAGTCGCGAGACTGAGGCCGCGAAAGGAATCACCGCCAATCGCCAAACACTTGTGTTTATGGCAGACGGCAAATGGATGCATGGCGGGCTCACGGATAGATTGCGCGGTATGGTCAGTGCATATAAATTCGCTAGCGAACATGATCTAGATTTCAAGATTTTTCATACTTCACCATTTTTACTTCAAGAGATCTTGCTACCTCATGAAATAAACTGGATCATTGACGAGAGTAAAATCAGTCGGGACCGAACAAAAGCAAAGCCAGTGCTCCTTTACCGCGAGGATTTCGACAATGAATCCGCTTTAGAACGGCAGCTGGATGCTTTCCACGAGCAATTCCACTTGTATTCTTGCGTTGATACACTGGGCGAAAAATTTCCAGAATACTTCAATGCATTATTCAAGCCATCGCCGCTATTAGAAAAGGAACTCGCACATTACAACGAACTGTTAGGTACAAAATATATTTCGTATTCATTTCGTTTTCAGAATATGCTCGGCGATTTCAAGGAATTCACTTTTAAGGAATTACCAGCCAAAAGCAAAAAAGAGCTTTTAAATGATGCCTTGAACGCTCTTAAAAATGAAATCGCAGAAACGCAAACTCATCAAGAGTCGCTAGAGTCGTCGAAAATTTTGGTCACCGCCGATAGCACGACATTCCTCGAGCAAGCGGCAAAATTTCCAAACGTAGTCATTGTCAAAGGAACTAGCATCCACATTGATTTCAACAATTCCAAGAAAGCTACAGATTATTTAAAAGCTTTTACGGAATTTTTCCTTATTTCAAAAGCTACAAAAGCAAAGCTTTACCGCAATCGTAAATACAAGACGTATCCGTCAAATTTTCCGAAATACGCAGCAAGACTCGGACACGTTCCTTATGAAGTTGTAGAACCGTAAGCCGTACTGAAAAACCTGTCATCCATGACCTGTCATTCTGGAGGCACGGAGTGCCGAGGATCCCCATACAGTTCGCGAAGCCGTCATCCTGAGGCCGAAAAGCCGAAGGATCCAGTCAATTCCTGTTTTTGCAGTACAAAATGTTACTGGATCCTTCACTTCGTTCAGGATGATGCATTCTACGGTGTGCTGTTCAGGACGAATCCAGAAGTATCGTGATCGTCATCTAGAGGACCGAAGGGACGAAGGATCCAGTCAATTCCTGCTTTTGCAGTACAAAATGTTACTGGATCCTTCACTTCGTTCAGGATGACGCATTTCTGCAGTGTCGTTCAGGGTGACGCGTCCGATTGTGCTGTTCAGGACGAATCCAACAGTGACGTTGTGGACGCGTTCGCGGTGCCGTTCAGGG
>NZ_JAFWOM010000036.1 GCF_017545445.1 Fibrobacter sp.
ATCGTCATCATCATCGTCATCGTCGTCTTTGGGCTTAGGCTTGTTCCAGAACCCAAAAGTTCCCCTAATTTGCATTTGGAGCCCGCCCAAGTTCCATTTTGCTTTTTCTTCAGGGCCGCCGTCAACGATGTCCGAAAACATCTTGTTCGACTTTACGGAAATGGAACTGAACCCTATATCCCCATATAATTTAAAGTTATCCCAGCTAGCAAAAAGGTAACCCACGCTCACGCCAAACCCTGCGCCGAAAAGAGGCGTTTCCGCTTCAAGTTTGCCCCATGTCGTATAAATCTCTGTCCCTGGCAACACCCAGTACCACCGCAAAGCTATGCTGAAAAGTCCACCAGAACTGAGTGTGATAAAGTTTTTAGGCAAAGCAAAACGGTATTCGAGAAAAAGCGGAACTCCCTGAAGCGTGTATTCGTAACTGTGAGTACCGCTCTTGCGGTCGGTCAAAACGACCGATTCGTTGTCGTAGATAAAACCTATTCCCGCGCTGAGAAAATGGTCTTCCATGAACTGCCATTGAATTCCGGCGGTAATCGGGAAGCAAAAATTCACTTTTTGGAAATCTTGCTTGGCGACATTCAAGGATTCGGCGTTGTTGACAGCTTCGGCCTTAAAACCGTAATAAAGGGAATCTATCGCGTTTTGGAAATATTCGCGCTCGGTAAAGCTTAAAAAAGAAATGGAGGGCTGAACAAAGACAGACAAGATGGAATAATCGTGGTCCAGTTTTTCTTCACTGGCGGCAAAGGCGACTGTAGAAATCAGCAGTGCCATGGCTAGCGAGAAAAGTATATTTCTGGACTTGGACTTCATCCGACGCCTAGTTCACCATGCTTTTTTCTTCTTTCTGGAGGCGCTTCTTTTCAGCTTCCTTCTTCAAGCGAGCTTCGTAAGTTTCTTCGGCCTTGGCGATTTTGT
Organism: Fibrobacter sp.; assembly: GCF_017545445.1. Classification (GTDB taxonomy): domain Bacteria; phylum Fibrobacterota; class Fibrobacteria; order Fibrobacterales; family Fibrobacteraceae; genus Fibrobacter. Next base: position 928 of record NZ_JAFWOM010000036.1, read on the forward strand.
CTTCGGCTTTTTTTACCCGCTTTTGCATTTCAGCGTCATCGGTCGATTCGTTTTGGGCGATAGCCAGATACTGCCTAGCCGATTCGAACTGGTCTAGGTCTGTGTAGGCATCCGAAATGAGGAACAGCACTTCCGAACGACGTTTGGCCTTCGGATACGTCTCCAAAAATTCCTTGAAGTATATGACGGCGGCTTGCGGCTTTTCCATGCGCAAGTAGAGGCGGCCCGTCTGGAATTCCTTTTCGGCCACACGATCCACGAGATTGTTGTAGTAATAGTTCACCGAATCACGGAGCGGCGTACTCGGGTGGTTCGCCAAATAGCGTTCAAAGTCCTTCATGGCGGTCATCGTGTTCGATTCGTCGCGATCAATCTTGTATTCCATGTTGTACGACGATACGGCCTTGCGGAATTCAGCGGTTTCAGCAAACGGGGACCCGGGGAAGTTCACGATAAAGCTCCCATATTCGCCACGAGCTTCAATCCACTGCTCCAGGTTGAAATGACTTTCGGCAATGAGGAACTGCGCTTGTTCCATATAGCCAGAACCTGCGCAGGTAGAAAGGATTTCTTCTAGCTTTTCGACGGTCCTGCCGTACTTTTTGGCTTTGAAGAGTTCTTCGGCATTTTCGTAACGATTCTTGCACCAGTCGGTGTGTGTTATTTTTTCGTTCGAGGTCGAAGAACAACCTGTCATAGTTGCCATATAAAGGAAAAATGGAATGAACAGGGTACACTTGCAAAATTTTTTCATTTTTTTTCTTTGGTTAATTCTAACTTTCACGCTGTAAAGTAGAAAAAAACGACTCTAGAGAAAAATGATTTTAGTCCGCTATGTCTTGAAAGAGCTTATTGCCCCGTTTTTGGCATCGCTCTTTGGCATTACTTTTTTGTTTGTAGTTGACTTTTTGGTCAAAATCTTGGACAATGTGTTGTCCAAGGGTTTGCCGGCATCTACCGTTGTCGAAATTTTTGTGCTGAACCTCGCGTGGATGCTTTCGCTTTCCATCCCGATGGCAGTACTCGTCGCAAGCCTCATGACGTTTGGGCGCATGTCCGGTGACCAAGAAATTACAGCGGTCAAGGCGGCAGGCATTTCGCCCTTGTCGCTCATGCGTCCGGTGCTGCTTGTAGCACTTCTGCTCTCGGTCCTGATGGTCGTGTTCAACAACTGGGTGCTCCCGGAGGCAAACCACCGCTCTGTTGAACTGATGAACGCGGTCTCGCGCAAGAAACCGCACGTGTTCGTTGATGCCGGACGTTTGATTACGCAGTTCCCTGGGGTGCAGCTCTGGGTGAACCGCATTGACCCTGTGTCTGGAACGTTGTACGGCATTCAGATCTTTGAAATGGAAAAGAAGGGCGCTCCGCGAATCGTCTATGCCGACAGTGCCACGATGGACTACGTCGATAACGGCGCCACGCTCATGCTCCGCCTCCGCAGCGGCGAGACGCACCTCGTCGATCCGGACGATGAAGACAACTACTTCCGCATCCGTTTTTTCTCGCAGGACCTAGCCATGCAGAACGTCGATGACCGTCTGGAGCGCCGCAGCCGCAGTTACAGGAGCGACCGCGAAATGCCGGTCGAAATGATGTGGGATGTGGTGACGGACGCTCGTGCCAAGTACGATACGGCTGCAGCACAAGCGAAAACCCGCCGTTTACCGACGCTACTTCGGATTCGAGAACTCACCGATGGCGACTCTATAGTCCCCATGGACGCACAACAAACCATGAAACTTGATTCCATACAGTTTATTCAAGGGCTCCGCAAAATCCGTACTCAGGAAACCGCCTCGCTCCGCACGACAGAACGCGTCTGGGGCCGCATGGAAACCGAACTCAAACGCGAAGCCCAATACATGGTCGAGATTCACAAGAAGTTCAGTACCGCATTTGCTTGTTTCATATTCATCTTGATTGGTGCCCCGCTTGGAATCATGGCCCGCAAGGGCGGCATCGGTACAGGCATCCTTTACAGTCTGGCATTTTTTGTCATCTACTGGATTTGCTTGATTGGTGGCGAAAACCTCGCAGACCGCCTTATCGTCTCCCCGGAACTTGCCATGTGGATTTCTAACATCATCATCGGTATCTTTGGAATTCTTCTCACACGTGCGATGATCCGTGACCGATTCTCTGGCGATTCCAAGATTAAACGATTCTTCAGAGCTGTGGGTCATTTCGTAGTCTTTAGGGCGATTGGCCGTTTCTTCAGAAAAATCGCGGAGTTGTTCTGATGAAGTTTTCTCGTTACCTTATTTGGAACTTTCTGAAGATGTTCCTCATCGTGATTTGCGGTGCGGTCCTTATTTTTGTAGTCATTGACTTTGTAGGTAACATCAAGACGTGGCTTGCCCGCGACATGAAGGCCGTGGGCGATTACTACTTGAGCTACCTCCCCTATATTCTCTACTTGATTACCCCGGTCGCCTTGTTTATTGCGGTCTTGGCCTCGGTGGGCAACATGGCGCGCCACCTTGAAATGAGCGCGATGCAGAGTTCCGGGCAGAGTCCGTTCAAGACGCTTTTGCCGATATTTTTCCTGGGCATACTCATGTCGATCGGCTCATACGAAATGAGCGAATATTGGCTCCCGGACGCAAACCACAAGCGTTTCGAAATCATGGAGACGAACGCCCAAAAACGCAAAAATCCGCGTATCAAGGAAAAGCAGGACTTTACCTTTATCGACAGCGAAAAGAGCAGCTGGTTTTTCAAGTACTATTCGGGAACAAATAAACTAGGGCGAGATGTCGTTCTACTCATCCGCGATCATGGACGCTTGGTTGAACGTTACGATGTCCGTGCAATCCGTTGGATTGAAAAAGACACCGTTACACATGATGGTTTCTGGAGATTCGAAAACGGTTACCACCGCGTATTCAACAAGGACGGATCGGTCAATGTGTTCCCCGTGAGGCATACAAGCATGAAGGGGAAAATAACGACACACCCGAACGACTTGATTAACGAACGGCAACTCGCCGACGAGATGGATTCCAAGATGGTCAAAGCGCGAATAGACGTGTTGCGTCGTTCCGGCGAAGAAACCCGTGCGATGGAGACCGCGCTCCAGTTTAAGTATTCGGCGCACTGGATGAACTTGATTGTGCTATTGATCGGGGCGGCCCTTTGCCACCGGTATAGCCGTTCTGGAGGGCTTTCCCAGAAATTCGGTGTTGGCCTCTTGCTCGTTTTTAGCTATTATATTCTTGAGAGGATTGGACTTAAAATGGGTGAAAACGGAGCATTGTCGCCATTCTGGGCGGCGTGGAACAGTCACTTCATTTATGCCGGTCTCGCGTTTGTCATGTTATATCGGTCTTTCCGCTTGTAGAGGGTTGTATGTCCGTATCTGAAATTTTGTTTGTTGTAGCCGGTGCTTTGCTAGGTCTTGCATTTCAAGGGGGGATGTTCCTTTTCCTTATTCCGTTTGCCGTTGTCGCTTTTTCGCTTGCCATCATGAACCGCCCGAGCCTTCCGAGTAACACGTCCGTTATTCCTGTAATCAAGAAGGGGGACAAGCGTTCAACAGCTCTTTCGCCGGTCGTCACTCCAGATATCCGCAATGAATTTATGAACACTGTCAAGGTCGAGTCGAACGAACCGAATTCTTCTCTCCGCGTGAACCAGGTCTGGGAACGCGCCAACTCGGATGTCGATAAGGCCTTTGGCGATATTCTGCGTTGCCTGAAGGTGCTAATGCCGCAGGCGAACACGCTGACCATCTTTACGAATGGCGGCAATGTAAATGAATTTCGTTTGAGAACGTTCCAGAGCGATTTTCCGAACATCATCGACATGGGTGCGAAGATTACCGAGAACATGGGAATTTTGAGCAAATTGCTTCGCCCCGAAGTGAACCGCATTTTGGAAGGGGATTTGCTTGTCGGGAAGCGCCTTCCGTATTACATTGAAAACCGTATGATCCGCTCGTTGGTGGGTGTCCCGCTGTTGGACCGCGACGGAAGAAGGCTTGGCGCACTGATGGTCGATTCGCTGCACCCGAACGCGTTTACGGATGCCGAAGCGCATGCCTTGATGTACATCTCGCAGGCAATGTACACCGTAAGCTTCAAGAGCTTTGTTTCTGCCCAGAATTACATCGAGCAACAGCAATTTAGCACGCTTTATCGTTACCAACGCAAGTTCTTCCAGACGATGTCCGTGAAGGATATTTACAAGCAGATGTTCGAATACGTCAAGGAGAACATGCCGTTCGACCGCTTGACGATTCTCGCTCTCGACGACCCGAAGAAGGGTGTGGGACATGTCGTTTACTGCGTCGGTATGGATTCCGAACAATTTACTAATAAGAAGTTTACTTTGTCAGACAAGGGCCTTTTTGTAATGCCCTTGATGAACAAGCGTCCTATATTACGCGTTTTCAATTCGGGATTCGCTGATTATGTGCCGCGCTTGAACGATTCTGAAAAACGCAATATGGAACTGCGTCAGTTGTTCGTAATGCCGGTGGCGTCGGAACCCGATTCCAAGGTGGCAGAACTTGCCATTTGCCTTGAAAGCAGATTCACCAACCGCTACCAGGATCACGAAAAGAAACTGCTCAAGGCGTTTGCGGGCGTGGCAGGTTTTGCTTATGCACGCGCATGCCAGTTCGAAAAAGGCAAAGACCTTGCGACACGCGACCCACTGACGGGACTCATGAACCGCGGAGCCTTGCGTGAATCGATGAGAACTGAAAAGATTCGTGCGGAACGCCAAAAGACGAATATCGGTGTGCTGATGATGGATATCGACCACTTTAAGAAGGTGAACGACACTTACGGCCACCCTGTGGGCGACCAAGTTATTAAGGGCATCGCCAATGTGATTAGCAATGAAATCCGTAAGGACATTGATATTGTCGGACGCTACGGCGGTGAAGAATTTGTCGTAGGTCTTGTCGATGTAACTCCGGAAGGCATGATCGAAACCGCTGAACGCATCCGCAAGTCGGTGGGCAAGCTGGAGTTCCCCATCCTCAAGCCGGAACCGCTCCGCGTGACGGTTAGCATCGGCGCGTACCTCGTGACTCCGGAATTTACGGACATGAAAAAAGCGGTCAGTAACGCGGACCAAGCACTTTACAAAGCAAAGGAAGGAGGCCGTAATCGCGTCGTGCAATTCGAAGATATTGAACCCGCCGCGGTGTGATGATAGTAGACGGTAGGCAGTAGACAGTAGGAAGTATTGCAAAATGAAAAGTCTTTTCTTGCTTGACGTTTCCGAAGTCGCTGTTATGTCATCCTTAGTGCAACGTGGAGAGACAACCTCAATCGGCGAGAGTCGCAGTCATAGTCATTCTCGACCGTTAGGGAGGGAATCCATACGGTTCTAATCGCTTTTTTATCAAGTCAAAGAGGTGAACTGACTTACAAAATGCTAAAGTCTAACGTCCATTGTCTACTGTTTACTAATCACTAACCACTAACCACTGCCTACTGTTTACTAACCACTAACCACAGCCTACTGCTTATGTTCACTGCTATTGACTGGATCGTCTTATTCGCTTACCTGCTCCTCTCACTTGCGATTGGACTCTGGGTTTCTCGCGGCAACAAGAACCTCAAGGAATACATGTTCGGTGGCGGCTCGATGCCGTGGGTGGCTGTGGGCATTAGCCTCATTGCGACTTCCGTGAGTGCAACGACGTTCTTGGGCGCGCCTGCCGATGTCTATGGCGACGATATGACGTTTTTGATGTTCCAGATCGGTGCCTTGCTCAGCATTTTTGTGGTGGGTTACATTTTTATACCGCGATTCCGCACGTCGGGCATTTCGAGCGCTTATGAACTTTTTGAAGTGCGTTTCGGGAGCAAGTCGGTGCGCCGCTTGGCAGCAATATTTTACTGTTTGCATTTGCTCCTCCGCACCGGAATTTTACTTTATGCACCTTCGCTAGTGCTGGCGCAGATTTTACACATCGACTTGAAACTTGCGATAATCGTTTCGGCTGCAGTCGCGATATTCTATACGTGGTTCGGCGGCATCAAGGCCGTCATTTGGACAGACGTGATGCAGTTCGTGGTGTTCTTCGGCGGCGGTGCGCTGGTGCTTTTGCTCATTGCAAATGCCGTGGGCGGCTTTGGGGAAATGGCGACACTCGCAAGCGAAGCCGGCAAGACGCGCTGGTGGAATCCGTCGATGGACGTTTCGAATGCACGCACGCTCATCTCGGCAGGTTTCGCGTATGCAATTCTTGAAATTGCAATTCGCGGTTGCGACCAACAGTTTGTACAACGTTACCTCAGCTGCAAGGACGTGAAGGCGGCCAACCGTTCGAGCATTCTTTCAATGGTACTTGGCTGTGCCGTTTCGATTCTCTTTTACTGGGTGGGCGCCGCACTTTACGTTTATTACAACGTATCAAAAGTCGCTACAGTTCCGGCGGGCATCGGGCAGAACGACGTTTTCCCGTACTTTATCGTAAACGGTCTCCCAGCCGGCGTAACGGGCTTGATTGTTGCAGCAATTTGCGCGGCAGCCATGAGCAGCCTTTCGGGTGCCATCAATTCACTCAGCAATACGTCTGAACGCGATTTCCTCGGCTGGGACGAATCTGCGGGAATGGGCGGACTCAAGCGCGCTAAAATCTGGACGGCGGTCTGGGGCGTACTCGGCGTGTTCTTTGCACTATTTGCCGCGACCCAGCAAGGGAGCCTCCTCAAAAGCGCCCTCTTCTTTACTGGCCTCTTTACCGGCCCGCTCCTTGGCATGTTCATCTTGGCTTTCTTCGTAAAAGAACTAAAAAGCTGGCAAGTGATTACTGCCGTACTTTGCGGCATGGCAAGCCTCGTCTTGATCCAGGGAATCCCTGCATTTGGCGTGCCCGCAGTTCTCGGAGGCGTTTTCAGCTGGCCGTGGATGCCGTTCATCAGCATGACAACGACAATAGTCATTGCCGTTATTTTGAAATTCGTGTCGCCTATTGTTTGCAAAAAACGCGCACGATAATAACCTATTTCGTATTCAGCATCCCATTTATTGTGTTAATTGTACTGCAAAATAAAGGCCCTTGAATAGCCTTCCTCCACTCAATGAGGAAAAACCTTATGCAATAATTTTATAAAATTATTAAATTGTCTAATATGAAGAAACTTTTTTCTAGAATTGCTCTGAGTTGTGCTTTGATTCCTGCACTTTTTGCAGGAACATCCATGGCTGCGGTAAATTTACCGGTACACAAAGAAGTCTTGGATAACGGACTTACGGTGCTTTTGTACCCCAACAAACAAGCCCCTACGGTAAGTTTTCGTTTGTTCTACGTAACAGGTTCCGTCCACGAAGTTCCAGGCAAGTCCGGACTCGCGCACATTCTGGAACACGAACTTTTCAAGGGCACAAAGAAAGTCGGCATCTCGGACAGCATCGCCGACGCCCAGTTCATTGCAACCCAAGATTCTTTGCAAGCGTTAATCCGCCCAGCAAAAATTGCAAACGATACTGCCTTGGTGAAAAAGCTCACTGCCGAACATGATTCCGTGCTGAACGAACACCGCAAGATTTTCGTCAAGGACGAACTCTGGGGCGCCTACCAAGCCGCAGGCGGAACCGGGCTCAACGCTTTTACGAGCGACCTCCTGACCGCTTACACGGTGACGCTCCCCAAGAACAAAATCGAACTTTTCATGTGGCTCGAATCTGACCGCATGCAGAACGCCGTGCTGCGTGAATTCTATTCGGAACGCTCCGTGGTCCGCGAAGAACGCCGCATGCGCTACGACGACCGCCCAACAGGCCGCTTTTACGAAACGCTCAACTCCATGATTTACGAAGCGTTCCCCTACCGCGTGCCGACCATCGGCTGGCCCAGCGACATCGAGAACCTCACCCGCGAACAAGCCGAAGAACATTACCGCAAGTACTACAAGCCGCGTAACGCAATCCTCGTGCTTGCAGGCGACCTCGACACGCTCGAAACGATGAAGATCGTCAAGAAGTACTTCGACCCGATCCCCACGGGCGACGCCTTCCCTCCCCTTACCGTGCGCGACCCGGAACAAGCCGGCGAAAAGCGCCTGATTGTCAAACGCAAGGACGCTCCGAACCTTTATACGCTCGTATTCAAAACCCCAGCCGTAGGCGACAGCACGCTCTACGCACTTGACATTGCGGAAGGAGTTTTGAACGGACGTTCCGGCAGGCTATACAAACGCCTCGTCGAAGAAGAAAAGCTCGCCGTCGGCGTCAGTGCAAGCAACAGCCCGAACAAGTACATCTCCGAATTCTCCGTCCGCGTGAACCTGCGCCCCGGAGCCAACCGCGACAAAGTCGAAAGCGTCGTGTGGGAAGAACTCGAAAAGCTCAAGAAAGAACAAGTGAGCGAACGCGAATTCCAGAAAGTGAAGAACCGCGCATACGCAGGGCTCATCCGCAGCTTGACCGACATGGAAAACGTGGCGACCATGCTCGGCTGGTACGAAATCTACGGCGATTACCGCATATTCCTCAACTGGGCCGACAACTTGGATAAAGTAAAAGCAGACGACGTGCAAGATGTCGCGAAGAAAACATTTGTCCGCGAAAAATCAACCGTCGGATTCCTCGTGAAAGAATAAAGTGATTTCGTCATCCTCGAAGCACGCGGAGGGGATTCATTATAAATCGAGCGACGCAGAAGCGCCGCTTTTTTTGTTATTCGCAAAACGCGTCCTCCAAGATGCTCTCGCCTCACTCGTCATCCTAGAGGCCAAAGGCCGATAGGATCCAGTGACTGTCCTTGAAAGAATCTCCTTACAAAGTTTCAATTTCTTCTTTGGTGAGATTGAATCTTTTTTCCAAAATTTCAATAGCAACACCGTCATCACGAAGCTGTTTTGCTATCGCTTTTTGAATTTTCTCGTCATGCTTTTTGAACGCATCAGAATCGTGCTGCTCAATATAATCCAGCACGACCTCGTTATCCCATCTAGCGTTCTTCATCATAAGATACTCCTGAAGCTTATCCCCCTTCAAATTAGATATTTGGGAAACAGAAATCAAGTGCTTGAACTTTGGGTTTTGGAGAGCAGGCGGGAGCTTTTTCAGTTGGCTTAACCTCGTATTTCCAACCAGGATAACCCTGCGACACGACCATCTGCCCAGCATAAAAAGCGAGCCTTTTCAGAAAATTAGTGAAAGGACGAATTTGAACTTCGATTTCTATAAAATTTCCAGAATCGTCAGTGCAGTGCAAATCGATAATATGTTTCAGCGTCTGGTTGTTATTGCACTAGTAAAACTAGATAATCCGAAAACATTTCACAACGATCAAGGCCAAAGGGCGTAGCAAAATTGTCAGCTACCCATTTTTCTGCGAACAAACAAGACGTCTCTAGTATAAGGCAATGCCAAAAGCAGACAGCATAAACGAAAAAAATCCTGACTCATTCTAGAGTCAGGATTTTTAGATTGCTTCGCTAAGCTCGCAATGACATGCAAGGTTCTATTGCGCAAGTATTTATACTTGCATAAGAGAACCGCAGCAGTCAAGACTCGAAGAGGAATGACATATAAAACGAGAGGTGCGGTCAAGCTAGCTTGCCCATGACCGAGTCGATAATCATGCGCTTGCGCAATGACGTAAAAAAAGAATTCTCACAAATGTGAGAATTCCTTAAAAGTAATGGATCCTATCGACCCTGCGGGTCTCCAGGATGACATGCGAAGTATTGATGACAGCCAAAGCGGCAGTCAAACAAATTACTTCTTGAGGCTCGGAACGCCACCGAAGTCAACGTTCGTCTTCTTGCCGAGCAAGAGGGCGCGAGTCTTGAGCGGGAGGCCGTAGCAGCGGATGAAGCCAGTAGCGTCCTTCTGGTCGTACATGTCAACGTCCGTAAAGCCACCGAGGCCCATGTCGTACAAGCTGTACGGGCTCTTGATGCCAGCCGGAATGATGTTGCCCTTGTAGAGCTTGAGAGTCACGTCACCGGTAACAACCTTGTTCACTTCGTTGAAGAAGGCGTCCATAGCCTGGCGGAGCGGAGTGAACCACTGGCCATTGTAGACAAGGTTTGCATAGGTCATAGACATCTTCTGGGCTTCGAACAAAGTTTCCTTGTCGAGCACGAGCTGCTGCAAGCATTCGTGAGCCTTGTAAAGGAGCGTGCCACCCGGAGTTTCATAAACACCGCGGCTCTTGAGGCCGACGAGGCGGTTTTCAACGATGTCCAAAAGACCGCAAGCGTTCTTGCCACCGATTTCGTTCAAGAATTCGAGGAGTTCGACAGCGCCCATCTTCTTGCCGTTGATAGCAACCGGATTGCCCTTTTCGAAGGAGATCGTCACGTGATCGGCCTTGTTCGGAGCCTTTTCATAAGTAGCGGTGTGCTTGAGGAATTCGTACTTGTGTTCCTGTTCCGGGAATTCCAAGACGCCACCTTCGTGAGAGAGGTGCCAGAGGTTACCGTCTTCAGAGTAAATCTTCTTCTTGCTGATGCCGTTGAGCGGAATCTTGTGAGCAGCGGCGTAGTCGATAGCGTCTTCGCGGCTGTGGAATGTCCAACGCGGGTCCTTCCACGGAGCGATGACTTCGAGCTTCGTGTTCAAGGCAGCGTAGGTGAGTTCG
>NZ_JAFWOM010000006.1 GCF_017545445.1 Fibrobacter sp.
AAACGCTCCTTTAATTACTTCATTTTTCCTAAAAATCTTGCAAGCGTATTTCTATCGACATTGTAATGCTTGGCGATTTTTCTTTGGCTCATTCCGTGAGCAAGAAGCTTGTTGATTTCCTCTTTTTTCCCGAATAACTTGTGTTTTTCAGGGCTAGTCTTTCGACCTTTTGGTCGTCCCAAAACAACGCCCTCCTTTCGTCGCAAATTGAGGGCTTCTTTTGTTCGTTGGCTTATCAGATTGCGTTCTATTTCCGCACTTAGTCCAAATGCAAATGCGAGAACTTTGCTTTGAATATCTTCTCCTAACCTGTAATTGTCTTTGATTGTCCAGACTTTGCATTCTTTATTCATACAGATATTGAGAATGTCCATTATCATAAATAAGTTCCTCCCGAGACGACTTAATTCTGCACAGATGATTAGGTCGTCTTTTTTTACCATATTCAAAAGGTTGCCTAGTTTCCTTTTGTCAATCTTTTTTGTTCCGCTTATTGTTTCTTCAATCCACCCGTCAACTTTTAAATTGTTTTTACGGCAAAAGTTGCTTATTTCAAATCGCTGGTTTTCGACAGTCTGTTTATCGGTGCTTACTCGAATATAGCCATAAATCATTTCTTTACCTCATAAAAATGTTTATGGCAAATTTGGTTTTTATTCGGTTTGTTTAAGACGATATTTTTTTAGGACCTTTTCTATTTCATCTACAATGGGTTGCGCATTTTCTCTTTTGTTTCTATTTTGCATCTTCTTTTCTTCATCAAGATGTAATAAAAGCTCAGAAACCGTACTGTGGATGTAATAAAGTAATTTTTTGTCGTTTTTCTCTATTGCTCGGGGCATATTTGCGATTGCGGATTTGAGGTTCGACATTTTGAGGAACATTTGTTAATCTCCATTCTGGATGTAATATGGGGGGGAAGTTTTAACATAAAAAAAGTGCAACAAATCTGTTGCACATTTATATCGTTTTCTTGCCAAAAGTTCTACATATAGTCTTTAACAATATCCTCTATAATTTTTTCGTTTTCGGGAATTGAATCTGTCATGAAAAATTTACTGCCCATTTTCTTTATGCAGCTCACTCTTGCTGGTTTATACGCTTCATCAAATATCCTTCTCTTTTCCTCATCCGTTTCGACCTCGTTAAATTTTTCTTTTATTCTTTCGAAAGTTTTATCTGCATCTTCTTTCAAAGAAATATCCGCTAATAATTTGAAATGTTTTTCACTTGATATGAAATCATAGCGGAAGTTGTCTATATATTCTTGAGGGATTTTTAAAGCTATGAGTTCATCATGGTTTTGTTCAAACCAATCTTTACTTACCTGATTGATGAGGGTATTTGCTTTGTCTAAATCGCCGTCTGCAAGGAAAGATTTGTAAAATGCGTCATATGATATTACAAGATTGGGGACAAGTATTTCAGAATATGAGCCGACAAAACAGTTTGCTGGCGCAGCTCTTGTGGGACTAAAACTTCGTATGAATGCGGCTCCAATGCATACAGCTAGGGTGACAAAAAGATTGTTTTTTGTTTGGATGTTAATTCTTCGAAGAAAATATCCAAGGTCTCTCCAAGATATAAGCCTGTTTTTATCTTTGAGATTTAAATAATAATCTGTTGTAGATAGGCATTCTTCACAGCCGTGCATCTCAAAATGAATGATTGGATGCTTTTCACGGCTTTCAGATTCAATTTTTAACAGGTAATCATAAATATCTTCTTTTGCGTTAAGTTTTACATAAATAATTTCTTCGGGCCTAATTGATAAGCCTGGAGTATTTTTTAGCTCGTCGGCTAATTTTTTCCCTGTTTCTGGGTCTCCTGGTGCCAATGATTCTATAATGTACATCACGTCGTGTGTCATAGTTCTTTGCGTCATAATTATCCTTTTCAATTACTGATTTTGTAGAGCATGTCGAAGATTCGTTGGAAATTCTGCATCTGTTCTCTCTTTTCGGCGTAAAAGATACAAAAAAGGAGGCGCCTCACTTGACAGCTTCTGCAATTCGCAAGCAATCGCAGCCGTTCTCGCCGTTTCGCTTTTGTTCGCTGTGCAAAACGCTGCAAGCGTTCCGCAGCTTTAAGCCACAGAACTCTCCGCCAAAGGCGCCAAATGGGCGTACGCGAAGCTGCACGCCTGCGGGGGGGCTAATTTCCGCTTTTGGCGTAATTGACATAAAATGACAAAATAATTTTTTATTTTTTCCGCTGCTCAAGTCGGGACGGAAAAAATCCCCTTCGATATCTATATCGCCCTCAAGCTCATTTCCTTTTTTTACCGCGCTGTCGCGTGAGTTGAGTATGAGGTTTTTATATATCAATATCTCCACAATTAGGGAGTGAGTCCTACTCATACTCCTACTGTTAATCATTCTCCTATTACTACTACTGATATAATAGGGTTGCAAGTTTTTGTCGCGACTTGAACCCGTTTGTTATGCCTGGGTTCAAGCGTTTGCAA
>NZ_JAFWOM010000007.1 GCF_017545445.1 Fibrobacter sp.
GTGGAGCCTCCCGGACTTGAACCGGGAACCAACGGGTTTACGTTCGTGATGCTTTCGCACCTCCGTGGACTATGTCTTCGCCATGCCCTTGCGGGTTTAGGCGTGGGAGGCTTGTGCGGTCATTAAGCAGGCTCTACTGCTCCGCTAGTCTCTACACCTTCCAGGAGTGTACCCCTGGCTCGGCTCGGCGTTGCCGTGCAGCGTTACCGCTGGTTAGGTTTCACCGATTTCTTCCCATTCGCATCCAACTCTTTCAAGCTGGTGCCACAATTTTTATGAGTCCGACGCTCTAACCGATTGAGCTAAGGCTCCGAGCGCAAAGATAGTAAAAATCGGATTTTTTCAAGTGTATAAATCATATTTTGTGCAAAAAAGAGACCGAAGGCGGCTCCTACTGCCGCCTAAGACTAGAGATACATCGCTTTCACTTGAGCCTTGATTTTTTCATCGGCATCGGACTTCGACAGGTAGTCGCGTATCAGGTCGGGAAAATTATAGGGCGCCCACTTGCACATATAGGCGGCGACCATGCGGAAGAAATCGGTCTCGACCTGCTTCTCGACGGTCAGCGCATATTCCTCGCAGACGAACCGTTCCGCCATCCAGAATTTCCCCGCATTTCCATTCCCAGCTTCAAAGGGACATTCCTTCTCGCCCTTGTAAAAGCTGCACAGAGTTCTGTAATTCATTGTTTGCCTCGCTTTAAAAATAGCTTTTGTACTATTGCTGCAAGCTGTTCTTGAGCATGTTCACCACGCCATCTATCCAGGAACGGTTCACCTCGTAGCCCGACGCACAGCGCGTCAGATAGCCGCGTACCTTCTTCTCCACGTCCGCGATTCCGTCGAACACGTCGAAGCAGTAATCTCCATCGGCATCCAGTGGCGAACCGCGCCCGGAAATTCTGTCCTGGATGCTGCAAGCGTAATAGACCCGCGGGTAATCGAGGGCGCATTTCAGCTCCACGTAGCGCCTGTAGCCCTCTCCCTGCCTGAATGTCTGCACATTCTCCACATAAACTCCGCAGTCGTTCTTACGGGCGCAAAGCCATGATTTACACCATGGCCTTGCATTGTTCGCTTCGCTTGCGGAATCCAAGATGGAAAAGAAATCCAGCTGTCCTTCCGCCATCGTCACCCCTCCAGCAATCGAACTTTATCGCGTTCAGGCTGAACAGCCAAGCCGCCCCAGGTTCCATGCACTTGACCAGCGTCGTCAATAAAATCAACAACTCCGACCTTTCCCGTGTACTGGGGTTCGCCTACCATTTCGAGAATTTCAATCTTGTCTCCGATTTTCAAATTCATGTTCAGCCCTCCTAGCAATATTCGACCTGCGTCAGCATCGGGTAGCCTTTCGGAAACAGCTTGGTACAAAGTTTTTCCACATGTTCGGAAACGTAATATACATCTTCGTCGCTCAATGTGGTAGTCTCTCCGTCCTTATTTTTTACGACCAGGAGATTGCCGACAAACATAGGCGAACCGAGATTGTCGATGGCACTGATTTTCGCGGGCTGCTTGAAAAGACCTTCGTCGTCGCAGATAATGTCGAAGACCTTCTTGCCGATTTTCCGTTCCTGAATGTCAATCACGGTACACTGCAATTCGCGGTAATAGTCCGCGAGCTTGTTTTCAATTTCGACCGCCTTATGGGTCTCGTTGATAACGTCGATGAGGTATGCTTTTATCTTCATTGTTTTTTTCCTTTAGGTTAGAGTCCACTTGTTTTGAATTGCATCGTAAACAACAGCGAAGCCAAGCCTCAAGGCGACTTCCTTGAGCGCGAGCAGCTTCGCAGCTGCGGTGTCGGCCTGCGCCAGCGTGTACCTTTCCATGGTTCCGTTGACGCTTTTCTCAGCCATCTTTTGAAGTTCGTCGGATTTCTGATTGAACTCGTTCATCATCCGTTCAAGCTGTTCTTTCACATTCGCCCTTTCCATCGCTATGCCTCCGCGCTTTCATCTTCGGGTTCTTCTTCAATCGCTTTTTCGATTTCTTCTTCCAGTTCCTCCATCGCCTTTTCAATGCCCTCGTCAAGCAGGTAGCAGCGAATCGTCACGTCCGCCCATTCAGCGCCTTTCTCGATGGCGTTGCACTCGCAGCAGAACTCGGTCATGGCCTCGCCAAGCAAGTCCCAGTTTCCCGCGATGTTTTGTTCAGCGTCATAGCTGGAGAACGTATAGGAACCCGAAGCGTTGCCAGTAACGGAATCGTCAACCCAGAACGCATCGCGGAATTTTTCTTTCAGCGTTTCCTTGGACATTCCCTTCACGTCGTGATACCCAAGGTATTCCTTGATGGCTGTCACGCAGTCGTCCTTGATGTTTTCGTGGTAGTCGTAGCTCATGGTTTTACCTCTCAAAAAAAGAGAGGCTCGCCGTTTGGCGAGCCTCGATGGATTGAATCGAAAGTCGTTTTTTCCCGTCTGGAATCATCAAATTTCTAGTCAACATTATGGTCATTTTTAAATAGTTTTGATGCTCTTTTGTTCACTACTTAATATACCTAATTTAGTTAGGTTTGTCAATGGCCGTACAAAAAAAATTTTGACGGTCTTTACCCCCTGGTTCAACCTGTTAATTTTTTGTAAATTTTTGACGTCTGGGGATGAGCAAAAAGCTCAAAACCAGGTCACAAAAAGTGGGCTTTTTAAGGCAAAAACAGGGTTTAAATTGTGAGCTTTTTGTGAGACGTTAATCGAAAACCCAGTATCTACGCGGGACAGGGCAGAGCAGCGGACTCATAACCCGTTGGTTCCCGGTTCAAGTCCGGGAGGCCCCACGAAGGTCCCGAATCTGCAAGGATTCGGGGCTTTTTCTTTCCGCCTTATTCACAATGTTTAGTTCAAAATAATGAGCGGAACCCATCTAAAGTAAAAAGATTGAACAAAGTCTGTTTGCTCCAAGGACACCATTGGCCGGTGGTCGCCACGGATGATAAAACGGTACTCAGGGTGCTTTGCGGCAAGGCGAGCGATCAGCCTCAATGTGTTTTCTTGTAAAGTAAAGTATGTACAATCGACATCGGGCAATGAAAAGATTTTGCAGAAATAGGATTTTTCGAACATGCCAGACCAGTCGTAAAATGGATGCGCATCCAAAGTGGTCCAATAAACGAATTTAGGTACTTTATCCGTAATGAGCGAATCGATAAACATAATCATTGCCGAATCACAAATTCCAACAAATCCGTTGCGGCAACCCGGCAACCCAATTTTTTCAAAGTCTTCCTTGAACAACATTTTGTCGAAACCAAATTTGGCGTAGTTTTCTCCACGCGAATAGAACTCGCTATCGTAACCGTGAACATACCACGTCTGTAAATGGTGTTCCCTGAATTTTTGAGGCAATGGAGTCTCGCGGATTTTACCGCGTACAGTCCCGAAATCTTCCCACTCCGCCCCTTGCGTATGCGATGCTTCTCGCGGGTAAAGTCCCAAGAAGCGGAAATTCGAATAAACAAATGGAGAAAGCAAAGCCTTTGCCTGATCCACCGATTTTTTCACGCCGTAGCTTTCCACGAGAATCATTACCGTGGGTTTCGAAAAATCATCGACAACCGGCTTGTCTTTTTCCCAGACCGGATATACCGCTTTGATATCATCTCGCAAAAGCGTGCTGTGCCTTGCAATCTCTGGCGAGCATAACTGCATGAACCATTTTTGCATTGCGTAATCCATAAGAGGTTGCTGCGGATGCAATTTGTTGATGCCAAAACTTGCGATAACAGCACTAGCGACAAGGATAAATCCAATCTTATGCGAAATTTCAACCCTATTTTTTCCCCATAGAATTTTATGGGCAAATAAAAGCTCTAGTGAAACGATAAAAGACGGCACGATGACAAAAAGGGGCGGTCCCCACCAGAAAAATTTCGCAAGATCCCATGCATCCGGGAGCGTCAACAGCACAGAGTAGAAAAAGAAATTTTCCGCATCGGCGACAACAAATAAAATTGCAAAAAATTCATAGACCAGCAACAAAAACAGTCGCCTTCGAGGGATCGCCGCCGTCACGAAAATCATAAACAAGTACATGCCCATCGTCACATACGCATCTATCGTATTCGTCAAAACAGCCAAAACGCAAATCAGAACCGCAAACGGCATTTTCAACAAGAATTGTCCTCGGGGCAGCAATAGCAAGACCATAAAAAAGAAAACGTCCGCCGACAAAATCCCATGCAATAGCGGAGAATCGTAAATTCTGCACGCCATATACGCAAAAAACGCCCCCACAAATGATGGCAGGATAAAATACAGAACGTTCAACTTGCGCCTCAGCATAGAAAAAAACTATATAAAAATCCGGAAACAGCCTTAAACATCGTAAAATTTCATTCATTTTATCATTTTAACCCATAAATATTTTATCTTTAGGTAATGCATGCAAAAAACGTATTTTTCTATTACAGGATGAGACAGGGGCACGCTATGAAAAAGCAAGGTTTTTCCCTTATCGAATTGATGGTCGTCATCGTAATTATGAGCACACTCGCTGCAATCGCCGTTCCAAAGCTATTTGGCATGATTGATAAAGCCAAGGCCTCCGAAATCAGTTTTTCCGCAGGAACATACGTAAAATTGCAAGAGACATACGTCCATGAACACGGCAAAGCCGGAAGTTGGCATACCATAGGCTACAAGTCTCCCGGTGGAAACTCATCTGGCAAAGGAAGCTCGTCCACTTTTGAATATGATGCCGCACAGACCACTTACAATTGGAGTGCAGAATCTGTTGTTAAATTGAACAATTGCGTCAAAGGCAAAAAATGGTTTATTAATTTTTCGATGGAAACAGACTCCCATCTAATTAACTTCTGGGCCAGTTCCGATGACACCACCAATTGCAGTGATCAATTGACTCCGAATTTCAAACTATTGAGCAACACAGCAACACCAATTACATCTCCCGGTAGTGTGGAATAAAGCTGTGGACGACCAGCGGTGAATTACTAGCCGCCATCCCTTGCTTATCGCAAGGAACTTTGAGGCCCCCGGCGTAATGCACGGGGCTTTTTGCTAGATTTTGACTTATGACAATCCTTGAAAAAATCGCACTAGCACTCCCCGCCGTTGAATCGCCGGCTCGTTACATGGGCGGCGAAGCGAACAGCGTCATCAAAGACCACAGCAAAATGCTTGCTCGCATGGCGTTCGTGTTCCCGGACACTTACGAAATCGGCATGAGCAACAACGGGCTGCGCATTCTGTACCATGTGCTGAACCACGAGCCGGACCTGCTTTGCGAAGTGGCTTTCGCCCCGTGGGACGACATGGCCCGCGAAATGAAGAAGTACGACATACCGCTCTACACGCACGCAAGCTATACAGCGGTCAAGGATTACGAAGTTGTGGGACTTACGCTCCAGACGGAACTGAACTTCACAAACGTGCCTTACGTGCTTGAGCTCGCCGGGATTCCAGCATGGCAGAAAGACCGTACCGAAAGCGACCCGATTGTGGTCTCCGGCGGACCTGCGATGGGCAATCCCGAACCCGTGGCAGATTTCTTTGACGCGTTCATGATTGGCGACGGCGAAAAGCTGATTGTAGAATTTGTGCGTTGCGTGGGCGAAGGGCGAAAAGCAGGACTCCCCCGTGCAGAGATCCTTAAAAATTTGTCTAAAATAGACGGCGTTTATGTTCCAAGCCTTCGCGAAGTCGTCAAGAACGAATATGGCTTCATCGTTCCGAAGGAACCGGCAAAGGGTTCTTACGAAAAAACGAACGGCGTTCGTCGGCAGTTTATTCCGTATCTCGACCCCAAAGATTATCCTATCAAGAACTTGATTGCAAACATGCAGCTTGTCCACAATCGTTTTAGCGTCGAAGTGATGCGCGGCTGTGCTCAAGGTTGCCGTTTTTGCCAAGCGGGCATTTGGTACAGACCGTGCCGCGAACTCAATCCCGATGATGTTTTGGACATTGCCAAAGCAGGCATTCAAGCGACGGGCGAACGCGAACTAGGACTTTTGTCGCTTTCCACCGCAGACTACAAGCCGGTCGAAGCACTCACGGATTCCATCATCGACGACCCGTTTTACGATAACGTTGATGTAAGCCTCCCGAGTATCCGCGTCAACAGTTTTGGACAAAGTCTTGCCGAAAAAGTGGCGGCACTCAAGGGTGGCCGCAGTGCGACATTCGCGCCCGAAACAGGTTCCGAACGCATCCGCAAGATGATTAACAAGACCATCAGCGACCAAGACATGTACGATGCCGCCGAACACGCGTTCTCCAGCGGGTTCAACAAAATCAAGCTTTACACGATGATTGGGTTCCCGACCGAGAATTTAGACGATATGCAAGCGTTCTGCGACCTCATTTTCAATCTCGTGAAGATTGGACGCAAGTACAACCGCGGCATACAAATTGCAGTAAGCATTGGCATTCTCATCCCAAAATCGTTTACGGGGCTGCAGTGGGCTCCGTTTATGGACAAAGAAACGGCGCTCGGTCACATCCGCTTTGTTCGTGAAAAGTTCTTCAAGCACCCGAACGTGAAAATTAACTGGGCCGCCTGGGAAACGAGTTTCCTCGAAGCCGTCTATAGCCGTGGCGACCGCAGCCTCGGTCCCGTCATTTACGCCGCCTACAAGAAAGGCATCATCTTCGAAAGCGACAGCTACCGCTTCGACTTCAACAAGTGGCTCGAAGTTTGGGAAGAATGCGGTTACGACACAAGCTGGGTCTATCGCGAACGCGAAAAAGACGAAGTGTTCCCGTGGGACTTTATCCATGCAGGCACCTCGAAGCAGTACTTGCGCCGCGAATGGGAAAAAGCGTTCGACCCGACTTCTGCACCCGTACCGAACTGCAAGTGGGGCGACTGCCAGAAGTGCGGCATTCCTGGCTTTGGTAAAGAAATCGTCCTCGCGGACGATCCGGTGCGCCACAAGGCGCCGAGCCGCACGCCCGAAGAAATCAAGAAACTCGTTGCAGACCGCCGTCCAAGTCAAAAGGTCCACTACAGTTACAAGATAACGTTCAAGAAATCCGGCATCAGCAGGTTCCTCCCGCACCACAACATGCTCAGTTTCTTCGAACGCACGTTTATCTGCGCTGGCATTCCCATCAAGTTCAGCGAAGGTTTCAGCCCGAAACCGCGTATCGTGAACATGGGTGCGTTACCGCTTGGACTTGAAACGTATTGCGAAGTCATCAGCGTCGATTTGCTCCAGCCGCTTGACATCTCCCCTGAAGGCAAGCAAAAGACCATCGAAATGCTCAGTGCACCGTTCCCGCGTGGCATGGAAATTGTCGATATCGAGCCCTTGAAAGAAAAGCTCTCGAAACATTTCCCCAAAGCAATAGTCTATCGCCATACGCCCGAAAGTATTCCCGCCGACCTGATGCAAAAGTTCGAACAAAAGCAGTTGCCGATTGTCACAAACCACCGTGGCCAGCAGATGGACTTGAACGAACAAGTTCTTGGCATAGACATTCAAGACGGCACGATGACAATCCGCATCAAATGCAACAACCAAGGCACAACGCCAAGCCCGTTCGTCATTTTCGCAGGACTCCTCGGTATCGAGATCGACCCCGCCAAACTCGACGAAGTCTCGCGCCGCTTCCTCGTCGCAAAAATCGCGATCGAGTGGTGAGATTAGACGAGAGAACGGGCTTCGCCCTACAGACGAGAGACGAAAGAAGAGGCGTGAGGTATGGGGTATATGAGAGTAGAAATTAGCATTGTCATCCTGGAGGGTTCGTAGAACCCGATAGGATCCATAGCGTCTAGATACTAGAGCAGCGCCCCCCGTCATCCCGAGCCAAAGAGGTTGGGGCTTTGTCCCATCCATGCGGAAAATAATGGACTCTATCAGCACTAAGTGCTTCCAGAGTGACAAATCTACAACCTTAATGCGACTGGAGCCTTCACGACATTCGTTGTTCAGGATGACGCATTCATAACATCATTATCAAAGCCGACTTGCCTTACAGACGAGAGACGCTCAAAAACACGCTACTCCAAACTCTGGAGCAACAAAGCAAAAGCCCCTCGACTAAATCGTTGGTGAAAGCAGCAGTTATTCTGCCGGGAGAATAATCTCGATGTGGTTGGTGCTGACGTTCAAAAAATGCGTACGGAACAAATCACGCTCGTTCCTGTCGCAAACGCGCACCTGAGTCACCGCGATAAAGTCCTTGTTTTCACGGATATAGTCCGTCAAGCGTTCGTCACGCAACGTGTCGATTTCGCCCGTAATGACAAAATTATCTGTCCACATTTTAACTAGCATACCCAAAATATATAAATGTTATTCCAACTAAGATGATAAAAACTTTACTTTTTTACCCATAAAACCATTTTAACATATATTATTCATTAAATAAAACGTTTAAGAACCATTTTTTAGAGGTTTAGTATTATGGCACCGAAAAAAATCCACCCGGCACCGGGACAGATGGCATACCACAATGCCGAATTCATGGAAAGCGATGCAGCACGTACCATTCGATTCCTTTCTGAATTTTTGCAACCCGACCAGATTTTCAAGCAAGAAGACATCAAGAACACCATCGTATTCTTCGGTTCCGCTCGTACGCTCCCGCCCGACGAAATCAAGAAACGCCGCAAGGGCTGCAAGAACAAGGCCGAACTGAAACGGTTAGACAGGCTCTCCAAAGTCGCAGAATCTTACAACTCCGCACGCGAACTTGCATCCCGCCTCGGCAAGTGGATCAACAAGCAGCACCAAGGCTACGCCATCATGACGGGTGGCGGTCCTGGCATCATGGAAGCCGGAAACCGAGGCGCCACCGACGTAGGCACACCATCCATCGGTCTCAACATCAAGCTTCCGTTTGAACAACATTGCAATCCTTATTTGGACGATGCTCTCAACTTGCAGTTCCGCTATTTCTTTATTCGTAAGTACTGGTTCTTGCGCATGGCGCGTGCGTTAGTCATTTTCCCCGGCGGGTTCGGCACACTCGACGAAGCCTTCGAAATGCTCACGCTTATCCAGACCGACAAGTACGCCCAGCAAATGCCTGTTGTCATCTTCGACTCGAAGTTCTGGAAAACGGCGCTCAACTGGGAGTTCTTTGCGGAAACCGGCATGATCAACCCCGAAGACCTCAAGCTCTTCAAGTTCTGCGATACCGTCGATGAAGCATACGACTTCATCACCGACGCTCTCACAAAACAAAGCGAAGGGCAGGTCACGTTCGCAAGAACCCATGTCGAAGAATTCGAAAGCAAGAAAAAATAAAATACCGCAATCCTGCGCACTGTCATGCCGGACTCCGTTCACTTTGACTACTTGCAGTTGACGCTTCGCGTCAGCAATTTCGGCTCAATCATAAAATCAAGCAAGCTTGATTTTGCGATACTCGCCTTGAATGCTATTTAGTGCTTAGTAGTCATGGTCCGCGAATGGGGACGGCATCAGTTTTTTTAGGCATATTCCATTGCATTTTTTTAAATTTGGGCTATGTTCTGGAACAACTTGGCAGAAATAATGGACCGGGTTTCGCGCAACCTGGCATTACGTCCAAATTACACCATGGAAGAATACCAGCGGTGGTTTGACCATAATCCCGACTTCAAGCACAATGGTGACGCCGAACGCATTGAACTGATCGAGCCGCTTTCGCTTACGGGCACAAACCAGTTGTACCGCGCGAAACTTTGGCTCCAGCATCCCCGCGACGACAGGCACTATGACGAAAAAGAAATCGTCGTAAAAATTTGCAAATACTGGGCGCATTCCGGCAAGAACCGCTTGCACCGTCTCAACATGCTATTGAGTGCATTCCAAGACGAAATCCGCATCAACAACCTCGTCCGTGCGACAAACATCGAAGGCGTGGTGCAGACGTTTGGCGGAGGCATCGCAGGCCGCCACCCTTATCTCAAGCTGGAATTCATCAAAGGCTGTTCTATCGACCGCGTCATCAAGCCTAAGCTCACTGACGAAGAACTATTGCAGCGAGTCGCCCAAATGGCGTACCTCGCGAACACGATAAGTCAACTCCATTACTACCAAATTGTACACAAGGACCTCAAGCCCAAAAATCTACTTTTGTGCCAAAATCCGACACACAAAAACAACCATAAGATTCTTGTATGTGATTTCGGGTATGCCCAAGCAAAAATGCGCGAGACCGTCAGCGAAGGCGGCGGACTTTCAACGCCATGCTACAGTGCACCCGAACTTGCTCAGTCTAGCGAGAACATCACCTATGCCGTTGATTACTTCAGTTTCGGCGCAATCATGCACGAATACTTGACAGGTTGCAAGCTCTACCCCAAGGCCAAAGAAATTTACAACGAAGATGGGCATATTGCCTCTAGCCGCTACATGGAATACATCAAGAACGGTCGCGAAAACGTATTCCACGATGACCGTTTCCCAGAAATTCACAACTGGATTGACAACCTTACCACGTTCGACAGTACCGAGCGTATGAAACGCAGCCCCAACCTATTCGCCCTAGCGCACAAGCTCCGTGAAGAGGTAAACGCACTGGGATTCCGTGATGTGAACACCGATTTTCTATGGAACCAGCTAAACGAGTACGGAAAACGTACATTTTAGCTAAAATTCTATAACATTCTGCTATTGATTTGGTTATATTCATTAGCATGAAGAAAATATTGAGCATACTACTTACACCATTCAAGGTGTTCAAAATTCATCACTACATCACGCTTGTAGCATTTATCGCTATAGGCATATTTAACTTTCAGACGACCTTTGACCCAACCGTTCAGCAGTTGCGCCAAGAAAAGGACATCCACCAGTCGTTTGAAAAATGGTGGAACGAAGAACGAGCCGAGGAGTTCAAAAAAGTCGGACTCGTTCCAGACAAAAAACTTAAAAAAGAGGAATTCGAACTTTACAAGGAACGTTACCGTGTCGAGAATCCGACACCGATTGTCGAGGACCGCGTCGAGCAAATGAAGGGAGAATTCCGCGAATGGTGGGAAAACCAGGGCGGAAAGGAGCAATACGCAGAAGAACACGGCAGTTTCCCTACCGACAAGCAATACGAGGCGGAACTCGAAAAATGGATTAACAATTATAAGGATAAATTTGCACGTTACCGCTGGGCGTACATTCCAAGCCGTGGTAACACAGAAAGCCTGCTCACTTGTAGCATTTTGTTCCCCAGCTTCTGGTCTTATCTTTTCTGCGTTCTGTTTTTCATGTTCGCACTGATGCAACTCGAAAAACGTTGGAATACGCTGTATGTCTATGCATTCGCCATCGTAATTGCAATTATAAGTGGTTTCTTTGTCGATTTGCTTGTCAACACGTCGTTCTTTGAACAGTTCGCTTCAGATCGCTATATGGGCGTAAGCCTGATGCTTTGTTTCTTGCTAGGAGCAAATACGTTCGATAAAGACAGAGAATGCTTGCCCTCTTACGTCTGCAAAATTTCAGAAGCAGGATTAGTCATCAGCATGGCGATTGACTGGTTCTTGAACCCAGGAATTTTCAATGCCGTTGCCGCTGAATCGCCCGTATTTTTCGCACTAGGCGGACTTGCCGGTTACTATATGCCACACCGCAGTGAACCATCGACCGAAGTCAACGCCCCCATCCACGAAACCGTAGAAAAGACTGCACCGGGCGAACGCACTCGCAAAATGATCAGCAAAGGCCTTGAAGAAGCGAATAACGGCTCAACCGAGAACGCTTCTCGATTACTGCAATACGGGCTGACAGCGCTTTTGCAAGAGCAACCCGTCAAGTTCCAAGATGTGAAGGATGCCGTGAACAAAATCGTAGGCAGCTACATTGAACTTCCGAGCACGCAATGGTTTGAATGGGGAGCAACCGCAAAGCAAAAGAACATTCCTGAAGCAGCAATTGTGCTCCTCGAAAAAGGAATCGCCAAGGAAACGGACCCGAACTTTATCCGCCGCGCTCACTTAGACATCGGCGAGCTCCGCATCCAAATAAAACTAGACGTGAATGTCGCCATGGAGCATTTGGCTAAAGTCATCAAGGAAAAAGACGACGACAAGCTTGCCGAACAAGCCAAAAAACTCATGGAACAAGGCAAGGACATTCTCGTCCAACAAGCATACGCCCCCACAAGGACGTTTAAAGTATCCAATTAATGACCTTGCTGTAGAGCAGTCCCCCCCCCGCATTTGACTGTCACCCCGGATTTGTACAAGTACAAAGCCCTTCGGCTCAGCTATGAAAATGCAAGCATTTTCGCAGCGTTCGCCTTGGTTGCTTTTATTCCGGGGCCGGCTTATACGGCTTTACTTCACGATGAACTTGTTAGCGGAGAAGCCTTGGACTTGTACGAGATAAACTCCGCTCTTGAGCACGCTCACATTCATCGTTTCGTTCATGCCTTGCGTTTTCTTTTGCATTTGCACATTGCCCAGAACATCGACAATTCTGACGGACTTGCCGACAGACGTACGCGGCAAGTTGAGCGAAAGCGTTTTGCCCACAAGTGACATACCGAATTTGGCCGTAGCCAAAGTCTTCGGCAATGCAGAACGCGGCGGTTCAATCATCTTCGTCATTTCGTCATAGCGTTCCACAACAGCCATCAAGTACCACGTGCTATGCGGCAGCCACTGTTCGTCCCAGCGCCAAACCTGCCAGGCTTCCTTCTTTGCGTCAAAGCCTACAGCGGCAACACCATCGTCAGTCCAGGCAATTCCAGAACCATCTTGATTCTTGCCGCTGATACCGTTCGCAATGCCGCCTTCAAGCGTAGCATCGTAATTCGACTGGCCATCATACTTCTGCGGATTCTTGAGCCCTTTGCCATGCATCATGCATGTGGCATACGGATTCTTGCCCAAAATCCAGTCGAGCTGGTCAGTTGCATACTTCTGCACGCTATCGGCAACGTTTTGATTCAAAGAGCGAGCTGCATATACCGCAGCAGCAGAAAGGCTTGCGATACGGGCATCTTCACCCTGCCACCAATAATTACTTTCATTATCATGCGGAATGAAGAAACCGTCCTTTATCTTGTCCTGAGTCTTGTAAGTCTGGCGGGCATAACCGAACGGATTATCCACCTTGTTCGTAATAGAGACTAGCCAATTGAGATGAGCCTTGACAGCATCCATGACCTTACTAAAATGCGGATTATCGCAGGTAGCGCCTATTCTATCTACACAACCCCAATCAATAAGATCAAAATTAGGGTTCTTAGCATCCACGCTAATAGGCCCTTCGATTTCCGCATAGCGAACAAGTGCAATCAGCGGGAGACCCGCATCGCTAGCATGCCAGAACGGGCGTGTCTTTGCGTCGTCACTCCAGAAATAGCCATCCGGGCTCAAACGACCGATAAGGTGTTCTGCACGTTTACGAGCATCCGTCAAATAATCCTTTTTCTGAGTCGCTGCAAAAAGTTCCGTCGCGGCAAGGAGCGCCGTGTAATCGTCGATGATGTTTTCCTTGTGATCGTCACAATATTCGCAGTTGCCACCGATGCTCTGCTTTTTGGACAAATGTTCGTAACCCTTTTCAGCCGCATCCAAATACTTGTCACTTGTAAAATCGCCCTTCAGCTTAAGCCTTGCCGCGCTTGCAAGGCCTGCAATCGCCATGCCGCCACCTTCGCGGAACGCAGTCTGGTAGTCGGCGGATTTTTTACCATCGGAACCCGTGAACGCACAAATTTCACGTTTGCCCATAGGGCTACCCCAGTTATCGAACACGGTCATGTAGAAGTAGCCTTCTTCGGCAAGCATACGCACCAAGAAGTCCGCACCGTAAGCAGCCTCGTCTGCCGTTTTCGCCTTTGTCGATGTCGAAGAAAGCAACTTCGGGATGCGTTCCGAAGCAAACGCAAGCGACCAAACAGTCAACGGAATCTGCTGCGGATTCAAGTAGTTCGCATAAGAAAGGTGGCTCAAGTATTTGCTCACGTCGCCGCTCGCGTCGTACCAGCCGCCATGCACATCGACTTTTTTGCTGGAGTTATAAACGCCCATGCTCTTGTCCCAACCTTCTACGGTCGGATTATTTGCACGGTCATTGTAAAAATAGTCGAGCACAGTCGCAAGCGTATTCTTCGCCAAAGCGTTTTCGCCTACCGTAAATTCACTAGACTGTTGCGGTTGTCCGTTTTCGGAAACTTGCAACGTGTATTTGCCAGGAGCGACATCCTTCAGCTCAGCCACGTAGAACTTGCCATTGGAGAGCCAGTTGTCCGGATTCGATCCTGCCGAAAGCTTGCCCGTCTTGACAGCCGAACCGCCCGACATCAAACTGAAATCCGCACCATCTTTGAGATTATCGCTCTTGACGATCACAGAAATCGGCTGACCGACATCGTAACCTACCTGGTTGTAGAAAAACTTGGTTTCAGCAGAAACAGCGGACGCGCCCAAGAGAACGACCGTCGCCATGGGAAAAATCGGGGAAATAAACTTTGAAAATTGCATAACGTAAATATACAATCCTATGGAATCCTATAATAGTAAAATAAACTTTTAAAAAAGAATAGTGTTTAATAGCACTCTTTATTCTTCGCAGATATTACGTTAATTATTAAAATTAAGGGACAAATGGTTTTTCAAGTGTTCCGCACGAGGTACAGAGTCGTTCTCTAGAAAAGGCCAAAATATTCTAAAATAGGTTCTTCATTCAGCATTTTTCACTTTTTCTTCTTCATTTTTCATTTTACGCACCCATTATTTTAGCGAAAAATCGTCATTTTCGTCTAATCTACGCTAAAAATACGTTAAATAATTAAATTTTTCACAATTGTCAAAAATTTCTCTTGACCATTCAAAAACCAAAACCTATGTTTGCTGTGCGAAACAAAAACCTCAACCCACGACGATTGCATCAGCCGTCAGAAAAAACTTCTCTCGTCTCTCGTCTCTCGTCTCTCGTCTAACTATGTACTACGAAAGCATCAAAGTCCTTGACTGCACCATCCGCGACGGCGGCCTCGTCAACAAGCACGATTTCTCCTTGGAATTCGTCCGTCGTCTCTATACACTCCTTTCCGCAGCCGGCATCGACTACATGGAAATGGGTTACAAGAACTCTCCTGACCTTTTCGACCCCAAGGAATACGGCCCGTGGAAATTCTGCGACGACGATTTGCTCTGGAAAGTGAAAGACGGCATCGAATCCAAGATGAAGATGGCCGTGATGGCCGACGTGGGCCGCGTGAACATGGACGCCGTGAAACCGGCCTCTGAAAGCCCGTACCAAATGTTCCGCGTGGCAAGCTACGTGAAGAACATCGACAAGGGCATCAGCATGGTGAACGCATTCCACGACATGGGCTACGAAACGACGCTCAACATCATGGCCGTAAGCCGCGACCGCGGTCCGGAACTCGACGAAGCTCTCCACCAAGTGAACGAAGAATGCCATGCCGACATCCTTTACCTCGTCGATAGCTTTGGCGCCTTCTACCAAGAAGACATCGACAAGGAAATCACGCGTTACAGAAGCATCGTGAAGAACAAGAAGTTCGGTTTCCACGGACACAACAACCAGCAGCTCGCCTTCAGCAACACAATCCAGGCTATCATCGACCGTGTCGATTACCTCGACGGTTCCGTCTCCGGCATGGGCCGCGGTGCTGGCAACTGCACGACCGAACTCTTGCTCAGCTTCCTCAAGAATCCGAAATACGATTTGCGCCCAGTGCTCGACGCCATCCAGGAACTCTTCCTCCCGCTCAAGGAAAAGTA
This sequence comes from Fibrobacter sp., assembly GCF_017545445.1. Classification (GTDB taxonomy): domain Bacteria; phylum Fibrobacterota; class Fibrobacteria; order Fibrobacterales; family Fibrobacteraceae; genus Fibrobacter. Next base: position 15,662 of record NZ_JAFWOM010000007.1, read on the forward strand.
CGAATGGGGCTACATCATCCCGCAGATGATTACGGGCATGCTCAACCGCCACCCGCAAGATGCGATTGCCGTCCGCAAGACCGAAGACAAGGACAAATACCGCAAATTCTACGAAAGAATGATTAACGACTAATCCAAAAGGCGAATCCAGCACGAAAGCTTGCTTTCGTATTGGTGAGCCGAAGGATTAGGGACTGCAAAGCAGTCCCCTAATTCACACTAATCATAATCGTTTTGGAACAGAACGTTCCGCTTGTCACCTCGGCACTCCATGCCGAGGCGGCTTTTTTATAGAGAAACCTTTGGACCTTTCCATAAGGCAATGCATTTTATTTGTTATAATTACCGTTAATAATAAATTTTTATTTACCATAATAAAAACTATAACAGGTTGGTTACATTGAAAAAAATTTTCTCCTACTCGTTAGCATTTCTATTGCTACTTCCAAGCCTGCTTTGCGCCAAAAGCGTTGCAGTATCGGAAACACAAGCTTCTAACGACTTGCTTTCATCGCCAGAACTCCAGTACCTGACAGACGTTCTTCGCGAAGAAGCCGTCCGAGCACTCCCCGCTAGCCAAGATTGGAACGTAATGAGCCGTGAAAACACCACCGGTTCTTACAGTGCAGACTTCAAAGTTCAAGCCCAGATTTCCAAATTCGGAAGTTCCTTGGTCATCAGCACAGAACTTTACGAATCTGCAAGCAATAGGCTTGTCGCAAGTTTCACAGGCAAAGGAGCCAACGTCGAAGACATTGAAAGGATCATCAAGGAACAATCTCCAGCGTTCTTCCAAAAAATTCTGGACCAGACGGCGAACAACACTGAAACTTCCGCAACTAGCGAAGCCAGTGCAATCGTTCCAACCCCAGTTTTAATGCCGCAAGAACAAACCGACAGTCTTCAAGGATCAACTGTCTCAGAAGCGGTAAGCGATTCCGCAGCACCAGGAACAGCCTCAGCAACAACTGGCACGACAGTGCAAGAACAAGTGGCCGCAGCTGATTCGCTCCAATCGAAACCCGTCGCCGCGCCGGATACAATCAAAGAAGCCTCCAAGGCAACACCTGAAATTAAAGACTCTTCCAAAGCCAAGCCAGAAGTCAAAGAAGAAAAAGTTGCAGAAACCAAGAACGAACAAAACAAGCCCAAACGCGTTTGGGGCGGCATCACGGCAGGCGTTACCTACAACGACTTCCTCGACACCAAGTTTGGCCTCGACCGCATTCCGCAAGGCGACGATTACAGCGTTACCGTCGAAGGGGCAGACAAGCTTTTAGACAATTACTGGGGAATCGGTTTTAGAGCCGGCTTCGGCTTCATGTTGATGTTCAACGACTTTTTCAATCTGCGCGGCGACTTGAACATCGCCCTCAGGCAAGGAACCGGAAAAGCCAACTCATCAGTGATTGTGTCTTGGGATGACGAAGATTACGACGACGAAAAGAACGATTTGAAATTGGAATACTCCACAACGCAGTTGAACATCGACATTCCTTTGCTCGCACGCGTTTCCATTCCGAACGCGCTTTACTTTGAAGCAGGTCCCATGTTCTCGTTCAACGTCTATGCAAAGAACAAAGTAACAATCAAGGATTACCATGGCACCAAGACCTACGAAGAAAAAGGCGGGTTGAAAGCATTCGAATTCGACATCGCGACAGGCCTTGGCGTTATGCGTCACATCGGCAAATCCATTCTCGATATCGACTTGCGACTTATAATCGGCATGACTCGAATCAGCGACAGCAAGGATTCTCCCAAAACATGGCAAGGACAGTTGAATATAACCTATTGGTTCTTGTAAGGAGGAATACAAAATGAAAAGTTTGAAAATTTTATTCGCAACGGCAATTGCATTAAGCGTCACAAATGCATGGGCAGACTTGAGAAAATCAGAAACAAGCTATGACGTTTGTTCGCCTAAAATCCACTTTAAACTCCCAGATAATTGGACCACAGCATACCTAATGCTAGCGGGCAGTGGCGTACCATTCCCCAAAGCGGATGCTGACGGATGGAGCACCATTGATTTGGGAACAACAAAAGCCATCGATGATAACTCTTTTTTCATCAACAGCCGCAACACGAACGCTTGTTATGACGGCACATGCTTTACAAAAAAAGGAGCAAACACAAACTCTCAAAATCCTCGTGTTGATGGATTTACCTGCAAGGACGTCCAAACGGATGGCGGCAATATTTGGATTATGGAACATCCCGATCCGAGGAAAGCCGGTCAAGTTTATGTAAAACAGGAAAAGCCGGTTGTACAAGACTTCTATGTACTTTTGCCGCAAAATAAAATGTGGATGAGTTCCACGCCATTGATTAACGAAAATGGCATAGATCATGAATTGTATGTGGATACAGATCGCTGCGGCTGGTATTTCAGGCGTTACGTCGATGAAGAATTGCCAAGTTCTGTGCTAATTCACATGGCTGATGACGAAAATCCGTACAAACATGCTGTTGGCATGGAAGGTGAAAATTCAAGCAACGCGACTCCGATTGCTTTAAGCGCAATGTTTTCAATTTTTGAGGCTGAACCCGATTACAAAGACGCTCTCTACTTTGTTGTAGATGAAAATATTGCAAGTGAACTTCCAGAAAATACCAAAGGTTGGTTTGCAACATACCCAGAAGTCGAAGGCTATTGCGGCCTTGAGTTAGCCGCTACGATCTACGATACCGACGCACAGTTGCATCCGTCGTTCTCTTGCTATTCAGGCGGTTATAGATCCCAAAGCGAAGGATGCCAAGCCACAAGCGGAACAGCCGCGCAAGGGGTCGATAGTGCAACAGCAATAACGGCAATTAACGCATGCATTGGCGTCACACAAGGCATTGTCGAATCGACATTACCAATGTCGAAAAAGCCCGTCCTTACTGTATTTGGAAAAAAATGCTTTATCAACAATAAATACTTCAATCAATTGTTCAGCTACACCGAAGGCGTCAACGAAAAAACATATTTTTACATGCCCTTCTACCGCTCAGCCAACGGCAAATGGGAATTTGATTCCGATTATTACACCAGTCCAGGCCTTGACATTCCCGTTCAGGGTGGTTTCTACCCTGCCGAAGGAAAAACAGACGCCATGGTTCTTGCGGTTGATCCGAAACAAAAACCAGTTCCTGCAGCACGCACAAAGCGAAATGCTGAAGGCCCTGTATTCTGGGGACCTTTACTTCGCGAATTAGATCCATCGGAACAAGTTCCTATCATCGACCTTTTCTGTAAAGGTCCTGGTTGGTCCAAAGGCTATGATTGCGAAGGGTCCTTTGCCGAAGGTGAAGAAACAACTGAGCGTATAAGTGAAACATTGAAACTTGGAACAGGAATGAGCGAAGCTTGCGTCTTCGGGTGGAGCTGCGATATTGATGGTTACGCACCTGAAGGTTGGCCCATGTTCGTACAAGGTTCAGAAACCGCATCAACCGGAAATTCATCATATTCTCACCGCTGGACGTCCTCCGAAGAAAACAGCAAAGGCAATGGAGGCCGCAACCAACACTTCTGTTTTGAATCCCATGCAAAGTTTGCATTCAAGAGAGGGCTGAAATTCAGCATTCGCGGCGATGACGACATTTGGGTATTCATCAACAATAAACTCGCAGTCGATCTCGGAGGAACACATCTCTCTACTCCGGGTTATGTCGATTTGGACTTTTTCATGAAAGACGCTAAAGTGGATTCGATTTACGATATCGACGTATTCTTCTGCGACCGTCGCACCACAATGAGCAACATGAGAATCAGCACAAACATTTACATGTATCAAGACGAAGAAATTACCGATTTGCCCACGAGTAGCTCTAGCTCAGCAAAAGCGACATCAAGCACCAGCACAAAGAGTTCCGACTCCAAAAATGCCAAGTCGAGTTCTAGCGTGAGCGGCTCTAAATCAAAATCCAGTTCCAGCACAACCAAAGATTCGAAATCAAGTGCTAGCAAGAACTCCAAATCAAGTTCCAGCAATAAAAATGCAAAGTCCAAGTCGTCTAGCTCTACTAAGTATTACGCAAAGCCTTCTTTCCACGTCGAAATGGTTGCCCCGTTCGAATTCGATATCGTCTTTGACGATGACACACCAAGTCTCGCCAAGCAATATGCCGTCATGGACATGAAAGGGCAAGTGCTTTTCACTGGAGAATTGAGCAGTGCAGATACTCGCGTGAAAGTCCCGACTTCCGGCTCGTATATCGTCAGTGTCGGCTACAACTATAGGCAAGTGAATGTGAAATAGTCATTGATCATTGGTTATTAGTTATTTGTCTGTAGTAATTGTCACCTCGGCCTTGTGCCGAGGTTATTTTTTTGTTTACTATATTTATCATAATCATAGCACAAATAGGATGGTTACAGTGAATAAATTTTATGCAACCGCATTAGCATTCCTACTACTCTGCCCCTGTTTCCTATCGGCCAAATACATGGCTGTTTTAGAAACGCTCGCCCCAAAAGATTTACTGACAACGCAAGAGCGTCTCTACTTGACGGATATTCTGAGAGGGCAAGCGGTAAACATTCTTCCGGCAGAACAAAACTGGACCATCATGACTCGTGAAAACATCAACATCATGTTGCCGCCCGGAAAAAAGATTGAAGACTGTGAAGGAAGTTGCCTTGCAGAAACGGGAAAAAATATTGCCGCGGATTACGTGGCTCAAGCTCGAATTTCACAATTTGGAAAATCCTTGGCAATTAGTGCTGAACTTTACGAAACCGCAAGCAGCAAGCTTGTCGCCAGTTTTGTGGGTAAAGGGGAAACGGTTGATGATGTTGAAAAGATAATCAAGGAACAATCCCCGACCTTCTTCAAAAAAGTACGCGAAAATTCTTGGGGCGGATTTGACTATGTCAACACAAATAACTCATTTTCATTTCAATCCGCTAAAAAAATCATCTTAAACATCGCTACCATTCCTGAAGGAGCGATTCCTTCCATTGACGGCAAAGCGATTCCTCAATGCACAAGCACGCCCTGCAAAATCCAAATTGAAGCCGGCGAACACAGGCTCGTTGTTTCAAAGGATCAATTCGAGGATTTGGACACGCTGATAAACGTTGTTGAAAACGATCAAACCATAAATTTAACACTATCTTCCAATTTGGGCTCTTTGTACATAATTCCACAATTTCCCGATGAATTTAGAAAATACCCCATGGCAATTTTCATTGATGGAAAAAACGCTTTTTTGGGTCAAAACGAATTGATTCCAGGGCCACATGCCGTTCGCATAGAACATGCTTGTTTCGATCCTGTTGAATTCAATACCATTATCCAAAAGCAAGAAATTAAAACGATGTCAGATTCTTTAATCCGGGGACTTAGCGGGCTAGAACTGGAGGTGACGAAAAATAACGTTCCTCAAGCCGTTCCTGTTTTCGTCGATGGAGTCCAAGTCGGGACGACTCCTTTTGCAAGTGAAGTACCTTTGTGTGCGAGAATTGAAATTGAATACGACCATGAGCGTAAAGAAATTCCGGTTGATTTTAAATGGCATCAAGTCACCAAGAAAACTTATAGCATTGAAGAAAAAACAGTGGTCGAAGCCCCAAAGACAACGCAAAAAGTAGATGAAACGCCAAAAGATGAAACAACGCAAAAAGTAAATGTTACAGACGTTGAACAAGATTTCAAAAAAGAAGCAGACGAAACCGGCCCCAAAAAGTTTTGGGGAGGTCTTGTGGCAGGTGTTTTCTATAATGATTTTCACAGCACAAAGTTCGGCTTGAACAGCATTCCGCAAAACCCAAGCTATAGTTTATCCGTCCAAGATGCCGACAAGCTTCTCGATAATTTCTGGGGAATCGGTTTTAAAGTTGGCTTTGGAAGCTTGTTTGTGCAGAATTCTTATTTTAGCGTACGCAACGACATAGGCATTGCTTACAGACAAGGAACAGGAAATGCGAATACGTCCTTTATCATGTCTTGGGAAGATGGCAATCGTGCTGCTGAAAAATCGGATTTGCAAATAGAATACACCATCAAACAGCTGAACATTGATATTCCTTTACTCGCTCGTGTTTCTATTCCAAGCGCACTTTATTTTGAAGTTGGCCCGATGTTCTCTTTCAACGTTTATTCAAAGAATAAATCAGTTATAACGGATATATACGGCAGCGAAACTTACGAAAGTGACGGCGAGTTGAATGCTTTTGAATTTGACATTGCGACGGGAATTGGTATTTCTCGCAACTTGGAAAAATCGATTCTCGATATTGACTTGCGATTTGTGATAGGCTTGACACGAATCAGCGATAGCAAGGATTCTCCCAAAACATGGCAAGGACAGTTGAATATAACCTATTGGTTCTTGTAAGGAGGAATACAAAATGAAAAGTTTGAAGATTTTATTCGCAACGGCAATTGCATTAAGCGTCACAAATGCATGGGCGAATTTGCAAACATCAACAATGAGCAATAGCTATTGTTCACCAAAAATCCATTTTAAACTCCCGGATGGCTGGACTAATGCTTATTTGATGATTGGTGGTTCTGGCGTTCCCTTCCCAGCACCTAAGTTAGCGGATAATGGTTGGACCATGCTTGATCTCGGAGTCACCAAAACTAACAACAGTGATGTGTTCTACATCAATGGTGTTAACAAAAATGATTGCAATGATGGCTTTTGCGTTACAAGAAATGGTGTTAATTTAAATAGCGCACAAGTCGGTAGCTCCCAAACCCAAGGTTGGAGATGTAGTGATATTGGGTCCAATGGCGAAATCTGGATTCAGGAGCACCCGGATCCCAAGAAAGAAGGCCAAATCTATTATACCACATCAAAACCGGATGTCAAGGACTTCTATGTATTCTTGCCGGATAACACGACGTGGATAAGTTCTACGCCAATACTCCAAGAAGACGGCGTTGACCATGAAATGTACGTCGATAATGAACATTGCGGATGGTATTATAGGCGCTATATTCTCGATGGAAAAATTGACAAATCTCTGCCATCGAGCGTGATTCTTTATAGAGAAGATGACCCAGAAAAAAATGGCGCTATCGGTATGGGTGGTGAAAAAGCCTTGAATGAAGATCAAGCCGCTGAACCAATTGCGTTGGCCGATTTCTTCGCACTTTTTGAAGCGGATCCGAATTATGCTGATGCAGTGTATTTTTTGGCTGACGAAGAGCAAGCGGATGCGCTTGGTGGTGACACTTATGGCTGGTTTGCAACACGACCGAGTGGTGTCGTTGGAAACTGCCAGTATAATCTTGCTGCTGTTATTTACGATACCGATGCTCAGTTGCATCCGTTGTTCTCTTGCTATGCAGATGGCGCTAAGGAGGGCAGTGATGGTTGCCAAAAGAGTGCAGCTTCTCAATCAGCTATTTATAGTTGTATCGGCGTCCATCAAGGGCTTGTGGAATCGACGCTTTCTGTTGAAAATGGCAAGAAGAAAATGAAACTTACCTCTGCTGGTAAAAAGTGTTTCTTGGATCAAGGTACGTTTGACCAGATGTTCAACATAACTAAGGGCGTGAACGAAGCGTCCTGCTTTGATGTGACGTTCACCCGTGCTAAAGACGGCAAGTGGGAATTCGATTCTGATTACTTTGTAAGCCCCGGTCTTAAAACACCAGTTCAAGGAGGGTTCTTCCCGGTAGAAGCAACAACAGATGCTGATATTCTTATGGCTGAACCTTCTCAGACTCTGGCACCTTTGGCTCGAACAAAGCGCCCTGCTGAAGGTCCGATCTACTATGGCCCGCTTCTCCGTGCTAATGACCCGACGGAACAGGTTCCGAAGATTGACGTTTACTGCAATGGCCCGGGTTGGTCTAAAGGTTATGATTGCGAAGGCCTCTTTGCCGATGGCGATGGTACGACTGCACGTATCAATAGCGATTTGAAGCTTGGAACTGCACAAGGCGATGCTTGCGTCCTTGGTTGGAGCTGTGATAACAAGTCCAATGCCCCTACAGATTGGCCGTTCTATGCGTATGGTAGTGAGACGAAGGGGACAGAGACTGGACGTTGGCAGTCCAAGGAAGGCAGTACCGGAAATGGTGGCCGTAACCAGCACTTCTGCTTTGAATCCCACGCTAATTTCCGTTACAAGCCGAACCTGAAGTTCAGCTTCCGTGGCGACGACGACATTTGGGTCTTTATCGACAACAAGCTCGCTGTGGATCTTGGCGGTACTCACCTTGCCGCTCCGGGCTATGTGGATGTGGACAAATTCTTGTTCAAGGGTGATAAAACTGCTATTGATTCATCGAGAGGCAAGTCTTTCGACATCGATATCTATTTCTGTGACCGCCGTACCACGGTGAGTGACATCCGTATCAAAACGAACATGTTCCTTGAACAGACGATCGCCGGGATTATAATCGAAGAACTGCAAATTCTAGAAGACTATATTACTGATGACAAGCACTTCAAGATTTGTTACAAGAAGTCTGGTAATGGTTCGTGTGCTGCAGCTATGGGTGGTTATGTTGGAAATCCTGTATGTGGTGCTGAAATTACGGACAAAATTTCATACATCCTAAGTAATGACAAAACCGCTCAAGATCCAACCAAGACTATCGTAAGTGAAGATGCGTTTACTGCAAATCCTAAACAATTTTGTAACGGTAGAGCTTGCGGAATTGACGTTACTAAGCCATACGCTCCAATTATCAATGAAAAACAGTTAGAAAGTTACCTATCACCAGGCAAATATTATCTTGTCGTTAAAATTGGTGGCGATACGAGGGCTATTGAATTTAATATCAAGGGCAATGTTGGTATTGCCAACCGCGAAGCGGTCGTTGTTGATGCTGCAGGAAATCGAGGTCTCCCCTATCCGTTCAAATCTCAAGCGATGGCTTCAACCACGAATAGCGATGGTTCTCCAAACATCGCCCAAATGGTTCCGCTTTATGTAGCCAACATTTCTGATCCGTGCTCATCAACAAATTGCTCCAACCCTCTTGAAATGCGGTCTGCCGCAAATGTTTCGTATAGCTTGCAGGTTTCGAGCAGCAAGGTGGTGTTCTATAAGATGAAGAACGGCAAGCTTACGTCGTTTGATCCCAAAGTCAACTCCACAGTTAACACCTCTGGCATCGATACTATTTATGCAACAATCCCACTTGACGACATGGAAACTGCTGTAGAAAAGGTTTCTGTCAATGTGAAGGGCAGTTCGTATAAGGCCGAAATCTCGTTCTTTGTGCCGAGACTTGTATTTGTGGATTCTGATTCCACATACAAGGTTGTTTCGCAAGATTACGATACGGAGATGCGTATGAAGGGCTCCTCTTATCCCTTCTACCTTGTCGCTGTTAAAGGTGATGATTCTCCGTGTGAAGAACTCTGCAATTTCTCGATTTCTAAGGGGGCCAAAACATCTTCGGGCGTAAACATCGTCGCTGGAAGCCAGGTTGTGAATGGTCGTGCAACGCTCATCATTCAATCTCAAAAGGCCTATGAAAAGAACGCTGATGGTAGCGGCACAGCAACGCTTCATATTGTGGGGCCGAATGCAAATCTTATGCAGGCAACCTACACAAATCTCCAATTCCTTGAACCGCCGGTCCCGACTCCGCTGTTCGCAGACATCTTCGATGTCCACGGTGTAAAGAGCGCAAGCGATTTAAATATCCCGACTCCGTATTTCAGCAAGGATCAGGAATATCTCGATGGCATCGGCGACTCGCTAGTCGTTTATTACACCCGAAATTTCATTAAAGATTCGCTCCCTGAAAAAATTGCAGTCTTCTGGGATAGCGATAAAGATTCCGTAGTCTTCGAAAAATCTGAAATCAAGAAGGGAGCTGTTTGCGGTGATAAAGCCGGTTTGCCTGATTCGCTTTGCTTGGGTCGAATTTCTCTTAGCGGCAAGAAACTTTCGAAAAAAGTGAAAACTTCCGGAATGGGAAAACTTACATCTTGGGCACTCTATACGGCTCGCGGAGTACCTATTATGAACTTTTATATGTGCAGTATTTATGACCGTATCGCTCCAATTATTCTCTCTGCAAACGCTTTTACCGATAAGTCAACTAGCAATATTGCTCAATTGCAGGTTACATTCTCTGAAAAGGTTGAAAAGACGACTGTTGGCGCAAAACAGGGCGATAAAGTGTTCTCCTTCTACATCAATGCTGGCAAGAACCCTCATTTTGAAGAATCGATTTCACTTGCTCCTAGTGTTGCTTATGGCAACAAGTTTGATTCGGTGCATACTTTCATATACAGCCAAAAATCAACATTCCCGCAGGTAGGGGATTACATCAACTTCAGAAACGTCAATGGCACAGGACTTGTCAGCGACCAGTCTGACTATGCGTCGGCATATGCAGATACCGCTCGTCCATCAAATGACATTACCAAACAATGGAATATTGCTCTTGGCTATAACGCGAAAACCCATCTTCCATCTCCTTGGGTTCTAATTACAAAAGGCAGCTCCGCATCTCAAAGTTCTAAATCCAGCTCCAGCAGCAAGAATTCCAAATCGAGTTCCAGTGGTAAAATTGCATCGTCTAGTTCCAGCAGTATAGATTATGCAAAGCCTTCTTTCCGAGTCAAGATGATATCGCCGTTTGAATTCGACATTGTCTTGGATGATGATTTGCCAAGTCTTGCGAAACAATATGCAGTCATGGACATGAAGGGGCAAGTTCTTTCTGTCGGGGAATTGAGCAATACAGAAACGCGTGTCAAGGTTTCGACGCCGGGTTCATACGTTGTTCGCGTTGGACTTGGCTATAGACAAGTAAATGTGAAGTAGTTTGTGGTTTTTATTTCTGCGATTAAATAAATTGAAGAACGACGTCATGGCGGACCTGATCCGCCATCTGTTGTAGCCAAGTTTCCGGCTCGGAGGCCGGAATGACGTGCAAGGCGATTATTGCAAAAATCCCGCTTCGGCGGGATTTTTCTATATGATACAATATGTTGCATATAAAAGCAAAAAAAAATTTAATTTTTCTATTGTAAATTTGTTTTAATTTATATAGTTTTCTATCAGAATTAATGTTATAACAAGGAGGAAACATGAATTCTATTAAGGCAGCAATTGCCGTTTCTATTGCTATATGCACTTCAACGTCATGGGCAAACTTGAAGAACTCACAAACGGGAAATGACGTTTGTTCGCCCAAAATCCACTTTAAACTCCCTAAAGGTTGGTCAAATGCCTATTTGGTGCTCGGCGAGACTGCTGTAGCGTTCCCTAAAGCCAAGCTGGCTGACAACGGCTGGACAATGATTGATCTCGGGAGCACAAAGACCAACGACGATTCCTATTTCTACATAAACGCTGTTGACAAGAACAATTGTAATGACGGTATGTGCGTTACAAGGAACGGCGTAAATGTAAGGTCGAATAACGCTCGAATCGAAGGCTTTACTTGCAAAGATGTCGGAGCGGGTGGTGAAATATGGATTCAGGAACATCCGGATTCGCAAAAAGAGGGTCTCGTTTATGTGACGAAATCTGAGCCAAATGTCAAGGATTTCTACGTATTCTTGCCAAGCAACAAGACTTGGTCGAGTTCTACCCCCATGATTAACGAAGATGGCAAAAGTCGGGCTTTGGAAATCGATCCTGCTCATTGCGGTTGGTTTTTCAGGCGTTATATCGACGAAAAGCTCCCGACAAGTGTAGTTATCTATAGGGACGATGATGTTGAAATGAATGCCGCCATTGGCATGGGAGGCGAAAGGGCTTTGAATGAAGATCTTGCCGCCGAACCAATCTCGTTGAATGGCTTGTTTGAGCTTTTCCAGCAGGATCCGAGCTATGCTGATGCAGTGTATTTTGTGGCAGACCATGAGCAAGCAGATATGCTACCAAGCGATAATTATGGTTGGTTTGCAACGAGACCGAGTGGCGCCGTTGGAAATTGCTCGTACTCTCTTGCTACTGAAATTTACGATACCGATGCACAGTTGCATCCGTCATTCTCATGCTGGAGTGAAAGTGGTGAAGGTTGTCAAGCCGCAAGCGGAACTGCCGCGCAAGGGGTCGATAAAGAAACCGCCCTTAACGCCATTAAAGAATGCATGGGCGTCACCACGGGAATTGTCGAATCAACGCTTGACGCAAAAACTAAAAAGCCGAAGCTTACGACTGCGGGCAAAAAATGCTTTATAGACGAAAAATACTTTAACCAGCTGTTCAGCTACACCGAAGGCGTGAACGAAACCAGCTGCTTCGACATGCCATTTTACCGTTCAAAAGACGGTAAGTGGGAATTCGATTCCGATTACTTTGTCAGCCCCGGCGTCAAAACTCCTGTTCAAGGCGGTTTCTATCCTGCAGAAGCAACGACAGACGCTATTATCAAAGCGGCTGACCAAAACCAAACCCCAGCTCCTCTCGCACGAACCAAACATAATGCAGAAGGCCCGGTATTCTGGGGACCCGAACTTCGTAAATTCGATAAGACCGAGAATGTTCCTACAATTGATCTTTTCTGTAATGGACCCGGTTGGTCCAAGGGCTTTGATTGCGAAGGACTCTTTGCCGATGGAGAAGAAACAGAAACTTATGTGAAAGCAAATCTAAAACTTAATGCGCAAGCCTGTGTGTTTGGCTGGAGTTGTGATGTAAAGAGCAGTGCTCCAGAGGAGTGGCCGTTCTATGCCATGCAATCCGAAACTTCGGGTGAGGAAACGCAACGTTGGATTTCCAATGTTAATGATACGAAAGGAAACAAAGGCCGCAACCTGCATTTCTGCTCGGCATCTCATTCCAATTTCCGCTACAAGAAGGGACTGAAGTTCAATTTCCGCGGCAGTGATGATTTGTGGGTATTTATTGACAATAAACTTGCAGTAGATCTTGGCGGAACTCATCTTCCGGCACCGGGCTATGTAGATGTAGATCAATTCTTTAAGAAAAACGGATTAACTCCTGATGTCGGCAAGTCCATTGATATCGACATTTTCTCATGCAATCGTCGGTCTATGTCAAACAGCCTCCGCATCAAAACGAACATGTTTATCGAACAAACTTCCGGCATTACGGCTGAAGGTAAGCAAAATGTTGAAGACTATATGAAGACTGGAAACAATCATTACAAGTTCTGCTATAAAAAATCCGGTAATGGTCCATGTACAACCGAAATTCGTTGCGGAGAAGAGATTACCGAAAAAATTTCATACATCCTAAGTAGAGACAAAACCGGTCAAGATCCAGCCAAGGCTCTTGTCAGTGAAGCTGATTTTACTACGAATCCTAAACAATTCTGTAATGGCGGCATTTGCGGAATTGATGTTTCTAATCCGACCTCTCCAATTATCAATGATGAACAGTTAAGAAACTACATATCAGCAGGTAAGTATTACCTTATCGTCAAGATTGGTGGAGATTCAAAGGCTATTGAAATTAACATTAAAGGCACTATTAGTATAGCAAATCGCGAAGCTTTCATTGTGGATGAAAATGGGAATCGCGGTCCCAAGCTCTCGTTCAAATCTCAAGCGATGGCCTCAATTCCGAAGGAAGATGGCTCCCCAGACATCGCACAGATGATTCCGCTCTACATCGCAAGCATTATTGACCCATGCGTAACAACAAATTGCACTGAGCCACTCGAAATACAATCTACACCATCTGCAGCAAATACTCCGTATACTTTGCAAGTCAGCAACAAGAAGGCTCTATTCTACAAGATGAAGGACAATAAGCTTGTTTCCTTTAAACCTGATGCAGGAACCACAATTGGCGAATCTGGCGTTGACACCATCTACGTGACAATCCCGTTTGACGATATGGAAGCTAATGAAGAACGCATTTCTATCAATGTGAGTGGTAGTTCTCGCAAGGCCGAGATTACGTTCTTTGTGCCGAGATTAGCGTTCGTAGATTCCAGATCTACATATAACGTCTTGTCCGGAGACAAAGATTCTGATAAACCTCGTATTAAAGGTGGCATTTACGCACTCTTCTTAGTTGCAATCCGAGGAGACGACACTCCATGCACCGAATGCAACTTCCCGCTATTTAAAGGTTCCAAGACTTCTGCCGGTTTGGATATTGTTGAACAAAGCTATGTGATAAATGGTCGTGCATTGGTTGCAGTCCAATCTTCAAAGGTCTATGAAAAAGGAAACAATGGTGTAGCATCGCTCCAAGTGGCTGGTCCTAGTCCTGCTCTTATTCAAGCCACGTATGGAAATATGCAGTTCGCAGAGCCGCCGGCTTCGATTCCGCAATCAGACAAGTTCATTAACAATCCTGCATTCGGCGTTAAAGTTGTCGCCCCGCTGGAAATTTCCATTACCACCAATAAGTTCATCAAGGATGCAATACAGGAATTCACGATTATGGACATGAAAGGCCAAGTCGTTTCTGACGGAACTTTAAACAGCAGCTCGACTCGCGTCAAGGTACCGACCAAAGGCTCGTACATTGTCAAAGTCGGAACAGATCATAAGCGAGTAAATGTGAAGTAGATGATAGAATTTAAAATTTAGCGCAATCCCAGCTCCAAAGAGCTGGGATTTTCTTTATGAAATTTGTAAAAAAAGTTTAAATAAAATTGTCTTTTGTTAATTTATTTTAGTATATTACAAAATAGAGCTATAGGAGGAGTGTGTATGAATTCTTTCAAGACCTTAATGATGTCAATTGCTGCATGCACCGCATTGAGTGCGTCATTTGCATGGGCTGACCTGAAAAAATCCGAAACGGGGAATGAAGTTTGTTCGCCGAAAATCCATTTTAAAATCCCTGATGGTTGGGCAAATGCTTACTTGATGGTTGCTGAAACCGCCATTGCATTCCCCAATCCGAAACTTTCTGATAACGGCTGGACTGTTATTGATTTGGGCAAAACCAAAACAAATGACGACATCTATTTCTACATCAACGGTGTTGATAAAAACGACTGCACCAGCGGCAAGTGCGTTACAAGAAATGGAGTCAATGTAAGGCCGAATAACGCAAGAATAGAGGGCTTTTCTTGCAAGGATGTCGGAGCGGATGGCGAAATTTGGATTCAGGAACACCCGAATCTCCAAAAAGAAGGTCAGGTTTACGTAACGACGCAAAAACCGAACATCAAAGAGTTTTTCGTTTTTTTACCTGATAACGCAATGTGGCTTGCAAGCACACCCATCATTGAAGAAAATGGCAAATCTCATGAAATGGAAATGGATGCCGATCACTGTGGTTGGTACGTTCGTCGTTATATCGATGAGCCGGTTCCCGACAGTGTAATCATCTACAGCAAAAACGATCCTAATAAAAAAAGAGCGATTGGCATGGGCGGCGAAAAAGCTTTAAACGAAGGCAAAGCGGCGGAACCGATTGTGTTGGCCGACTTATTTGAACTTTTCGAAACTGCCCCTGATTATAGCGATGCTGTTTATTTCTTGGCTGACGAAATTCAAGCAGAAGCCCTTGGCAGTGACACTTATGGTTGGTCTGCTTCGCAACCGGCTGGTGCTGTAGGCAATTGTTCATTCATTACGGCTTTCATCATTTACGATACCGATGCCAATTTGCATCCATCGTTCTCTTGCTGGAGTGAAAGTGGCGAAGGTTGCCAAGCAGCAAACGGAACGGCTGCACAAGGCGTCGATAAAGCAACCGCCCTTAAAGCCATCAATGATTGCATGGGCGTTACCACAGGCATTGTCGAATCGACGCTCGACAAAACGACCAAAAAGCCGAAACTCTCAGCGGCGGGTAAAAAATGCTTTATTGACGAAAAATACTTTAATCAGCTATTCAATTACACCGAAGGTGTCAATGAAATGAGCTGCTATGACATGAGCTTTACTCGAACAAACAACGGAAAATGGGAATTCGACTCCGACAATATTACAAGCTACGGCCTCAAAACGCTTGTTCGAGGCGGTTTCTATCCTGTAGAAGCGACAACAGACAGAGATCTTCGTTATGCGAACTCTCTACAAAAAGCGCTGCCAGCCGCACGTACAAAACGGACTGCTGAAGGTCCTGTATATTGGGGGCCGGAACTCCGCAAAAAAGACTTGACAGAACAAGTTCCTGTAATCGACCTTATCTGCAATGGTCCGGGCTGGGATAAAGGTTATAGCTGCAATGGGTTATTTGCCGATGGCGAAAGTACAGAATCTTTTGTGAAGGAAAAGCTAAATCTCGACCAGCAAGCTTGCGTATTTGGCTGGAGCTGCGACGACGAAGGCTCCGCTCCTGAAGGCTGGTCAGTTTATGCTATCGGCACCGAAACAAAAGCTGCACAAGGTGCAAACGCGACACACCGCTGGACATCTGAAGTCGGAAAAGAGGGTAACGGAGGCAGAAACCAGCATTTCTGCGCAGAAACACATGCTACATTCCGCTTCAATAAAGGGCTGAATTTCAGCATCAGCGGTAACGATGATATTTGGGTATTTATTGACAACAAACTCGCTATAGATATCGGTGGCACTCATTTGACAGCTCCGGGTTATGTCGATTTGGACAAATTTATGCCAAACGCCATTGTAGATTCGCTTTACGATATCGACATTTTCACCTGTGACCGCCGCACGACATCGAGCAATTTGAGCATCAAGACGAATATAGTTCTTGCAAATATAGGAGATATTCTTGAGTCTCTAGTAGATTCTAAAATTACCGATTCTTTAGCAATGAATAAAAATTATCGTATCAGTTACGGAGGATCTTTACCTTGCATGGCATCTCCTAGAGACGCAAAGATTGTTGAATACAAAACACCGACGTGCTGTTCAACTATTACAGAAGATATCAAATACATGTTGTCTAAAGACAAAACAGGAAAAGACCCTGCCCAAATAATTATCAGCGAAGCGGATTTCGAGGCAAATCCAATTCAATTCAATGGTGGCATTAATGTTTCTGATAGAATCGGTCCTATTATTAACGATAGTATTTTAGCAACATGTTTAAGAGTCGGAACATATTACCTTATCGTTGATATTGGTGGTGAAAAAAAGGCTATTGAAATAGACCTCGCCAAGACGATGGATGTCGCAAATCGTAGAATCGCACTCGATGCACCGTTGTTCAATGTTATGAAAACGGGAATGCTTGAATTTGCGATTGTGACAAGCGAGCCGAACAACGCCGACCATTACGCCGTTATGGACATGAAGGGGCAAGTTCTTTCCGCCGGAATGTTGAATAGCGGAGAAACGCGAGTCAAAGTGCCAACCGCAGGTTCTTATATCGTCAAAGTTGGGGCGAACTATAAGCGTGTGAATGTTGGTCAATAACAATTAGTTGTTGGTCAATAGTTATTAGTTATTGGTTACGAGCTGTTTATCATTGGGCGTTTTTCGTCTGATCATAAACAGCTTCGCTAAATTAAAAGACCCTCGCGTTCATACGCGAGGGTTTTTAGCAGAAACAAAGTGAAAATTACAGTCCGCCGATTTCGAGGAGTGTCGCCATATCGCTCGAATTGATTTCGAAATCGAGCTGGGCATTTTGACGGATTCGATTCTCGTGCGTGGATTTCGGAAGCGGTAACAAACCCAATTGCAAAACAAAGCGACTTGCAAGTTGCGGTACTGTTACATCGTATTTTGCTGCCATTGTACAGATTTCAGGCACATGCATCAGACGGCCAGTCGCATTTGGCGAGTAAGCTTCCACTAAAATGCCGTTCTGTTCGCAAAAGTCAATCACATCCGTCGGTACATGGCCGATGTGTACGCGAACCTGGTTTACCGCAGGGATGATCCGCCCCTCGGCAAGGATGTTGTTGAGGTCGTCTATCTCAAAGTTCGATACGCCAATGGCACGGATTTTGCCCGCTTCGTAGGCCTCTTCGAGAGCTTTCCAGACTTCGATGTTTTC
The DNA here is from genome assembly GCF_017545445.1 of Fibrobacter sp. Classification (GTDB taxonomy): domain Bacteria; phylum Fibrobacterota; class Fibrobacteria; order Fibrobacterales; family Fibrobacteraceae; genus Fibrobacter. Next base: position 33,435 of record NZ_JAFWOM010000007.1, read on the forward strand.
CTTGAAATAGCGGTTTCCGGAAGTCGAACCCATCTCGGCCCATGGACGCGGTGCATGAATGAGCATCATATCGATATGGAAAGCGTCCAAGCGGTCCATGGATTCCTGGATGCAGCGAACAGCATCGGTGTAGTTCTTGACTTCGGCAGGAATTTTCGACGTAATGAAAATGCTTTCGCGGTGGATTCCGGTTTTCTTTAAAGCAGCCTTGATTCCAGCGCCGACTCCCGATTCATTCTCGTAAGCGATTGCAGTATCAATGTGACGATATCCGGCTTCAATAGCAGCCGCTACCGCAGTTTCCGCCACATCATTTGGCGTTTGCCAAGTCCCCAATGCGATTTTTGGAATTCGCTGACCATTATTCAGCTTGTAAAATTCATCTAACACCATAAATCCTACCTCTTGTTCTACTAAAGTAATATAAACTGATTCGCCGAAAAAACTCTTATATTTTTTTCTGAAATAGACCACATTGGAATATTTACTGGTGTGAAAATAAGGAAGGTTATAGGTTTTAGGTATTAGGAAAAAATTTAATGCCGTTTACATGGCAACTACATTCATGGTTCGTATGCAATATCAAAAAATGTAGTGCCGTTAAACGTCAAATACTTCGCCCCGACAAATTCCGCAGGGATGTCAATCTCGTAATTTGCGTAACACATACATTTTCTACGAGGTTTTTCCATAATCAGAGTGTCGTTTTTTCCAAGCGATTCATTATATTTAACAATAGTATCTGGCGGAAATTCTTCGTATTCTATGGACACCCTTAACGTATCCTCTCGCTTGTCCAACGAAATATTAGACACCTCGCCTGTCTCTGGACAGATGGACTCCAGCCGCTCTTTCAATACAGCAGAACCATTTTCGTTCATTACAAAATGAATCGTATCACCAAAAAAGTCGGTTTTCATCAAAGCATCTATGCTGCACGATCCCTCGCTAGCCACAAACGAGCAGGAATCCAACTTGGCGTAGGTCGCATTTTCCGCAGGCGTTTTACCGGAATTATTTACTGGAGTGCTACCGGCATCAGAATCCTCGGAACAAGCCGAAAACATGCAAACACTAGTGGCGATAGCGACTAAAACGGACAGAATTTTTGTTTGCATAATAAACTCCATGATTTGCGATTATGTGAAACAACTATACAATCCATCCATTAAAATAATCAAAAATAATCAACTATCATTTTTATAAAGAAACAATTACAAAAGTGCTCGTTTCCGCCTACGGTCACCAACAGCCACTTCTTACCGACTACTGTCTACTTCCTACTTCTCAATCGTCTTAATTTCGTCTTGGGCGGCTCGTTTAGCGTTGTACGGATCTATGTGTACGAGGGCATCGACGACATTTTCGCCGGAATCAATGAGTCGCTGCTCGACTTCTTCGGCAACATCATGAGCATCCTTCAAAGTCATCTGGTCATCGACGACAATGTGAACATCCACATGCAAATCGCTACCGACGTAACGCGAGCGGAGTCCATGCAAACTAATAACTTTCGGATGCGAAAGAGCCAGTTTGCGCAGCTTCCCGAGAACATCGGGGTTGGCACCGCGATCGACTAGCTGATGAAGCCCGGGAGCCGCAATTTCAAACGCGGAATGCATAATAAAGAACGCGACAACCAACGCACCCACGGAGTCCGCAAACCACAGCTGCGGGAGCAAAATGGCAAACACGACTGCCACAAGCACGGGGATAGAACTAAACGCATCGCTGCGGTGATGCCAAGCGTTCGCTTCGAGCACCTGACTGCGGATTTTCCGCCCAGCACTGCGCGTATAGCGAAAAAGAACCTCTTTCACGATAATGGATGCAAGAGCCATCACTGCAACGGACGATTCCGGGTGGGAAGCCTCGCCTGCCAAAAGTGCAAGCACCGCCTTATACCCGATACCAATGCCCACAGCGGCAACCGCAAGACCAATGCCAATCGTAATGAGCGTTTCGAAACGCCTATGCCCATAAGGGTGTTCCGCATCCGGCGGAGAGTTCCAAAAGTGGCTGCCGACAATCACCGCGACATCAGTCACAAAATCAGACGCACTGTGAATAGCGTCTGCAACAAGCGCTTGGGAATTCCCCACAACCCCCACGACAAACTTGGCAACAGAGAGAGCTGCGTTCCAGCCGAGCCCCACCCAAGTTACCTTACGAACTTCTGCACTATCGTCTTTTTTGCGTACGCGAGTCATGACTGTTAAGCTAGAAAATTTGCAACCGAACAAGCCCCAAAATCATCAAAATTGCTGTAATAAAAAATCAATGTTTCTATTTTTCTAATGCTTATGAAAACATTTTTGAAATTCATCTTCGTCATCGCCATTTTGGCAGCAATCGCCTTCGGCGTCAAGTCGTACTTCTTTAACGATACCGCCGCGAACCAAGTTGGCGAACTCATCAGCACCAAGGTTGTCACGGACACCATCAAGACTACAATTTCTGCGACAGGTACGCTGGAACCGGTTGACCAAGTAGAAGTCGGTACGCAGGTTTCCGGCGACATCGCAAAAATTAACGCTGACTTCAATTCCAAAGTCAAGAAGGGGCAAGTCATTGCCGAACTGGACAAGTCCAAGTTGCAATCGACGTTGAAGCAGGCAACGATTTCGTACAAGAGTGCCGAAAACGATTTAAATTACAAACAAAGCACCTACAACCGCATCAAGAAGCTCGCCGAAAGCAAGAGTGCAAGTGCTGTCGAACTGGAACAAGCGGAATACAATTTGAACGCAGCCAAGTTATCTGTAGAACAACGTAAAAACGAAGTTGCACAAGCGAAATTGAATTTGAGTTACGCGACCATCAAAAGCCCCATTGACGGAGTCGTTTTGAAGCGTGCCGTTGACGTAGGCCAGACGGTTGCGGCCTCCATGAGCACTCCGACGTTGTTCATCATTGCAAAGGACTTGGTACAAATGAAGGTCATGGCATCCGTTGACGAAGCGGATATCGGTCAAGTCAAGGCTGGGCAGCGAGTTTCATTTACAGTCGATGCGTTCCAGAATGACACGTTCCACGGCACCGTGCAAGAGGTTCGCCTGAACCCGACAACGACAAGCAATGTGGTGACATACACGGTTGTCATTACTGCTGAAAATCCCGATCAAAAGCTTTTGCCCGGCATGACTGCCACTTGCACAATCGTGACGCAAGAGATTACGGATGCCGTTACGATTCCCGTCAAGGCACTCAAGTTCACGCCTGCCGAAGGCACTCCTATGATGGACCCGAAAGATATGCCGCGTCCGCAACGCCCCAAGACTGCCGAAGCTGGCGACAACTTCCCTCCCCCACCACCGGGCATGGGACCGGGAGGCCCCGGCGGAGCATCGACCGGAGCAAAGAAGAAGCATAAAAAGCCGAAGCTCGAAGGCAACCTCGTTTGGATAAACATCAACGGCAAGGCCGCTCCGCGTCCGGTCAAGATTGGATTGAGCGATGGCGTGAATGTGCAGATTTTGCGAGGTCTTAACGTCGGCGACTCCGTCATCACCAGTCAAGAAGTCATTTCGACAAAATCCAACATCAAATCTGAAGCCAAAAGCCCGTTCATGCCGCAAAGACCGGGAAAAAAAAGAAAGTAGTTAGTAAACAGTGGTTGGTGGTTAGGGGGACGCGAGGAGTTCCGTATCTGCAATTAGAGCCGTGTAAGCAGATCCCGGCCCTTCGACATGGTTCGACAGGCTCACCAACCGAACTCAGGGACCTTAAGCCGGGATGACAGTAAAAAGAGCCGTATCTGCGAGGGTGCATCCTCGCTTATTGCAAGCTGTTACTGCTCAAGAACGTGAGTTAGATACAACACCATCAAGAGATCGCCCCAAAGGTACATGAAGGGGGCTGCCACAGCAAGGAACGGTCCAAAAGGAATTTGCCCCCCCTCTTCTTCATTACTGTCCTTTGCTGCCTTACGGTTCTTGATCATCCCATACGGGACCATCACCAAAAGTCCAAGCACAGCAGCGACAATCAACGTTTCGACGGCACCGGTTACGCCCATCAAAGCCCCGTACCCCGCCAAAAGCTTGACATCGCCAAAACCCATCGCTTCTTTTTTAAGCACTTTAGTTGCAATCCAGCCGACGAGATAAAGCCCATCGCCCGCAGCAACAGCGCCAATCAAACTTTGGAACGGTGTGATGCCCCCCGGAATCAGCGAAATCAAAAGCCCTGCGACAATTCCTCCGACCGAAATAGAATCAGGAATGAGCTTGTACTGGCAATCGACAGCACACACGGGGTACGCCCCGAGCAAAAGCCAGAACAGAGCCGCCGCGTTCGCCCAAGTCTGGGGAGAAAGCACAGGCCGCGTAAAATCAGTCCCGAAGCCAACTGCAGCATAAAGAGCCAAGGCCCCCAGCAAACCGCAAAGAGCCTCACCGATGGGATAAATCACGCTGATAGGCTGTTTGCAGCATGCGCTTTTTCCGCGAAGCCAAAGCCAGCCGACAATCGGCAAATTATAGCGGATGGGGATTCTCTTTTTGCAAAGAGGGCAATGCGACGGCGGATTAATCAGCGAAATTCCGCGCGGCATACGATAGACAATCACGTTATAGAAGCTCCCAACACAGGCTCCAACGCAAAAAAATACGATTAACCAGTACCAAAGTGGAATTTCTTCCATAAAAACCTCGTCTTTTTACGAATATAATTATAATTTAGTTAAACATTTATCAAACACAGGGAGATCCCTCAATGAATATTGAAATTGCCGCAATTTGTGATGCCGCCACCGCCAACGATATCGGTGGACGCATGAACATTCTTGGTGCCTTTGACCGCATTTTTGCAAAATTTCCGCTTGTGATTCCGCAGTGTTCTGCGGCATTCCGCTTGCGCTACCAGCGTTCCGAAGCGGGTTCTCATCAGCTGAACTTGTCCATCGAAGATGTCGTAGGGCATCCGATCGTACCGCCGATGCAGTCCGAAATCCAGCTGCAAGAAGTGGCACAGGGCTTTGACACGGCTGCCGTAAACATGATTCTGAACATGCAACGCTTGCAGTTCGCTCGCCCGGACAAGTACATCGTGCGTTTGTTTGCCGACAACGAAGAACTTGCTGCACTTCCGCTGTACGTCCTCGAAGACCCGCGTTTCGCACAGCAGAAGCCGCAGGAACCGACGACCGATGACGGAACCGTTGACGGAAGAGCATAGGCGGCTTCGCCGCAGTAGGCAGTAAAAAGTAAACAGTCGGAAGTGAATAGGCTGTCCAAAACTGATTGACGCCGGGGTTTTCCCGGCGTTTTTTCTATTTTATACCTTAATTAGATTCCTTCGCATTCGCTCGGAATGACGTTTTTAAACAATCAATTTTATCTTAATAACATGCATTTTAGTTCTTTTAAAATTTTCGTTCCATTCATCGTTGCAAGCTTTACCGCTTGTAGCGGCATTAACGACAGCTGGGAAGTCAAGGGCGGAGGTTTTCTGAAGTACAGCATCAATGACGGCGAAGAAATCACGCAAGAGCTGGACCGGGACGACGTAGAAATTCCTTATATCCGAAATACACACCATTACCTGCAAATAAAAATTCCCGCAAACCGCAGCGAACGCAGGGACCGGCTGCAAATTATGGTGCATAACCCCAAACTCAGCAAAAACAACATCGTTCCAAGCCAAACATGGATTCAAATTGAAGACACGCCCAAAGCACTGATTAAAGGCGAAAACAACTACGTAGATATCGACCAAAAAGACGACACCAAGTGGACTGCAACCATCAACATACACTTCGAAGACTGTAGGCAAGGGAAATGCGACGACAGCCTCTCGCCGGTTCTTTTCAAGGGCCGCATGCACTACTGGATTGCCGAAGACGACCGATAAACGAGAAAATGTTGGCAAAAAATTTTTTTTAACTTTTATCGCCAATCACCCTTGACAAGAGCACAATCATTTTCTAATATTGGGCTACCTTAATGGTCGATTAGCTCAGTTGGTTAGAGCGCTACCTTGACATGGTAGAGGTCACAGATTCGAGTTCTGTATCGACCACTGAAAAATCCTCGCAGAAATGCGAGGATTTTTTTTACACTTTCCTCAAACAACAACAGCAAATCCTTATAAAAAAGAAAACCCCAGCACAATTGGCTGGGGCGATAAAAGGCAAATGAAAAATATGGATGTTATTGATTATCCGAAGAAGTGAACCTTCGCAAGGACAACCATCATAAGCCAAGAGAGCACGAGACCACCGAGACCCATCACGACACCGGTAATGGCCATGCCGCGCGTATCGGTGTAACCTGTAGCATGAGCAAGTGCGTTAGGCGGAGTCGAAATCGGGAGGCTCATGCCAAGAGAGCTTGCAAATGCAACAGACACCAAGAGAGCGGTCACGCCACCGAGGCTGGTCAAGTTGTCCTGGCAAGCGATGCCCACAGCGCAGAGAATCGGCACAAGGAGCGTAGCCGTAGAGGTGTGGCTCATGAAGTTCGCCATGAAGAGGCAGATGATGCCGCAGCCGACCATCAGCGCAATCGGAGACCAGCTTGCAAACGGAATCGTCTTGATGAGGTGAGCTGCAAGACCTGTAGCGTTGAGGCCCACGCCAAGAGCAAAACCACCAGCCACAAGCCAGAGCACATCCCAGCTCATCGCGTTCAAGTCTTTCTTGGTAATCACGCCCGTCAAAGCGAACACAGCCATCGGGATCATTGCAATCGCATTATCGTTGATTCCATGAACACCCTTACCGGTCACCCACAAAACAACGCACACCACAAAAGTAATATAAACGATGATGGCCTTGGGGCTTGTATCAAACTTGCCAGCACCTTCGATATTCAAGGACATTTCCTTCATCTTGATCGGGTAAATCTTGAGGAGGAGGAGCCAAGCAATCACCATCAAAACAATCACGTACGGAATACCGAAAGCCATCCACTGACCGAAGCTCACCTGGTTGGCAACGAGGTCGCCACGGGCAATAGCATCGTTCAAGGCACCGAGGGCGATAGCGTTAGGAGGCGTACCGATAGGAGTACCCATACCGCCGATATTTGCGCCAAGCGGAATGGCAAGGGCAAAAGCTGCTTTACCGCGGTCGCTTTCGTCAAAGAGCTTGAGCACCGGAGCGAGGATGGCAAGCATCATGGCTGCGGTCGCGGTGTTGCTCATGAACATCGAGAACACGGCCGTGATGAGCATGAGGCCGAGAAGCACGAACTTCGGATTCTTGCCGAAGGGCTTCAGGAGCACACGGGCAAGGTTCAAGTCCATCTTGTACTTCGTGGCAGCAGCAGCAAGGAAGAAGCCGCCCAAGAAGAGCATGATGATCGGGTTTGCGAAAGTCGCCATAATGGACTTATGGCTGATCATCTTCACGCCGTCAACATGGAACGGAGTGAGGGCGGAATCCGACATGGTAATGATCATGAGCACGATGACGAGCATCGAGGTAGACCAAATCGGAAACGGTTGGAGAATCCAGAAGAGGGCCGCCATCACGAAAACGCCAATAACGCGAATTTCGAGCGGATTGAGGATTCCCATGGGGCTTGCGGCATCGAATCCGAGGGATTCGTAGGGCAAGAAGAGAGCAGCGATGGCGAGCACCGTTGCAACGATGAACTTGATGAATTGTGCTTTTGTCATAACGAGCGCAAATTTAGTAATTATTGCGCTGTTCGGCTAGACCCCATATGGGGGCCAGTGCGAGATATCACCGGACCATGATGCGGGCGGAAGCGGATTGGCTTCCAACCTGCATGCGCACGAAATAGACCCCGCACTTTGGCTTTTTCATCGAAACGACATTCGAACCCTCGTTTGCGATAGACTTGCCTGTAGCAAAGACGCGACCGTCAATACCCACGATGCTCACCTTGACATTAGAACCCGCGAGATTCGCTGCGGCATCAAAGCCTACGTTCAAGACATTCTGCATCTGGTTCACGTGGAAATTCTTCAGCAAGTTTTTCGCAATGCTAACAGGGACCGTATTTTTCGTCACTCGCACAGAAACATTCTTCGCTTTTAGCGAAAGCTGTACGTCCAGCGGACGATCATTTACGACTTCAACAGTTTCATCGTTCATGGTCGCATAAACACGCATGCCCTTTGCCCACACGCTTTCGAGCCCGACAAAACTCAAGTGCCCCTTGCGGGAACTCGTCGCACTCGCTTCGAGATTCCATTCAATGTCATCACTAATTTCTTTGACGCTCTTTTCAAGACGTTTTCCATTCTCGACAATGGAAAGGTTCACGCGATCGCCCATACCAGCCGGCGGTTCACTAAATGATTTTGCTGTTTTGCCAACGACAAGTTCATTCCAGGAATCACGTTTGCCGTTATCGTCTTCCAATACTACGCGGAGGTTCCAGTCCTCAGAATCGGCGCTCTTTGAAAGCACCTCACGTTCACCTTCAAGGATTATCGCAGCCTTCAAAGGAATGCGAAGTTCCTTAGACTCGTCAACATGAACCCAAATCGCTTCGTATGGTCCAAGCGTATCCACAGGAACACATTCTCCAGCTTTCGGATCCCACTTCCTGAACTCCACATCATTTTCTTGCGGAAGCTTGATGTACCAACCAAACGGGTTAGCGACAAGATTCCAGCCAGAAAAATTGTTGTTCAGAGTCCATACAATTTCATCATTCATGTTCGGTGTCTGTAAATCGAGGGAGAGCGTTTGTTTATTCGCAAAGCCATACCAATAACCACGCGTCGAATCAAAATTCTGTGTTACTTTAAACCTGCGGTACTGCCAATAATCACCCACCGGATTCGTTTCGTCCCACCAGAACACAGAAGTAACCGCACCACTTTGCTCTTGACTTGCAATACGGCAAGCCTGTTCCATTTGTTCTCGAAGATATTCATCTTCTGCGCCGCTCTCACGATATTCATCTTTCATTTGTTCACATTGTTTTACGGCCCAATTATCATGACCACTATAAAGGAGTGTTTCTATATCGTTTACGCATTTATCGCCTTTTTGATGGCAGAAGGCATACAAAGAATACGTCTGCCAAAAACTAGAATCTACATCTACATGCATTTCCTTTTCGGCCACGAATGGCTGGACATAGCTGGCAGAATCATAGCCATCCGTGAGCGTAAATGTTACGGAGTATTCACCGACAGGCGCCGGGTCCAATCGCCATGTGCCGTTTTTAACACTTTCAACATCTCTGCCACGCACCACAGTATCAAGATAGATGCCCGCATCGGATGTCACAACAATATGGTAGTTAACGTCAATGGGTGAATCGGTTTGGTTGTTGGTAAACGTCATGCGAAGGGCGTTTCCTTCTTGCGTGACAACCGGTCCTACAAGATCCCTCACGTATGTATTGCCAGAGCTGGATTGCGGAGCAAAACTGTCACTGGATCCAAACACGTCGTACCAGGATGACGAAGATGCAATCGAGCTGTTGGATAGATCCTCGATCGGGGTCGAGGATGACGAATAGTCCGGGGTCGAGATGGACGAAGAAGATTCAACAAAACTGCTACTGGATTCTTCGCTGGAGCTCAGAATGACACTGGAAGAAGATGCGGTATCATACGAACTCGAAGAATTGTCATCCTGGAAGCTCGAAGAGCTGATAGGATCCATGGAGCTGCTGGACGGATTTTCGATCGGGGTCGAGGATGACGATGCAGCGGAACTTTGGACGACGCTGGACGAAGATGCAGCGGAGCTACTAGAAGCCGGACAATCCTTCGATAGCGCATGGACTTCCAAATCGCCTTTGACCTCGCTAAAATCAGTGTCCCAGCCATTAAAGCATAGGTCACCTAACGGTTCAGGCGTGGCCGGCGCCCTTGCCGACAATCCTTCCTGAACGTTTTGCGTTTTTATCACAGTCGTGCCATCCAGACCATAGAAATTGACCGTAAATACGCACTTTTTCGTGTTCGGTTTGACTTCCAAATTGCCTTTGACCGCGCTAAAATCTGTGTCCCAACCAATAAAGCACAAGTCATCCTTCGGCGACGGGTCTGTCGGAGGAACAGCAGCTTCCCCATAAAGGACTACCTGTTCCGAGCCATCAATGACAAATCCTCTAAGGTCATAGAACTTCACTGTATATTCGCAAGGCTTAGATTTGGCTTTGACTTTCAAACCTTTAGTCACACTACTGAGGTCTTCATCCCAGTGACTAAAGCACTTGCCATCTGCGGTAGGTTCAGGATCTTTCGGCGCTATTGCAGCCTTGCCTTTATCTACAATCTGCGGATTATCCAAGGATTTTCCATTCGCCGTCGTGGCTCCGACAATCAGCTGTCCATCCAGACCATAGAAAAACACCTGATAACAATCCTTAGAATTAGCACTGACATTCATGTTTCGCGTCACTTTGGTATAGTCATCCGTATTTTTGCTCCACCCATCAAAGCAACGACCATTTCCCATGCTATTGAATACCGGTTCAGGATCTTTAGGAGCAACAGCCGATTTACCGTATTCCACTATCTGAGGATACGGCAATAGAGTTCCATTTTCGGTCACAGGATTTTCTATAGGTTTGCCATTCAAATCATTGAATACTACAGGATACGTGCAAATAACAAATTGTTCAGTAACTTCCAAATTTCCCTTCACATGAGTATATTCTTTATCCCAGCCATCAAAACAAACGCCGTCATCCGATTCCAGAAGCAATTCGGATTTACTCGGAGGGATTGCGTCCTTGTCATACTCAACATTTTGTGTTTGTGAGATTCGTTTTCCATTCGCATTTGTATAGAAAAATGTTACTTCATATACACATGTTTTAGACTCCGGCTCGATAGTCCAATCGCCAGTCACATAGGAAAGATCATACTTATTTTTCCACTTCGTAAAGCACATTCCATTATACTCAGGAACTTCATCAGCAGCCGGAGCGGTCACAGATTCACCAGCAGTCACATTTGGCACGGTTTTCAAAGTTTTTCCATCAAGTCCCTTGAAGGTAACCGTGTAAACAGGGCAATCGCCATAAACAGCGTTTACGGTTATAGCTTTTGTCACAAACGAATAATCATCATCCGATTGCCATTCCTTAAAAGTACAACCCTTAGAATCTACTGCAGGAACATCAGGAACCGGAGACGGCCAACCTTTTTCTACAGTATATTCTTGAACAACTTCACTTCCGTTTTTGAATGTGACAACAAATGTTTCCGGCTTATCATACGAACTTTTGCGTAACGTCGGCAAAGCATCAGCATTCGTTTGTTCCCAAACATAATCTTCGGGGTTTGTCCATCTTTTATTCAGCTTATCGTTAAAAGCACTTGATGCCATATTAGTAGAAAGGTCACAACCATTATCCGCAGCAGTCAAATTTTTTGCGGTACAATTACGGACATTCACCTCAGCGGTACTATTACTATAAACCGGATCAAAAGTACTATACTCTTTACCATCACCATCCGCAATAGCAGCCACATCCTCCAAATCTTCGCTGTAATGGTAATTCGACAAGAACTCAGAAGATTTGCCCTTGTTTCCACTAAGAGTTCCAAACAAATAACCTATATAAGTATAGGTTTTCGGCTCCGTGGTTAAGCCACTTGGAAAACCAGATGTAATATTACCCTTTGAATAAGTGTCGCGCACAAAGATTGGGTAAGAGCTAATTTTCGCACGACCCACAAGCCCGCCCACGTAATAAGATTTTCGGAGATTCGCTGTAGCGCTAGTGCCAGCAGTTTTAGAAACATTACCCACAATCGCCGTTTTTTCCATCTTCGAAATAGAGTTACAATTGCCACATACTCCGCCCAAATAAGCATCAGACGCATAAGATGTAATTCCAGACGTGGCATAAGTTATAAGTTTATTACCACTTGGGGCATTTGTCTGCACAAGAATATCATTGAACGAAATACGAGAATTATCAGAGCCATCCAAGGGGAAACGACCAACAATCCCGCCGACATACGAATTAAAGCCATCATCTGTTATATCAAAGTAGCCCTTAAAAATCAACCCTTTCCAATTTGATATAACGCCCGAGGTTTTAAATATATTCGCAGCACCAATAATACCACCAACATGAATGGATTGTTTGGCCGTAGTCATTGATTTATCTATAGTATTTTTTGCTGTATAAACAATATTAATTTCCGCAGTATCCAACATAACAGCGTCATTTTCTACTGCAAGCAAAGCTTCACCAACAAGTCCACCAAGGGTAGATGACGCATAGATTTTCGAGTTCGATGTGCCTCCCCCGAGTCTCATATAGCCTGTTGCTTTTGAATATTTGAGAGACAAACCTAAATCGTCATTACTTCCAAAATTGTCCGTGGTACTGCAACCAGCAAAACCAACAATACCACCCCAGTAATTCTTATACGTTCCATTAACGCCCTGCATAATATCAAACTTCACATTTGCCCTTGAATGTGAAATTTTAAGGGAGCCACCAAGACAAAGGTCACTTTTTCCAACAACACCACCCCAATAAACCCCAATCGGTTTACTACTGGCAACTTTAGTGGCAGAAGCTTTCATATTAGTCACTTGAACATCATCGATATACAATCTCGTATTTCCATTGCTATTCCCCGCCACTCTTTTTGTTTCGCCAAAAACACCACCAAGAGAAGTCGCTCCTGTAAATACTCCCGAAACATCCCCTGTAGGTCCTTTAACTGTGGTAGGAACCGTAATTTTGATATTTTGATTTAGATACGGCTTACTTTCATATTCATCGGCATAAACGTATAAACCTGCAACACCACCTATAGCAGATGAATCAACCATTGCCGAATTTTCTAAGTAAAGATTAAGCGCAATGTTTTCAAAAGTGGAAAATTTCGAACTACCGGCAAGACCACCTAGAACGGTCTTGTAAGTTCCCATCTTGCTATTATCATTATTCTTAGTGAGTACGATATCATTTGTAACTATGATTGCACCGTCTGTAGTCGTTTTGATATCCTTAAAAGTCGATTTTTCGACATAGCCGGCCAAGCCCCCTGCAAACGGAGCACTCACATTGACATACCCCAAAGAGATATTTTCCACTTGGCTATTTTCGATATATCCAGCAAGTCCACCTACAGGATGGTAATCTTTTTCATCGGCCGAAACACTGGTACCACCGGACGTTTTTCGGAGAATTATAAAATCAACGCTATCGAGCTTGATATTTTTGACGACTCCATCTGAAATGCTGTTAAACAAGCCCATCGGAGAGGTCCACTCCCCCGCATTCGAAACTCCGCAAATATGCGAAATTTGTTTACCACTTCCATCAAAGACTTTGCCAAAGAAATCTGTTCCGAAATAATTTGACGAGCACTTATACTCATTCGCATCTGTATCCAAAATCAAACGCCCGTCAAAATCAATATCCGAAGCAAGCTTGACCGTCGTTGACTGGTATTTACTGGCATCGGCATTATCGTGCTTCCAATATACACGAAGAAGGTCTTGTATCAAAAATGATACGGTCCCCGTCGATGAACTGTTATCGATTTCTTCCGACGCTACGCAAGTACCGCTTTCCAACGTATTCGGAATAAAAGCCAAAGTATTCTTTGTACACCATTCCGTAGTCTGGGCCAAATAAAGGGTTTTACTAGTCGCATTGTAGTAAAGATTTACATATTCAATGATATGAAATTCCAGCCCTTGCGACCAAACGGCCACCGGGAGCAACATGCTTAAAACAACAAGCAAACGGCTTAAATATTTCATAGATAACCCCTTTTTCACCGACACATCACCTCAAGAATAAAGATACTTTTTATAATATTTTTTGCAAGCTCATTGCAACTAAAAAATAATATTTATGACTGCAAACGACGATAAACAGAATCTTTACAAAATGTCATTTGCAATGCTCCTTCTCTATTGCTAAATTAAGGGAAGATATTCATAGGAGTTATGATGATTAAAAAGGTTCTTCTTCTCGCGGCAGCGCTTGCCACATCCAGTTTCGCAACATGGGATTATTTCAGTCTCTTGCAAAATAACCAAGGTTCTGTCAAAGCAGGGCTTTATTACGACATGGACGACGATTGGTCCCAAATGGGCCTTAAGGTCGGCGCCCGAATGAACCTCGCTCCGCAACTTGAACTTTCTTTACAGGGTTTTGGTTACCAGCTTTGGGGCGAAGAAGATTGCAAGGATTGCGAAGAAGGTGGAAGCGGACTTCGCGATTTGACTATCGGTGCACGATTCGCACTGGACCCGGAACTGTACTTTTTCCTCGACTTCAACCTCCCCATCGGAAAGGACAAGAAAACGGGCCTCGGAAGAACGCCGCCTAGCAAAAAAGAATTGTTCCTCTACTTTGGTGCCCAGCACACTCAAGCCATCGAATCCATAAAAGGGGCCGCATACGGTGCCGAAGCAGGCGTTTTCTGGGGATTCGAACATCACGGCTTGGAAAGAGGCTTGGAAATCCGTTTAGGCGGCGAATTTGACTACACCCTCCCCACCGCCCCGGTCACGCTTTTGCTCGGTGGCCAGATTTGGTTCCGCCTTTTCGAATCTGAATACAAAGACAAAGACTTGCACGACGACTGGTCCCAGCAATACAAGATTTGGATTGGTGCAGACTTTGCAGTGAACAACCAAATATCCATCAAAGGTAAAGTCATTGCCCGTAGTCAGGACTTGAAGACCAAAAATTTTACTGACGAGAGAGCCGGTCAAAGAATAGAAATGGAAGGCGATGCGACAGGCTTTACCGTAGATGTGGAATTTAAATTCTAGTTATTGGTCATTGGTCATTGGTTATTGGTCATTAGTCAATGGTCAGTAGTTATTAGCGTTATGCAAGAATCCCGGCTGTGGAGCCGGGATTTTTTAGTGGAAATTGTTTATGAGATGCGAGCAACTTAATGGATACTGCGAGTATTAATTTGTTCTGCGAACCTTAATTGGAACTGCACGCGAAGCACTCTTTCGTCCGCAAGGCTCTGCCCGTTCTTTCGTCTATCTAATATCGAACGGCGGGATGGGCAGGCTTTCGCCGGATTTCATCGCCTTGTCGAGGGCAGTGGACTTGACCGGATCGACCCACCAATAGACGGGGATGGCATCTTCGCGGTTGAACTGGTCCAGAATCTTTTCAGGAGTGCCGTAGCGATTCCAGTAAAGGATGCGATGATGGTCGCATTGCCACATCAGCACGTACGGAACGATTTCGGCGAGGCGGTTGTCGAGAGCTTTCAAGATTTCGTTACGCTTGGCGAGGTCGAATTCCGTTTTTTGCAAGTTGATAAGGCTATCGACGACTTTGTCCTGAACGCCAGCAAGGTTGTTCGTACCCTTTTGCATTGCGGTTGTAGAAATCCAGCTCGCTTCGGGATCACGAAGGCGGCCTGCGCCCCAGTTCACCCAGTAAAGATCGAAATCCGCATCGTCCAAGCGCTTGCGGAGCGTGCTCTGGCTCATCTGTTCAATGGTCGCCACGACGCCAACCTTCTTGAGGTCTTCCTGGAAAAGCGTGAGGTGGCGCAAGTCTTCTTGACTTGTAATGAAGTTTATCGCAAACGGCTTGCCGTCTTTTTCGAGAACGCCTTGTGCATTTACCTTGTAGCCCGCTTCGGCAAAGAGGGCACGGGCCTTTTCGGGATTGTAGCTATAGACAGGTGCCGTCGGGTTCTGGTTGTTCGCCCAAAGGTCCGGATAATAGCTGTTCAAGAGGAAGTACTGGCCGTACATGTACTTCTCGTTCATCGCTTCGCGGTTCAAGAGGTACGAGAGAGCCTTACGGACACGGACATCTTGGAACTGCGGCTTGCGGAGGTTAATGGCCATGCCCTGGAAGCCAATCGGTTCCTTGTTGTAGATGCGCTGTTTGACGGCCCAACCTTTTTTCACAGCATCAAAATCGGTCTGTTTCATCCAGATGCTGCTCGTGTAAATCGCGTAGGCATTGAAGTCCTGCTTCTTGAACGCTTCGAGAGCCTTCGTCTGGTCGTTCATGAAACGGTAGCGGATTTTCTGGAAGTTGTACTTGCCGTGGTTCCAGTTCTTTTTGAAGCCCCACCAGTCGGCACGGCGTTGGAGTTCGACAAAGCGGTCTTCGCGGAAGGTCTTGATGATGTACGGGCCGGAGACGACCGAGAATTCGTAACGGATCTTGTTGAAGTCCTTCCCTGCCCACACGTGTTTCGGGAACGCGAGCATGCCGGCAGCTTCCCAGAAGTTGCCCCAATGCGGTTCTTTGGCGGTCATGCGGACAGTCAAGCTATCGACGATTTCGGGACGTTCAAAGCGGCTGAGCCCCACCTTGAAAATCGGCGTAAGGTTTTTCTCGTCCATGATGACATCGTAATAGAACTGAACATCTTCGGCGGTGATCGGCTTACCGTCGCTCCATTTGGCACGCGAATCGACATGGAACGTGAACGTCTTGCCGTCTTCGGAGACTTCCCACTTGTCCGCAAGGATGCCGACTTCACGGTCTTCGGTAGTGTGCAAGCTCACGAGCGGTTCGAACATCATGTTCATGAGCTCGGCGGAGAAGCTGTTATAGTCTTCCCACATGTTAAAGGACTTGGGCATCGCGGAGCCCCAAAGCGTGATGGAGCCGCAGGCACGAGCCTGTTTGGATGCAATCGGGTCAAACTCGCCTGTCGCGGTAGAATCGAGCGGAATGATGGGGCAATCGGCTTCGGAAACGGCGGTGCCTTTTTTCGATGTTTTCGTAGATTGGCCGGATTTGGAGTCGCCGGATTCATTGCAGGCGGAAAGAGCAAAAGCAAGAGCCGCTGCCATCGGCAGGGCAAGTAAAGAGCGGAGGGAAAAAGATTTCATGAAGGATAAGATAATAAAAAGGAGATGCCCGCTCGGAGGCGGGCATGACAACATAGGCTCTAGCCGGGGTGACAACGCAGGCTCTACATACGAACCACTTCCTACTGCCTACTGCCTACCGTCTACTAAAACTACGGCAAACCGACGTGATGTGCGGGTTGTTTGACTTTAGGTGCGGCGGCTTTTTTAGCGTCGGCTTCGGCGACTTCGGCCTTGAGCAATTCAAGGGTTGTCCGCGAAGCTTCTTGTTCCGCTTTCTTTTTGTTCGGGCCGAGACCGCGAGTATAAGCCTTGCCGTTTACGACCACTTCGATCGTAAACAGTTTCTGGTGCTCCGGGCCTGATTCGCCAACAACCACGTATTCCGGGGAACAACGCAACTTGCCTTGGCAGAACTCCAAAAGCTCACTCTTGTAATTCACGAAATCAGTGGCATTGATAATTTCTTGCACACGCGGGAAATGAAATTTATTCAAAATCGCACGAACTTCGTCGAGTCCGCCATCGAGATAGACAGCCCCAAGTACCGCTTCGTATGCATCCGCAAGAATGCTTTCCTTGCCGCGACCGCCCATCTTCGCTTCGGACTTTCCAATCTTCACGTACTCGTCGAGCGACCATTCCTTGGACGACTGCGCACACGCATGCCCCGAAACAATCGCGCTCTTGCGTTTAGAGAGTTCACCTTCGGAATCGTTCGGGAACGTCTTGTACAAAAACTCGGTCGTCAGCATGTTGAGAACGGAATCGCCGAGGAACTCCAAACGTTCGTTATTGCTCACGTAGGGCACGTCCTTGCCTACGATAAACGAACGATGGACGAGAGCGTGAGCCAGCAGTTCAGGATCGCGGAACCTATACCCAAGCTTAGCCTCAAGCCCGTCACCGGACTTCTGGCGAAACCAGAGTTTTAGGATTTTGTGAAGCAAGTTTTTTTCTTCCAACAGAGTCTCCTTATGTGGTTAAAATGCAAACATAAATTAAAAAATCTAGTTCCTAGTTACCAGTTCTGAGTTACTAGATAATCTGATTTTGGTCTGTGGTCACTAGTCAACAATCATTAATTTTTGCGAATCTTGCATCCAATTCACTAATCACTAACCACTGTTTACTAACCACTATTAACTAAAAAGAATCCCCGGCGATACCGGGGACCCAAAGCTCGTTCTTTGCCCAACTGTTGCGGGCTAAAGCAAAACTGGATTACTTCTTGTGTGCTTCGAGGAAAGCAACAACGTCAGCAACCTTCTGGAACTTTTCAGCATCGGAATCGAGGATTTCGACATCGAATTCGTCTTCGAGAGCCATCACGAGTTCAACACGGTCCAGAGAGTCGGCACCGAGGTCATTACCGAATTCAGATTCGGGCTTGACATCTTCAGCCTTGACTTCCAACTTAGCAACGATCACGTCAGTGACCTTCTTGAAAATTTCTTCGTTCATTTTTTTCTCCATGGGAAAAAGTTTTGTCCAAATTTAATAAAATGTTGTTAAGCGTTCAAGCCCCCGTCAACGCCAATTACCTGTCCAGTAATGTATTTAGCGTCGTCGGATGCCAAAAATGCGACTGCCTTCGCGACATCTTCCGGCTGACCAAGACGGCCAAGCGGAATCTGAGCAGCATACTTGGTGCGGGTTTCTTCGCTCATGGCGGCGGTCATGTCCGTATCGATGAATCCCGGAGCGACGGCGTTCACTGTGATGCCGCGAGAACCGAATTCCATGGAGTTGGACTTAGTCATGCCGATAACGCCAGCCTTTGCAGCAGCGTAGTTGGCCTGACCGGCCTGAGTTCTGATACCGTTCAAGCTTGCGATGTTCACGATGCTACCTTTGCGGGCGCCCATCATCGTCCTGAGGACGGCACTGGTGCAAAGGAACGTCGAGCGGAGGTCCGTTGCGATAACGTTGTCAAAATCTTCGTCCTTCATGCGAAGTACGAGGCCGTCACGGGTGATGCCGGCATTGTTCACAAGGCAATCTACCCCACCCAGTGCGTCGATAGCTTGTTTGAAAGCGTCCTTCACAGATTCAGAGTTGCTCACGTCGCAGGCGAACGTGAACGTCTTGACGCCGAATTCCTTGGCGATAGCTTCGGCCTGTTCCGGGCAGCCACCACGAGAAATAAGAACAACATCAGAGCCGCGAGAAGCAAGTTCTCTTGCAATGGCAAGACCGATACCACGAGAAGCGCCAGTCACAATAGACTTCGTAGGCATTATAAATTAACCTCCTGTATGACATTAAGTGTCATGGATGAATACAAATGATTTAAACTTCAAACAGCCGTCACACCACCAGTGCCAGACGGTCCGTCCAAAGCAAGTTTCTTTCGTTATCAAGATAATAAATTAGTAGGAAGTAGGAAGTTAGAAGTAGACAGTGGTTAGGGGTTAGGGTATTCAATTTTCAAGAAAATATTTTTTTCTAAAATTTGTACGAGACTTTTTGAGGTTACTGATTTTGTTTTATTTGAGACAATTGCTACTAATCATTTTCCTTTTACTAGGGAATACATTTGCTGCAAATTTTGATGAACGTAAAATTGACCTACTTACAGATTCAACAACAATATATGAAAGACTGATTGCTGAAGAAAAAAACGAAATATCTCCAGTGGGAGGAAGCCTAGCACTAGGTTTTGGAGGCGGATTGACCTTTATAGGAGGTATAGCTTTCTATAATGCAATAACTTTTAAGAGCAAAGAAGGATTTAACGGAGCCGCAATCATCGCTCCTTTAGCAGTCATTGGTATTCCATTGATGATTTACGGTATTTACGATATCTTTGCATCAAAAGCACACACTCGCAAACTAGAACAACTAGAACAACAATACGATCGCTATAAAAAGCGAAAGCACACCGCACAAATTTTCATAGCTCCATTAATAGGAGTTCTCTACCCACAAGCGGGTATCGGAATGCACGTAAGTTTTTAAGCACCCTAAATCCCCCATACCTTCACTGGATCCTGCTCCTTCGAACCTAATTCAACTAAGGCTCTAAAGAGCCAAGTTTCATATATCGGGCTTACGCCATCAGGATGACGCGTCTTTCGTCTCTCGTCTGTAGGCGCGCAGCGCCGTTCTCTCGTCTCTAGTCTGTAGGACCACAGGTCCGTTCTTTCGTCTAAAAAGAAAACGGACCTAGCGTTCACTAGATCCGTCTTAAATGCAACTAAAGTCTTAATGCAGACAAAAGCTATGCTTTAGGAGCTTCCTCGGACTTGATTGCAGCGAGGCGTGCGTTGACCTTGTTTGCAACGTCGGCTTCGGCATACTTGGCGGCAGCTTCGACAGCCTTCTCGATAGCGAGAGCGTCGGAACGGCCATGAGCGATAATACCAATGCCATTGAGGCCGAGCAGCAAAGCGCCGCCCGTGGCACGGTAATCCCACATTTCAGCAAAACGCTTGCCAGCCGGAGTATCGATTGTGCCAAACATTTCCTGGTGCATTTCGAAGAAACCTTCCAGGAGTTTGAGAACAACGTTACCCGTATAGCCAGAACTTGCAACAACATCAGCCTTGCCAGCGATAAGGTCGCGGCCTTCGATGTTACCAATGAAGTTCACCGGGGCGGACTTGAGGAGCTGATAAGTTTCCTGCAAAACCGCCGGACCCTTGTGTTCTTCTTCGCCCATGTTCAAGAGGCCGACCTTCGGATTTTCGATTCCGAGGAAAGCTTCGGCGAATGCAGAACCTGCAATTGCAAAGTCAACGAGAGTAGAAGCGCGTTCATCAACGTTAGCACCGCCATCGACCAACACAATGCGGCGATCCTTTGTCGGAAGAGCAACCCCGATAGGCGGACGAGAGAACTCGTCACACGTCTTACCGAGAATCATGAGGCAGCTAGCCATCATAGCGCCAGAGTTACCGGCACTGACGGAAGCGTCTACAAGACCTTTCTTCTGCAAGGCAACGCAAGTCACCAAGCCAGAATGTTGCTTCTTCTTGACCACCATGACAGGATGTTCATCCATAGCCACGAGGTCCGGAGCATCAACTACGGAAATCTGATTGCCGGTGTAACCAAGCTTCTCGAGAGAAGCCTTGACCTCGGCCTCCGGTCCGCAGAGAACCACATGAATATTGGGGTTTTTCTTGACTGCGCTAACGGCGCCTTCAATGCAAACACTCGGGGCGTAATCGCCACCCATGGCATCCAGTGCAACTTTGATCACGGATTCCTCCTAGATTAAGCTTCGGCACCCTTCATGTCAACAACTTCCACACCGTTGTAGAAGCCGCAAACCGGGCACACGCGATGCGGACGCTTCACGGAACCGCAATGATCGCAGGTAGCCATAGCCGGCACTTCCATCTTCCAGTGGGTGCGGCGCTTGTCACGACGGGCGGTCGAGGTTTTTCTTTTAGGTACTGCCATTTTTAACTCCTGTTTCCATTTTGCTCTTAAGAGCTTTGAGTTTTTCCCAGCGAGGGTCGAGCGGCTTTTCAGCATCGGCACCGTCGCCAGCTTGGTTGTTTGTTACAAAGATAAAATCTTCGTCAGGATTTTTCACGGGCGCAATGGGTTCCTGTAGGGTCACCAGCTGTCGGACGCACTCGGAAACATCTACGAAGTTCTGTGTCTGCGGAATCGTATAGGCGAAAACGTCATCGTCGTCGTCATGGAGTTCCTGTGCAGCGCATGCTCCGCGTTCCACCTCGACAACAATCTCGGTTTCGAACGGACGGTCAAAAAGATCCAGGCTGCGGACACAGGTGAGTGTTTGCACTCCAGAGAGGGTACCGGTCACAAGGCACTTGCCGTTGCCTTCGGGGCTAACCAGCACCTCGGCTACCAGATCGCCCTTGAGGTGCAGTTCGTCGAAGATTTCGGGAGCGTCGGCATGGGACCAGACCACTCGTTGGTCTTCGGATTCAGTAAGTTTTTGTGCGATATCGATTCTCAAAGTGGCACAAATGTAGTAAAATGGGAAAAATGGGTCAAGTGCTTAGAAAGCCCTTAAATCGTCGTTCTTGCACCAATCGTGCGTATAATCATGTTCAGAATTTCGTCGCGCCCACCCTTCAATGACATTTTATTTTTGTACATGATTGCATCAGCCCGTTCGAACACCGCCGAAACGTTCTTGTCGTGCATCCTGTCGAAAACGGAAATGCCACAAGCGACAACCACCTTTTTCTCTTCGGCATTGCGCTTTACAATATCCGTGAACTTTTTTTCAATGTCTTCGCGAGATTCAAAATCGCACCCCTTCAAGATGACGACAAATTCATCGCCCCCCACGCGGAACACTGGGCTATGCTTGAACGTTTCGCAAACAAGTTTCGAAGCGTCCTTGATATACTCGTCACCCTTCTTGTGGCCCTGCGTATCGTTTACAGTCTTAAGTCCGTTCACGTCACAAATAGCAATCGCAAATTCATCGGCCACGCCAGACTTGATTTGTTCATTCAGTTTGCGTTCATATTCGCCATAGGCGTTCTTGTTCTTGATTCCCGTCAAATCGTCCTGACGAGCTTTTTCAAATGCAGCAGCGGCAATGCCTCTAAGTTTCTGTTCATGACGCACCTGAGCATCGACATTGGTAACGCTTATTACGATATGTTTCTTGCCTGAATAGACCGCCACCAAATTCACATATAGAGGTCCTGTAGGCGAATTCAGCCTGTACGTCAGCGAAAACAAACCGTTATCGTCAAGTTCCTTCAAAAGGACATCTCTCACAAGGGCCGCTTGCACTAAAAGAAGATCATCTTCATAGACAACCTGCAATGCGTCTTTCTGCAACTGGTTGAAAAAATCTTCACCTTCAGCGGCAACGTTCAACTCGCTGTATATACGTTCAGCCTTGTACTGCACAAAATGATTCGTATCCAAATCCACCATGTACAGAGCGTCGTAACGCTCGGCAAGAGCCATCACAATTTGCCCATAGACTTCATTCTGCGAAATCTTGACCCTCAACTCCTGCTCACGGCGAACCTGCACATCCACATTGGTAACGCTTATGGCAAGATGCTCCTTGTCGGTATATGCAGCATCCAATTTTACATAGACCGGCCCATTTATAGAATTCAGACGATATGTCAGCGTAAAAACTCCATAATCGTCTAATTCCTTTAACAAGATTTCTCTTTTAAGAGCCTCCGTCACTAATGCAAAATCATCTTTATAAATAACCTTGAGCGCATCACTTATCAACAACTGGAAAAAATCATCCCCTTCTTGAGCGATGCTCAATTCACTAAACACGCGTTCAGACTTGTATTGCACAAAATGGTCCGTTCGCAAATCCACCATGTACAAAGCATCAAATCGAGACGCAAGGGCAATCGCAATTTGGCTATAGGTTTCGCTCTTCGATGCTTTATTTTTCAATTCGATCTGTTCGCGTTCTTGCTTGTCAATGTTGTTTACACCCACAATCAAAAACTTACGCTCTTGAGACTGCGCAAGAGAAACCCTCATGTGAAACCAGATAGGCTCGCCATCGACGACAAGACGGTACTTAAAATCATAAGCATGGCCATCTTGAACCAATTTCAAGAGCGAGTCCCTGTTGACGAACGCCGCAAAGGATTCCTTATCTTCGGAATATACAACCGCTTCTGTATTGACCGCGGTGTCGGCCCAAAAATCATGGGAATCTTTCAAATCCAATTTGGTATGATTTCCATGAAAATCAATCATGACGTAATTATTCGTCTCAACATCGACAAAAAACACGCACTCGTAATCAAGAGAAAGTGCCGAAGCAACATCTTCAAAATTCAATTGCATATTCATAAGCTATCCCAAAACCGTAATTTTACTTACAAAAAACTAACATATTTGAATCAAAAAGGCAAAATTAATTCAAAAAGTGTAAAAAAACGCACACTAGAGGTGCAAGAAGAGAGAAAACTGTATTTAAAAGGGATTCTTACCATTATATTATATCCCCAAAAATTCCCCGTCATTCAATTCAATCCATTTTGATTTTCAAAAAACCTTATTACATTTTGCCGAAGAAAAAATGTTTTTGTCGATTTTGACATACGTGGTCATCGGACTTTTGGCGATTTTTGCACTCTTCTACCTCGGCTTAGAAGTGCGGTTCTTCCGTGCGCTCGGGCGGGTACGCGAAGGCTATGCCGACCCGGAACCGCTGCCGAAGGTGAGCATTTTGATCGCTGCACGCAACGAATCCGAAGGCATCCGCGAAACGCTAAACTCCGTCCTTGCCCAAGATTACGAAGGCGAATGGGAAATTTGGGTGGCAGATGACCGCTCCACGGACGACACCCCGAAGATTCTTGCCGAATACGAATCGCAGTTCAAGAACAGGCTGCATGTGCTCACCATTGACTCCCTCCCCGAAGGCGTAAGTCCCAAAAAACAAGCCATCAGCAAAATGATAGAAGTCTGCAATGGCGAAATTCTCTGCCTCACGGACGCCGACTGCATCGTGCAGCCTTCCTGGATCAAGGGAATCGTCAAGGAATTCGAACCAGGGATTGAACTTGTCGCCGGGCACTCCTACATCCCGACCGACAAGAGTTCGCCGTTCATCATCTGCATGCAAGCGGTCGAAACGCTCATTTATCGCGTCGCAGGCACAGCAGGGCTTGCCATGCACCTTCCGCTAACGAGCACGGGCAACAACCTCGCCTACCGCAAAAGCTTCTTCCAGAGCGTAAACGGCTTCAACGGAGTCATCAAAATCCAGAGCGGCGACGACGACCTCTTGATGCAAAAACTCGCCGCCGACCGTCCGTGGGCCATGCGCTACTGCATCACGCCTTCCACGTTCGTCACGACAAACGGCAAAGAAACGCTCAAGGCTCTCTGGGAACAACGCAAACGCTGGGCCTCCAAAACCATCTACTACACCCCGAAAATCGTCTTTGTGCTTTCGATGGTGTTCATGTTCCTCGTGATGCTCTGCGTGACTGCAACATTCTCGATTTTCAGTTTTAAATTATTCGTCGCCACCTTGATTGCATTCTTCTGCAAAAGCATCGGCGACATGGTTCTCATTATTCGCGGGCTAAAAATATTCAAGCAAGAGCACCTCCTCAAGTGGTGCATCCCAGTTGAATTCATACACGCCCCCTTTACCGTACTGGCCGTACTGTTCGGACTGTTCGGACGATTCAAGTGGAAATAAAAATGGCAACGACTAAAACAACAACTAAGGCGACAAAAACCACTGCAACAAAAACAGCCACCAAAGCTGCGGCAAAAACAACCGCAACAAAAACGGCTAAGGCAACCGAGGGAAAGACGCTCATCATCGCAGAAAAACCAAGCGTCGCAGCAGACCTCGTCAAGGTTCTCGGAGCAAAGACATTCAAGAAAGAAACCGCCTATTACGAAAGTGACACGACCATCGTTAGCCATGCGATTGGCCACCTCGTAGGTATCGCCGACCCCAAGGACATCAACGAAAAGTACAAGGCATGGGACATGAAGACGCTCCCCATGCTCCCCGAAAAGTTTCCGCTTGTAGCCCTCCCGACCACGAGAGGCCACCTCTCCGCACTCGGCAAGCTCATCAAACGCAAAGACGTGACGACGATTATAAACGCGTGCGATGCGGGCCGCGAAGGTGAACTGATATTCTTTTACATCGTGGATTACATCCTCAAGGGGAACTTCAAAGGCAAGACGTTCAAGAGACTTTGGATGCAGAGCATGACGCCTGCCGCCATCAAAGACGCTTTCGAGCACCTCCGCACCGAAGAAGACATGGTGAACTTGCGAAACGCCGCCCTCTGCCGCAGCGAAGCCGACTGGCTCGTGGGCATGAACGGAAGCCGCGGCCTCACCGCCTACAACAGTTCCATGGGCGGTTTCCAGATTACGCCGTGCGGACGCGTGCAGACCCCGACGCTCGCCATTATCGTCAAACGCGAAGAAGAACGCAACCGCTTTGTGCCGCAAAAGTTCTGGACCATCGAAGCCTCGTTCGACAACGCAGGCGCCGGTTACCAAGGCAAGTGGTTCACCGTCGATAAAGAAAACGGCAAAGACCGCGTGAAGCAGATTTTCGACGAGGCTCGCGCTCAGGAAATTCTCGCGAAGTGCAAAGGCAAGAACGGCTCCATCGAAGAGACCACCGCCCCGAGCCAGCAGAAATGCGGTCAGCTCTACGACCTCACCACGCTCCAGCGCGAAGCGAACAACCGCTTCGGTTTCAGCGCCAAGACAACGCTTTCCATCGCCCAATCGCTTTACGAACATTACAAGGCGACCACGTATCCGCGTACCGACAGCCGCTGCTTGCCCGAAGATTACGTCGCTCCGGTGAAGGCGACGCTCGGCAAAATCGAAGGTCCGCTCGCCAAGTTCGCGCAAGAAGCTTTGGACAAGAACTACGTGAAGCGCACACCAAAAGTTTTTGACAACTCGAAGATTTCGGACCACTTCGCCATCATCCCGACAGGCGTTGTACCAAAGGGTCTCTCCGAAGCCGAAGAAAAAATCTACACGATGATTTGCCAGCGCTTTATCGCTGTATTCTTCCCGCCGGCGCAGTACCTCAACACGACTCGCATCACGACGGTCGAAAGCGAAACGTTCATCACCGAAGGCAAGATTCTCGTCGATCCGGGATTCAAGGCGATTTACGGCAAGGAATCCGACGAAGAATCGAACATTCCGAAGTTGAACGGCAACACCGCCAAGACGCTCGACATCGAAGCCAAGGAAGACTTCACCAAGCCGCCTGCACACTACACCGAAAGTACGCTTTTGTCGATGATGGAAAGTGCCGGTAAGCTCGTCGAAGATGACGAACTCCGCGACGCGATGAAGGAACGCGGCCTCGGGACGCCAGCCACGCGAGCCGCCATTATCGAAAAGCTCGTGAGCGACAAATACGTTATCCGCGACGGCAAAGAAATGATTCCGACCGCAAAGGCGTTCGACCTCATCAAGGTTCTCTCCGCCATGAACTGCGAAGCCCTCACTAGCCCGGAACTCACCGGAGAATGGGAATACAAGATGGACCTCATCTCGAAGGGCAAGGAATCGCGCGAAGCCTTCATGAACGGCATCGTCGAAATGACAAAGACGATGGTGAAAAACATCAAGGGATTCAAGGAAGAAAGCACCACCGGCGAAGCAAGTTTCAGCCCCGTGAACGGCAAGAAAGTTTTCGAAACCGTCAGCCGCTACACCACCGAAGACGGCATCGTCATCCGCAAAATTGTGGGCGGCAAGCACTTGACCGAAAATGAAATCGTAGAGCTTTTGACCAAGCGAAAGATTGGCCCCTTGACCGGTTTCCGCAGCAAGAAGGGAGCTGAATTTTCTGCCGTGCTCACCATCAACGACGAAAACAAGATTGAATTTGTCTTTGACGAAAAGCCCGAAGAAATCGAAGTCGGTGAAGTTGTCGGCAAGTCCCCCGTCGATGGCTCGGATGTCTATGAAACGCTCACGGGCTACGTCTCCGAAAGCTACCTCAAGAAAGAACCGAGCGGCATCACGCTCCCGAAGGTTCTGTTGGGCAAAGAGCTTCCGCTCGACGAAATCAAGAAGTTGCTCGCTGGCGAAAAGACTTCGCTCATCAAGGGTTTCCGCAGCAACAAGACTCGCCGCCTGTTCGACGCCTACCTGACTTTAGTCAAGGGCAAAATCAAGTTCGAGTTCCCGCCGCGAGAATTCAAACCGAGAAGATTCGTGAAAAAGAAGGAAGGATGAGTAGGAAGTAGGAAGTAGACAGTAGGAAGGGTGGCTTCGCTACAGTAGCAGAAAAATGTCATTGCGAGGCCCCTGTAAGGGGACGCGGCAATCTCTCTATGAAAGATAAAAGACGAGAGAATAGTCTTCCCGCCCAATGACCAATGACTAACGACTATTGACCAATTACTAATACATGCAT
This sequence comes from Fibrobacter sp., assembly GCF_017545445.1. Classification (GTDB taxonomy): domain Bacteria; phylum Fibrobacterota; class Fibrobacteria; order Fibrobacterales; family Fibrobacteraceae; genus Fibrobacter. The sequence goes on from NZ_JAFWOM010000007.1 coordinate 61,031, forward strand.
ACAAAGATTCTGTTTATCATTGCAATTTTTGGGGCGTTTTCGATAACGTTGGCAGACAACGTATCCGAAAAACATTTTACCCCAATAAATTCACTAACAGAATCCTTACCGCAAAAAAATAAAACGCAAATCAATTTAATTATTGATACAACCTCGTCTCTTTCACCGACAAGTTCTTCCGCACTCCTCACAAGTTCATCTGACGAATTACCCAGATCATCAGCAACCATCAACAGCTCAAGTGCAGCGGTTTCAACTAATTTATCCACAACGTCGTCAGAATCTGCAACTTTAGCAAATTCATCAGCAACCGCCGCAGATTCCACAACATCCAGCTCGTCTGCGACTCTTGCAAAAAGTTCAGCAACATCCGCCAAAGGCAAACCGAACCCTTACAACTTGCCAGACGAACTCATGCCGCTATGGGAATCGATGACCATGCGTCAAAAGGCAGCGCAAATGATCATGGTATTCCTCACCAGTCCACAATTCGTGATTGAAAATGAAATCGGCGGCGTGCTCATTACCGGCAAGCATTTTCGCGAAATCGACAGCTATCTGCGTAAAATGTCAGAAATCGATTCCAGCATAAAAATTCCACTTTTTGTCGCCACCGACCAAGAAGGCGGAATCGTCAACCGTCTCGCCTCTATCGCTGATCGCTGGCACAGCCTCCCCAGCGCCCGCGAAATGCGCCACATGGATACCTCCAAAATCCACGTACTCGCCCAAAAAGTCGGACAAGCGCTCAACGAATACAAAATAAACATGAACCTAGCCCCTGTTTTGGACCCGTCTAAAGATTACAGCAACAAAAACTCATTCATGGAAGAAAACCGCCGTTCTTGGGGCAACGACACTTCTGTAGCGTTTAAAGTAAGATCTTTCGTCACCGGTATGCGCGAAAAAGGAATCGTCTGCGTTTCAAAGCACTTCCCCGGTTATGACTCCTGGACAAACAGCGACTTGCAAATCGCCGTCAGCGCCTCGCCCAAAGAAAAAATCGAACACAACGTGGAATTTTTCAGCACACTAGCCAACGATATCCCCGTCACGATGATGTCAAGCGTCCACTTTTTACGCATTTCGAGCCGCCCCGCCGTCTTTGACGCAAACATCGTCAAAATGGCTCGCCGTGGCCACCCGGACATGCTCATGCTCACCGATGACCTCTGGGGAACATCGTTACGCACTTGGGCAAGCGGCAAAACGCAAATTCCGCCTCGCAAAAATTACCCCGACAAAGACTTCAAACGCCTTGTCACAGCAATCATCGATGCCGGCAACGACATTCTCATGATTTCTTACACGTCCAAAGCTATAAACATGCTCGACATCATGATGAACCTCTGCGAAAAAAGTTCCAAGTACAAGCGCCGCATCGAAGAATCCGCCGCCCGCATCCTGAAGCTCAAGCATAAAATGGGGTTACTGAAGTAGGAGCGGCTTCGCCGCAGTTGGAAGTAGGCGGTAGGAAGTAGGAAGTAGACAGTAGGCGGTAGGAAGAAGAACGCAAGCGTTCGTGCTCGATAACCTTGCTCGTCGTTGCGCAAGCGCATGACTCAGCGGAAATCAAATGCGAGTCCACAAGTGGCCTCTCGCTTGATTTCCTTGCTCGTCGTTCCTCTTCGAGGCTTGACTGCTGCGATTATCTAATACGAACGCAAGCGTTCGTGCTTGATAAC
>NZ_JAFWOM010000037.1 GCF_017545445.1 Fibrobacter sp.
CTTCTATCATCGTGACGCCGCTGCCTCCGTGCCCGCCCGCGGGCTTTGCGACGAATGGGTATGGGATGGGCGGCGGCGCGTCCGTCAGCAGATGCGTTTCGAGTACAATTTACATAACTTTAACAAACTTAGTCTTGCCAAAATAGGGGCTTATTCTACATTTCCTCTTGCGGTTTCGAAAAGTGCACCGAGACATCCATGAATTTGGATGTTTTTCTTTTTTCTGGAGAAAAGTGCATGGAGAGCGAACAAATTATAATTCCTGATGTTTTGAAGGGGAAGACGTTTCTGGATCCCGGCTACGGTCCTGCATTCCGCAAGATGTTGGAACCCAAAGAAGTGATGGCGGATTTCATCAACAGCATTTTGCATTTGAATGGCTGCGAAGAAGTTGTTGATTTGGCTAGCCAATTCGAACGCCCTATTGACACGTTCTATCCAGAAAATAAAACGCTTTACTTCGATGCCCACGTTACCACGCGAGGCAGCCAGTATCTGAACATTGAACTTCAGAATGCTCATCATGCGTTTTTCGTTGACAGGTCGTTGATCTATAACGCCCATCACGTTATTCATAGCAAACGGGATTTTGAAATAGCCCGCAAAAACGAAAAGATTGTGAAAAATGAAATCATGGCTCGCCGCTACGAGTTGCCTCAAATCATTTCCGTGTGGATTTGTAAATTCTCTCCTCGCCCAGAAGTGGAGCACGATGATTTTCGTGATTACTGGGGCATCTATAGCGGCAACGACCTCGCAAAAGGACGAACCCTACCCGTTTCCGAAAAAATAAAGTATCTTATTATAGACTTGCCCAAGTTCATCAAGACGCACCCGGCGATTGATACTCGAGAATCGTTCTGGTTGCATCTGATAGCGTGCGGCGTGGAGGCTATGCCCCCGACAAACGACCCGATTTTTCGACAAGCAATCGAAAATCTTCGAATCGTCAACGCAAGTCAAGAACTTTTGAACAGGCAGGAAAAGGCTATGACATACAATTATGAACATGAAGTCGATGATTATGAAGCTATAATAAAGGACCTTGTAAGTGAGGCCTCGCAAGCGGCGGCTGAAAAAAGAGAGGATGAAATTGCTCGTGAAATGCTAGCTGATAACGAACCGTTGGAAAAAATTGTACGATATTTGCATCTTTCTAAAGAACGGATTATGGAACTCAAGGCAGAACTTGAGTCTGTCGGTGTGTAAAGAATTACAGCGAATAACTCCTACAACCTAACCCCTAACCCCTAATCCCTAACACATACAACCTAACCACCAACCACTGTTTACTAACCACTAAAAATTATGCCAAGACATGGAACCCCAACGCCGGGACAGGCGATCCTCGAAGGAATAGAATGGCTCAAGATTGACAAACCCGAATTTGCTCGTAGGGTGGGCCTCTCGATAGAAATGCTTGACCAGCTGATTGCTGGCGAAATCAGCATCTCGACGGAAATCGCGAATGCTCTCGAATCAGTGACGGGTAGTCCCGCCGCCTACTGGAAAATGCTCGAACGCAAAAGCAAAGCAGCTCGATAAAATTATTATACTTGTGTCATGAATATTAAAGACGCTGTTTCTTTCATGTGCGACCTCGCCAAGGGCGAAGCCGAACAGTTCGATGTTATCGCTTCCAACGCGCATTCCGAAGGGCTTTCTGTCTTCCAGGGGCAAGTGCAGAACACGGAAATTTCTGATTCCGTGGGGCTTGGTGTCCGCGTTATCAAGGATGGCCGTCCGGGGTATGCTCATACGGAACGCCTCACTGACGAAGCTCTCCGCCAGACGCTCAAGGACGCTCTTTGCCACACGCAGTGGACCGAAAAAATAGACATTACGCTTCCGCAGGCGGTCGAACTCCCGAAGGAAGAACCGAACTACAATCCTGCGCTTGAATCGCTCGACCTCTCGACGATGAAGGATTTCTGCATTGAACTTGAAAAGGCTACGTTTGCAAAATCCAAGGAAATCGAGAACATCCCGTACCTCGGTGGCGATATCGAAAAAAATTATTCCATTGTTGCGAATAACACGGGGCTTTTCTACGAAGCCCGTTCGAACAGTGCGTCCGTGGGGGCTGGTGCTGTTGCCAGCCGCGATGGCATCAAGAAGCTTGGAAATTTTGTAAAAAGCGGTCGCAACTGGAACGATTTTACGGTTGAAGAAATTGCGGGTCGTACCGCAGAATACGCCACGGAACTCTTCGGTGCGAAAAAAATCGAAGGCGGCAAGATTCCGGTCATTCTCTCGGAACGCATTTCGGCCCGATTCCTCGGCATGTACAGCCAGCCGTTTATGGCTGAAACCATGCAGAAGGGGCAGTCTCGCCTCGACGGCAAAGAGGGCGAAAAGATTGCAAGCGACGTGTTCTCGCTCTGGAACGACCCGCAGGGCGAATTGTTCGAACACAAGTTCTATTTTGACTCCGAAGGTTGCGTCACGAAGCGCGTCAAAGTTGTCGAAAACGGCGTGTTTAACTCCGCACTTTACAACCTCGAAACCGCATCGAAGGCCCATCGCGAAACGACCGGCAACGGCGAACGCGGTTTTGGAAGCAAAATGTCCACGAGTTTCTTCAATTTGCTCGTTCCGCCGGGAGCGATGACGACAGCGGAACTCCTCAAACTATTCCCGAAATGTTTGCTCGTCGTTCGCTTGGAAGGCAATTCCGGTTGCAGTTCCGTGAGTGGTGAACTCAGCATCGGGGCGCATGGCTTCTGGTGCGAAAATGGCGTAGTGCAGCACCCGGTCGATGGTGTGACGCTCAGCGGCAACTTCTTCGACATTATAAAGAATATCGTGGCTGTCGGTAACGAATACCGCGACCCGTTCTCGACTTACAAAGTGCCTGCAATTGCAGTAAGCGAACTCAGCGTCAGCGCTTAATTTTTCGCGCAGTCCCTGTTACGGCGCGGTTTCTATTGCTGCGCAGATTCCATTGCCACCGCGCTGTTCCTGTTACGGCGCGGATCCCATTACTTCTGCGCAGTTCCCGTTGCAATAGCGGAACTGCGTTTTTTTGCGGTGATCCTCATACGAAAATGCTGCAAGAACTTTCGGCCTAAGCTTTGGTCCCTGCAGCATTATTTGAATGTTTGAGGTGTTTTTTGAGTTGAGTATTATTAAATTCGGTTACGGGTTGTATTCGTCGCTGTTTCTGTCTAGAGGAACTTTGCCAACGCTGACCGTATTTGTGGTGTGGCTGTACAAGTCGTTCGGCGTGACGAACAAGGCCTGTTGCTTTCGGGCGTTTTCTATCAGTTCTTCGATGCTGTTGACTACGATTCCTGCCGCTTTGAGGAGAGCTTTCAAAAACTCTTCGATGGCGTTGCTCAAAGCGTTGCTCTTGATCAAGTTGACGTGATTCTTGTTTTCTTTATCGACAAGGTTCCTTAAAATCTCTTCGATGGATTCCTTAACCGGTTCGGTTTTTGCATCAGCAAAACTTTTGGTGTTGTAGTTGTATTCGGCAGCGTGTTCGGCGTACAGATCGAACAGTGTCGCTGAACGCTTTACCTTTTGCGGAGCCTGCGCGTCGCCATTTTCGATATGGAGCTTCAAGTCGGGATTGTCCTTGGACGCATCGAGGAAGCATTGGTAAACGAACGAGGAGCAAACCATCGTGTGTTTTCCGTCGTGGAATTTTTCGTCGATGAGCGTCTTGAGTTCTGCCGCGACGACTTGCAAAAGCTTGATGACGTTGGGGTAGGTGAGCGCTACGTTGGAAACGTCCTTGAAAATGATGATCATTGCAAGCAGTACGAGATCAGAATAAGGATAGGGGAGTCCTTGCCGGGCATAATCGCGGGCGATTTCAACAACTGGTGCCACGATTTTGTCGTAATCGTCACCAAATCCTCCTTCTTTAATTAGGCGACGGACATGGACTCCGCGTGCTTCGGGATTGCTTGTGACCAAATGCAAGTTGATTCCACACTCTCCAGAATCTGCAAGTGCCGCTTCGTCCCCGTTTTGCACAAAAAGAGCTCCGTGGGTAACTTTAGAGTGGGTAAAGAGCATTATCAATTCTGATATGATGCTGCCTTCCTCTCCGTCGAAAATGAGAATATCCCCCGGTTTCAAGTCCTTGAGTTCAATGGGCTTTTCCTCTTCGTCTTGTAAAATTTGATTGTTCTGTTCTGTCATGCTTTGTCCTTCTCCAATTTTCTAATAACAAAGATAGCATGGCCGATGTGCGAAAGCAATAGCCCATTCGGGTTATTTTTATGTGAAAAAGGTATTAGAGATAAATTAATTTTCGGTAAAAACGTTCTGGAGACAGTTCCAAAGGAAGACTTTTTTCTGTTCGTCAATGCCTTTTAGCATCCATTCTACATCTTTTTTGGTGATGTTGGGGGTGTATGTGTAGAGTTGCTTGCGGTGTTCTTCGCTTTCGGCGGTTTCGCCCTTGATGTTGCAGCAGGCGATGATGCACAGGCGGATAGCCATGGCCTTGGGGTTGAACAGCAAAATTTGTTTTGCAAAATTTTTGCATTCGTCAAATTTGCCCTGCAACAGCAAAATGAATGTTTTTGCCTGGAATGTAGGCTGTAGGGCCGATTCCGGTATGCAGCGCATGTTGTCGTCGATGAGTTCCATCGCGAGCTTGTCTTGGCCGGTCAACATGTAAATTTGCGTGAGGATTGTGCGCGCTATGACAAATTGCGGGTTCGCCTCAATGACCTGCTTCAAGTACGCGATGGCTTCGCTCTTGTTGCCGATGGAAATGTTGAACATCGCCATAATCATCTGCGAATAGAAGGAATAGGGGGCATTGTACATGGCCTTGCGTGCAAATTCGCCTAATTCCTTTACATTGTCTTGTACGTTTCCCCAATTTTCGAAAATGGCGATGTAGTATGATGTGGCGAGCGTGTAAAATGCAAATTCATTATACGTGCTGTCCGTGGCAAGCGGAGTAAGCATCTTTTTGCTGATTTCGAACGATTCCTCGCTGCGATTTTCGAGTTTGGCGTAGGAGTATGCCGAAGCATACCACCAGTAGGGGATAGGGCTCCTTGATGTGTAATTCAGCTTGGCAGAGGCGAGAAGCATGTTTCTAAACAAGAGAATGGCGGACTTCTGGGCCAAGACGCTGATTTCGTCGGAGTCTGTTTTTACATTTGTTGCCCAAAGAATTTCGTGCGACTTGCCTATCTTGATCGATATATGCAGCGCGTCGTTGCTGTTCGGTGCTGTGGAGGCTTCTATTAGAAAACTGGGTTTGGTGTATTTTTCAGATCCGTCCGTGATGCGGAATATGTGATATTGATGGATTGCTTCGATAATAGACAGGTAAAGGCTGTGCGCTTTGGTTTGTTCGGGAACGTTGGACAGGAATACCACGTTTACGTCTTTGCAGTTGCTTACTTCTTTGCGGCCTTTTTTAGGTTGGTCTTCGTTTTCCGGCGAATCATCGCTGAATACCGCTTCGGTCCTGTTTGTGACTTCTAGAATCTTGTAAATGTTGGTAAGGTGGACTTTGACCGTGTTCAAGGATATGTTCAAAGCCTTGCATATCTCGGGATTCGTGAATCCTTGGCGCAGTAATGAAAGGATTTCTTGTTGGCGCGATGTCAGTTCCTGTATTTTTTCTTGCTCAAACATGAGCATAATCTAGTATAAAAACCGCAATATTAAATACCCCATAACAAGAAATAGACTTTTATTTTTATTACGAAATTTTTGAAAAAGATGCGTTTTCCGTCATTTTTCGCCTAATCCCCTTTGATTTTTTGCATTCTTTTACTAAATTTGGGACTCCAATAGCAACCTAAAAAGGATTACAAAAATGTATTCTATTGTTGAAACAGGTGGTTTCCAGTATAAAGTCGAACTCGGCAAGGCCTACAAGCTCCCGACAATCGACGCCGCTGTTGGTTCCGAACTGGAGCTCAAGTCCGTTCTTCTTTTCTCCGGAAAAGAAGTACAAGTCGGCACCCCTGTCCTGAATGACGCATCTGTCAAGGTCGAAGTTCTCGCCCATGGCAAGTATGACACGGTTATCGTGTTCAAGAAGAAGCGTCGTACCCGTTACGAACGTCGTAACGGCCATCGTCAGGGCTATACCGAGGTGCTCGTCACGGAACTCCGCTCCGGCGCTGAATCTGCAGTCGTTGACCCTCAAGTTATTACCCGCAACCGCGCTCGCGTGGCTGCCCTTGCTAAGCAGAAGGTTCAGAACAAGCCGCTCACTCGCAAGGAAAAGATCGCTCAGGGCCTTCCGAAGCCTGTTAAGGTCAAGAAGAACTCTGTGCGTAAGGCTAAGGAGGCTTAATCCATGGCACATAAGAAAGGTCAAGGTTCAGTACGTAACGGCCGCGACAGTAACGCCAAATATCTTGGTGTTAAGAAGTACGCAGGCGAAGTCGTCAAGGCTGGCAACATCATCGTTCGTCAGCGCGGCTCTCACTTCCACAAAGGCAACAATGTTGGTATGGGCAAGGACTTTACCTTGTTCTCCCTTGTTGACGGCAAGGTGAAGTTTGAACGCCTCGATGCAAAGCGCCAGAAGGTCTCCGTTTACCCGGAAGAAGCCAACTAATTTCGCTTTGGACGAATTTAAAAGCCGGACGCAAAAGCGCCCGGTTTTCTTTTTGTTTCCTCATATTTCTTTTGTTTTATCATCCCCGACTAGAACTTGCCCTGATGTAGTTGAATGGGCTTTTTTTTTGGGGGGGGGACAGATTGACTAGTGTCGGAATAAATCCTGCATGACTGCTATACTTTGTTACCCGGGTTCCGTTTTGGTGACGATTTTTTTTTATTTGTACTAGCTATTGTTTTGTTGATTATATGTTATATGATTGTTTTTGTATGAATTTTTTTAGATAAGTGATTGATAAAATTATTTGTAAAATTTTGTATAAGGTGAAATAATTTGTTTTTTTTTATGTTATATTATATGGAAACTTTTATAAGGAGAAAATAAAATATGAATAAAATATACCCATTGGTTCTTATTGCAGCCTCGATGTGCTTTGCTGCTAGAATTGGTGCGCTGAAGGGGGAAAACGCATGCCCCGGTGAGACTGTCACCATAAAATTGAATACAGAAGATGACGATAATCCTAGTACAAGAATCCTTTCTCAAAGGAGAGATAGAAGGGATGTTACACCGGGGTCTATTCCAGTCCCAGGGGTTTATATCTCTGAAGATAAAACTTCAATCACCTTTAAGTATTGTGTCTTTAATGTGCTTAACTTTAATAACATTAATTATAAAACTAAATATGATTATGCTGTTCTGTTGCTTGATGATGCATGCCCTACAGGCTCGTATAAAGTTAAACGACATCATGATACCGAAGATGGCAAAGATAACTATTCTTGGGGAAATGTTTATCCTAACGAAATAGGACATAATGCAGATTTGTATTACTGTTTTGTTCCTAAGAAAACCTGTCCTACCCCATATGATTGTTCTTTTGCTCCGTCGTTCCCTGGTGGTGGACTCTATGAAAATGGATTTTTTGCTTATGCTCCTAATTACGCAGAACTTTCTGGTGGCGCAAGCCAAGTATATACTTTGTTTGAAACTCAAATTTTTATAGATGATGAAAATTCCAGAAATGAAAATTCATGGGATTATTATGGGCTTTCTTCCACTTATCGAACTGCTTTTAATAAATTCATGTATAACGCTGGTGAACGTCGAAAAGATACAGAAATGTATGTCGCTTATTCGTATCATCGACCGAATGGCGGTTTGAACAAGACTGCCGCCGAAGAAGTCGTTGCCAAGCCGGTTAATGCCGAACAGTTGTCTGCACCTATGGTTAAGGGACTTGACCGTTCTGCCGTGGCTGTTGAACTCAAGTCGGCAGGCGATGTCAGAATTACCGTTGCCAATGTCAAGGGAGCCGTTGTCGCAAATATCGTAGAGAACAATCTTCAGGCAGGTGTTCACCAAATTAAGTGGAACTCTGGCATTGTTCCTAACGGTCGCTATATTGTGACTGTTAAGCAGAATGGCATGGTCAACGCAAAGAATGTAATTTTGAAGTAATTCGAATTGCGTTTGTTTTGTTGAAAATCCCGCTCGTTTTGGGCGGGATTTGATATTTTACAACGTTTTCTTGCATTCTAGTCTTGTGTTTTTTCTACATTGTTATCGTGATTTCTATGCGCTTTTTAAAACTTTATCTCATATCTGCTCTTGCAACATTTCTCTTCGCCTGTTCCGACGATGATGATGGAACGGATTACACGTTCTATAGGGAAATTTCCGAATATTCCGTCTTGAAGGAATGTAGTCCGGGGGTTCCCGAAGGTACGGCATGCTTCAAGATCCGTTACCGCTATCCGATTTCGACGGACAATTATTCCGGTTTGTGCGTATGGCTTGATACGACTGTCGTGGATTCCACAACATTGACTGTAAACAGCAAGCAAATAAAGAAGGCTCATGAGGGTGTCGAAAACTCGTTTTTCAAGGAATATAAGAATTCGGGCGATTACTTTGATACGCTTGATCTTACGGATAAAATCACCGAATTCGTGAAAAAGGGCTAGATCGGAAGAGTCACGTGGGAACAAAACACATTTTTTAATATTTCCAAGACCAACAAATAATTTAACAACTCTTTCCAATCCAATTCCAGCTCCACCATGAGCAGGAGCTCCTAATTTAAAAGCATTTAAATAATCACTTAAAGTTTCAGGATTAATTTCTTTTTCTTTAACTTTTTGTAACAACAAATCATAATCATGAATTCTTTGGGCTCCTGAAAGGATTTCTTCTCCCCTGATGAAAGCATCAAATGAATTAGTGAAATTATCATCTTTTGGATCAGGCATAGTATAAAAAGGTCTTGCACTTTTTGGATATCCGTATAGAATATAAAAATCAGTTTTATATTTATCTTTAACTAATTTTCCTAAAGCTTTTTCATTTTCTGTATCTAAATCTTCATTAATGTCTTGTTTAAATCCGTTTTCAGTGAGTAATTTAATCCCTTCACTCCAGGGTAATTTAAGCACTTCAGGTGTTAAAACTAAAGGTTCGAAAGGATATTGATTATTTACTATTTCTAATTCTTTTGCATATCTTTCATTTAAGCCCTTAAATATAAAATAGAATAATTCCCCTAAAACATCTAAGACTTCAAAGAAATGTTCCTTTATTTCCATTTCAATATCCAACCCAGTGAATTCGCATAAATGTCTAGAAGTGAATGAATTCTCTGCTCTGAATACAGGGCCTATTTCATATACTCTTTTGAAATCCGAAATTATACACATTTGTTTATATAACTGAGGAGATTGAGCTAAACATGCATCTTGGTTGAAGTATTTAAATTTAAATACATTAGAGCCTCCTTCTGAAGCTCCTCCGATTAATTTAGGAGAATGTATTTCTATAAAATTTTGAGAATCTAAATATTCTCTAAATAAATGAGCAACTCCTGATTGTAATTTAAATATTGCTTGAGTGGTAGGAACTCTAAGATCAAATACTCTATTATCTAATCTGGTATTCATTTTAAC
>NZ_JAFWOM010000008.1 GCF_017545445.1 Fibrobacter sp.
ATACTGATGGTCTCGCTGACTACTATAAGGAAACTCTCCCGGAAATCACGAAGGTTGACGTGGAAGGCTGGAAGAAGGAACTCGCTGACGTTAAGGAAAATCACTATCCGAAGTTCGGCAAGCACCTCCCGAAGGAACTCTCCGAAATCATCGACATGATCCAGGATCGCCTCAATAAGGCTTAATCGTTCCCTTTAGGAACTTTAAATCCTCGCTACCTCAAAGGTGGCGGGGATTTTTATATAAATTATATGCAAATTCCAGTTTTATTAAATTGTTAAAATACAAATAAATTTAATAAATTAGATGGGTTTAAAAACGAAAAAATGCCGACTCTAAAGTCGGCATAAATCTTTTGTAGCTAGAGCTTTTAAATTAGTTGTAGCTTGCTTTTGCTTGGGTTTGGCTTGCGAAAATCTTGTCGTATTCGTCCTTGGAAATTCTCTTGTAACCCGTCACGATTTTGCCGGATTCGTCTTCGCCGAATTCATAGTAGGCGGAATCGCCTTTCACTCGCATCAGGATGTCCATGTCGAGGGAATTCTTGCCACGGAGCACGCCTTTGTCGAGTTTGGCGTGCAAGTCGCCATTCACGTTCCTGATAGTGAAATCAATATTGTTGTCAGAGAAAACTTCGAAAATCATATCGGCTTCGCCTTTCCAGTAGCCTGCATAATTGGGCGTTTCGCTGCTGCAACCGAAGAATGTTAACGAAGAAAGAATTAGAGCGGAGAGAAAGATTTTTGTTTTCATGGTGTAAAAATAGATTTTTTTTTGAAGTAAGGCTAGTAAATCTATGTAACGTTGTTTTAACGCTTGGCTATTTACAGCACCTGAATCCGACACTCGGGTACTGGTTCTGTGGATAGAAGCTGAATTTGCTCTCGGTGCAGCGGCTTTCGTTGTTTGTGTTCCAAGCTCCGCCTGCGACCAGGAACTTGTCCGGGTGCTGCTTGCTAGTCGAGGATGTCCATTCCCAGAGGTTGCCGTTCATGTCGTACATGCCGTACCAGCTGCGGCATTGCGTTTTGCGACCGCTCCGCTTGGCGGCTTTCGTGTTGGTGTTGCACTTGCTTTGCTTGTAGCTGTTGCCGTAAGAATATTTGAATCCGTCCTTGCCACGGCAGGCGGCTTGCCATTCTTCGATGGAGCAGAGGTGCTTGCCTTCTTTTTTGCAAATGTTCGCAGCTTCTTCTTGGCTCACCATGTCCTTGGGGGCTGCATCGGGCTGGTTCGGGTATTCGTAAGCATCGACGCAAACGGTGCGACCGCCAACAGGAACAGGGAACGCGTTCTTGCCGCAGACGTTGTCGCTTGCCATGTCGTATTTTGCTTCTTCCCAGGCGGTACGGTTTCCGACGGAATCGGCGGCGTAGAAGAATACAGAACCTGTCTTATTGTAGTCGATTCCTTTGCTTGCGTCTTGCGGGTTAAGCGTATCGCCGATAGAGATGAACGTCTTGCACTTGATTTCGTCGCACTTGACCTTGAGCTTGATGGGGGAGTAGTAGCGACCGGCGGGCGGCGTGATTTCTGCTGTGGGAGGAACTTTGTCCGAATTGCGGAGGCTGTCCGCCTGACGTAATTTGTTCAGCGAATCTTGTTTTGCTTTTTCGCTTTTTGCAAGCGAATCGGCGACGCGGGCGAGGCTATCCTTGCGGGCCTTGCGTGCAGCTCGGATGCTGTCGCGTGCGGCACGGAGGCTGTCCTTGTTGACGGGCTTTAAGTTTGCAAGGGAATCTGCGATGCGGAGGCTGTCGGCTGTACGCAAGCTGTCTGCAACGCGAAGACTATCTGCAATGCGTAAACTGTCCGCGATTCTCGCTTTTTCGATTGCGTCCAAACTGTCTTTTTTCGCTTGTTCAACCAAGCGGAGACTGTCTAAAACCTGCTTTTGGCGGATGGCGAGTTCAGAAAGTTTTTGGTCTTCGATGGCCTGTTGCTTAACTTTGTTGAGCTGGCACTGCACAATGAACAGGCACACGAGCAAAAGGAACATCAAAATCAAGATGATGAGGTTACGCTTTCCGTTTTTTTTGTTCTTTTGCGGTTCGTTTGTTTTGTTGGTGTTGTTTTCCATATCCTATCCTATTCTCTAAATCTCTACGGTTTCGTCTCTACGGCTTCGCTGTCGCTCTCGTTTTCTTCCTCGTCAAGGACTTCGTTGAAGAGTTCGTGCCAGTGGCGGAAAATTTCTGCTTTGAGTTCCTTGGGGGAGAGACCGCGTCTCAGAGTGTTTCTGTAGGCGGTAGAAATTTTTCCAGTTTCTTCGGAGACGATAATGATGAGGGCGTCGCTTTCGGCTGCGAGTGCTTTTGCGGCGCGGTGACGCATGCCATAACCCGCATCGCCTTCGGCATTGCCTGTCGGCATGGGCAAAATGCAACCTGCGGCGACAATCGATTTGCAGTTGAGAATCACGGCTCCGTCGTGCAATGCGGAATTCGGGAAGAAGAGCGCTCGCAAAAGTCTGGAACTGATTCGAGCGTCAAGATATTCGCCGGAGTCGGCGTAGTTTTTAAGCCCCACGCGTTTTTCTAATACAATAAGTGCTCCTGTCTTTGTCTTTGCCAGGTCTTGAACGGCAGTGCAAATTTTTTGAGCAACTTCTTCAAGGCCGCTGGCGTGGAAGAGAATGTTGCGTAAATCGACTTTGCTGACGCTTTGACCGATACGCGTAAGAGCGCTTCGAATTTCGGGCTGGAACAGAATCACGATGGCGACGATTCCAAGGGTGGCTAGGTTACTCAGCATCCACACAAGCGTGTGCAGCTCCCACCATTGCGCGATAAGCCATGCGAGAATCAGCAAAAACGAACCGAAAATCATCTGGGCTGCACGCGTGCCGCGGAACAGCAAGAAGATGTAGTAAAGAATAACCGATATGAGGAGTACGTCCAGAATGTCGGCCATTCGAACATCGATGATGTTGAATAACTTAAACAGTGTCATGGGACTTTAATGCCTCCAAATACAATAATGATTCTTTTGCCTCGCGGACATCGTGCACGCGGAGAACGCTTGCGCCGCCAAGGGCTGCGATAACGCCTGCCGTCACGGTCGGGATAAGCCTGTTGCTCGTTTCAAGGCCTGGCATCTTGCCGATGTAGGACTTTCTCGACGTGCCAATCAAAACGGGGTAGCCGTCCTTGAGCATGACATCGACGGACTTCATCAAGTCTATGTTGTCTTGAACCGTCTTTCCAAAACCGATACCCGGATCAATGCAAATGCGTTCTTTTTCGACACCTGCATCGAGGAGCTTTTTCACTTGTGCCAAAAGCTCTTCTTGAACTTCTTGAACAACGTTTGTGTATGGTTTGAAGTCTTGCTGCATGGTACCGAAGTTTCCGCGCATGTGGTTCAGCACGACACTTGCTTTCGTCTGTGCGACCGTGTCGATCATCTTCGGGTCCATCATGCAAGCGCTGATGTCGTTGATGATGTGCGCTCCGAGTTTCATGCATTCTTCGGCGACTTTTGCCTTGACCGTATCGACCGAGATGTAGAACTTGCGGAATCCCGGGTTTTCGAGGTCTTCTGAAATCGTCGCTGTCTGCGCGAGAGCTTCCACGACGGGACACACTCGGTCGAGTTCTTCTTGAAGGCTTACGGGAGCGCTCCCTGGGCGGCTGCTTTCTCCACCTATATCTAAAATAACAGCACCTTGTTCGACAAGCGAAATCGCATGCTCGTATGCGGCTTCGGGCGTGTTATGCTTGCCTCCATCAAAGAAACTGTCCGGGGTAACATTCACGATACCCATGACAAGCGGCATCCTCGAAGCTGGAACGATGTCGTTTCCAATTTTCCAAGAGATAGCACGAGTGGATTCAAGAATAGAGCTAAGCATAGTTACGGCGTGGCTGTAAATAGATTAATGTTGATTGGTTTCTTTGACGGAGTTGGAGGTTTCGTCGCCAGCGACGGAGTTCGTTGCTGTTTCATTGCCTGTTGCGGGGGCGGGCTGCACGTTGGCTATTGGCGCTACCGGCGGCTGAACTCCGGGGTCGGGCGGCGGAGTGTTTTCTTCTTCGCGTTTCTTTGCAAGTTCTTCCATGGCTTGGTACTGGCGGCTCTTCTTTGTGCCGGTGAGTTTTTCGCCCGCCATGACCTTGTCGATTTCTTCGCGGTCCAAAACTTCAAATTCAAACAACGCTTCTGCAAGGTCGATGAGCTTGTCCTTGTTTTCTTCGAGCAACTTCTTGGCGGCTTTGTCCATTCGCTTGATTAAGTTGTTGATGGCGTTGTCGATTCTTTCGGCCATCATTTCGGACATTTCCTTCGGCTTCGAAATCTCGCGTCCGAGGAACACTTCGCCATCGGAGCGGCTGTAGCAGACCGGCCCGATTTCTTCGTCGAAGCCCCATTCTGTGACCATCTTGCGGGCAAGCTCTGTTGCGCGTTGGATGTCGTTCGAAGCGCCTGTGCTCTGGTGGTTGAAGAAGATGAGCTCGGCGAGGCGGCCAGACATCATGATCATGATGCGTTCTTCGGCGTATTCGCGGCTGTAGCTCACCTGGTCGCGTTCAGGCAAACTCATGGTTACGCCCAAGGCTCGACCGCGAGGGATAATCGTAATCTTGTGGAGCGGGTCGGAATGCTTGCACAAGAGCGTCATCAAGGCGTGGCCTGCTTCGTGGTAAGCGGTGTGGCGCTTTTCTTCGTCGGTCATGAGGAGCGTACGGCGTTCGGCACCCATGCTGAGCTTGTCGCGGGCTTCTTCAAAATCGAGCATCGTCACTTTCTTGTTGTTGAACCTTGCGGCGAGGAGGGCGGCTTCGTTCACCAAATTTTCGAGGTCTGCACCGGCAAGTCCCGGAGTTCCCTTTGCAACGGCCTTCACATCGACATCGTCGCCAAGAGGCACTTTGCGTTTTTTCAAATGCACGCGCAGAATTTCTTCACGGCCCTTGAGGTCGGGGAGGCCCACCACAATCTGGCGGTCAAAGCGACCCGGACGGAGGAGAGCCTTGTCGAGCACGTCAGGGCGGTTCGTCGCTGCAATCAAGATGACACCTTCGTTTGCGGTAAATCCGTCCATCTCGACGAGCAACTGGTTCAAAGTCTGTTCGCGTTCGTCGTGACCGCCGCCGAGACCTGCACCACGCTGGCGACCCACAGCATCGATTTCGTCAATGAACAAAATGCACGGAGCGTTTTTCTTGCCAGTTTCAAACAAATCACGCACGCGGGATGCGCCCACGCCAACGAACATTTCCACAAAGTCCGAACCCGACATACTAAAGAACGGCACGCCAGCTTCGCCAGCAACCGCACGGGCGAGGAGCGTCTTGCCTGTACCCGGAGGCCCGACGAGCAAAGCCCCTTTCGGAATGCGACCGCCGAGAGCATCGTACTTCTTCGGGTCTTTCAAAAATTCCACGAGTTCCTGCAAGTCCTGCTTGGCCTCGTCGCAACCGGCAACGTCGTTGAACGTCGTCTTCTTCTGCGAGTTCAGCTGCCGCACTTGGCTCTTGCCGAACGAGAACGGACTCTTTCCGCCACCGCCCATTTGGCGGCTCATCATGATGTAGAAGAAACCAATCAGCAAAATGGCGGGCAAGAAAGCGACAAGCGTGTCTATCCAAGTTGTCGATTCGTGAATGACTTTGACTTTGACGCCTTTGTATGCTTCCCAAGTTGAAATCTGCTCGTTCGAAATGTCGAGCATGTGGCTTCTGAAATGTTTGGTCTTGATATCGCTGTTGGCTCGCGTAAATCTTGCAAGTGCGCTCTGCTTTTGCTTTGCCTCGGCAATTTCTTCCGGGGTCATCTCGTAAGCGCCTTCGATAATCACGCCATCGGGAGTCTTTTGCAATGAAAGTTCAGTGATAGCCTTGGTGGAATCACCCATCATCTCCAAAAATTCGGTCCGTGTAATATCCTTGTTCGAATCTTTGCTTGTCATGGGGAACATGACGAAAAGCATGAGGAGCATGATGAGAACGATGATAAAATTCTTGTTCTTAAATGGGGCGTTGGGCTTCTTCGGTTTATTCATTATAATCCTTTTCTTTCATTTCGCAAGATACAAATTTTAAGGCGGATTCAGTATCTTTGAATTCGCAAATCCAGACTGTATGGCGTATTTTGACGATGGAACGCTTGCGATATGATGCACGGATGGGTATTTTGATGTGGGCGGGTTCCTTGGGGGCGTAAAAAAAGCCGATGGGGAAGCGGAATCCCAGCTCCGAAAGCCATAAACGGAACAACTCGGAAAGGTCTGCTTTTGCATGCTCCCGCAGAATTTTATTGAGCTTTTTTTTGTCTAGTGAGACGAGAGACGACAACCATATGGGGCGAGCGACGCGACCAACGAAGTTGGGCATGGCCGAGCCGAATGGTTGGGACAAAAGCGAAGCTTGTGTCCAATGACGAGAGACGAGAGAAGGTGTGTGCGAGATGAAAGATGTCATCCCGGACATCGTTCCGGGATCAGTTTTTTTGTCATCCTGAGCGGTGTTGAATGGGAACGATGTTGTGTCATCCTGAGCGAAGTCGAAGGATCTAGAACATTTTTCCATCACTTTGGCGTACGCTCTGTCGGCAAGTTCTGCGATGCGGCTGAGTTGCTTTGTCGCTCCCGGACATTCGCGCTCCAGATTCGGCAACAGTTCATGACGAATCTTGTTACGTGTAAATTTCACATCCGCATTGCTCTCATCTTCGCACCAGCTTAAACTATTTTCGCGAGCATAGGCGAGAAGCTCCGCACGAGTCACATGCAGGAAGGGACGGTAAAGATAGACGAAAGACGAGTAGCCTGTCCTGAGCTTGTCGAAGGAAGAGACGAGAGATGAGTCATCCTTTTTATTGTCATCCCGGACACTGTTCCGGGATCGGCTTTCGTCATTCTGGAGTGTGTCATCCTGAGCGGAGAACCGTTGGTTCGTAGTCGAAGGATCTCGTGAATTCTTGTCATCTTGGGTGGGGGAGGACTCCCCCTGATTGCAGCCCGTTGCACGGTCTTTCATCACCCCTTCTAGCGGGGCTTCAGACGCCAGCCCCGCAACGCCCCGGCTATTGCTTAGGACGCGAACCTCTTGAATCCCGCGTAACCCGGCGAGCGTTGTTCCGCGTTTAATGCGCATGAGCATCGTTTCTGCCTGATCGTTTGCATGGTGAGCGGTAACGATTGCGATAGGGGTTTGGTGTATGGGGTCGGTCGCTAAGCGGAGAATCGGTTGGTGTGGTTCGACAGGCTCACCAACCTTTTGCCGAACCATGGGGTATGGGGTGTGTGTGACGAGAGACGAGTAGCCTGTCCTGAGCTTGTCGAAGGAAGAGACGAGATATGAGTCATCCTTTTTATTGTCATCCCGGACACTGTTCCGGGATCGGCTTTCGTCATTCTGGAGTGTGTCATCCTGAGCGGAGTGTAACGGAGTCGAAGGATCCAGAGCAATCTCAACAAGTGCTTTGTACCTTGCATCCCTTGCGTTTTCTTCGAGCGAACCTTCGGCATTTTTCAGCGCCTCTCCATCCAAACGTTTCAAGAAAAACGGAACCCCATGCGACTTCGCAAATTCTTCCACAAATTTTGCGTCTCTGTCTGCAGTCCCTTCGCGCAATCCGTGGTGCACATGTGCAATGCCGAGCCATTCAATGCCGAGCGCTTCGCGTTTCTCGATAAAATAATGAGCCAAGCAAATAGAATCCAACCCGCCCGAAACTGCAAGCAGCAGGCGTTTAAAACCATGGCGTCGGATATGTTCAACTAAATCAAACGTCAATCCAATAGACCTTCTAGGCAAGAGTAAAATTCTTCTTGATTGCCTTTTTGGTATGCTTTGACAGAATTTTTGTTATAGTCTATTTCTAAATCGGATTTATATTCTTCGGAGCAGTATTTATAAAGATGCTTTGGATGAACTGATTTGTATGACAAAGAACATTTCTTTTTTCCGTGAGAAACTGTTTCAGAACCGACCAGCATGCCGTCGATAAATTCAAAAGTGAAAGAATCTATAGAAACGATTTTGTCTTTAATCTTGATATCCATGAAACTTGTTCCTGTTGTATCAAAGGATATACCCATTTCGGCGTACTTATCATACAATTCTGTACTATCGATTTCTTCGTATTTTGTCGATATATGGAGAACCTTTTCTATGATTGCGTGAGGGTTGGCTTGCGAAAGATAAATGTAGTTGTCAGGGAAAGTCCAAATCTCGTAAAGAGAATCGGCGGTGATTTTCTTTTTCTTGTCATAGCCGTCATCGTCGCATTCAAAATAATTATCATCTTTATTGAAATAACAATCGGGATCAATCCACTCATTTTGAAGTGTTGTGAAATTTCCTAGATAAATCATTCCTCTATTAGGAATTTCTGTTTGACCTTGTTTCATGCGGTAAAATTCAAGTTCGTTCAGATAAAGTGTGTCATTTGAAATGTTGTAGAAATAAGCCTCGTATGAAGTATCATTCTTTAAAACAAAATTTCCATTTTCATAGTAACAGCGAGGAACATAAGTGTAAAAGTAAGGGTGTCCATTCAACGTGTCATAGACAATTTTACTGGCATTGATTAGAGTATGGTTGCCTGATGGAATTGAATTATCAGAAGATGACGGATTTCCATCGCTGCAAGCGATAATTACCAGAGATGCAAAAAGAAATGATAATGTTTTTTTCATAACAAACTCCTGTTTTGACTATACCATTATTGTTTTAAATTAAATTGCTTGATGCAATCGTTGAATTCGTCATCGTTGTCGCTGTAGCTTAGAAGTTGATTGACAAAAGTACGGTGGATGTGGCTGTAATCATTTTTGAGAAAATCCATGTCGTGCTCAGTAGCTTCGCAATACTCTTGCGTGATGTCAAGGTTCTTGTTCCAATTGGTGCAGGTTATTCCTTGGTAGGATACCTTTATTATGGCGTTAGTGTATTGCGTGGGTTGCATTCCTATGGAAAGAGTTGTGTTGATTTCGATAATCTTTCCATCTACAGAAATATTTACAGTGTTGGAATCTTTCTGCAAGAACCATAAGCCACTAGCTATAAATGCTGTGTCCGAAGTGACTTGCGGGTTTTCAATGAAGTAGTTGCGACATAATTCTTCTTTTGGTTCGTCATCAAAAATCTTGTAAATTTGGTAGCAGTAATCGCCGGGACCATAAAGCTTGTAGATGTCCTTGAAACTTGATTTTATGGTTCTCTGGGTTGGTTCCAGAATAAGTGTTGTCTTGTAATTGGATGGTTTGGTCACGAATGTTCCGTTTCTAATACTGCCAACAAGTTCCCATGTTGAAAAAATGGAATTAGATTTGCCTACATAAACGTCTGCTGCATAAATATTATCACATTCGTCTCCGAAGTAATCGCATTCGTATAGAGTGTCATTTGACATTTTGAATCCGAAAGAATGATCTATCATAAATTTAAGAGTGTCTCCGCCATATTCGGATTGGAACGAAGTTGGTGACACTTCGTACCTGTCCAAAAAGTTCGTGTAGTTCTCCGTAACCCATTTGAAAGAATTTGTGGCGGAATCGTAATCGCATTCCTCTTCAAGGGAATAGTACCTCAGATGCTTTTCGTCGAAGAATGAAAAATGGTCCGTTTTTTCAATTGTGATCCAGTTGTCAGACTGGCTTTCGATACTTGGTGATCCGTTGTTTCCAAAAGCATCTGTGGAATTGTCTTCGCTGCATGCGGTCATTAACATGGTCGCGGCGATAAATGCTAAAATCTTTTTCATGACAAATCCTTTATTGTAAATAAAGTTACAAAATAATTAGTTGTTAGAATTAACGGTGTACTGGTTCAACAATTGCTTTGTTTCTTCGGTCGGGAGTCCTTTTGCGCATTTGTTAAATTCGTCATTGTTATCTACGCTGAATCCTTCTACAGGTCCTTCTTTATAGTACAATTGATCGTCACTTTTATCGCGAGCGCTCAATAAAAATTCTGCACGTTCTTCTTTGCACAATTTTTCGTTGATGAAACCCAATCTTTGCGTGTTTGTGCATGTCTTTCCGTTGCTGGATATTGTCGTAATGTAGTTCATTCCTGTTGCGTCAAATTTAGGAGTAGAAACAACTTCAAAAAGTTGGTTGCCAATAGAGAATGATTGCTTTAAAAACTCTTTGGATCCCTTCTTTATCGTATTTTCAATAATCAGTTGTTTGATGATTGCGTCGGCAATATCAAAGCCAAAACTACGTTGTATAACGTTTCCGATGTTGATATCGTTTGGTTCTAAGTTGTCTGAATCTACGATCGTAATGATATAAATGGAGTCTTTTGTAATTTTCATCGTTCTTGCAATTCCACTTATGCCACCGATGTATTTTGAACACTTGATTTCTGTATCTCCAAGGATTCTTTTGCAACCGGTGACTTTCCACGTTCCATAAATACCATTGTGATCATTGCTCAACGACAATGTTTCGTAATTATGGTATGTGTCAAAAAATAGTTGCTCTTCAGGATCGTCTGAAATTTGTTTTTCGGCGGGGCCCATCCAAAGCGAATCGCCAACAATCTTATAAGAGCTCGGATCCAATGATTCAGGATATTCTTCCCATGCGAATTTTTTTGTATCGGGGTGGTAATTGCAAGCGTATGTTCCCTGATAAACTCGTCCCATAGCTTCGTCGTATTTAATCGGGATGGTATATGTGTAACCCTCGCCGAAATCGTTTGCGTTGAGTGAACCTGTTGCAGATGTTGAATTGTCTTCGCCGCATGCGACAAGCAGGAACGTGCCAAATAAAACTGCGTAAGCCTTTTTCATATTCAATACCCTTTTTTATTCAAGGAAAATATATTAAATTTAGATTTCAAGGAGGCTGTCATGGCTAAAAATAAAGATAAAGTGTTCAGCAAGTCCGCTGAAACTGCAAAGGAGAGTGCTGTGTTGCGCACGCTCCGCATAGACGGCTCCCAAAACGGAGCCACGCTAAGGACAAGAGTTGTCCGCGACAAGACAAAGTACACCAGAAATTTGAAACACAAGAAGTCCCTCGCTGAAGCGGGGGATTTCCCTTTTTATGAGGGCTTTGTAAAGAAATATAGCCAGCCATCCTCAAACGGAGTGCATCGCAACCATCGTCATCCTCGAAATTGTCATCCTGGAGCCGAAGGCGATAGGATCCATGATTTTTCATACTTATATTTGTTGTGATAATATATATTTGAGTCAAAGAGGATTTTATGCATTTAAGTTTGTTTTGTATTTTAGGTGTTGCAGCGATGTTTGCGGCTTGTTCGACCGTGTCTGCAACGGATGACGATGATGACACTATTACTTTGAATGGTTCAGGGAAAAAGATGCTCAGCTCCAATAGCAAAAATGGTGGGAAAAGTTCGTCCAGCCAATCAACTGAAATCATGGATGAAGATTGCGTCGGCGAATCGGGAGAGCCGTGGGATGGAACGACTGCGAAAAACTTTGCGTGCGGTTCTGGCACAAAGCTCAGCCCTTACATTATTTTGACGGCGGAGCAGCTTGCCCATCTATCATTTGTTGTAAACTCAAGCGACAAGGCTTTTAGCGGCAAGTATTTCAAGCTTGGGGCGGACATTTTTTTGAACAAGGGCAAAGTCATCGATGAAAAAGGCGGTTTTGTCGCTGATTCCGCGAAACTTCACAAATGGACGCCAATCGGCAATTCGAGTGTCGCTTTTGATGGAAACTTCGATGGCGACGGTCATTCCATAAGCGGAATGTTCATCAACACGACGAGTTCGCATAACGGGTTGTTCGGGAATAGTCAGGGAACTGTGCAGAATGTGACTGTTGAGAATTCGTGGGTGTATGGAGGAGGTTACTCTGGAGGTGTTGTTGGAATGAATGGAGGAACGATTAGCGATGTGTCGAATTATGCTTCTGTAACTGGTAATCAAGATTGTGTCGGAGGAATTGCTGGTCGTTCAAATGGACCTTACCCTAAAAATGCATCCATTTTGAATGCAAAAAACTATGGAATAGTAAAAGGTGTGAATTTCACTGCTGGCATTGCTGGTCAGACTTATCAGGCTACTCTTGAAAATGTTGAAAATTATGGTTTGATTGAAGGAAAAAATAATGTTGGTGGTATTGCAGGACGAGGTGCTTATACGTATATAAACAATTATTTTATGGATTGTAAAAATGCAGTTAATTATGCTGATGTCTTTGGAGAAGAAAATGTTGGTGGCATTTTGGGTGCGGCTGGTTATGTAAGTCCAACTATATCGTCTGGCAAAGTTCTTGCAACATTGATAAATGCGAAGAATGGTGGAAAAATCAATGGAAAAACTAGTGTTGGTGGTATTGTTGGATTTGCAAATAGGGTTTCTTTGGAAAACATTGGTAACATTTCAACGGTTGAGGGGAATAAATATGTATCAGGAATTGTTGGACACTTAATAGGTTCTAATTCTAAAAATCTTTATAATACTGGCAGTATTTCTGGTTTTCAAAATGTAGGTGGAATTATAGGTTACAATGAAGAAGGCGTTACGAACTCTGCATATTCCACCGGCAAAGTCGATGGCGATTCATTGGTCGGTTTGATGATAGGCTACAACTACAATACCACCATGGCTGATTACTACTATCTCAAACGCGGTAAGCAAGAACCCTTTGGCCTCAATAACGGTGGGGGAGTCGCAACACCTAAAACCGAAGACGAAATGAAATCCAAAGATTTCGCCAAGCTCCTCGGTGATGAATTTGTCTATGACTCCGGCCTGAATGACGGCTATCCTGTACTCAGCTGGGAAAAGGAATAGATATGGGCAAAAAATTTCGAACGCGTGTTCAAGGGGAATCGCTCCAAAGGAAAATAGATGCTGATTATGAACAATATTTTTGCATTTGGGGCTTTTTCCTAGCTTTTTTTGTTCTGACCGTTTATATATGGCTTTTTTACTTTGGTGTTTGGAATATAACGTTGGGTTTAGCTATAACATTTTCTGTATTCACTTTTGGGGTTCTTGTTTATGGAATTCGTAAGTCTCTTAAATTGATAAGGCATATGCGTAATTGTTACAAGGGCATGGAAGGTGAGCGTTTAGTTGGTGAAATGCTAAATAAGTTGAGTTGTGATTCTATTCGGGTGTTCCATGATGTTTGTGGAGATTGCTTCAATGTGGATCATCTGATTATCAGTACCCGTGGCATTTTTACCATAGAAACGAAACATTACGATAGAAAAAAGGGATACAAGTTTTTATATCAGGATGGCAAACTATTGTTTAATGGGCGAGTTTGCAAAACTCTTTTAAATCAAATGGATGGCGAAGCAAACTTTATTTCTGAAAAGCTTGAGTCGTTATGTGGACGGAATTATCCTGTTCAAAAAGTTGCAATCATTGTTGGGGCTTATATTGAAAATCCTGCAAGAGATTTTTCAAGGTATTGGATCTTAAATGAAAGCGGCTTTCCAAAGTTTTTTTCGAATGCTAAGGAATCGCTTTCCATTGACGAAGTTCGCTCTATAGCAAATCAAGTGACGGAGTGGCTTAAAGTTTCTGTGGATTAGTGAAAATAAAGGCTACCATGATTTCATTTTGCAAATAGCTTCGGTGACGGTGTAGGTTTTAACTTTTGAAGGCCTTTTCAAAAGTTTCTCGTAAATTTTGTTACCTTCTTCCATTGCTTTAATTGTGGCTATGGAAAGATTGCATTTTTTTATAATGTTTTTTATTGAATCGTTTTTTGTTGTATTCATATTGGTCGTATTTCTTACTTTTTTTGCTTTTTATTGGAAATATTATTTAAAATTGAGGAAAATGCAATAGAATGCCTTTTTTCCTCCACTAACTATAAAAATGCTATATTTTTTGGAGAAAAATGCCTGTTTTTCTCAAATTCTGTTGCATAATTTCGCATTTTGCGTAACGCATTTTGCGAAAAATGTTTATATTTAGGTCATGAGCAAGAATCCTTTCCTTTTGTATGGTTATGACGGTCCTGAGTATTTCTGTGACCGCGAGTCAGAAACGAAACGCATTATTTCGGCGCTTCGCAATGGCAGAAACATTACCTTGCTTTCGCCTAGACGTATGGGCAAGACGGGACTGATATCCCATGTTTTTGATACAATCCAAAAGAAAGAAAAGGATTCGGCTTGCTTTTATATTGATATTTTTCCGACGAAATCGCTTGAGCATTTTGTTCAGGCTCTTGGCAAAGCTATTGTCGGTAAGATGGATTCTTTTGGCAAAAAGACTGCCAAAACGGCTTTTACCTTGTTTAAAAGTTTTAGGGTGGTCCTGTCGGCAGATCCTGTCTTGGGAACTCCGCAGCCTTCTATAGAATTCGCACCGCAAGAAACAAAGAATACTCTTGCAGAAATTTTCTCGTATTTGAAAGAGTCCAAACGCGAATGTTACATTGCTATAGACGAATTTCAGCAGATTGCGGAATACAAAGATGATGGTGTAGAGGCTTTGCTCCGTTCTTACATCCAGTTCTGCCCGAATGTCCATTTTATTTTTTCAGGCAGCAAACAGCATTTGATGACTGAAATTTTTGGTTCGGCATCGCATCCGTTTTATCGGAGTACTGAAATTTTCAATTTGACGGCGATTCCGAAGGAATCCTATTTTGATTTTGCACAGAAGTGGCTGAAACAAGCTGGTTGCAATTGTTCGCAAGAAGTTTTTGATAGCTTGTACGAAAAACTTGAAGGCCATACTTGGTATATGCAGCGTGTGCTGAATGCTCTTTATGAATTGGCACCGAAGTCAATCGAAATTTCGCATGTCGAGCAGAGCATTGCACAGATTGTCGATTCCGAGAAAGAAATTTATCAGCGTCTGCTGGATTCCATGACGAACAATCAAAGTCAATTGCTTATAGCTGTCGCAAAAGAGGGTGTTGTCGGTGCGATTAATTCGTCTGCGTTTATCCATAAGTATCGCTTGAAAAATGCGAGTAGCATCAGCCGGGCTTTGGAAATGCTGATGTCGCATGAATTTGTGACAAAGAACGCAAACGGTTATTCGGTCTATGACCGCTTTATGGCTCTTTATTTAAAAACGCTATGAGATTTTACTGATAGTCAATCTTTTTTGACGATTAGAGCTGTTTACTATATTTACTGCAATCATTCTAACACTAACCCTAGACCACATCCCATGCGACTTTGGCTTGTTACTTGTCCTGATAATTTTGCTGGTGAATACGACGAAATCGAAGAAATGTTCCGCCGTGGACTTACTCGTTTGATTCTCGATAAGCGTGGGCGAGGTGACGAAAAGCGTGCTTCGTTTCATGATTACGAACGCTGGTTGTTGAGTCTTCCGATGGATTTGCGCGACCGCATTTGGGTGCGTGGAACGCCCGACATGGCTGAACAGCTGGACGTGCGCGGTTGCGTGTGCGAAGCGGAAAGTCTTATGGGCGATGTTCCCGAAAGCTGGAAACGCATGGACTGTGTGGCTATCTGCAATACGCATGAGCAATTGGAATCTTTGCCGGATTGGGTTTCGGCTGCTCTTGTGGGGCCTGTATTCCAGCCGCAGTCTGCTCTTGGTCCCGTAGATACGCTCGGTGTGCAGTTTCTTTCCCGCATTTTCGAAGACGAAAATAAAAAAACTCCGAGGGTTATCGCCTTCGGAGGTATTGATCACGAAAATTTATCTGAAATATCGAAATTCCCGTTACTTGGTTTTTCCTTGCTGGGTGGTATCTGGAACTACGCCGACCCCGTCAACGCTTTTATCAAGTTGAGCCGCGCGTGCGGCTGCGCTATCCGCTAGGGCCTTCGTCTTCTTTTCGAGGGAGACCATTTGCCGCGCCATCGCATTGCATTTTGCGTTTTTGGGCAGAGTTACTTTCCACTGGAGCGTGCTGTCGAGTACGGAGGGCTCAACAATCCATGTTGTTTTGTACGGGCAGTTTAAGCTCATGAGATAGGTGATTTTAAGAGCTTTGCCTTCGTTTTCGTATTTGAATTCGCGTATTTTTTTCTCAACAGGGCGGAATCCGATTTCGCTAAAATCTCCGATTTTTCCACTTTTCTTGAAATAGCTTTGTTGGGCGTTCATGTAAGCGTCAACAGTATGTTCCATTCTGATTGCGGTGGGACGGCCTTTGTCGGAGACATTTTCCTTGATGAAAATCGAGACTGTGAAAAATGCATATACTGTCAGGCATGTCATGATGACGGCGAAGGGGTACATCCATGGAGAGGACTTGTAATGTCTGCCGCTCTTTTTTCTCTTGTACTTGCCACGGGTGATTTTCCACAGATCCCTGATGACGAGTAGCTGCACGAGGCATGCGGCTACGATGCCGAGGACGGCTATCCATGATGGGAGGATGGCGTGATTTGCCGTGTAGATGAAATAGATGAGCGCGAATGTGACTCCGCCCCAAAGGAGGTATTGACCTCCTCTTGTGCGTCGCCCTGTCCAGAAACAGTGTGCGCCTAACGATCCGAAGAGCATACATAGCCAGAATACCGGTGCCGTCGGTTTGTGCGAGGTGCGTCCTGAACTGATGTGGATGTCCTTGCTATCGGATTTCTTCGCTAAGTTTTTTAAAAAATTCTTGAGAATCATAATGTTTCCCTATTTTACGATAAACTTAGTAATTTTGGATTGACCATTGGCAAAAATATCTTTGCGGATGTACAAACCATGCCATTGTGGTTTTGTTTGGAGCATTTGACCGTTTGCACTGAAATAGATTGTTCGCATTATTTTGCTGGAAATTTCTAATTTATTGCTGATTTGTGCACTAAAACCCGTTCTCGTCGTATCCTCGATAAATGGCTTGTCCGGGTCATCGACGACCATCTTGATTTTGGCTTGGCTTTTGCAGCCGGTTTCGTTCGTGTAAGTCACGGTGTAGTAGCCGCTCTTGCTTCCGTCCAAGTTTTTGAGCGTGTTTTCTCGGGTAGTCGATTTGAATTTGTCCGGACCTTCCCAGCTCCATATTTTTCCGTCCCAAGGGTGAGGTCCGAAAGTCACGCTAGAGCCTTTTGCCACTTTCAAGTCTGTGGATTCGTTCCATTCGCCGTCGCCGACTTTTACGTAAGGAACAATTTTTGTGCCGCTGCAGGGGGCGACCACTTTTTTGCCGTCGCAGACTCCGATGGAATCGGGAATGTCGATGACTCGCGGTTCGAAATCCTTTGTCGGGAACGCCTTCATGAGTGCCGCCGTTTCTTGAGCGGTAATCGGGAGCACCGTGCCGTGGCGAGGCGTGAACGCACCTTTCATTTCCGTGTTTTGCACGAACTTGAATGTTTTGAGGTCCGTGCTGCTTGTGAACTGGTAATGGCCGTTGTTGTAGCAGTCGTACATCAACACCCACGTATTCTGGTTGATGAGCTTGAATACGCCTGCACCTTCAACAGCTTCTGTGGTTTGCTGCAAAGCGCTGGTCCGGTTGTACCAAGTCGGGCCTTTCGTTCCGTTTGCCGAGGTCAATGTCTGTGCCTGCACCTTGCAGATTCCGCCGTCCCCTTCGTTCTTGTAAAATGCGTGATAAAGCTTATCTACGGGATTATAGACGATGTCCATGTCGATGGTCGATTTGCCGCGGTCAAAGAAATGGATGGGGTCGCCTTCGAGGTCGGTGAAGTCCTCGTTCGCGTAATTGAAAAACACCTGGTCGTAAGGAATGGTCCCGTCGTTAGTCAAAAGCGAGTAATAGACGAGCGGCCTGCCTTTGCTGCCGTCCTTGTTCACGTAGCTATCGTCCCAGAACGTTTCGGGAGCCCACACGCGGGTCACGTTCGCGAAGTTCTTGCCTTTGTAGCGGTCCGGGAAGTGAATCGTGCTGTGCTTCCAGTGGATGAGGTCGCGGGACTTCATCAGCACCATTCCTCGGTTGCTGGCCCAGCCTTCGGCACTTTTCATGTCGGTGTTTACCATGTAGAACCAGCCGTCGGGCGCACGCAGCACGTGCGGGTCGCGCAGCCCCTTCTTGATGCTTACGGTGTCGGCTGCCACTACACGCTTGCCGTCGTTCATCGGCGTAAAGTTGTAGCCGTCGTTGCTCAATGCATAGTAAATATTTTCGTTGTTGTTGGCAGGGAAATATGCAAAGAGATAATTGGAGTACGGCTCGAACCCGTGGATGGAAACTTTGAAATCTCTTTTTTCGGCTCGCGGCGTACTTCTTTCGTTGTCATAGAGCGTTGCTGTAAGGGTGACTTCCTTGTTTTCGCCTACAAGGCGCCCGTTGATTCGACCATCGTGCCCGAGGAATAGTGTGTCGGAACTTTCCCAAGTGACCGGGAACGGCCCGAATTTCTTCATCGTGTCGGGGAGGTTCAAGTCTGTATAAAGGTCGTTGATGCCTGCTGGTTCCAGATTATCGAGTGCTTCCCAAAACGGTGCTATTTCGACGATTTCCTGTGCGTTGAGCGGCGACACGAAAAAACCTCCTGCGACAAGTATCGCAGAGACACAAGAAGTTTTTTTCCAACCCTTTATTTTTTTCATAAGAACTCCATTCAATTCAATTATAATATACTTTTTACCATGATAATAATCACAAGAGGGGGTTTTAAAGTCTTGAAAAAAATTATCTATATCGTATATTCTAAGTTGTAATAAAACGAGTTGCTATATTTCAAATTAAAAGCGTATATTATAGACATGGAACGAAGCCGTTTAAAAATTTTAGTTGTAGATGACACCAAGACGAATATCGAGGTGTTGGAAGGCATTTTGTCGAACGATTATGATGTTTGTGTTGCGCTCAATGGTAAAAAAGCTTTAGAACTTACAGAAAAAATTAGGCCGGACCTGATTTTGCTCGATGTGATGATGCCGGAGATGGATGGTTACGAGACCTTGAGGATCATGCGTGAGAAAAATATCCTGCAAGGGATTCCGGTGATTTTCCTCACGGCAAAGGCCGATAGCGTGAGCGAACAGACAGGGCTGGATCTCGGTGCTGTCGATTACATCACCAAGCCTTTTTCGCCAGAACTGGTCAAACTGCGCATCAAGAACCAGCTTGAACTGAAGCTCCAGCGCGATAATCTGAAATACCAGCGTGACCATTTCCATGAGCTGGTCGATGAACGCACCGCCGACCTGCGTAGGACGTTGAAAGTCATGCTGACGAGCCTCGGTGCTTTGGCGGAATACCGCGACCCCGAGACGGGGGAGCACATCCGGCGTACACAGATTATTGTCCAGCGTATTGCGGATCAGCTCCGTAAGACTCCGAAGTATGCCCAAATGATTACACCGGAATATGTCGAGGACCTTGCTACGGCAGCCCCGCTCCATGATATCGGTAAAGTCGGCATCCATGACAAGATTCTCCGCAAACCGGGGAGTCTCACACGTGAAGAACGTGAAATCATGATGCAGCATCCGCAAATGGGTTACGATGTCTTGCTCGAAGCGACCAAGGAACTGCATGATAACGAGATGGTCCGCATTGCGGCGGACATGGCTCTAGGACATCACGAGTACTGGAATGGCGAAGGCTATCCGAACCACAAGAAAGAAGATGAAATCCCTATAGGGGCTCGCATCATGGCTGTTGCCGATGTGTATGATGCGCTCGTCTCCAAGCGACCGTACAAGGACCCGTATCCGCATCAGGTGGCCGTTCGCGAAATCATCCGAGGCCGCGGGACGCAGTTCGATCCGGATGTCGTCGATGCGTTCCTTGCCATTGCAGAACAACTTCCTGAAATTTACGAACAGTTTAAAGACACCTCTTCCGAGGAACATTCGGCTTGACGCACAGTCCGCTAAATGAAAAAAGACGTCACCTCCGTTGGCGCATTTCGATTGTCTATACCATACCGATGCTTGTCTTCACCATCGTGTTGGTCGTTGTTTTTGCGAATTATTTAAAATCGACGTTGATTTCTGCGTCTTATAGCGCGTCTGAAGTCAAACTTCAAGAAAAAGTTGTTGTGGATGTCGATTTGTTTTTTTCGAAAGCAGAAAAACAGTTCAAGACATTGCCTCAAATGCTCCAGTTTGCAAAAGAATCGGACATCAAAAAATCTTTGAAAAAACATTTGATGTTCTCGACTTACATTGTCGATTCTTATTACGGCAATACGCATGGCAGGTTTATTTCGGGGCGAGATTTCAAGCTTGACGAAGAAAAAAAAGAATTTAGGACCCAAACCTGGTATCTCGAAGCGTCTAGGCTTAAAGGTTTTGCCATTACTGGGCCTTCGATTAACGAAAATGCAAAAAAACGAGTCTTGACGTATTCTTACCCGCTATGGGACAGGAACGGAAAGTTCATGGGAGCTGTCGCTGAAGATATTGATTTGCAGAAGGTGCGGCAGATCATGGGGGAGGTCGCCAAAAGCGATGGCGGGATTACGATGCTCGTGGGTTCCGAAAACGATAGCTTGTTTACGTATTTCCCTTACGAGACTAGTCTTCACAAGATTGTCATGGATACGGTTGCCAATCTTTTGAGCCTTGTGCAAGGCGATATTTTGCAAGACAAGCTGGTTCCTGGTGTTGTTGCGCGTTTTGAAAAAACGGATTCGGATTATCGCAAGCTTATCTATATGGTGACCCCGCTTTCGAACGCCCCGTTCTATCTTGTTCATGTTGTCCAAAAGAACAAGATTGTTGCCATGGTCCAGGATAACTTGCATGCCGTTATTCTGGTGATTGCGTTTGTCGTGCTCGCCCTCATGGTTTTAACGACGTTGATATTCCATTTCCTTTTTAAGTTCTTCATCCAGAAGGATTTGAACGAAAGCGTCAGTTCCAGTACGATGTTCGAGACGCTTTTGGGGAGTGATAATTTTAGGATTATACTGACAAACGATACGTTCGATATTCTCCATGCGAGTGCTTATTTTTCTGAATTTTTCAATAACGGCGATGAAATTCGTGGTGAAATTCTTTGGAAATTCTTCCATTCGGAACAGTTTAAAAAGTTTGTCTATAAAGTATCGAAGGGCGGTAAAATGCATGCGAGCGAGCGTCAGATTATTGTCCCTGTAAAGAGTTGTACGGGAGAAGACGCTTGGTGGAAAGTCATTTTCCAGTTCCTTGTCGAAGACGATGGCTCGATACGTTATCTGTTCCTCATTTCTGATGAAACGAGCGGCATCCAGAAGGATACGATTCTCGATACCATCATGCTCTCGGCGGGCAATTCCATTCTCGTAATCTTTGACAAAAACCGCAAAGTCATGTACATGTCCAAGCAATTGGCGGATTACCTTGTTGTTGATTGGAAAGATGCGATTGGGCAAACGCTTGCGAATTTGACAAAATGCGGCATGCCCGAAAGCGTTGTGGAATCTTTGAAAAAAGCATTTGATGAACAGGGCGTATGGAAAGATACCTTCTTGCTCCAGACGTTGAATACGCATAAGGAAACATGGTTCAGCGGCGAAGCTTGTACGTTAAAAGTTCAGGAATCGGTCGTGGGTTACATGCTTTCGATGATTGACATTTCTGAAGTTGTCGCCGCTCGCGAAATTGCAGAACAGGCGACGCAGGCCAAGAGTGAATTCCTGGCCAACATGAGTCATGAAATCAGGACTCCGATGAATGCGATTATTGGAATGGCGCACTTGATCCAGGAAACGCAACTGGACGAACGCCAGCAAGGGTTCGTCGAAAGAATCAGCCATGCAGCCACGTCGCTATTGAGGATTATCAACAGCATTTTGGACTTCTCGAAGATTGAAGCCAAAAAGCAGGAATTGGAAATCACGCAGCTTATTTTGCAACAAGTGATTAATGAAGTCACTACATTGGCTGTCGTTCGTATTGCGCAAAGGCCTATAGAACTGATTGTCGATATGGATCCCGAAATTCCTGAAGTATTGATGGGGGACCCGCTTCGTCTTTCGCAAATTTTTACTAACCTCATCAACAATGCGACTAAGTTTACTGAAAGCGGAAGCATTACGCTTCAAATTAAGCATGAACAAGTTATTGGAAATAACGTAAAACTTTCGTTCAGTGTCATCGATACGGGTATCGGTATGACGAGCGAACAGTTGAGTGGATTGTTTACGGCGTTTACGCAAGCGGATGGTTCCATTACGCGTAAATACGGCGGAACAGGACTTGGGCTTGTTATTTCGAAATCGCTCGTGGAGCTTATGGGCGGCGAACTTCAAGTGGAAAGCGAATATGGAAAGGGCTCCAGATTTTATTTCACGTTGACTCTACCGGTCGCTGCGCAGTCTGCTGTACCGAAGTGGAAATCGGTTTCGACCTTCAGAAACAAGAATGTTTTGCTCGTCGATGATTGCGGAAAGCTTCGCGATGTGTTGCGGCATTATTTGACGAAATTGCGTTGCGTGGTCGAAGAAGCGGGGTCTGTTGACGAAGCTTTGGATTTGATCCAGGCTCATGATGAGGCTCACGAAACGCCATACGACTTGTTCGTTGTCGATTATCAAATGCCGATTCTGAACGGTTTTGATTTTGTGCAGGGGCTACCTTCCAAGATGAAAAAGATTCCGAAGATTTTGATGCATCCGATTCATTTTGACGAACGAAATTATCATTTGGCCGAAGAAATTGGTTACAATAGCTGCGTGGCGAAACCGTTACAGATAAGCTCTTTGCTGAGTGCCATGCAGGAAGCGGTTGGCGAAACCCTTACATACCAAAAATCCGTCAAGACAGAAAAGAACAAGGTATTCTTCAAGGAAGCTAAGATTCTTTTGGTCGAAGACAACGAAATGAACCAGGAATTGGCGGTATCGCTTTTGAACAGCGTAGGTCTTACGACGATGGTTGCAAATAATGGTAAGATTGCGCTGGATTTGCTCAAGAAAAATGCGTTCGATCTTGTTTTGATGGATATCCAAATGCCTGTCATGAACGGCCTTGATGCGACCGTAGAAATTCGCAGGCGTCCTGATGTGTATTTCAAGAAGGTGCCGATTATCGCCATGAGTGCAAGGGCGTTCCAGAAAGACAAGGAAGATTGCTTGAATGTGGGGATGAACTCTTACATTGCAAAGCCGATAGACCCAAAATTGCTCTTTAGCGAACTCGCCAAGTATTTGCCTGTTGCAGAAGAGACTGCCATTGTAAAAACGTCGAACGAGCCGGAGACGGAAACGACTGATGCCGATGATGATACTGTTTCTTTGTTCCAAAAGGTTCGACACTTCGATGCCGCTGCTGGATTGTACCATGCAAATGATAACAGGAACTTGTACTTTAAGATTTTGCAGGGCTTTGTTCGCGATTACGATGGCAAAATCCAGAAATTGAAGTCTGATTTTGAAAATTCCAAGTGCGAAGAGCTGGCTCGCAACATCCATACGATAAAAGGCCTCTGTGGAACAATCGGTTCGTATCACGTGCAGACGCTGGGACAGATGCTCGAAAGTTCTTTGCTTAAAAAGGAACGTAACTTTAGCGATTTCCTTGCGTTTGAAAAGGCTCTAGAGGAACTTATTGATGACTTGAAGATTGTTATGCAGAATATTGCATCGGAACAGTCGAATGCGTCTGTGATTATCAAGCATATTGACCCCGAAGCGGTGGACAAATTGAAACAGGCCATTGCGGATCTCAAGCCTGCTATTGAATCTTGTTCCTCGACGCTTTGCAAGCGGATTCTCGATTCTTTGGAAAAGATCATGTTTACGCAGGAGCAAGAGAGAATTTTGCAAAAGCTGCATAACCAAATCGAAGATTACGACTTTATGGAAGCTGAAGCAAGCGTTAAGAACTTGGAAAAGACTATTGGCTGTTAGTCTTGGTCTGTCGTTTTTGAATTAGATTTTTTTGTGATTCTAAAAAATCATTGCGGCAATAAATGCTAATGCAACGATAATGGCGGCGGCAGTGCCGACGATTCCGCCGAATCCTTTTTTCTTTTTGGCGTAGGGGCTGTTCGGGTCATCGCCGAATTCGTTTTCGAGAATTTCGTCGTAATCGGGTGTTTCGAGGTCGCTGTATTCAGCGCCTTCTTTCCAGCCGGTGTTTTTGTCGCTCCCGCAGTGGGGGCAGAAGTTTGCGCCTTTTTTCAGCTCGGCGCCGCAATGAGGGCAGATGGTCATGGGCTATGAGGTCTCGTTTTTTTTATGCTATTCTAATTCAAAGTCGATGACGTGTGTTAAAGAATTGGGTAATGGGGGCTTGCGTCTCAAGCGAAAGAATGATAGTATTTTTGGCGGTAGAAAGTTGGAAGTCTTTGGTGATTTGTTTGCCTTTGACGCTCTTTGTGCGTCTTTTGCTGGACTCAGAAATGGGTGTGCAAGCACACCCGCTTCACTCGCCCTTTGCAAAAGTTTCTAAATTTGTCCCCCGTCAGGGCCTATCATCCAGGTAGGTTCCTAGTCCGGCACGCTACAAGAGCCTGCCGCTAAAGGAAAAAAAATGGCAAAGAAAGTTCAGGATGCCCTTAAGGACATCATCTCCCTCTGCAAACGCCGCGGCTTCATTTTCCCCGGCTCCGAAATTTACGATGGCCTCGCCAATACTTGGGACTACGGTCCGTATGGCGTGGAACTCAAGCGCAACATCAAGAACCTCTGGTGGAAGAAGTTTGTTACGAGCCGCCAGGATGTGCTCGGTCTCGATAGCTCTATTCTTTTGAACCCCCGCGTTTGGAAGGCCTCTGGCCACGTGGGCAACTTCTCTGACCCGCTGGTTGACTGCCTCGCTTGCCACGAACGTTTCCGTGCTGACCAACTTTTGGAAGACAAGCTCGGTGAAGGCTGCTGCGCCGGCAAGAACTTTGACGAAGTCCACCAGATGATGATGGACAACAAGATTGAATGCCCGACCTGCGGCAAGACCGATTGGACCAAGCCCCGCGCATTCAACCTGATGTTCCAGACCGAAATAGGCGTGATCGAAGGCGAAGGCAACAAGGTGTACCTCCGTCCGGAAACGGCCCAGGGTATCTTCGTAGACTTCAAGAACATTGTCGACAACGTCCGCCCGCGCATCCCGTTCGGTGTCGGCCAGATCGGTAAGAGCTTCCGTAACGAAATCACTCCGGGTAACTTCATCTTCCGTACCCGCGAATTCGAACAGATGGAACTCGAATTCTTCTGCGAACCGGGTACCGAACTTGACTGGTACAACTTCTGGCGCAAGTACTGCTTCGACTGGCTCGTGAACGACCTCGGCGTGAACAAGGAAAAGCTCCGCCTCCGCGAACATGCCAAGGAAGAACTTTCTCACTACAGTAACGGTACCACCGACGTCGAATACGAATTCCCGTTCGGTTGGGGTGAACTCTGGGGTATTGCAAGCCGCACGAACTACGACTTGACGCAGCACCAGAACGAATCCAAGGTCAAGCAGGAATACATCGACCCGGTCCAGAACAAGCGCTACATCCCGTACGTTGTCGAACCGTCTCTCGGTGTGGAACGTTTGCTCCTCGTGCTTCTCTGCAACGCTTACGAAGTCGAAAAGCTCGAAAACGACGAACGTACCGTTCTCCATTTCGACCCGAAGATTGCACCGGTGAAGGTCGCCGTGCTCCCGCTCGTGAAGAAGGGACAGGTGAAGGCCAAGGCCGAAGAACTCTACCAGAAGCTTCTCAACCGCTGGAACGTCGAATACGACGAAACGCAGTCCATCGGTAAGCGCTACCGCCGTCAGGACGAACTCGGCACGCCGTTCTGCGTGACTGTCGACTTCGACACGGTGGGCGAGGGTGAATCCGATCCGGCAAAGCTCGGTTTCGTGACTGTTCGCGAACGCGATTCCATGAAGCAGGAACTGGTCAAGATCGACGAACTCGAAGCTTACCTCTCCGCCAAGCTCGGCTGTTAAGCGGCTTCGCCGCGATGTGAAGTGTGAAATGTGAAGTGACTGATTTTTCATTACACACCACACATCACACACTACACACTAAAAAGGGCCCGGAAACGGGTTCTTTTTGCTTTTTTACCGTAAAAAAGGATGGAGTCCCCTTGCGTATAAATTTGCAAAAGGTATATTTACCGATGATGAAGAAGAAATATTTATCTTTGCTTTTTTCTGTGCCGTTCCTGGCATTCCAGGCGTGCACTACCGATGTTGGTTACTCCCCGAGCGAACGCTACTCAAATGTCACTCCGACCTATAAGGTTCATTACAAGAGCGATATGCCCGCATGCAAGGGCGACTTGGAGAACGTTTGCGTTCGTGTGACCGAGATTTCGAATGTCCATGAGGACTACGTCTGTAACGACGGTTTCTGGATTTTCCTAGGGACGACGGATGACGTAAAGGCCGCGAATAAATTGCCTGATATCAGCGAAACCTCTGCAGCAGCGAAGGAAACTCGGCAGAATTTCTCCAAAGTCAGCAAGTCTACCATAACCGATTCTCGCGATGGCAAGACTTACAAGGTTATTGAGTTCGAAGGCGTGACCTGGATGGCGGAGAACCTGGACTACGCGACCGAATACAGCAAGGTGAACTTGGAATGTGAAAGCATTGGCCTGACGAAGTGCGGACTTCTCTCCACTTGGCGAGATGCCGTCAACGGAGGTGATGACTATTCCGACCTGTGTCCATCGGGCTTCCGCTTGCCCGAAGAAAAGGATGTG
>NZ_JAFWOM010000038.1 GCF_017545445.1 Fibrobacter sp.
TGGCTGTAGGCTGTGTGTGGGGGGAGGGGCTACCTTGAAAGGCGGGTATATTCCAAAAGATTGTGTTTGCTTGTTTTTTGCTGAATAATTTGCTATTTTGTCCAAAAAGGAGATTTGTATGAAATTTATAAATTCAATTTTCTCGAAAGTAAGGGGCTCTGTATTTGCAATAACGTTTTGCATGCTGTGGGTGGCATGTGACGATTCGGTTTCTGCGGATGGAGAAAAATCTAATGCCAATTCGAGTTCGTTGAATGCTGGAAAGTGCGAATACGGAACATTGGTTGATGACGTGGATGGTCAAACTTATAAGACTGTGAAAATAGGCGACCAGGAGTGGATGGCTGAGAATTTGAGACGCAAAACAAACGATTATTGCTATGATGACGATGAAGAAAATTGTACAAAGTATGGTCGTCTCTACACTTGGTCTATAGCTCGAAGTGCATGCCCTAAGGGGTGGCATTTGCCGTCAGAGAAGGAGTTTGAAACATTGCTTGTTGCTGTAGGGGGGACGGAAAACTCCGCTAAAAAACTTAAGTCATCTAGCGGATGGGATAAAAATGGCAATGGTCAAGACTCTTTTTGCTTTTCTGCGTTGCCTGCTGGTAAAGTTTATCTTAACGAAACTTATGGCGGTCAGGTTGATCCTAATAAGCGTTTTTTGGAGATAGGAACATCAGCAACTTTTTGGAGTTCTACGGAGGACGGTCCTCATGATTATGTTTTTGATCGGCTTAGTAATGCAATGTCTTTTGATTTATATTCGGGATTAGACTTTGTGTCTTTCGGTAGCAATAGTAAACTTCATGGTCGTAGTGTCCGTTGCGTCAAGGATTGATATAGATAATACGAATATCCTGTTAAGTCTTATATTGCGCCATCTTTTTTCAAACTATTTACATCAATTGTGTTAGATTGAATTATCTTTAGGGTATGACAAAATTGATTTCTTACATGCTCCCCGGCGTTTTCCTCATCGCTGTAATTCTTTGCTGAAAGCGTACGTGATTCCTGTGCAGATGACCTTTGAAACGTGGTTTGTCTATTTCAATTTCTTTTTTTGGGTCGTTTGCATTGTGGTCCCCTGCGTCATCTATTACTTGCGCACCCCACCGGGAATTGATCATAAATAGTGATTAGTAAGCAGTGGTTAGTAAACAGGATCTCGATAAGAATATTCTATAGCATCCCCTAACCACTAATCACCAACCACTAAACACTGATTTAAACTATATTTGGCCCATGTTTAAAATAGGTGTCATGGCTTCCGGCGGTGGAAGCAACTTTAAAGCGATTATAGATCGTATCGGTGCTGGTGACCTCGATGCCCAGTGCAAGTTTTTGATTACGAACAATGCGGGCTGCGGAGCAGCGAGCCATGCCAAGGAATATGGAATTCCGGTTCATCACATTTCTGGTAAGACTCATCCAGATCAGGCTGCGTTCGAAGCTGCGATGCTTGAAGTTCTCGACAAGTATGATGTCGATTTGTTGATTTTGGCGGGTTATATGAAGGCGCTTCCGCTTTGTATGCTCAAGCGCATGCCGAATCGCATTTTGAATATCCATCCATCGCTGTTGCCGAAGTTTGGTGGCAAGGGCTTTTGGGGACATTACGTTCATGAAGCCGTGCTTGCCGCGCATGAAACGGAATCTGGCCCGACGGTACATCTCGTGAGCGAAGAAATTGACCGCGGTCGCATCTTGGCGCAGACGAAAGTTCCCGTGCTGCCTGATGACACGCCCGATACGCTTGCCGCCCGCGTCTTGGTGCAGGAACACGCGTTGTACTGGAAGACTATTCGCGACTACGCGGAGAAGGTGATAGGTAGTAAACAGTAAGCAGTGGTTAGTAAACAGGGCGGCTTCGCCGCGATTATAAATCCTAACCACTAACCACTAATCACTAACCACTGCGTAGCCATGAAATTCAAACTGCCCGCATTTTTGGAAAACATCGAATCCCCAGTAGAAGGGGAGGTGGCGCTGCGCAAGTTTGCTGCGAATCCGCTCGCGTTTGGCGGTGACTTGGATTTGTTTTCTGCGGGTGGTGAGGGAGCAGGTTCTGGAAGTGTTGCCGAAAATTCTGCGATTGTTGTAGGAATTGACGAAGTCGGGCGAGGGCCGCTTGCCGGGCCGGTTGTCGCTTGTGCTGCTGTGCTCAAGTCGCCCGATGCGCTCTTGACGCTGAACGATTCCAAAAAGCTTTCGCGACCGAAACGAGAAGCGATGTTTGAACAAGTGAAGGATGCATGTGCGTGCTATGCCATCGCCAGCGCGAGTGTTGAAGAAATCGACGAGATGAACATCCTTGAAGCGGACTTCTTAGCGATGCGCCGTGCTTTGCAAGCCCTTGGATTTCCCGGTCTGAACGAATCTGCACCCGAAATTCCCATCGAAGTCAAAGGCTCACTGAACGACGCCTTGAGCAGTTCCGTTGCATGTCATCCCGGCCTTGTGCCGGGATCACCTTTAGCATTAAACGCTAACATCCTCATCGCCGTCGATGGCAATTTGAAAATTCGTGGCGTTCCTGCTGAAAAGCAAATGCCTATCGTTAAAGGCGATGGTCGCATCGCAAGCATCTCTGCTGCATCGATTCTTGCCAAAGTCTTCCGTGACCGCTATATGGATAAATTAGAAGAACTTTATCCGGGATACGGTTTCGACAAGCATGCCGGTTACGGCACCAAGGCTCACCTCGACGCCATCCGTCGCCAAGGTTATACCCCCGCACACCGCAAAAGCTTCCATCCGAAGGGATTGTAGATTTTTTTGAGATGATGCGTATGGGAACCCTGGAAATAAATCTGGGGTGACATGCTGTTTTCTGTGTTGTTCGTTTTTTTCTGCATTTGTCCTCCCGGCCTTGTGCCGGGATCAACTTCTTGTTCTTGCGTTTGCTTTTTTATATGTTTCTTTTTATGAAACAGTATAATTACTACGTATATCTTCTAACGTCTTCTGAAAATTCTGTATTTTACGTAGGCGTTACAAACGACTTGATTCGTCGTGTAATAGAACATAAAATACATAGGAACGATGGTTTTACTAATTTGTATAATGTGACCAAGTTGGTGTATTTCGAAATATTTTCGAATGTTGAAGATGCTATAAAAAGAGAAAAACAGGTGAAACGCTATAAGCGTTTGTGGAAAGTTAATCTTGTAAATGGGATGAATGCGGAGTGGAAAGATTTGTCAGGGCAAATCGGAGTTACAAAAGAAATGCTTGAAAGTGCGAAGCTTTCGCTAGAGCAAGAAGCCGAATCCGTCTCGGTATCGGCTTAGGGCTGTGTAAGGCGATACCGTCCTGGAACGGAGTCCGGGATGACAGGCCGGTGTGACATAGGAAAGAGAACGTTCTTTTTTTGCTGTCATGCCGGCCATAGTGCCGGCATCGCCTTTTCAAGCTGCGTAAGGTGACCCCGGCACGGAGGCCGGGGTGACATTAACAAAAAAAGACCAATCCTTCGATTGGTCTTTTTTCTGCGGGTGCCAGGACTCGAACCTGGAGCCTTTTGGTTCGTAGCCAAACGCTCTATCCAGTTGGGCTACATCCGCGTTTTGTTGTCTTCTCTCGTTGACGGGTCCAAATATAGAATAATCGAGAATAATGTCAAGGGTAATTGATAAAAAAAGTGAAATTTTTTTTGTTTTGCTTTCTTTAGCGCGTTTTTAGCATGTAAATCCCTAAAAAAATATCCTATAGGTCTCGAAAAAGCGATTTCGGCACCTTTTTCTGAACACGTGTTTGAATAACTTTGGGCAATTATCTATTTTTGTCCCCAAACTTTTTTAAGTGTGTTTTAAAATGGATAAGTTCAAAGATTTCTTGAAAAAAATATCCCCGATCTTCTTAATGATAGGATCGTTCGTCAAAAAGTATGTTTCCATCATTTGGTTGAAAATTTGGAGCGTGCTGAAGATTGTCTTCGCGAACAGGGTTTTCCGCTGGCTCTTTATATTGATGATTCCTATTTTCATCATCATCATCGTGGTGGTGGCGGTCTTTATCCACTATTCGCCGGAGTTGCCGTCGCTCTCGCAGCTGGAGCAGATTAATCCGAAGCTCGTGACCAACATTTATGACAAGGATGGTCAGATTGCTCATGAATATTTCGTCGAGCGTCGCGAATGGACTTCGATTGACTCGATTCCGAAGAAGGCGATTCAGGCGGTGATGGCGACGGAAGACCGTGCTTTCTACAAGCATTGGGGCATGAACGTTTGGGCGATTCCGTCGGCGCTTATCGAAAGCATCCGGTCGGGCAACAAGCTCCGCGGTGCATCGACTTTGACGC
Organism: Fibrobacter sp.; assembly: GCF_017545445.1. Lineage (GTDB taxonomy): Bacteria > Fibrobacterota > Fibrobacteria > Fibrobacterales > Fibrobacteraceae > Fibrobacter. The sequence goes on from NZ_JAFWOM010000038.1 coordinate 4,307, forward strand.
AACAGCTTACGAAGCTCTTGTTCCTCACGCCGGAACGTACGCTTTCCCGTAAGATCAAGGAAATGATGACGGCTATCCGCATCGAGCAGACTTACACGAAGGAAGAAATTCTTGAGTTTTACATGAACGAAGTGTATCTTTCTGGCGGCAATTACGGTTTCCAGGCGGCGGCACGGTTCTACTTTGGCAAGCCGTTGGATAGCCTTGACGTTCCTGAATACGCCGTACTTGCTGGTATGTTGCAGCGTCCGGAACGTTATCGCCCGGACCGTAATCCGAAAACGTCCTTGAGCCGTCGCAACACGGTACTCTATGCCATGCGCGATGCTGGTTTCATTACGAATGATGAATACCACAAGTATATTGATATGCCGATCAAGGTTGCTGAAAAGGAAGAATCTACGGAAACAGAACCGGGGCTTTACTTCTATGAAGAAATCCGTAAGTACATGGAAAAGAAGTACGGGCAAAATTCTCTTTATGCCGACGGTGTTTCTGTCTATAGTACGATTGACCCGGAAATCCAGGCTTATCTCGATAGCGTAGCCCGTGTGCAGGTGGAGAAGGTGCGTCGCCGCATCAAGTACCGTACGACTCGCAGGCTCCAGCTCACGAAGAAGTACGATATGCCCGAAGATAGCGTAGTCGCTCACTTCGACAGCGTCTATACGCTCTTCAAGAAGCAGTACTTGGCTTCTGACACGGTTCGCAATAAGAAGGGTAATTTCACCCGTTATCCGGACAGTATCCGCTACCATCATGCCGAAGTGGCGGCTATCTTGATTGAAAATGAGACGGGCGCTATCCGTGCGATGGTGGGCGGCAGCGACTTTAACAAGTCCAAGTGGAACCGTGCCGTGCAGTCCTTGCGCCAGCCGGGTTCTTCGTTCAAGCCGATTGTTTATGCCACGGCGATGGATAACGGCGCGAGCCCCTGCGATTCCGTGAACGACCAGCCGGTGACGATTCCGGACCCTGACAGCAAGAACCCGAACAAGACCTGGCGTCCGGGCAACTTTGAACACGACTTCGAAGGCATGATGACGCTCCGCCGTGCGTTGTACAAGTCGAAAAACTTGCCTGCCATTTTAACGGGCATGAAGTACGGCCTCAGCAATGTGGTGAACTACGCTCGCAAGTTCGGTATCACGAAGGCTCCTTTGCAGGCGGTTCCGAGCTTGGCTTTGGGTTCTGTCGGCGCGACGCTCATGGAAATGACTTCGGCTTATACGGTGTTCCCGAACGGCGGCAACCGCATTGAACCGTACATGATTGAATCTATCGTCGATCGCAATGGTGAAATTGTCGAGAAGAATTCCAAGGTGGAACACGAAGTTCTGCGTCCGGCTTCTTCTTACTTGATGGTCGATATGCTCAAGGATGTGAACATTCGCGGTACGGCGGCTCGCGTCTGGAATTCCGGGTTCCGCCATCCGAGCGGAGGCAAGACGGGTACGACGAACGATTACACGGACTGCTGGTACATCGGCTTTACGAAGCAATACACGATGGGCGTTTGGGTGGGTTCCGACAATCCGGGCTCCATGGGTGCTGGTCACACGGGTACCGAAGACGCTCTCCCGATTTGGATGGCGACGATGACTCGCTTGCATAAGGATTTGCCGAAGCTTCCGTTCCCGGTTCCGCCAGGAGTCGTGAGCCGAGGCGTTTGCAACCACACGGGGCTTTTGGCGGGCGAGTTCTGCTCGGAGAAGTCTTACTGCCTTTACACTGCGGGGTATGGTCCGACCGAACGCTGCGATGGCAACCACTTCACGACTCAGACAAAGTCTGCGGATAACGCTACTTTGTTCAGCAACAAGGGCGTTTTGGAAAACAACCGCTACGAAGATCCTTTAGCGAATAAAAAGAAAAAGAAAGGCAAGAAGGGCAAGGAACCTGAACCGCAGCCCAAACGCAATGCGAGAAAGATGTTCTAGAGCCAAGAACCTTCGGCGACGAGTGGTGTAGATGCTCGTCGATTCGAGAGTTTTGTCGTAAGCACTCCTGAAGTCTAGACTATTGTAATATAATTTGTTTAAATAAAAAGCCAGCCATTGTCGGCGGGTTTTTTGCTTTGTTGCTAAGACTCTTTTGGGGGACGATCGTTTCGCGAATTTTTACCTTTGACGGATTCTTCCTTAATGACAAATTTAAAATCCGCCAATTACAACTTGCAACTATTCGCTTGCTGTTGGAGGTGGCTTCAGTAAAACTTGTTGATTGCGGTTCGCCGTTTGTCGCTAATTCGTTTGCTATTTCTTTCCGACAAGTTCCGTCGCAAGTTTCTTCATTCCGTTGAAATCCCACTTGCCGCTGCCGAGCTTCGGGATCGCTTCGACACAGAATACGGAACCCGGCTGCATGAGCGGCGGAATGCCCGACTTGCGGAGACTTCTCTGGATTTCTTCGGGGTCCAGGCTTGCGTCGCCTTTGACGAGGAGCACAATGCGTTCGCCCTTGACGGAATCCGGCACGGCGGTAATCGCGAATTCGTGTTCGCCCATGATGCCCGTTTCTGCAATACGCAGTTCCACGGCGGTTAAAGAAATCATTTCGCCGCCGAGCTTTGCGAAGCGGCTGTAGCGCCCGAGAATCTTGATGAATCCGTCTTCGGTGATGGTGCACTTGTCGCCCGTCTTGTACCAACGGCGTCCGTCAACTTCGAAAATGACTGCATCGGTTTTCGCTTCGTCGCGGAGGTAGCCCTTCATGACCTGCGGTCCCGTGATTGCGAGCATGCCTTCTTCGCCAGGCGCCAAGAATTCATTTGTTTCCGGGTCGATGATGGCCCCTGTAGAACCCGGAACGACCATACCGATACTCGAATGGTCGCAGCATTTTTCCATCGTCAAGAAGTCGTCCAAAAGCACGTTCGGGGCGTTCAGCGTGGCAAGCGGCGTGAGTTCCGTGCAGCCGTAACCTTCGTAAATGTCCTTGCCGAACTTGAGCTTGAACGTCTCGCGCATTTCGGGGCGGAGCTTTTCGGCGCCGGCAATCACGTAACGCAAAGAGTCAAGGCACATCGGGTGGACCCAGCGGTTAATGGCGATGGCGCGGAGGAACGTCGGAGTGCCCATGAGGATGGTCGCCTTGTATTCGGCGCATACGCGGGCAAGAGTCTTGATGTCGGTCGGGTCGGGGCAGAGCACCATCGGAACGCCGTCCAAAAGCGGCATCATGAACGTCATCGTAAAGCCGAACGAATGGAACAGCGGGAGGAGCGACGTCATCACGTCGGTACGGCAAAGCCTGATGATGTGGTCGCCTTGTTGTGCATTTGAAATCACGTTCTTGTGCGTGAGTTCCACTCCCTTCGGCGTGCCTTCGGAACCGGAACTGAACAAGATAACGGCATCGTCGTTTAGCTTAGCTGTAGTAAACCAAAGATCTCTCAAAAGTTTCTTGGGGAAGGCTAAGACGATGAACGATTCAAGCAGGCGGCAGAATGTGTGGATCTTCTGTTCTTCTTCGTCGATGTAGAACATCTGGCATTTTTCGGCGAGCTGCTTGAAGTCCGGGTTCTTGCCGCAGAGCTTGTCGAAGAACGCTCGGGTTGTAACGATTGTCGAAAGTTCGGCCTTGTCGATACAGCCGATAAGCGTATCGACGGGGGATGTGTAGTTCAGGTTGACTGTAGTCTTTCCGCAGCCGAGAATGGACATGATGCCAAGGGCCGCATCGCGGCTTGTGGGGAGCATAAAGCCCACGTTCTGGTCGTTCTTGGTGAGCGACTTGATCTTTTTGCCGAAGTGGTGGCAGAGGCGGATCATCTCGTAACCGTTTACGTGGCGACCGGCGGGGTCAATCAAAATCGGGCGGGAGCGTCGCTTGCGCATCGCACGGTACCAAAGCGGGATGATGCTTGCGGAATGGTCCATTGCCATGTTCCAGATGTCGGTACTCAGATTCTGCAAGTCTTTGCGGATGACATCTTCGGGCGTGGAGGCGGGCATGGCCTTGCCGAAGCCCACGCTGATGACCCGGTTAAAATACTGCGGACGGTTCACGCATTCGGAGGCGTGGCTGTAACGGCTGCCCCAGAGACCTTGGATGTAGAACGGGACCAGCTGAGCTCCAGTGCCTTCGATGGCCTTGCTGTAGTCGAGCGAGAACTTCGATACGAACGGACTTTTGGAAACTTCGCCTTCGGGGAATATGACGACGGCTTCGCCTTTCAAAAGCGCTTCGCGGATTTTTTCCATGGCTTCGCTTGGGTCGCGACGATTGATGTTGATGACCGACTTGCCGTGCGAGAACCAACGCAAGTACCAGTCTGCAAAAGTGTTCCGGTTGCTTGCAGTGAGGAGCGGGCGAGGGCTTGCCATCTGGAGAACGGCCCAGTCGATGAAGCTAAAGTGCGGACCTACTAAAAGGAGCGGTCCTGATTCGGGTATGTTCTGTACACCGTGTACTTTGACTTTGTAACGGAAAACGAAGGCGAACGCGAATCGTAGCCCTGCCCGTAGGAGTGTCATCGGCGTATGCTTGAGCGTGAACACGAATGTGAGGGCGAGGATGAGAGCTAGAAAGAACAACTGCTTGTGGAGGCTCAGTTCAGTCATGAGGAAGAGGATGACCTGGAAACCGAGCAGCACAAATAGGAATGACATCTGGATCATGAACGATACGGCGTGGATGCGGCCCGATGTGTCGGGGCGTGTGACATTCTGGATGACCGTGCGTAGGATGACGAATGCGGAACCGGCCCAGAACGCGATGAATGCGTAGAGGCAAGCGAGAACGTACTGGTTGTTGATGAACGGCGTTACGAACATCGTAATCGACGAGGCTATGGCTGCGATGGGGATAATGCCTGTCTCGACAAAGTTCTTCGATGATTTAGCCGCACTGATGGCGCCGATGATGTAGGCGATTCCCGTAAAGATGAACGTCCACTGGAATAGTGTCGTGCTTTGCGTACCGGTCATGTTCTGCGAAATCATGATGATGAACTGCGTCACGCCCCAGAATGCCGCAATTCCAAGCATGGAAAGCCTGAGCATCGGGTTCGACCATGTAGAAGAAAAATTGCGCATGGGGGAGCGGAGCTTCACGAACTTGCTTTGCTTGTCGATGCGGATGCAGAATGACGAAATGGCGGCGATGAGGCCGACTCCCGAAAGAATGAAGGGGAGCATCGAATAGCTGATGTTCGAGGAATCTTCTGGGCTGTAGTTGTATGTAATCGCAGAAATGACCGTAATGGCTAGTGCCATGAAAATCAGGTGCGACGCGTTGATTTTTACAAGGTCGTTCCCGTCCGAGATTTCCTTCATGATGCCAATTTTTGCGGGATTGAAAATAGCAAGGAAAATGCCGTACAGGAACAGCAAAGCGAATGCGCCAAGGCCTAGCTTATCGCCGAAGAAAAACGCAATCAGCAAAACGGAGATTGCCATGCCGGCAGAAGTCCAGCCCATGACTTTGCTCTTGGGAAAACGCCCGGCGAAGTAGCTTGCGACATGCATCATGATGATGCTCGGCGAGAACATCGCGAACTGGAGGAGTAAGCTCAGCCAGAAAAAGCGGGTTCCTTCTGAATTAAATGTTATCCAGCGTTGAAAGTGGATGAACAAACCCAACTGCATGAATGAACTGAAAAAAACGGAAATGTAGTAGGGAATCTCACCAGGGTGAATTTTGCGTTTCATAAAACCTGTAATCTAGTCAATTTTTCTTTAGCGAAAGCTTTTCTCTAAAGTTGTAAAAATTGTCCTTTTGAAATAAAAAGTTATTAAAAAGTTGGGGTAAATATAGCAAATTTAGAGGCGGCGTTTAATGGCTAAAAAAATGTTAAAGCTTTGTGGTGGGTTGATTTTTTTTGAAAAAAAATGTCAATTATGGTAGAAAATGCAAAAAAATGATACCAAAGGTCAAAAAATAAATGATTTGGTATCATGTTTTCTTGATAAACTAATTGATTTTGTGGTTAAATTGAAGATTTGCGTATGGTCTTGTGTTACTAAAAAAGCAAAAAAACTGATTTTGGTAACATTCGTTTGCCGCGATTATTGAAATTGTGTTGTACAAAGTAAAAATAATGATACCAAATGCACGTAAAAAACGTTTTTGGTATCAAAAATTGGCAAAAAAGCGTATTTCAGGCTTCAAAACTACTTTTTCTTAAACACTTTGTAAAAACAGAATGCGCAAAGCCCTGTAATCGCTCCCCAGGAGCAAATCATGAAAATGAGTCCGCCTGTTGTGAATTCGGCTTCCATTTTTTAGCCCTCCATATTTTCGTCAGAGTTTCCGATTTCCATCTTCTTGATTTTTTTGCTGCGGCCTTTTTCTGCCGGACCGCCCTTGCGCCAAGCATAGGCGATGGCGAGGTTCAACAAAATAAACAGCACCAGCAAAAATCCACGGAACGCCCACGTGAATCCGATTTTCGAGAAGGTGTGGCCGAGAAGCTCGACGGTTGCGTTCGGATCGACATTGCTGAGCGTAATGAACGGGAGACCGTCTGTGAGAGTAAACGAAACCAGAAGCACAATCAAGTAAATCGGGCAGACGTACATAATGACCGGGCGGAGGAATCGTGGCAGTTTGAGTTGCGAACCGTCGTTCATGGCGGCGAATGCTTCGTTTTCGTCCGGTTCGATATTCACTTGGGCAGGGAGGTCTCCATTAGCTTTCGCTTCCTTGGCCTTGCGGCGGCCAAGCACAAAACTAAAGAGAATCGCTTGGATCATGCCCACGAACACAATGAGGTACGTGCCGCCCCAGAAGTCGAGCTCGTCAACGGTGCCGGCAGCAAGTCCGAAGATTGCGGTGAGGCTACCGATAAACGTAATCGTGCTGACCGTCGTGACGGATTTTTTTCGTGTAAACTTGAGGTCGTCTTCGCAGAAGCTGATAAGCGGCTGGATGATGGAAATGGCGCTTGTGATGCCCGCAAAGAAGAGCATGGTGAACCAAACCGTTTGCAGAAAACCTCCTAGCGGGAGCGTTCCGAAAACGTAAGGCATCGTCTGGAATCCAAGTCCGAACGTACCGAGCTTTGCACATTCTTCGATGTTTGCACCTGCGATAAGCACTGCCATCGGAATGACGACCGTGCCGCCGATAATCACTTCGGCAAATCCGTTGGTGGCGCTAGCCGTGAGCGAAGAAAGCACGAGGTCTTCTTTCGGTTTCAGATAACTTGCATAGCAGAAGATAATCGCCATGCCAAGGCTCATCGTGAAGAACACCTGGCCTGCGGCCGCCATCCATATTTTCGGGCTTGCCAGTTGCGAAATGTCCGGATTCCACATAAACGCAAGCCCTTTGCCGATGCCGGGAAGCGTGAGCACGCGTACCACGAGCACGAGCCCCAAAATCAAAAGAATCGGCATGCAAATTTTGTTCGCACGTTCAATGCCCTTGCGCACACCGAACGAAAGCACAATCATGTTTGCGACAAACGTTATAATGAAGAAAATTATCGCGACCGGGATGCCGCCGACGCAAGTTTTCAGCATAATGTAATTGCCAAAGAACTCCGTCATTTTTTCGGGGCCTTGAGCGACAACGTCCATCAAGGTTCCTGTCGCCGAGTAGAACGCAAACGCTAGAATCCACGACTGGATGAATCCGTAATAGAAGATGATGAAAATCGGGGGGAGGAGGCCGAGCGAACCGAGGTATTTCGCCCAGGGCTTTTTTTTGCGGAAAATGACGTGGTATGTGCTTGGGGAGGTGCCGTAGTTATGGTAGCCCGCGTAGCGGCCTAGTGTCCATTCAATCCATGCAAGTGGGATGCCTAGGAATACAAACGCAATGAGGTAGGGGATGATGAATGCTCCGCCGCCGTTTGTTGCCGCTTGCACAGGAAATCGGAGAAAGTTGCCAAGTCCAACGGCAGAACCCGCGACTGCGAGAATGACACCGAGTTTGGACCCCCAGTTTTCACGTTTGTTTGCCATGTTCATTAATCCTAGAATAAAGGTGAACCGATGCTTTTGGACATCAAAGTAAATTTAACTAATTCTCCAAAAATAGCAACTTCCATGAATTATTTGACGTTAAAATTCAATGCTAGCAATCAAGAACAGTTGCTGTTGTAAATAATTTTTTGTGTAATTTTTTTGTGCGAAAAAAAACTTAATTTGACAAAACTAGACATTGTTACAAAGAAATTGTTTCTAAAAATTTATTGCAAACAGAAAAATAATTTGTTATCTTTAGGTTAAAGTTTTTGGAGACTTAATATGAATAAAAAAATACTTTTGGTCGTTTCTCTTGCGGCTTTGCTTTTCACCGGTTGCTCTAACTACAAGCGTAGGGCATATACCGAGATTCCTCTTGCTGAAGGCGAAGAAACTGCAACGGTGAGCGAATTCTGTGCTTTTGAAGATTTCCCGCAGGATGTTCCTTTCAAGGTCCTTGGTGTGGTTCAGAAGAAAAAGGGCGTTTATGGTGCAACAACTTCTCTGAGACCTGCAATTATGGATCTTGTAAGGGCTAAGGGCGGAAACGCCATTGGTAACTTCCATGAAAACCAGCGCTTGGGCTTGTGGCCGTGGAATGCTGTTCGTCCGGTGGCGAGCGGCGATGCTATGATTATTTTGAATCCGCGCGGCAAGTCTTGTGCTGAAATGGGCGGCTTCGCTCTTTAATTCATAGAGCTTGTAATGAAAAAAATCCTGTGTTCTTAGAATACAGGATTTTTTATTTTCTGTTCCGTTTACTATAGATTATCTGCTGTTTCCTTTGATTTCCATTTTCTTTTGATACATGCTTTCGTCGGCTCGCTTGAAAACATCGCTAACGTTGTCGCCTTTGCTGTATTCGGACATGCCGTAAGCGGCTGAGTATTGTTCCCATGGTTTGCGAGAAGTGTTGCTTTTCGTTTTTTGGAATGTCGATTCCATAATTTTTAGCAGTTTGTCTCTGTTCTTGTAATCGTTGTTTTGCAACAGCACCACAAATTCATCACCGCCGATTCTGAAAACCGGAGATTGCTTATAAATGTTGCAGAAAATATGGCAAGAACCTAAAATGTATTTGTCTCCGCATTCATGGCCGAATGTGTCGTTGACGTACTTGAGGTTGTTCACATCGATCATCACGATGGCGAATTTGGCCTCTCCTTGGTCAATTTGTTCTTGCAAGTTTTCTTTCATTTTGTCGTATGCGACTTTGCTGTTGACGTGGGTCAGAGCGTCTTTGAAGGCGAGTTCTGTCATGTCTTCGGCTTGTTCCTGTGCGGCACGGGCCTGCTCTTCTGCGGTCAAAATCCCTTGGACGTAAGTACGCATGTCCTTGGACATCTGGGTGATGGCCCTTGATAGCGATTCGACTTCATTGTGCGTATGGATATCAGGTTCATCGAAGATAAGCTCGTCAGGACTCTTTTTGCCGCGGCTCCTTTCTGCAAAATGCCGTGCGCTTTTTTCTAGGGCGAGAATCGGACCCGTGACATTACGCCGTAACCAGATAAACAAAATAAGCCCAAATAGCACGCCGAGGCCGAGCGTTAGAATTACGTTGAAGATAACATAATTGTTGACAGTCTTGTGGAGTTCAGCGATGGAAATGTCTGCGCAGAGGATGCCGAAATGTACTCCGAGAGAGGTAACTAATGGCTTACAGGCGGTGTAGGCAGCCCCCCAGTCGGAATCTTCTTCGAAAAACGTTATTTCGTCTTTTTTCTGGGCATTGGCGTATTTTTGGATTTCTTCAGGGCCGTAAGCGTCGGTCAGCCCTAAAAGGGGAATGTCTTCTTCGCCGCGTTCCCGTTCAGCCTTGCTCGTGCCTGAACAGATGTTGTGCATGGTGTCGTTTTTCACAAAGAGCGAGTAAAGGTAGAACAGCTCAAAGTCATCGACCATGTAGTTGAGCAACTGCTGTACGTTGTTGTATTTTTCGGTTTTTTGCCCTGTGATTGTATTCTGATACAGGTCGTCCAAGTCCATGCGGTTGGTCGCGTAATTCAAGATATTGATAAGCTTGTCGTCGTAACGTTTATAAAGCGACTGCGAATAGGTGAGATATGCTTGAATCGAAAGCAAGAAACACATGAATGCGATAAAGACCGCACTACCAAGAATAAGACTTCTATGTATGGTTCTCTTGTGAGTCATTTAAATTCTCCTTCAAAAGAAAAATAAATCAATGTGCATAAAAAGGAATTTTGAAATGTTAAAAAATACATGTTTTATAGGTTAAAAATGAAAAAAGCTCGCTTCATCAACGAAGACGGGCTTTTTCTTTGAAAAGTCGAATTGCTATGTGAACTGCAATTTTTTTTTGACTAACCTTTGTATCCCTTCGGGTTGTTCTTTTGCCAATTCCAGGAATCACGGCACATTTCTTCGATGCCGTATTGGGCTTTCCAGCCGAGTTCGTCAAATGCTTTCTGCGGATTACAGTAGCAAGTGGCGATGTCGCCTGCACGGCGCGGCTTGATGCTGTACGGAATCTTGACTCCATTTACTTTTTCAAATGCTTTTACGACATCGAGTACGGAATAGCCGTGGCCTGTGCCTAGGTTGTAAATAGCGAGTCCGCATTTACGTTCGATAGCTTGGAGTGCTGCTACGTGACCTGCGGCGAGGTCGCATACATGGATGTAATCGCGAACGCCAGTGCCGTCTGGGGTATCGTAGTCGTTGCCGAATACGCCGAGTTCTTTGCGGATCCCGACTGCAGTTTGCGTAATGTATGGCATTAAGTTGTTTGGAATTCCGTTCGGGTCTTCGCCAATGCGACCGCTAGGGTGTGCGCCAATCGGGTTGAAATAGCGGAGCAGCACGACATTCCATTCCGGGTCCGCCTTCTGCACGTCGATCAGCACTTCTTCGAGCATGGATTTTGTTTTTCCGTAAGGATTTGTGCATTGCCCCTTGGGACATTCTTCGGTGATTGGAATGATGGCCGGATTGCCATAGACGGTTGCGGACGAACTGAATATGAAGTTCTTGCAGCCGTGTTTACGCATGGCGTTTAATAGCACGAACGTGGCATTCATGTTGTTTTCGTAGTATTCAAGCGGCTTTGCGACGGATTCGCCAACGGCTTTGAGGCCTGCGAAGTGGATGCATGCGTCGAATTTATTTTCGCTAAAGACTTTTTCCATTGCGGCTGCGTCACGGACGTCGGCGTTTACAAACGGAATAGGCGAGCCTACGAGTTCTGCTACACGGCGAAGGGATTCGCTGCTGGAGTTGACGAGGTTATCGACAACGACGACTGAATGCCCCGCTTTGTAAAGCTCGATAATAGTATGGCTCCCGATATAACCTGCGCCACCCATGACTGCAATTTTCATTTTTTCTCCAATGATAAAAGTTCGATGTGCAATATAGAAATAAAGTGCAACTAAAAAAAGAAAAAGGTGGTCCAATAATGTGAACCAGCCTTTTCTAATCTTAGTTTTTTGTGTTCAGCAATGTAGCCGATTATTTTTCCAATTTGAAATACACGCCAGCAAGTGGCGGAAGCTTGATGGAAAGACTCCACTGACGGTTTTGCCACGGAACGTCTTGCGTCCAGACTTCGCCGAGGTTCCCGACATTGCTGCCGCCGAATAAACTAGAATCGGAGTTGAAGATTTCTTTCCAGGCTCCGCGAGCGGGGGCGCCCAGACGGTAATCGTTACGGACAACCGGCGTGAAGTTGAATACGCACAAAATCATGTTGCCGTGGTCGTCTTTACGTACAAAGCTTACGATAGAGTTGTCTGCATCGTCGCACCAGATCCATTCGAAGCCGGTGTAGTAATGGTCGATTTCCCAGAACGGCGCGTTGTCCTTGTAGATGTGGTTCAGTTCCTTCATCATGGCGAGAAGCTTGCCGTGGCTCTCCCAGCTGATGAGGTGCCAGTCGAGCGACTGCTTTTCGTTCCATTCGCGGAACTGACCGAATTCATTGCCCATGAAGTTGAGCTTCTTGCCCGGATGCGCGTACTGGAACGCGTAGGTGAGGCGGAGGTTAGCGAACTTTTGCCAGTTGTCACCCGGCATTTTGCCGAGCATGGAACCCTTGCCGTGGACCACTTCGTCGTGGCTGAAAACTTGTATGAAGTTTTCAGAATAAGCATAGACCATGCTGAACGTGAGCTGGTTGTGATGGTATTTGCGGTGGATCGGTTCGTGCTGGATGTAGCTGAGGAAATCGTTCATCCAGCCCATGTTCCACTTGTAGTGGAAGCCGAGGCCACCCTGCTCTGGCGGACGCGTGATGCTTGGGAAGCTGGTCGATTCTTCTGCGATGAGAATCGCGTGCGGAGTCAAGCGGCCCATGATGCTGTTCAAGTGCTTTAAGAATTCGAGCGTGTCGTAGTTGATGTTGCCGCCGTCTTTGTTCGGAACCCATTGGCCAGGTCCCTTGCCGTAGTCGAGGTAGAGCATCGAGGCGACCGCATCGACACGGAGGCCGTCGCAGTGGAATTCCTTGAGCCAGTACATCGCGTTTGCAATGAGGAAGTTCTTGACTTCGTTGCGGCCCAAGTTGAAAATGTAAGTGCCCCAGTGCGGATGTTCGCCCTGACGCGGATCGGCATGCTCGTAACAAGCGGTGCCGTCGAAACGTCCGAGGGCGTGTGCGTCCTTGGGGAAGTGTGCCGGGACCCAGTCAAGAATCACGCCGATTTCGTTCTGGTGGCAGAGATCGACAAAGTGGCGGAACTGGTCGGGCGTGCCGTAGCGGCTCGTCGGGGAGTAGTAACCCGTGACTTGGTAGCCCCAGGATTCATCGAGCGGATGTTCTGCAATCGGCAAAAATTCAACGTGCGTGTAGCCCATTTCCTTGAGGTAAGGAATGAGGCGTTCGGCAAGTTCGTCCCAGTTGAGGAAACGGTCCGGGTTCGCAGGGTCGCGGCGCCAAGAACCGGCATGGACTTCGTAAATGTTCATCGGCGAACCGAAAACCTTCGTTGCCCAGTGCGTTTTCATATAAAGGTCGTCGCCCCATTCATAACCATCGAGGTGCGTCGTGATGGAGGCTGTTGCCGGGCGGACTTCTGCAAGCTTTGCGAGCGGGTCGATTTTGACGTGCAAGTTGCCGTCGGCACCATGAATTTCGAAACGGTAAAGTTCGCCTTCGCCGAGGTTCGGAATGAAGATTTCCCAAATGCCGCTGGAGCCGAGCATGCGCATCTGGTGGCGGCGACCGTCCCAGCTGTTGAAGTTGCCTACGACAGAAACTGCATTGGCGTTCGGTGCCCAAACGGCGAAGTGAACGCCCTTGAATCCCTGGTGCTCGATGATGTTCGCGCCAAGCTTGCGGTAAAGTTCGTAATGGGTGCCTGTCGAAATCAAGTGGCGGTCAAATTCTGAGAGAACCGGCATGAATGCGTAAGGATCCACAACGGCGTATTCGTTGCCGTCATCTTGCTTGATAATGAGCTTGTAAAAGAACGGCTCGAATTCCATATCCAGAATGGCTTCGAAAAATCCTGTGTTGCCAAGCTTTACGAAATCGAATTCTTCGGAGCCGTCGCACGTTTCTCCGCGGACAAAGCTTGCTTGCGGCTGGTATGTGCGGATGACGGTCTTGATGCCTTTATCAGTTTCGAGAGGGTGGATGCCTAAAATGGAGAATGGGTCCTTAGTTTTGAAGTCCCAAATAGCCTGCATGTTTTCTGCGGTCAGGCTTGTAAAATCATTCAATTCCATATATGTTCTCACTTAATGTTTTAACGTAAAAAAAATAAAATAATAATTAAAAATGTGTAGGGATATTCGCTAAAATAAGGCGTTTTTATAGAGTCTGCAATTAAATGTCTCACGATATCATAGTGACTCGTCATTCTCGACCGTCAGGGAGGGCGGACAGCACTTGGCTACTTGTTGCCTAGTGTGCATGGTCACCTTTAGGTGGGGATCCAGTGAAGGTATGAGCTATGGGCTCGGCTAGGGTTGGTGAGCCTGTCGAACCACGTGCCTTTGGGGTATGGGCGAACGCAATGAGTTTCGTATCAGTGAGGGAGGACTTGTAATAATCGATGGTTGTTCATTGGTTGAATATTGATGAATTGTTTGTCGGGGGGAGGTGCTTTTTGTATCTTGCTAAATCATGGACAACGCTATAATGGATTCCTTGATGAAATCTTTGAGAAAAATCTTTTTTGTTTTGATTACTTTGTTGTTAGTGTCTTGTTGCTCTTTTATGTATTCTTCGACGCCTCCGTATGATACTTCTGAACAATGGCGAAACGAAGTTAATCAACGTGAAAAAATTAAGTTCCGGGTTGTAGCCCCAGGAGAGCAGAATGAAGATGCTTTGTGGGTGATCAGAAGAATGTCGGAATTGCTAAATAAATCGGGGACTTTTTACTGTTTTTTATGCCGTAATCTCTCAAGTTATGAATTTTCATTTGTGGATGCTTTTGAAGAGGACTACAATCATCAAGATTATGTGCAAAAGCAGTATGCTTATAAAGATCAAAATCCTGAAGAGCGTTACTATCGCGATGCTTTTTACTTAAAAGTGGATGCTTTGGATCCAGAACATTTTTTGGTAAGGGATACGACCATAAGTTATTATGTCCCTAAAGAACTTGAGAAAAATGAGGCTCATGTTTTTACCATCGCTTTTACAAAATGCGATGTAAAGGGTAATGATCGTGATTTTCATTTTGATTGCCGTTATTCAATCTGGGATTCAAAGAATGAGGCGTTCTATGCTAGAGGTCGCTTGGGACAATATTCAGGTATGACCAAATTTGATGTAGCGAGCAATATGGCCGATCATTTGGCGATAGCTCTTGGCCTACGTTAGACGGGCTTTACTACATTTGCAGCCATGAAAACGTTTGAAAAAATTTCCTTGGCCGCGTATGTCGCTGTGCTTTCTTCTGTCTTGAGTTTGTTTATCGCTTGCAGTGATGACTCCGGCAGTAATTCTAATTCCAACAACGGGGAGAGAGGGGCTGTCGAATGTTCCGATGATTTGGATGAAGCTCGTCTTTTCTTGATGAAATCGCAAACTTATTATGTCTGCGTCGATGGCAAATTGGTGCCTGTAAATGGAATTTCGTCGTCTAGCGAAAAGTCAAAGTCCTCTTCTAGCATTAAATCGAAATCATCTTCGAGTGTGAAAAAAGCTGCTTCATCCAGTGCCAAAGCGAAATCATCTTCAAGCGTAAAAACTGCTGCGTCGTCCAGTGCCAAAGCGAAGTCGTCTTCGAGTGTAAAAACGGTTGCGTCGTCCGATGCTAAAGCGAAGTCGTCTTCGAGTGTAAAAACGGTAGCGTCGTCCGATGCTAAAGCGAAATCGTCTTCAAGCATAAAAACGGCTGCGTCATCTGATGCCAAAGCAAAATCGTCTTCAAGCGTAAAAACTGCTGCGTCGTCCAGTGCCAAAGCAAAATCATCTTCAAGCGTAAAAACTGCTGTGTCGTCCAGTGCCAAGGCGAAATCGTCTTCAAGCGTAAAAGTGGCTGCTTCTAGTTCATCGGAAAAAATTTCTGCAAAGTCGAGCAGTTCTATTTATCTCACTCTTTGGAGCTGCGATGAAAATTTAGAAGGCTCGTACATTTACCTCGAAGATACGAAACAGTATTTTGTTTGCAATAATTCCGAATGGAAAGAAACCGATAAGGCGGATCTCGATCTCGATAAAATTCATTGTACAGGTTCCTCTAACGATTCTGTAAGCTGTTTTGTGGATTTGTCTAGCAGTTCTGCGGAGTCTTCGTCAAGTGTCAAAGAGTTTGATGTTTCAGTAGGGGATTCTTTTACGGATGCTCGTGACAAGCAGGTCTATAAGCAAGTTCTTATTGGCAATCAGTTGTGGATGGCTCAGAATTTGAACTACAAAACATCGACGAGCGTTTGTCCGCAAGACAGCTTAGGCTCGTACTGCGACGAGTATGGCAGACTTTATCCGTACGATGACGAAAATTATCGTGTTGTTTTGAATGATGATTTGTGCCCTGCGGGTTGGGCGATTCCTTCGGAAAATCAGTGGTTAGAACTTTTAAGATTTGTTGAAGCGAACAATGGCGGCGAAGGCGTTGGCAAGAGCCTCAAATCCAAGAATGGTTGGTTTTCTGCAGGGTCTGTTTATAAGCCGGATGCTGGCACGGCTAGGATTGCTGTTGCGAGTGGCGATGATGCGTTTGGCTTTACGGCGCTCCCTGCCGGTAGCCGCTGGGGCGATGAAATTTACACGCATGACGAGACTCGTTTTTGGACCAAATCAACCAAGCGCCTGTATGATGATTTCCATAAAGGACCATTCTACTATGTGGGTTACAAATTGTCGTTTGATTCAGATGATGTGAAAGTCGATTCTAGCAGCTATGCTTCGAAAGGATTTTCTATCCGCTGCATCAATATGAATTATGGCGTGGGAATTTATGAAGGGTACTGCACCGAAGATCGTGATGGCGAGATGGTTAATATCCATGGCGATTAGCCATTTGCGATAAAGGTCTCTGGCGGTCTGCGAATGCTCGCGAAGTCTCGCTAGGAATTTGCGATGATAGTAAAGAAGGGAAGTCCAAGGCTTTCTTGGATTCGTCTCTGAATCAAAGTTCTTATGAAAATATGGAATACTACACGTGTGAAAACGCTCGTTGGCGTACGGCGACAGAAAAAGAAATTCAAGTTGCTGCGGTTGAAGCTGACTATGGTGCTTGTGACGCTCAAAAGTATAATATGAAATCTCCTGCAAATTACTACGATACAAAGAATAGACGCTTTACGTCGGCCTTGCTTATCTGCGATAAGGACGGATGGAGAGAACCTTCGGATATTGAACGTGATCTTGGATTGTGCTATCTGAATAAAGTAGGTACGATAGATGCTTACGGTTATGGTTATCCGCGAAAATATGCAGTCTGCGAAAAAAGCGGTTGGCGTGAAGCGACTTTGCAAGAAGAAATGGATTACCGTTTTGGCGAATGTGCTGCCAAGAGTCAGGATTCCATGGTGTTCCGTGGCGATGCGTACTACCTCTGCAACCGCAAGGTTTGGCGCAAAATCACTGTTGAAGAAAATATGAAGGGCTTGCCTTGCGTCATGAACAATAAATTGGTGAGCGGCAATTACTATGGATACTATGTATGCAAAGCGGATTCCTTGGTGCCTGCAAGTGGCAACGAAATTTATTTGGATAAAGGATGCTCTAGCATCAACGAAGGCGATTCTGTGTTCAATAAGCAAAATGGTGTTGCCTACGATTACTACAAATGCATTGATGGCGTTTGGAAACGTTATGACAACGTAGATTCGACTGCTTTTGGAAAAGTCAAGGATGAACGTGACGGGCAAACTTACCGCACGATTAAGATTGGCGAACAGACTTGGCTTGCAGAAAATTTGAACTACGAAATGGAAGAGGGGAGTTACTGCTATAGAGATTCCTCCAAATACTGCGAAATATATGGCCGACTTTACAGCCAAGAAGCTGCATGGACTGCATGCCCTGCTGGGTGGCATTTGCCAAGCAATTATGAATGGGAAGATTTGCCCGATTCTACGAAATCTATTCTAGACTTGAGAGATTTTTCTTGGGACGGTTCGAATAAGTATGGGTTCTCGGCGTTGCCGGCAGGCTATGGAACTCAACTTTCTGAATACCGTTCTCTTGAAGAATATGCAGGATGGTGGACTTCGACAAATTATTCTTCGACGAACGGCTATATTTTTGGCGTGATGTCGAATGGTAAAAAGCTTTATAATTACAATAAGTATTATCGGTTCTCGGTCCGCTGTGTTTTGGATGTTGTGGTTGAATCTAGGGATACGACTACGGTGGTTAATCCGAAATCGGATACAACTACGGTGATGGACCCGTAATGATAAGGTGAAGTTTTATTTGTAATAGGAGATTGTATGGCTGTAGCGATGGAAGAAAATGCTAACCCGATGAAGTTTGAAAAGCTTTTCAAGGTTATGCCTGAAATGATTGACGATAACAAGCACATGAACAATGTGTGGGCCGTGCAGTGGGTTCAAGATATTTCGATTGCTCATTCTGATTCTGTCGGTGCGACGGATGTCATGTATCAGCTCGGTTGCGGCTGGATGATCCACACGCAGTTTGTGGAATACAAAAATCAGGCTTTTCTGGGCGACGAAATTCGCGGAACGACGTGGGTCGCTAGTTACAGCAAAGTGATGAGTGTTCGCAAGTGCCGCTTTGAACGCGTGTCCGATGGCAAGGTCGTCTTTGAATCGGAGACGCAATGGGTGCTGATGGACATGAAACGTGGCCGCCCCTTTGCTATTCCGCAAGAAATCAAAGACCGCTTCCAAGTGAAATAGGTTGTAGGTGTTAGGTCTTAGGGTTTAGGTTTTAGGGTTTTGGTTGTTGCGACGGCATCGCGGCGTGTTAAATTGATTTAATCCATCGCAGAACTTTCTCGGTGATGCTTTGGATCTTTTCGTGCATGCTTCGGTGTGTACCGTCTTGGTTGGAGTAGGGGGGATGGAAAAATATCACGGCATCGACGCCTTTTTGCTCCATGATGTTGCGTTCGTGGCTGAACGCTTTGAATCCGTAAAAACCGTGGTAATTGCCGGTTCCGCTCATGCCGACACCGCCGAACGGTACATCTAAATTCTCGATTTGGATAATGGTGTTGTTGACGCATGTGGAGCCGGAAGTGGTTTCGCTAAGCACACGGTCGATGTTGCGTTGTGACTTTCCGAAAATGTAGAGTGCGAGCGGCTTTGGACGGTTTTGAATAAATGCAATTGCTTCGTCTAGCGTTTTGTAGGCGACAATCGGGAGTATTGGCCCGAAAATTTCGCTCTTCATGATTTCCATGTCGTGCGTGACGTTTGTGAGGACTGTGATGGGCGTGTAGCAGTTTTCGATATCGCACGTACCTCCAATGACTTGTGTTGCCCCTTTGGCGATGGCATCTTGGAGGAGTGCTGCGTGTCGTGCAGTGGCCTTTTTGTCGATGATGTGAACAAAGTCTATGCTTTCGAATCGTTCCGCTTCGGTGTTGCCGTACATGTGCTGGATTTCTTGTGCAAAAGCCTCTACAAATTCCTGTACTTTATCTTCGGGACAAAGGGCGTAATCGGGGGCGATGCAGGTCTGGCCTGCGTTCAGGCACTTGCCCCAGGCGATTTGCTTGATGTGCTTTTCGATGTTTATATCGGGGAGTAAAATTGCAGGCGATTTGCCGCCGAGTTCAAGCGTGATGCTCGCATGTACTTTTGCAGCCATTTCTGCAATGTGAGCACCGACTTTTGGACTCCCTGTAAAGAAAATATGGTCAAAAGGTAACGCTAAGAGTTTGTCTCCAATTTCGGCTCCGTCGCCTTCTACGAGTGCAATTTCGTTTTCGGGGAAAGTGCTTCTGAAAAGTTTCACCAGAAACGCACTGACGTGTGGCGTCTTGTGCGAAGGTTTCGCGATAATCACGTTGCCAGCTGCAATAGCTGAAATAATTGGATTCACAAGCAGCAAAAATGGATAATTCCATGGTGCAAAAATGAGGACGCGACCTTTAGGCTCGTAATGGAGCCTGCTCCGGGTTGTTGGCAAAAAGAACTCGCGACTTGCTTTTTTGTCTTTCATCCAACGTTTCAAGTGGCTGATGTTGTAATCGATTTCTTCGACGGCTGGGAATATTTCGGTAAGCCTAGCCTCGAATTTTGGCTTGTGAAAGTCCTGCCAAACGGCTTCGTAAAATTCATTTTGACTTTGGACAATGGCGGCCCGGAGCTTCTTCAGCTTTTGAATGCGTTCTTGGGCTGTCGTTTGAGCAATTTTCCAACGGTTTTGCCCTTGCTCTTCGAAAATTCGTTCAATGTCATTTGCGTTTATTTCTTTCATGTTCTGTAAAATAGCACATATTTTTTTTATTGTTGACAATCCGTCATTAAAACATTGCTTTTTTAAAAGATACGGTGTATCTATTTTTGATTTAATTTTGTAAATTGAAAATATGGCTTCCTTAATTAAGTATAAAGGTAAAACGCCTCAAGTAGGCGAGCGGGTCTTTTTGGCCGAAGGTGCTTGCTTGGTGGGCGATGTAAGCGTAGGCGATGATTCGTCGGTGTTTTATAATGCTGTTTTGCGAGGCGATTTGGCCGAAATCAAAATCGGTAAGCGCACGAATATTCAAGATAATGTGAGTATCCATGTCTCGACAGGGGTCGGTGTGAACATCGGCGACGAAGTGACTGTTGGTCATGGAGCGGTGCTTCATGGTTGCACGATTGAAGATAACGTTCTCGTAGGCATGGGAGCGATTATCATGGATGGTGCCCTCATCATGAAAAATTGCATTGTTGGTGCTGGTGCTCTTGTGACTGCCGGAAAGAATTTCCCAGAAGGTTCGCTTGTGATGGGTTCCCCTGCACATATTGTTCGAACTTTGACTGCTGATGAAATCAAGAATGTAAAGATTGGCGTTGAACACTACTTGGACGCAAAGGATGAACTGTTAAAAAATGTATAAGTTCTTTTTCCTCATAAATCCGGTAAGTGGCGGTGGCCAAGGTAAGGTCATCCACAAGTTCCTGCCCGAAATCATGGAATCCATGAATTTCAAATCTGACGATTGGAAGTCGGAATTTACGCGCAAGGAAGGATTGGATGAACAAGTTCATGAGGCCATTGCATCGACAGAAACGCTTATTGCCGTTGGCGGCGACGGAACAGTCTCGTCGGTGCTTTCCATAATGCTGGAATCCCAATTCGCGGACAGAGTGCAGATTGGCCTTATTCCGCTGGGAACTGGGAACGACCTTGCCCGTGTGCTTGGACTGTACAAGCCTTTTGTCGATAAAGGCTTACTTTATCTGGTGCGTCGATTGTTGATGGCGAAGTCCAAGCCGTTTGATATTTGGACGGTGAATGGCAAGTATGCGCTTGCGAATTATTTTTCGGCAGGCATTGACGCTCGTATTGCGCACGATTTTAACCATGACCGTGTAACGGGCGTGATATCTTCAAATTCCGTAATTGCAAATAAATTGCATTATGTCAAACGCTTTTTTGCGGATAGGGCGTACCATTTGAAAAGCGGATGGCTCTCGATGGTCGAGAATACGCCGGAGCTTATTGAAAATATTGATTTGACGGGACATACGACGGTTATTGTCGGAAACATTCCGAGCTTTGCGAGTGGTGCAAATCCGTTTTTTGAATCGAATATGTCGGACGGCTATTTGGAAGTTGTCTGTGTGCCGAATATGCTTAATTTCTTGCTTGCGATTGCGGTGGGAAACATTCCGCTCGTGGGCTATTTCTTGAAGAAGCATTTGCTCAAGTCTCGGAAGGTGCGGTCGTTGACGCTTGATTTGGCGGACAATGAATATATCCAGCTTGATGGTGAAGATTTGAGCGGTAAACTTGGTAAACGTATTACAATTCAGTTTGCATGCCAAGTTCGCATGCTTGTACTGGAGGAATGATGCTTTCGGTGAATTTATCGGAAGTTTTGAAACAAATGAATCTTAAAATGCCTTCGGACGAGGGCGTTTTAAATTTTGAACTGAATGGATTTTCTTCGCTCGATCAATCGGGGCCGCATGATGTCTCGTTCTGGACGGGCGATACCAAAACGGAAACAGGGCTTGCAGGGAATGCCGGTGGCGTGAGCACGAGTGCTTTCGCTGGCGTTACGGCTGGGTTACTCTTTGTTCCGAGCTTATACGAAACGTATTGCGTAGATGGTCGTTCGGAGCTTTTGCCGAATGTGCATTTTGTGTGCCCGGTCGAGAATCCGTACCATGCGATGGTGACGTTCATGAAGGAATTTGTGGAACGTCGCGAAGTTTTTGAAGAAACGAAAATTGCAGATTCTGCACAAGTTCATGCATCGGCTGTTGTCGAAGGCGTGGTGGGCGAGAACGCTGTCGTCGGCCCGAATTGCGTGGTGATGAAGGGTGCTACGATTGGTGCCGGCACGATTCTTGAAGCGAATGTGACTATTTATCCGCGTGTGACGATTGGCGAAGATTGTGTATTCCAAGCAGGCGTTGTCGTAGGGCCGCGAGGCTTTGGATTTTACGAGTACGAAGGCAAGCGCCGCATGGTGCCGCATTTGGCGGGAGTCCGCATCGGGAACCGCTGTAGCTTTAGCGCAAATGATGTCGTGGCCGCGGGCTTTGTCTCTCCGACGGTGATTGGCGACGATTGTCATTTTGATACGTTCGTGCAAATTGCTCACAATTGCCGCCTTGGAAACAACATTTTATTTGCTTCGCAATCTGGCGTGGCAGGTTCTGTAACAGTCGAAGACGATGTGGAATTTGCGGGTGGAGTGCAGTCGGCAGGGCATTTGACGATAGGGAAGGGTGTGAAAGTCGCTGCGAAAGCAGGCGTGACGAAGAGCCTCAAAGCGGGAAAAATTTATGCAGGCTACCCGGCTGAAGAAATCGACGTCTGGCGTCGCTCTGTCGTGAAACTCCGGATGATGGGGAAGAAGTAGGCGGTTGTGCCGCAGTGATTAGTGGTTGGTGGTTAGTTGTTTGTTGTCAGTAGGAAGTACAAGTAAAAGCGTAACGTCATCCCGAGAAGCGAAGCGACGAGGGATCCAGTGAAGTTTAGTGGTTAGGATTGCAATTAAAACGAGCTTTATTCATTCCAGCTTACTTCCTACTGCCTACTTCCTACCGCCTACTGTTTACTAACCACTATTTCTAAGTTCTAAACTCCCAAGTGAGCAATTTTTTTATAAATTCCCGTTATCTAAATGAAAAAAGATTCTCGTAAAAGCCCGCGTGAGTGGGAATTTGGTTCTGCGTCTTTGTCTTACAGCAAGGCGAACGTAAAAATTGAAGTCCAGGAGTACAATCCGCAACTGGAGCCTCGCGTCGAATGGCGTGTGGGCGGTCGTCCTTTTTACAGTACCGATTGCATCAAGTGTTTCACGGATTTGAAGTTCAGCGTGGCCCGTACCGCAATTTATGAATCGGGCGAAGGGGCTCATGCGTTGACGCTTGCGTCTCCGGAACACCTTGCACCTGTCTTTTTGATGTGGCCGTCTCGCCGTTTTGTGGTCGATGTTGCTTGCAACGAAGAATGCGAAACGGGGAAAATTGCCGAAATCCCGATGATGGATGGCAGTGCTCTCCCGTTCTTTAGCGCACTTCGCAGAAATGTTGGCGTGCCTGAAGAACTCGCGTTTTATGATGCTCCGGTGCATGCGGCGTGGGATTTGTTCCGCACGGATGTCGCAGATGCTGCACAAGCTCAAAAACCTTACGGTTCTGTGAAAATTGCACCAAGCGAAGCTTTTGAGGTGGAATACATTTTTGAGCGAAACGATGGCGGTCGCGTTTTTAAGTCGGCGGCGAATGTTTCCATTTATTCGGCAGAAGACTTGTACAACGTCTTTGCGGCGAGAACTTTTATTCTGAAAAATGAATTTGACGAAGCCCGTAAAGCAGGTTTGCTTGGCGGGGTGGATGAATCCTGTGGGCTCTTGCTCGATGATTCTCTGGAGGCTGTCGCCCCCGTGTTTAGAGTTGCCGATGAACCCGCTCGTCATAAAATCCTCGACCTGTTGGGAGACCTTTGCTTTGCAAAACCTGCACTCCCGAAAGTTCGGTTGGAAATCATCAACGGTGGCCATTTAAGCCACAGAACAATCTTAGAAAAGGTATTGCCCTATGCTTTACAATGAAGAACAAGTACATGCCCTCCTGCCTCAGAAAGCTCCGTTTGCTTTTGTGGATGAAATCCTTGAATTGAATGAAGGCGACCAGCCGTCTATCGTTGCTGTTTGGCACGTGACGGGCAAGGAAAAGTTCTTTGATGGTCATTTCCCGAACAATCCGGTGCTTCCGGGCGTGATTCAGATTGAATCCATGGCTCAGGCGGCTACGCTTTTGACGATGATTGCGAAGAAGGCCGATGTCGAAGGCAAGCGCCCGGCATTCATGGGTGTCGAAAATTGCCGTTTCCGCGCTCCGGTGATTCCGCCGCAGGACTTGACGCTCAAGGCTACGCTCGTGATGGCTCGCCATGGCATCTACAAATATACGGGCGAAATCTGGCAGGGCGAAACGCTTATCTGCAACGCCTCCTTCAGTGCTGCAATGGTCTAAGGCTGAGTTATGACGCGAGCTGACGATAAATTGAACGTGTTGATTTTAGCGGCTGGGCTTGGTACTAGGCTAAGACCTTTGACGTCGGAAATCCCGAAGCCGTTAGTTCGCGTTTATGACAAAAGCATTCTCGAAATCCAGATGGAACGGGCGAAGTCGCTTGGCGATGTCCGCTTGCATGCGAATGCACATTACTTGGCCGACCAGATTGTAAGCGAGGGCGAACGCCTTGGCTTTGAAAAAGTCTGGGTCGAAACGCCTGAAATTCTCGGAACGGCAGGCCCGTTGCGCCGGATTTATGCGGCGGGGTATCGCGGAGGCCTTTTGATTATGAATGGCGACGCGTACTGCAATTTTGACTTGGGGGCGTTTGTGCGGAATGCTCAGGCTGCATACGAGGCGGGGAAGGCTGATGGCTCAAACCGCTGTGAGGTCGCACTTCTGGCGGTTGATTTCCCGAAGGTGAACACGTTCCGCGTGGGTGCAGATGGTTGCCTGGCGGGTGTTGCCGGACGTTTCGGTGCTGATACGGGAACGGTTGCGACGTTCTCTGGAATTTCGTGGTACAGCGATGATGCTTTGGCCCGGATTCGCGATGGCGAGTTTGATATTCGTGAATTCTGGAAACAGGAAATTGCGGCAGGCCGTGCGCCATTTGTTGATATGAGCCAACTCCATGCGACGTGGATTGATATGGGGTCGCCCGAGGGTCTTATGGCTGCGGTTGATGCTCGCAAGCATGAACTTGGCCACGATAAAAATGAAGCTGTTGTGGAACCCGGCGTGAATGTCCCCGCTTCGGCAAGAATTGTTCATTCTGTTTTATATAAGGGTGCTGTAATTTCTGAAAACGAAGTTGTTCAGAATGAAATTAGAGGAAAAGATTTCTCTTGGCAAATCTCTCCTAACCACTAACCACTGTCTACTTCCTACTTCTAACTTCCTACTACCTAATCATGCGTAAATTTAGAGTTGTACTTGTTGAACCGGAACACCCGCACAATGTGGGGTTTGTCGCACGCGCCATGCATTGCTATGCATTGCCGGAGCTTTATATTGTCTATCCGAAACGCGACAAAGTCTTGGACAAATCTTACCATACGGCTGCAAATAGCCATGACATTCTGGATAACGCAAAGGTTGTCCACAAGTTCGAAGATGCCATTGGCGATTGCTCTTGCGCCGTTGCTTACAGCCGTCGCATTTTTGCAAGTTCCATCAAGCACACGATGGTGCAGAATTTGTCTGACATGCTCCCAGAAGACGGAACGATTGCGCTTGTGTTCGGTCGCGAATCTTGCGGGCTTGCGCTTGAAGAAGTGAACGCTTGCACGTACCAGTGCGAAATTCCTGTGCCGGGACTCATGAGCTTGAATCTTGGACAAGCGGTCTCGATTAGCTTGTACGAACTTTGCCGTTCCGGGGCGCTCGCGAACGGCGAGGGCCGCGCGAAGCGCACAACGCGAGGCGTTGCCGAAACGGGTCCTGCAACGATTCAGCAGATTGATGGTTTCAAGAAGTTCCTCGACCGTTATCTCACGGGCCAGTATCACGATCAAGCTTGGCGCGATAGCTTCCTCAATACGCTCTTGCAGCGCTTGCATCCGACGCGTAACGAACTTTCTGCATTGTTCGGCTTGCTCCGCAATTTGGCTGGCAAGCCCGCTCGTTTGGAACATGCTGCTGAAAAGGCTGCAAAGCAGGCGGCGCAGAATGCTGAGCAAAAAGCTGCTCAAAATGCGGATGCCAAGGGTTCGCAGAAATCCAAGTAGCAACACCGCTGGAGATGGACATGTACGAAATTTTGCCTTATAGCCATGAACTGGAATCGCGTTGGGACCGCTTTGTCATGGAAAACTCCATGAACGGAACGTTCTTGCAGACGCGCAAGTTCTTGAACTACCATCCTGAAGATCGGTTCAAGGATGTTTCGTTTTTTGTAGAAAAAAGCGGAATCATCGTGGCTGTAATTCCCGGCTGTAATGTCGATGGCAAATTCGTATCGCATCAAGGTTCTACTTTCGGTGGCCCCGTTATCTCCAAAGATTTTTATTCGGGCAACAAGATTCTTGAAATCATCAAGACGATTGATGATCACATTGCCCAAAATTTCAAAAGCGTAAAGCTAAAACCGACGTCGCAGATTTTTGCAACGATGCCGACGGATTTGCTGGATTATGCGTTGGAACATGCGGGCTACAGCCGCCATACTGAACTCAGCTGCTATACGCTTCTTGAAAAAAATGTTGATCCGCTTGAAAATTGCAAACGAGAATGCCGCCACAATTTTAGGCAATCCGAAAAATTGAACTTGACTTACGGCGAAATCCCTGATAGCGAAATGGAAAAGTTTTACGATTTCCTCGTGCTGTCAAAAGCTCGCTACAATACCAAACCGGTCCATTCTTTAGCGGAATTGTGCGACCTTAAACAGAGATTCCCAGAAGAAATTTTATTCCGTGGCATTTGGCAGAACGGCGAATATCTTTCGGGGATGATGATTTTCTATTTCAAACAAGCGAATGCTTTCCATTTCCAGTATCTTGCTCCTGACGATTCTAAACGTGAAACGAGTGCAACAACTGCTTTATTCGTAAACGCCATGCGAGAAGCCGCACAAAAGGGGTGCGAAAAATTCTCGTGGGGAATCTCCACTGAAGATGGCGGCGCGTATTTAAATGAAAATCTCTATCGTTTCAAGGAATCGTTCGGTGCACTCCCGTGTGTGAACGCGAGATACGAAAAATAATCAGGTCACAGGTTGTAGGCGATAGGTATTAGGGGATAAGTTACGCACTATCTTTTTTTATACGGCAAATCCGCAAATTTAGTCCTATAACCTAAAACCTAATCCCTATTTACTTCTTTCACAAAATCTTCATACTCGTAAATGTAATCGGATTCGTCGTAATGTTCGGAGGCGAGCACCATGCAGACTGCACCCGAAGAGAAATTCTCGATTTCGCGCCAGTGCATTGTTGGAATGTAAAGTCCGTGATAGGAACGGTTTAAGGAGTACTTGGAACGCGTTTTTCCATCGTCCAGAATCACGTCAAAGCTGCCGCTTGCGGCGATAATCAGCTGACGGAGCTTGCGGTGGGCGTGCCCCCCGCGAGTGGTTCCGCCGGGAACGTCGTACAGATAGTACAAACGCTTGATATCAAACGGGATAAGTTCGCCGCCTTCGACAACGCTCAAATTGCCACGCTGGTCATGAGCGATAGGGATATCAATTAAACGCGGTTCATTAAGTTGTTTTTCGTTCCATTCCATGCCCTTAATATAACAAAACCATCTCAAAATGAGATGGCTTGCTTGAAAATTAGTGGCGTAATGAGAGTTCTTTTTGCTGAATTCTGTTAAATCGTAGATTATTCCTCATCATCTAAAATCTGCGGTTTTATGTTATTAAGGCATTTTTCAAATGCTTTGACGTTGTCTGTTTCGTAGCCTTCAACATAAAGAATCCTGTCCCCTTGAATGGTGAATCCGCGCTCTATTTCAAAATTGTTGATGTTTTCGTCTATGCATAAATCTTTGGATATGTTGCTTTTATATTCATAAGTTAAAGAGCAGGTGACTCCTCCAGAAACTACGCTCAAGGCTCCCTTTTCTTTTTCAAAAGCGTAGAATCCGTGTCTTTGTTGTCGAATGTTTCCTTCGACTTTCCTTTGCGTCACGTTGACCTTGTATGTTCTATCTCCGATGGTAAAGGTTTCTGAATTCTTTGTTTGGTTCACTATGGTTACACCATAGTTATATGGGTCAATACTTCCGTAACCCCCATAACGAATAGTTCCGTCAGACCAATCGTATGAATATAAAAGACTTCGTGGGTAAAACGGATCTCTTTGATGTTTTGTTAGAAAATCATACAAATAAAATCTAAAAAGAGATTCAGAATAATCATCGGTTATCGCAAGTTTTTTGAACGTCGCTATAGAATACGTCGTGTCGGTAACGAAACTACTTTTTGTTATAGATAAATAAATTTCAGGCCAGTCAAATTCTAAATCTTCGTCATCTATAAGAGCTCCTCTTGTGGCGTCGTAACAACCGGGAATTGCTTTCCATTCCCCATATAAGGAACCTGTTTTTTGCCCAATATACATTTGACCTTCACATTCTTTGTCAGCAAAACTAGAGGTATATGTGCCGTTTTTAAAATTAAAATACTTTGTGAGAATTGGATAAAGCACTAGAGTGTCGTTGTGTAATTCGTAGGCATAAGCATTTGTATCTGGCCGACTTGTTATTTCTTGCCATTCGGCTGTTTTATTGGTTGTATCTACCACACACGTGTTCTGAGTATGGGTTGTGATTGTGACAAATGTTTTTTGATCGGGAAATGCTTGGAAAATGTTTATTTCCTCATCGTCTGATGGACCTGTGCTGGAGTTGTCCCCACAAGCTAAAAATACTGTAGATGAGACGATTAAAGCCAATAGATGCTTTTTCATTGGAGACGTTCCTTTTAAAATGCTTTATACGGGCTGAATTGTTTTTTCTATGCTCTTAATATAACAAAACAATTTCGAAACG
The DNA here is from genome assembly GCF_017545445.1 of Fibrobacter sp. GTDB lineage: Bacteria > Fibrobacterota > Fibrobacteria > Fibrobacterales > Fibrobacteraceae > Fibrobacter. The sequence goes on from NZ_JAFWOM010000038.1 coordinate 32,809, forward strand.
AAATTGCTTGATGAAAAAGAATCAGTTTTATCATAAAACAACCGGCCCCGGCACTTCGGCAGGCTCAGTGACCTTTGTTCGGGGGGACTGGCATGAGTGACTATGAAAAAAATTATCTCCAGTGCTTTAGTTGCGACAAGTGCGAATCGAAGAATTTGCGGCGTTCGGCATCGGGCGTGTTGTCTGGATTTGGCATGTGAGAAAGCAAAAAGTCAAGGAGCGTATCCTTGCTGGTGTAAACGAATTTTCCGTCGGTATAGCACCATTTGCAGTAATCTTCGTTGAAGGAGCCGTCTATTTCGCGGCTGATCATCGCATCGTCGCCGAGCGGCATGCCGCAGCATTGGCAAAAGAGCTGGCGCGGAGCGCCGAGCAGCGTGTTGATGGAAACATTGAATTCCTTCGAAAGCACTTTGAGCATTTCAGTGTTCGGCTGTGTTTCGCCTGTTTCCCAACGGCTGACGGCTTGCCGTGTGACGTTCACGCGTTCTGCAAATTGTTCTTGAGTGAGGTTGTGCTTTTCGCGAATGTTCTTTAAAATGTCTTGAGTCGTCATAGAATCTCCTTTGTTCGATTACGGAGTCAAATATATTAACGCTCTAGCGTAAAATCAAGAAACAGGCTGTTGCTTTCTGTAAAATATTGGTCATTTGTCAATGGTCATTAGTCGTTAGTTGTGAGTTTTTAGTCGTTGGTCAAGGGGCGTTCGTTCTTGCTTTTATTTTGGTTGTTTTGTAGATTGTTTTGTATATTCCTGAACAAAATCTTGGAGAATTATTTATGAAACGCTCTATTTTGGCGGCTCTTTGTGCGGCAATGCTTATCGCTTGCGGTGATGACAATTCTAGTTCTGCAGTGGATGATGGAGCTTCTTCGAATTCTGGCTCAATTTCATCTTCTTCGACAATAAAATCAAATAGTTCTGCGAATGGAAAATGTTACGAAGAAGGTATGGCTGATCTTTCTATTGCTGTATTTGCCGATTTAAAAGACTCTAATTGTACTGCAAATAAATCGACTTGGTACAATAAAGCGAATGGAACATTTTACAAATGCGATGGCAAAACTATAGTTGGAATAAAAATGTTGCCATGTAATATTGATGATGGCGTGGATGAAAATGGAATTTTGACGGATAAACGCGATGGGCAAACTTACAGAACTGTAAAAATAGGCACACAAAGATGGATGGCTGAAAATTTAAATTACAAAACAGATAGCAGTCATTGTTATGAGGATTCTGTAGAGTTGTGTACAAAGTACGGAAGACATTACTTGTGGGCTGATGCGATGAACGCTTGCCCTTCTGGATGGCACTTGCCTTCAGTGGAAGATTTTAAAATTTTGGCTTTTAGTGTTGCTGGTGATAGTGCTATGACTTCTGTAAACAATTTGCTTTATGTGGGTAAAGTTTTAAAATCTAAGGATGGCTGGCGGAATGATGGTAATGGCACGGATGATTTTGATTTTTCTGTGATTCCCGCAGGACATAGAGAATCTACTGGCGATTCCAAACGTGATCGCGTGGCCGCATATTTTTGGAGTTCAACGGAGTATAGTGAACAGATTGCGTACTATTTGTATTTTGAGTACAATTCCTATAATGCAGAGTTGAAAATTGAAAAGAAAAGTCTATGGTATCATAGCGTCCGTTGCGTGAAGGACTAGGAACATAATTTTTCGTTTTTATTTTTTGTAGTTTAGTGGAGAACCTTTTGGAGAAAATATGATTTTCTTTAAGAAAAATGCACTTGCTTTATTTGTTGCAACGGGATTGCTTCTCGGCTGTAGCGATGATAACGGCAGTTCTGCAAATGCGGAAGAATCTTCCGCTGAAAAGACTGCTTTGTCTTCGTCTGTTGTTCCGAGTAGCGGTAGCCGCGATATTTTTTTTGGCGATTCCCTTGCTCAGAATTTAGGCGATTTCTCCGCAGCCAATAAATGCTATAAAGAAGGGATGGCTACAATTACGGTTATGAGGGATGAAAAGATCAAATACACATGTCCGAACAATGCGACGATATACAATCTCAGTACAGAGTATTTCTACCATTGCGAGGGCGATACCCTTGTTGAAACCTATATGCCACCTTGTAGCATGGAAGTAGGCGATTTTTAAAACTCTAGTCACTAACTGCGACTGGATCCTTCCTCCCTCTGGTCGTCAGGATGACGCAAAAAAGTCAGTCGTCATTCTGAGCAACGCGAAGAATCCAGTCATTTTTTTTATCGCAATTCAAGACATCACTGGATCCTTCCTCCCTCTGGTCGTCAGGATGACGCATTCCTTTTTTCATGTTTAAAGTCTTCTTTGCCAAAGCGTTAGTCTTCAAGAGAAAAGTCGATGGTCGTTACGACGCGGACCTTCTTGATGAACGGCGTGTTTTCGTCGCGGTCATCAATGGAAAATACACCTTGCGATGCGGTGCGGATTTTGCCGAGCTTGCTTTGGGAGTCTTTTGCGAATTTTTCTGCAACAGCACGTGCGTTGATGGTCGCTTTTTCAATCATTTGCGGCTTGATATTGTTGAGTCCGGTAAATTCGTATGAGGCGTAGTTGTGGTTGATGACGATGCCCATATCGATCAAGTTGACCATCTTTTGTTGCAAATTGCGAACGGCATCGACTTTATTTGTAGCAATGGTGAGGTTGGAATGGCTGGAATAACGGAAACGTGAGTTGTTTTTTGTATAAACGTTTGCTTCGTTATCGTTTAAGCTTGGCAAATTGAACGTGATTTCGTCGGCGCCGATACCATTATCGACAAGGAACTGCTTGATGGTGTTGTTGTTCTTCGCGATGTCTTTGAATAGCTCCTTCATGTCGTTCCCGAGAAGGCCGTAGCTGATGTTCCAGAAAACCTTGTCTGCTGGGACTTCCATTTCGGCGAGACCGCGTACATGCACGACTCTACCGCGGTCGCCCGCTTTTGCGATGCCGGTTTCGATGCCGAGATTGACGAGAACGCCAAAGGCGACGATGGCGAGTGCCAAAATAAATGCTTCTGGAATACGTGTTTTCATTGAATTCTCCTTTTTGAAATTGTAGTAAACAATTTTTTCGATACTAAAATATGAAAAATTTGACATTGACAGATGTTAGAAAAACTTTTTTTATTGAATTTTCTGTTGTAAAACAATATAAATAAATTAAAAATGGTGCCGAGCAGATTTTGTAGAACCCCTTACATGTAAAAAATTACATTTTCAGCAAAAAATTTACGGTTGCTTAGAGAATTTCTAATTTTAATGGGTCGCTTTGGGTGATTAGTTGCCGCAATATTCGCCTTACGCATTTATCGCTTCGCTCAAGTTCTAAATGCTCGCTTCGGTCATGTCCAAATGAATTTGGCCGCGACTCTCAGCTTACGCATTTGTCGTCTCTCATCTAAAATTCTATATGGCACTCCTTTGGAGTGCATATAGTGCGGCTAGGCCATGCCAACGCAATACTTGTGTTGGCGCGGCGCTCGCCTTTTTCTATATTTGCCGCGTATGTTTACGGGTATAATTCAAGCAACCGGCGAAATCGTTTCCCTTGAAAACAGGGGAGACGCGCTTACCATGCGCATGAAGTCGCCGGGATTCTTCAAAAACAGCAAACTGGGCGACAGCATCGCCAATAACGGTGTGTGTCTCTCGGTCGAAAGCTGCACAGATGACGAGGCGACGTTCTGTCTTATGCACCAGACGGTCGTGAATACGTCTTTTAAGCAGGCAAAAGTCGGGGATCTCGTGAATCTCGAGTATCCTTGCCGTGCCGATAGCTTTATGGGCGGACATTTTGTCATGGGGCATGTCGATTGCACTACCGAAGTTTTGCGTGTTACTCCGCGTGAAACGGGCGTGGAAGTCGATTTGGCTCTGCCAGCTGACTTGCGCCGCTATGTCATCCGTCGTGGATCCATCTCCTTGAACGGCATTAGCCTTACGGTGGCCGAAAAAGGGGAGGATTACATCCGCGTTTGCATTATTCCCGAAACGCTCGCTCGCACGAATCTCAGGAACTGGGTGCCCGGCACTGTGGTGAATGTAGAAGTCGATATGCTGGGCAAATATATTGAAAACTATCTAAAGGAACGTGACCTTGCTTAATACGATTGAAGAGGCCATTGAGGATTTCAAGAACGGCAAGTTCTTGGTCGTGGTTGATGACGAAGACCGTGAAAATGAGGGCGATTTCATTATCGCCGCCGAAAAGATTACTCCCGAAAAGGTGAACTTCATGCTCCACGAGGGGCGTGGCGTGCTTTGCTGCCCGCTTCCGATTTCTCGCTGCCGCGAATTGAATCTCACGCGTCAGACTGCCGAAAATACCTCCATGCTCGGGACGCCGTTCACCGTCATGGTCGATAAGCTCGAAGGCTGCACCACGGGTGTTTCTGCCCATGACCGTGCCGCAACGATTCAGGCTCTTGCCGATCCGAATTCCAAGCCATCGGACTTTGGCCGTCCGGGTCACATTTCTCCGCTTTATGCTCAAGAAGAAGGTGTTTTGCGCCGTGCAGGCCACACCGAGGCAGCTGTCGATCTCGCAAAGCTTGCCGGACTCCGCCCGGCAGCCGCTCTCATCGAAATCATGAACGAAGACGGCACGATGGCCCGTATGCCGCAACTCCAGGAAGTCGCGAAGAAGTTCGACCTCAAGATTATTTCGATTCGCGACTTGATTGATTATCGCCTGAGAAACGAAAAACTGGTGCAGCGCGTGGCCGCTCCGCACGTTTCGACCAAGTACGGCGACTTTACGGCTTATGCCTACCGCAGCAAGACCGACGGTGTCGAGCATGTGGCGTGGGTTGCGGGTAATCCCGATTTTTCAAAGCCGGTTTATGTGCGCGTTCACAGCGAATGCCTCACGGGCGATATTTTCGGTAGCCTCCGTTGCGATTGCGGTGACCAGCTTGCCGCTGCGATGAAGTTCATCGGTGAACATGGCGGTGTGTTCCTCTACATGCGCGGTCAGGAAGGCCGTGGCATCGGTCTTTGCAACAAGCTTCGTGCATACGAATTGCAAGAAAAGGGCTTGGATACGGTCGAGGCGAATTTGCACCTCGGGTTCAAGTCCGACTTGCGCCAGTACGGTACGGGTGCCCAAATTTTGGCAGACCTCGGCGTGAAGGAGATGCGACTCCTCACGAACAACCCGAGCAAGATTTCCGGCATTTCCGCTTACGGTCTCAAGATTGTGGAACGCGTGCCCATCGAAGTCAAGCCGAACAACATCAACCGTTTTTACCTGCGCACTAAGAAAGAAAAGATGGGCCACGAGCTCCATCTCGACAATGCCGATCACGGTGCCGCCGAAGTTTTAGATGAAGGAAAATAAGATGAAAGAATTCAAAAATTCCCTCAATGGTTCTAACATGAAGGTCGCGATTGCCGTCGCTCGTTTTAACGAAGTCGTGACGGACCGCCTTCTCGAAGGTGCCGTCCGCGAACTCGAAACGCTTGGCGTTGCCGCAGACGATATCGCTGTGGCTCATGTGCCGGGTGCTTTTGAATTGCCGGGCGTTTGCCGCAGGTTCGTGGATTCTGGCAAGTACGATGCTGTGATTGCTCTCGGAGCTGTTATCCGTGGCGAAACGGGACATTACGATGTGGTCGTGAACAATTCGACGGGGGGCATTGCCTCTCTCGCCGCCGAAGGCAAGATTCCCGTGATTCTCGGAATTCTTACGACGGATACGGTTGACCAGGCGATGAACCGCGCTGGCCTCAAGGCTGGGACCCTCGGTTGCAACTGGGCGAGAACCGCCGTTGAAATGGTAAATCTTTACAAGCAGATTGGGAAATAATTATGGCACAGATTAGTTTTAGACCGGCTCGCGTCTTTGCGATGCAGTTGCTCTATGCGATGGAAATTTCTGGCGGTACGGTAGCTGAAGCTCTCCCGGGCGTTCTTGAAGCCCAGCCGCTTAAGGACGATATGAAAAAGTACGGCATGAAGCTTGTCGATTTGGTGCTTGCCCACAAGTCGGAACTCGATGCCGAAATCGAAGCATGCTCCGCCCATTGGGGGATTGAGCGCATGGCGACTCTCGACAGGATTATCATCCGCATTGCGATGGTCGAACTTTTGTATGTGACCGAAGTTCCGTTCAAGGTGGTCGTCTCTGAAGCAATCCAGATTGCGGCAAAGTTCAGCACGGACTCTTCGAACTCTTTTGTGAATGGGCTTTTGGCAGGATTCATGCAGAAGCGTGGAATGGTTGTAAACACTACTAAGAAGGATGCTTAATCGCTATGAAGATTAACGAAAAATGGTATAAGCATATTTTTGCTGGCATTGCTGGCTTTATTGCCTTGATCGTCTATATGATGACGATGGCTCCGACGGTCTCGTTCTGGGACTGCGGTGAGTTCGTCGCTTGCGCCAATACGCTTGGCATTCCGCACCCTCCTGGAACGCCGTTCTTCGTGTTCTTTGCCCGTGCGGTGATTCTCCTTTTGCCGTTCGTGGGTGAAATCGCGAAACGCGTGAACTACATTTCCGTGGTGAGTTCTGCGGCTACCGTCTATGTGACGGCCCTCTTTGCGTGGGAACTTTTGGCGACAGTCCTCAAGACAGATAACCTCGCCGAAAAGATTTCTGAAAAGATGCGCACGTTCGTGCTCGGCACTGCCGCTCTTGTGGCTGGCTTCCTCCTCACGTTCTCCGATACGTTCTGGTTCAACGCGGTTGAAGCTGAAGTCTATGGCATTGCCATGCTCATCCTCATGCTCGTCTCTTACCTTGGTCTCGTGTGGTACAACAAACGCGACGAAGAAGGTAGCGACAAGATTCTCATTTTCATTTGCTATATCGCATTCCTCGGCGTGGGCGCACACCTTTATACGATGCTCACGGTTCCGGCTGTGTTTGTTTTGCTTCTTGTGGCTCAGCCGAAAAAGATTGTGGAACGCCTGCCCATCTGGATTACGGGAACGCTCCTCTGCTCTGTTATCTACATGGTGTCTGCGTTTATCGAAATTTCTTTGTTCTGCTTAATCGCTCTTTCTGTTATCGTCTTTGTGCCGGCGATTTCTGCCAAGTTCAATCCGAACGTGAACAAGGCTTTTAAGCTTTCTCTCGCTTTCGCATTCTTTGCATTGGTCGGCTACAGCACGCATCTTTACATTCCTATCCGTTCGGAACTCAACCCGACGATTGACGAAAACGATCCGGAACTCAACATCCGCGACGAACAGGGCAACCTCCAGCTCAGTAACCTCTTCAACGCCAAGAACTGGGACGCTTTCAACGCGTTTATTGAACGTAAGCAGTATGGCTCCGAAAGCATGATTTCTCGCGCCTTCTACCGTCGTTCTCGCTTGGCTCATCAGGTGCTCTCTTTCCCGAGCATGAGCTATGGTGGTTACCAGATGGCTCAGTATTTGCCGACCAAGGTGGGCGGGGTGAACTATGCTAACGGCGTTTATACGTTTGATGCTTCCGAGAATGAACCTGTGGAACGTTTGGGGATGACTTTCCCGACGCAGATGACGTTCATGGGCGACAATATCCCGATGCAGTTGTTCTTCTTCTTGCTCTTTAACGGCCTGCTTGTTGCGACTTGCGTCTATGTTTATAAGCGCAATAAACATGTCGGTATTTTTATTTCGACGCTTTATGTCCTTTGCTCTCTCGGCCTCTTGTTCTACATCAATTTTGCGGATGGCTCTCGCATGGAACAGCGCGACCGCGATTACTGGGTAAGCGCCATGACCCGCAATGTGGCTGACTTGAACGCCGCTGGTGCAGGCATTTCTTCGCTCCCGGATCCGAACGAACTTATTGACCTTCGCCAGACGATTGACTATTCTAAGTTGGCTATTGAACGCCTCCGCATGCGTAATGCATCAGAATCAAAAATTGCGGATTTTGAAAAGAAAATTACTGAAGCCGAAAATACCACGGCATGGAAAAACTGGCAGAAAATCGAAGAGAGCTTCGCTCGCTTTGGCCAGCGCGCTCCATTCCCGGAAGCTGTTCACATGGAAGTCCGTGAACGTGACTACTTCTACACGCCGGCGTTCATTTTCATGAGCTTGATTTACGGTATCGGCGCTGGCATTCTCGTATTGCTTGCAGCGACTAGCGCTTCGACAATGGCTTTTGCAACTCCGATTGCCGCAGCTCTTGTGCTAGTCTCGTTCCTCGTTCCTTGCATTTCCAACTACAAGGAACATGATCGTTCCGGCCTCTGGGTTCCGTGGGATTATGCTTACAACCTCCTCAACAGCTGCCGCCCGAACGCAATTCTTTTCACGAATGGCGATAACGACACGTTCCCGTTGTGGTTCGCTCAGGAAGTTGCCGGAGTCCGCAAGGACGTTCGCGTGGTGAACCTCTCCTTGGGCAATACGGATTGGTACATCAAGCAGATGCTTGTAAACGAACCGATTCTCAAGCTTTCTTACACCAAGGAAACGATTGATAGCGACATGGTGCTCGATAACAGCAGTGCTAGCAATCCGAACCATCAGGTCTCTACTTGGGTCCGCAAGGCTGAAACCCTTAAGCCGAAGCTGAAGGAACGCATCGACCAGATGGAAGCTGCTGGCCACCTTTCCGCTGCCGATTCTGCAAAGCTTCTCCAGTTCAAGGTGAACTACCAGGTTTGGGATGCCTTTACGGATTGGGCCAAGAGGTATCGTTCCGGCATGATGCTCACGCAGCACAAGCTCGTCATTGATCTTGCTTTGCAGAATATGGACCGTCCGATTGAAATTTCGACAACGGTTGGCACCTCGAACTTCATGGGCCTCGAAAAGTACATGATTCAGGAAGGCATGGTGTATAACCTCGTGAAGGGCGATTTGACTCCGCGTCCGAATTCCTTTGACGCAAAGAAGACCGCTGCCCTTATCGACTCTGTGTATAAGTTCCGCGGTCTCGGCGATGGTACGGCATACATCAATTCCGAAACGGAACGTTTGCTCAGCAGCTATGTTTCGCTCTATTTGCAGATTTCTTTCGATGCCCGCGAAAAGATTGCTGGACTCATCTCGAAGAAGCCGTTTACCAAGGCCGCGAGGGCCGAAGTGGAACGCATTGCAAACGATGCTGCCAAATATCTGGAACTCGGCATGACGCAGTTCCCGAGAGAATGGCGTAACTACTGGGCTGCTTCTTATGTCTATGCTTCTGCCGGCATGAAGGCTAAGGCTCTTGATGTCGTAAAGCGCGGTCTCGAAAATATTCCGGCTTACGATGCTCCGGGGCAGAGCCGCCTTGCGATGAGCCGTCAGCAGATTGAAGCGATTTCCGATGAATCGCTTAAGGTTGATGATGATCCGGCTCCGAGTGCTCCGGCTGCAACGGACACTCCGGCTGCGACCAACTAGTTTCGAGGTTTTGTCATGGATTTGAGCTTGGTGATCCCTGTTAAGGAAGAAAGTGAAAACCTTCCTGAGTTGTTTAAGGAAATATGGGCGGCCATTGAACCGACGGGTATGAAATTCGAGGTCATCGTCATTGATGACGGCAGCCGCGACAGTACTTGGGAGGTTGTCGAAAACCTCGCCAAGGAATACAATATCCGTCCGGACGCATCGGTGAACGCTTTCCGTTTCCAGTTCAACTGCGGCAAGGCGGCTGCCCTCGCTCTTGGTTTTTCCAAGGCCCGAGGCAAGTTCGTCGCGACGCTCGATGGCGACCTGCAGGATGACCCGCTCGAAATCCCGAAGATGATCGAAATTCTTGAAAGCGGTTATGATCTCGTGTCCGGCTGGAAAATCCGCCGCTTGGATCCGTGGCACAAGACATTACCGTCCAAGTTGTTCAATTTGACGGTTTCTATCGTTTGTGGTAAGCGCTTGCACGATTTCAACTGCGGCATCAAGGCATACCGCTGTTCTGTCGTTCGTTTTATCCAGCTTTATGGCGACTACCACCGCTTTATCCCGGTGATGGCCAAGTGGCAAGGCTTCCGCATTACCGAAATGCCGGTTGCGCATCGTGCCCGTGTTCACGGAGTCTCGAAGTACGGCGTTTCTCGCTTGGTGAGCGGGTTCCTCGATCTCGTCTCGTTGATGTTCATGCGTAGTTTTTCTTCAAAGCCACTGCATTTCTTTGGGCTTTTTGGGCTATTGTTGCTCATTTTAGGCCTTGGCATTTGCGGTTACTTTGGCTATGAATGGATACAGACCGGAGCGATGCACGTTCGACCGCTTTTGCTTGCTGGAGCCTTTTCGCTTGTGATGAGCGTCCAGTTTTTCTCGCTGGGACTCCTTGGCGAAATGCTGACGGGCAATAGAAAACGTACTTATCCCATTTCGGAGACGATTGGTGAACTGTAATTTTGTATAGATTTGTGTTATAGTGAGGTATTTAATGGCGTTCCCTAAGAGTTTAGTAATTGTTCCTACGTACAACGAGAAGGAGAACATTCTCCTGATTATGTCCGCAATTTTGGAACAGAATGAATGTCTTGAAATTTTAGTGGTGGATGACGGCTCGCCGGATGGAACCGGTGACCTCGTTCAGGCTGAAGTGGACAAGAATCCAAGAATCCATTTGCTCCGCCGCAAGGGGAAGATGGGGCTGGGTTCTGCATACGTGATGGGCTTCAAGTGGGCTCTCGAACGCGACTACGAACGCGTTTTCGAAATGGATGCCGACTTTAGCCACAGCCCAGCGGACTTGAACCGATTCCTTGAAACTGCCGAAGACGCGGACCTGGTGCTTGGCAGCCGCTATCAGAATCGACGCATCAGCGTGGTGAACTGGGACCTCCGCCGTCTTATCCTCAGCTATGGCGCAAATGTCTATACCCGCGTTGTGACTCGTCTCCCGATCAGCGATGCGACGGGCGGCTTCAAGTGCTTCCGCCGTGAAGCGTTGCAGGCTTTGGACCTCGACAAGATGAAGAGCGACGGTTACTGTTTCCAGATCGAAACGACCTTCAAGATTTGGAAAAAGGGACTTCGCGTGAAAGAAATCCCCATCATCTTTACGGACCGCACCCGCGGTACCTCCAAGATGAGCGGCGGCATCATCTCCGAAGCTTTCTTCCTCGTTCTGAAACTGCGACTAGGTTTAGCTTAATTGAATAGTGGTTGGTGGTTAGTGATTAGTGGTTAGGATTGTGATAAGAACGTTCCTTTTACATTCCTGTTTACTAGCCACTTAAATTTTCCTGTTTACTAACCACTGTTTACTAACCACTTCCTACTTCCTACTTCCTACTGTCTACTTCCTACCGACTACTAACCCATGCTTTCCTGTTCCGTCATCATCATTTCGTATAACTCTTGCGATTTTATCCCGGCTTGCCTCAAGTCCGTTCGTGACGCATGTGAGGGCATTGATTCGCAAATTATTGTTCTGGATAACGGTTCCAACGAACCGATTATTCCTGAAATCAAGAACTTCTTCCCCGAAGTGGAATGGATTGATTCCAAGGAAAACTTGGGCTTTGGTAAGGGCTGTAATTTAGCAGAGAAGCATGCGACCAAGCCGTATCTCTTCTTCATCAATCCCGATACGATTATTTCGAAGAACGCTTTCCGCGAAATGCTCCAGTTTATGGAAGAACATCCGGAAGCGGGCACGGTCGGTTGCCGCATTTTGAACGAAGATGGATCGCTCCAGTGGGCTTGCCGCCGTTCGTTCCCGACGATTGTTTCTGCGGTATCCAAGACGATTGGACTTGCTGCGCTTTTTCCAAAGAGCAAGCTGCTGGCTTCTTACAATATGACGTATGCTGACCCGGACGAGATGATTGAAGTCGATGCCGTGAGTGGTTCGTTCTTCTGCATCCGTCGCGATGTCTATGAAAAGCTGAACGGCTTTGACGAAGATTACTTTATGTATGGTGAAGACTTGGACCTCTGTTTTCGTACAAAAGAAATGGGTCTCCACAACTACTACACTCCGGTCACGAACATTCTGCATTTCAAGGGCCAGAGTTGCCGCACACGCCGTTGGGGGTCTTACGTTGATTTCTACAAGGCGATGCTTATCTTTGTTAAAAAGCACAAGGACCTTTATTTTGTCCCGAACTTCCTCGTCTCTTTCGGTATTTTATTTGCTGCGTTTGTGGGCATGTTCTCGCGCCTGATCCCAAAGTTCTGGAAGATGTTCCTCGACTTGGGCGTGGTGGCTCTGTGGGCGTTTTTCATCCTTTGCTATGAAACAGGCGTGTTTTCGACATGCTTTGATTGTGCCGAAAAAGGCGATGTCATCATTCATTCCGGTTCAGAAGACTGGAGCCTTGCTATCTTAGCCGTTGTTTTGAACATTGTGTTCCTCATGTTCCGTGGGGAATATACGGTGTCAAGTCTTAAGGGCGAAAAGTTCTTGCGTTACTTGATCCCATTGAACTTGCTTGTTGTCGGTGGGTATTCGGCGTTCCGCTACTTCACTCAAACTCCAATAGTCGATGGAGCTACAACTTATTTGCCATACGATTCCCACTGGATTACATTTGCTGTTTGCTCCAGTCTCTTTATTCCGTTCGCTCTCCTTGCATGGCGCCGCGTTGCGTTCTGGATAAATTATTTCTACCGTATTTTTGCCAAGAAACGTCATCGTTCTATTCTGCTGGGTGGCCGCGAAGATTCCCTCAATAACTGGTTCGACAGCTACAACGTCATCCCTGGGATTGAAATTCTCGGTTGCGTGAGTTCTGAACCTGAAAACGTAAGCGAGATGAACCGCCAGCACCTGTTGGGCCCACTTTCTCAGATGGAAAACATTTGCAACCGTACCGGCTGCCGCGAACTCCTTGTGGTCTCGAATTTCTCCGGTTATCGCGAAAATTTCGACATCAGCTGGCTCGATAAGCTCGGTATGTGTGTGTATTTGTTGATTGGAAACGGAAAAAACGGCAATTTTGCCCTTGTAAACCTTAAATATCTTCGTTAAAAACGCCCTTTTTTGTAAAAATTGTGTTATTTTTTTTATGAAAAAAACGCAATAAAAAGGTTTTATGCTCGATTCTAAATTGTTAAGTATTCTTTGCTGCCCCGAAACTCGCGAGCCGCTGTCGGAGGCGGGCGAGGATTGCATCGCTCTTTTGAACAATGCTGTTGAGGCTGGCTCTCTCAAGAATGTAGCCGGCGAAGCTATTACCGAACCCCTGACCGAAGCGCTTACGACTCCTGATGGTTCCCGAGTCTATCCGGTTCGCGAAGGAATACCTGTACTTTTGGCGGATGAAGCTATTCTTCTTCCATTGGAGAAATAATGGCTATTACGTTGGATTCTCTTAGAAAAACCGTAAAGAAGAACAAAGGCAAATCTCAGGCTTTGGCTTGGCTTGCCGATATGGAACGTGCTTCTGGCGACTATGAAGCCGCTCTTAAGCTTGTTGACGATGCTCTTGCGGCCTCGCCGTCCGATGTTCCGGCCATGCTGGTCCGAGCAAGAATCCTTGCGGGACAGCAGGACTATGCTGGTAGCGTCATGGAATACAAGAAGGTGCTCGCCAAGGACCCGTTCTGCTTGTCCGCCCATAAGAGAATGGGGGAGGCCTACGATCAGTTAGGCAAGACTACTGAACGTAACATGTGTTTCCGCCGTGTCCATGACATGGATCCTTTGGATTCTTTCTGGAAAGAAGAATACGATGTTCTTCCTGAGGAACAGGAAACAGATTTGGCTGCACCGCCAATGGATGATAGTTCGTTTACGATGGATATGGATTCCGAATCGGGTAATCTCGAGGGTGAAGACAACGTCTTTGCGAATTTGGCTTCATCCATGCCGAATTCGGACGAAGAAGACAATGCTTCGATGGACGACCTCATGAAGTCGTTGAATTCTGCGGCTGATGGTGCTGTCGAAGAAAGTGATACTCAAGATCAGTCTTACGAAGGCAACGATGTTCTGAGTACATCTGAAGTTTCGTCTGCGATTACAGGCTTCCTCGGTGGTGATGATGATTTGGATTCTGCCGAAGATCAATCTGCTAGTGCTAGTGCGAACGCATCTCCGTTCTCCTCTGCAAATGCCGCAGCTGTGAACTCCGCTCCCAAGTCCGACGAAAATCTCTTTAGTTTAGATGCAACTCCCGAACCGGAAAGTCAGCCGACGAACGTCGATGATGCATTCTCCTCGATTTTTGGCGATGATGATTTGCCCGAAGAAAAGCCTGCAGAGGCAAGCGATTCTCTGAGTGACTGGAGTCCGTCTGCAACTCCGGCAGCAGAAACAGCAGAATCTCTTGAAACACCTAAGGAAGAAGACAAGGAAACGAATGTCGATGATGCATTCTCTTCGATCTTTGGTGACGATGATTTGCCCGAAGAAAAGCCTGCAGAGGCAAGCGATTCTCTGAGTGACTGGAGCCCGTCTGCAACTCCGGCTGCAGAAACGGCAGAATCTCTTGAAACACCTAAGGAAGAAGACAAGGAAACGAATGTCGATGATGCTTTCTCTTCGATCTTTGGTGACGATGATTTGCCCGAAGAAAAGCCTGCCGAAGAAACGTTGGCCGCAAAAACGGACGCTCCTGTGGAAGAATCTTCTAGCGAAGAATCTTTTGGTGGTTTGTTTGAAAAATCCGCTGATGCTGAATTTAGTTTAGATGAAAAACCGACGGAATCTGTTTCTGAAGATTCAAATAAAGTTTCAGAAGAGAGTTCGATTCCTTCGTCACATATGGATTTTTCCGATGATGAAGTCGCTTCCATTGATGCCCCTAAGGAAGAGGACAAGGCGACAAACGTCGATGACGCATTCTCTTCGATTTTTGGTGACGATGACGTTTTCGAGGAAAAGCCTGCGGAAGAAATGTTGGCCGATAGGCCTGTCGAACAAACTGCGGAATCTGTAGCGGCTCCTGTAGAAGAACCTGCGGCTGAAGAGGATTCCTTTGGTGGCTTGTTTGAAAAGTCCGCTGATGCCGATTTTAGTTTGGACGGAAAAGAAACCGCTGCTGTAGAAAGTCCGGTCGCCGAAGCTCCTGTGGCTGAAACTGCGGCTCCTGCGGATTCCGAAATTAGCGAACCGGAAGCTACAAAATCCGAAGAACTTTCTGCTAGTGTCGATGGTGCTTTCGATGCACTTTTCGAAGATGAGAAAAATGATGAAGCTCCGATTGAAGATGCTTTTGCCTCTGCTTCTCCTGCTGAAGCGTCGCAGCCGCTCCCGGTCGAAGACTTCTCTTTGAATAACGACAATCTCGAATTGCCGACCGAAACAAAGGATGCTCCTAAGGATGAAAATATCGCCGATGAAATGGGTGGTGCATTCGCTTCCATGTTCGGTAATGAAGATGACCTTTCTTTGCCAGAGGAAAAGTCAGAAGCTTCGACGGATTCAGCGACTTTGGCGGAAACATCTTCTGAGGCTTCAGAGAGTCAGGAATCGACAAGTGCGGCCATCGAAGAAGATGCCGTTAAGGATGTCGATGAATCCTTTGATAGCATTTTCGGAGCCGATGACGATTTGCCGGAAGAAAAAGCGGATTTTGCTTCGGCGGCGCCTGCTGCTCCAGTAGAAACCGCTCAGACAGAAAAAGTGGCCTTGACTACCGCAACAGATATGGTTGCAGAACAAGCTGCTGAAGAAAGTCACCCCGCTGAAAAGCAAGAGGCTCCATCTGCGGAACTGGATTCCATTGATTCAGAAGTTTCAAATGCGTTCAAGGGCTTGTTTGACGAAGACGATACTTTGACCGAATCAGACGAACCAAATAATAAAGGCGTTGATTACTTGATGTCTGGCGATTCCGATGACGAAGTCGCTGCAAGTCTTGTCAATAACGCTGACGCTCCGCTTTCTCGTGGTGCAGCTGATTTGGACGATAGCCTGAATACGCGCACTCTTGCTGATATTTATATGGAGCAAGGTGTCTATAACAAGGCTCTTGATATTTATGCGGATTTGGTCAAAAAGAATCCGGATAATGCTGAGATTAAGTTTCGTTATGATGAAATTGAGAAACTCTGTCGTGAAAAGTTTGGAGAAGCTTAATGGCTGAACTTCGCATTGAACAGCTCTTGCGTGAAATGGTCAATCGCAAGGCGTCTGACTTGCATCTTCGTGTGGGCGTGCCGCCGGTATATCGTATCAATGGTGCCCTGACAAGACTTTTTGATGTTCGTATTGATAGCGTCATGATGGATTCGTTCTTGGACGATATCATGAACCGTGACCAAAAGCAGCGTTTTGAAGCGAATAAGGAATGTGACTTTGCTGTGGGTGCCCGCGATATGGGACGTTTTCGTGTGAACGTTTTCCGCCAGCGTGGTACGATCGCTGTCGTGATTCGTCATATCAAGGCGACGATTCCTCCTTTCGAAGACCTTCACTTGCCCGAAGTCATTCGCGATTTGGCACTTACCAAACGTGGGCTTGTGCTTGTGACGGGTACGACCGGTTCTGGAAAATCGACGACGCTTGCTTCGATGATTGATTACATCAACCAGAAAGAATCTGTCAACGTCATCACGGTTGAAGACCCGATTGAATACCTTTATAAGGATAACGTGGCGATTGTCTCGCAACGTGAAATCGGTGTGGATACGCTTTCTTATGCAAACGCTTTGCGTGCTGCCCTCCGTCAGGACCCGGACGTGCTCCTCGTGGGCGAAATCCGTGACTTGGAAACGATGCAAATTGCATTGACGGCTGCTGATACGGGCCATATGGTGTTTGCGACTATCCATACGACGAATGCTGTTGAAACGATTCACCGTGTGCTTTCGATGTATCCGCCGCACCAGCACGACGAAATTCGTTTGTTGCTTGCAGAAGTTTTGGCTGGGATTATTTCGCTCCGTCTTTTGCCGACGAAGGATGGCAAGGGGCGTGTGCCTGCTGCTGAAATTCTCGTGAATACGGGCGCCATCAAGGAATATATCCAGGACAAGGATAAAATTGACATGGTGGAACAGGCCGTTGCCGAAGGCCATATCCAGTACCACAGCCAAACGTTTGACCAAGCTCTCTTGGAACTTTACCAGAGTGAGCAGATTTCGCTTGAAACGGCTATGAACGCCGCTACGAACCGTGACGACTTCGACCTCAAGATTCGTGGTATTTCCGGTACCTCTGACCGCGGCTGGATGTAGTTTAGACGAAAGATCGCTTCGCTGGTAGACGAGAGAGGCGAATGCTGTAAAATTGAAATTTGAAAAAGGCGAGTAAAAATGCTCGCCTTTTTTCTTTCGTATTTCGTCTGTAGGGCCGACGGCCCGTTCTTTCGTCTATTTCGTATAAACGCATCTATCTGCGCTGTCGCCGAAGCAGGTCTTGTTCATGCCGCTCACGCTGTTCACGACACCCGGCTGGCCCACGCTCGAAACCATCTTGCTTCCGGAGAAACTTGGCTTGAATGCGATTTCGGAAGTGCCGTAGTAGTTGTCGGCGGTGAAGCTCACGCTGTACTGCTTGCCTTCTTCGGAATTGTTCGTGCCAAATCCGAGCAACTTCGCGTTTCCAGAAATATTTGTCGTTCCGTCGGAATCGACCATGCCGCCCATGCCGCCGTTCATGCGGCATTCCACGACGATGACGCCGCCAGAAATTTCAATGCCGCCGTTGCTGTCGATGCCATCCGTGTCGCCCGTGCCCACGTAAATGTAGTGATAACCGCCGGTGACCTTGAGGTTGCCCGTGCTTCCTCCGCCGGGACCGAAACCGCCGCCGGGGAATCCACCGCCAGGGCCGCCGCGACCCGTATTGCCGCTATTGTTATTGCCAGTCGTTGTCGTTGTGCCGCCAGCCGCATTCCAGCCGTCGTCTGTGGTGATGACGCTCGTGATGCCGCCTTCAAAATTCATGTCGGGCGATTCCATGCCTTCGTAAGCCATAGTGACGCTCACATTTGCATTGTCCTTGACGTAAAGGGCCTTATCCGCATGGACTCCGTCATCGTCCGTCTTGACGGTCACTTTGCCACCGCTGAGCGTGACTGTGCCGCCGCTGTGGATGCCGTCGTCGCGGCTGTTGATTTCGATAACGCCATCGCTTATGACAATGCTAGAATCGCTTTTGACGCCTTTCATGCTGGAATCGGGTGCACAGGAATTGCCGCCGCCCATGCCGAATCCACCCATGCCTCCGCGACCGCCATTGCCGCCGCCGGTGCTTTGCCCGAGGCATTTTTGGCCACCGCCGGTCGTGATTTTTAACGTCGGTGATTTAACGACGCTGTTGTCTGCGTCTTTGCTGTCGCCTTTGGCGATCGTCACGGCATTATTTGCGGAGAGGCCGTCAAATGCAGACGTGATGGTGATTTCGCCACCCGTGATTTCGATGGAACCCTTACCGCTTGCCAAATCAGTCGCGTCTTCGGTATCGCTCTTGATGCCGTCGCCTTCGCTGGTGATGTTGATTGTGCCGCCGCTAATCGCCACGGATTCCTTGCCTTTGAGGCCGTTGTTCTTTGCCGTTACCGTGATGATGCCGTTCTTGACTCTCAAATCGTTGCTGGTATGGATGCCGTTATTGTAGTTTGCTTTCACGATAAGCGTGCCTTCGCCCTTGATGGTGAGGTCGTCTTTCGCGTAGATGCAAGCGCCGGTCGTATCGGTTTTGGCTTGCCCAGCGTCATTCGTGTAAGAGTGCGTTTTCGTTCTTGTCGCTGCATCCGTGAAGGTATTTGTCGTTCCGTTCTTGGCAACGACGAACGTCTTGTTCGATTTCTGGATGTAAATCGGAGCATCTACCGTGTTGGTGAGCGTAAGGCCTTTCATGTTCAAATAAACGGTCGTGTCCGTCTTTGCGGTAGCGACGAAAATCTGGGCGTCGCTTCCGCTGTAAGAACCGCTAAAGTCGTATTCGCCGCCGCAAGTGATTTTTACGGTGCCGCCTTCGACCGTGACGCAATTGCCGCCGTTCGTGACGGTTGCACCGCTTGATGCGTATGCTATAACGGGACGGTCTCCCGAATTTTCGTTAATTTGATCGGCCTTGTCACTTGAAGAACTTTGGACGCTTGGTTGGGCCGTACTGCTAGAAGATACCGTTATATTGGGCGTAGTCGCACTGCTGGAATTTACGGAGGGAATGCTGCTTGAAGAGGCTACGACAGTTCCGCTATTGGACTGTGCGACGCTTGTACTGCTAGTTGCCGACGGCGTTCCTGTTGGCGTTCCATTTTCCGAATCGCTTGAAATGATTTCACCGAAGCCATCGTCTGCTGCCGATGAAGATACTCCCGTTTCCGTAGAAGAAAGGTAAGCGTTGTCAGAAAATTCGCTTACGGCTGAAGTGGAATCCGAACAGCTCGCGAATAAAGCTAGAGAGGCTGCCGTAAAGCCCATTGTAAATAAATTCTTGTTATCCATTGACATAAATATCTCCCATTCAACAATATTACCATAAATGTATTTTTTGCCATTGAGAAAAAACATGTCAATAAACTGACAATGAATATTTTGGAAAAAATAAGTGGAACCATAAGTTCCGTATGGGGCGAAATATGCCAAAAAATGGTTTCTCAGCGTGTTCGCCTTAATCCCTTACAACTTCTATCATAGGTAATTGAAAGGGCTTCGTAAAAAAGTTAAATTTAGACAATGGATTTTAGAAAATTTTATTCTGTTTTGTCCGTCTTGCTTTTGACTGGGGTGGGCGAGTCTTGGGCTGTATCGCCGGTAATTGAGCCGGAGCATTCCCGTAATTTGCGGACTTTGGAAACCGCTCCGATGCTGTTTGAATATCACCGCCAGACGACAGGAGCAGAACGCCAGTACTTTACCTATCCGCGTAGGGATACGACATTCCGCAAGAATTTTACGAAGACAGAAGGCAATGCGCTTTTGTATTTTGATAGTGAGCGTGGGGCAGGTGTTCTTGGCAACGGAATGAAACTGGATTGCAAGGAGGGCGATTCCGCTTGCGTTGCAAAGGCTTTAGCTCTTGAAAATGCGATTCCGCGTGTTGCCATTGCGACAAGCATTGTCGGTGGCATTGATTACCGCGGCGGCAAAACGCTTGGCGATACGATTTGGCCGGGAATTGACGGGGGTCTTTATTTGCGAGGCTTTATTGATTCCGTTGATTTCGTTTTGGATGCCCGCATTTACAGCGAAGGTCATTCGGCCAAGAATCCGAAGTCTTTTGACCGCGAATTTTTGGAAGTGCAGCACGAAGAAGACAATTCTGGCGTCGAATATACTAGTTACGCCCGTTACCGCACGCATTTCGCTTTTAACTACGATTGGTTGCGCTTGGACTTTGGCCGCGACGTGATGCACTGGGGGCCAGGTTATTACAACAACTTGACCTTGAACCAGTTTGCAATTCCGTACAACATGCTCAGCTTGGATTTGATGATTGGCCCTCTCCGCGTGATGAGCTTTTATGCGGATTTGCGGATTTTTAACAGCATGAGCTTGTCGAACAAGGACAATACGCGAAACCTCTTCGGCCATCGTTACGAACTGGCCGTGGGGAATGCGACGTTTGGTATTAGCGAACTTACGGTTCTTTACGACGATATGAAACCTTGGCTGTTTGTTCCGACGGCCCCTTTGTTCATGGAAAAAGGAAATTACTCGGAAAACAGCAACAATGGTTCTATTTCTTTTGATTTCAACTATCGTTTGTTCAACGCAGTGCGTCTTTATACGGAATTCTTTTTGGATGACATGGAATCTCCGATTAGTTTAGCCCGAAATGACAATATCGAAGCTAAGTGGGCCTGGATGGCGGGTTTCCAAGCGGGGCATGATTTTTATTACAAGGACCACAAGATTGAAATGGGAACGATTTTTGAATATGCACGCGTAGAACCTTATGTTTATACTCATTTTAAGAAGAATACCGCTCAGATTGCGCATTTGGGGTATCCGCTCGGAAATCAAGGTGGACCGAATAGCAGGACGATTGACTGGAGCATTTTTGCTCGCTTGGATGGACAAATTTTTGCGTCTCTTCGTCAGACTTGGTTTTGGAAAGGGACGGATTACGGCAGCGCTGTGAACGATACAACTCCGAATGGCCATCTTAGACTTCATAAAAAATTCCTTGATGGGGCCAAATTGCAATATTCACTTACGCCTGCAATTAGCTACGAAGGACGACGTTTTTCATTCATGGGAGAGATTACATTAATTGATGACCGCAAAGCCTATATTCGAGCAGGATTTAAATTTTAGACGAAAGAACGGCTCTGCGAGCCTATAGACGAGAGACGAAAGATAGGTTTTAGGTAACAGGTGACAGGTATTAGGAGAGAAAAATTGCGGCTGAGCCATCTTATAATGGACGCGAGAAACGCGTGATAATTGTCCTAATCCCTAACCCCTAACTCCTAACCACTGTTTACTAACCACTAACCACTGTCTACTTCCTACTTCCTACTTCCTACTAATTACAAACCCTTAACCACTAGCCACTATTTATGACCAAACCAGAATTACTTGCACCTGCGGGTGATCTTGTACGAATGAAATATGCGTTTGCTTATGGTGCGGACGCAGTCTATGCGGGGCAGCCTGCTTTTTCGCTGCGTGCCCGTGAAAACGGCTTCAAAAATTTGGATGACCTTGCCGAAGGCATTGCGTATGCTCATGAACATGGTAAAAAGTTTTATCTTACAAGTAACGTAATTCCTCGCAATGTGAAAGTCGAATCGTTCCAGAAAGCCTTGAATGCTGCGCTCGAACTCAAACCGGATGCACTCATCGTTGCTGATCCTGGCTTTGTGGGATGGCTCCTCAAGGAACACCCGGAAACAGAAGTGCATTTGTCTGTACAAGCGAATACGACGAATTACCTTGCGGCTTCGTTCTGGAAAAATCTAGGAGTCCGTCGCATTATTTTGAGTCGTGAACTTAGATTGTCTGAAATTTTAGAGATAAAGAAACAAGTACCCGAACTGGAACTGGAAGTGTTTGTCCATGGTGCTGTTTGCATGGCGATGTCTGGCCGCTGCATGCTTTCGAACTGGGTCACGCACCGCGATGCCAATCAGGGAGCTTGCGATAACAGCTGCCGTATGCCGTACCGGTTGTATGCAAATTCCGGTCCGCAGGTCGAGGACTACCGCGAACATGAAGGCTCGTTTACGTTGCAACGCACCGACCGTCCGGAACTCGATCCGATTGCGCTTGATGAAGATACGTGGGGGACGTACTTCATGAGCAGCCGCGACCTCTGCGCTTTGGATGTGATTCCAGAACTTGTGGCTGGTGGGCTTGATTCCTTCAAGATTGAAGGCCGTACGCGATCCGTGTATTACTTGAGCCAAGTCGTCCGCGCTTACCGCATGGCGATTGACGCTGTTGCCGCAGGCAATCCGGTGCCCGAAGAAAGCCGTCGTGCAATCCGCTTTGTCGATGGGCGAGGCTTTATGCCGGGATTCTTGCGTGGTCCGTTGCCGCAGAATTACGAAGCGACGCATGTGGATGCCGAAGGCGGCTGTGTGGCTGCTCAGGTCAAGGATTTCGATGCTTCGACAGGGGCATGCCTTGTGAACGTCAAAAATCCGTTCTCCATGGACGATACGTTGGAGCTCATGACGCCCGACGGAATGGTGCCGTGCGAGGTCGAAGAATTGCTTGATTTTCGCGGTGCAGCTGCCGATCGCTTGAATCCGGGGACCGAAGGACGCGTTTTCTTTGGAAAAAATACCCTAAATAGCGGAAAAATGGCCAAATTTGGCTTCCTTGTGAAGCATTCCAAGCCATAACGACGAATTAAAAAAATACATTTGAAATATGGCCGTTGATGAGGCAACAAAAAAACAGGACGAGTTAGAACTTTATCAAATTGATGATAAGGCTATCGTTCCGTTCTTTCAAAAACATCTGGAAGAGTTGCGTCAGTTCATTCATGAGCACCGTAATGATAGACTTAGTTTGTTGGTGCTCTTGAAGCAATTTATTCGTACCTACCGCATGCCGTTCAACATGCAACGTTACATGGAAGTCCAGAGGACTTTTATTCAACGTTCCTTGCACGATAAAATTCAAGACCGCCAGCAAGCGGTAAGCCATTGGATTCAAGAATTTGCCGGTCGCCATCGCAATCGCATGATCCAGCTTCAATGCTTGTATCTGGACCGCGTTAAAGATCGATTGCTCCCGGAAATCGAAAAAATGCTTGCAAATCGGATTGACCAACTGCAAGAAAAACTTGATGAAAATTCCGACGCTAAAAAAGACGAAAAAAAAGACGATAATCTGTAATGGACTCCAAAAGCCCAAGATTATATTAAATTTGCGCCATGCCTAAACAAAAATTCTATGCCGTAAAAAGCGATAATGAAAAGAAAATCGTGACCACATGGGCTGAATGCGAAAAATTGACCCATGGTGTTAAAGGTGTTTTATTCAAATCCTTTGGGTCCCGCGAAGAAGCTCAAGCGTGGCTTGATGGGATGGAAGCTCCTGCCCCTGATGGAATCCGTGTGTTTGTCGATGGTTCCTTTTCGCCGGGTTTTGCACGTTCGGGCTGGGCGTTTGTTGTTACTGATAACGACAAGGAAATTGCGCGTGGTTCGGGAATTACCGCATTCGAAGCCGAAAGCCGCAATATTGATGGCGAAGTGATGGCCTCCTTCCAGGCGATGCGTTGGCTTGATGCTCACGACATGAATGGGGTCATTTGTCATGACTACGAGGGGATTGCACGTTGGGCAAAAGGCGAGTGGCAAGCCAAAAGCAATATCGCGCAGATGTATGTCAAGGCGGCAAAGCCTTATCTCCACCGGGTCCAGTTCGAAAAAGTCGCCGCCCACACAGGCGTCAAATGGAATGAACTTGTAGATAAACTAGCAAAAGAAGCCATCGCGAAAGCTAGGAAAGTAGACAGTAGGAAGTAGGCGGTAGGAAGTTTTTTAGTAGCATTCTCTTCTAACTTCCTACTTCCTACTGCCTACTAACCACTATTCTGATTCGTGTTTGCTCATGCAGTGGAGGCTTCCGCCTTCTTCGATGACGGTGTGGCAATCGATGCCGATGACTTTACGGTCTGGATACACGCTTTCGAAATAAGCTTTTGCCTTGGCATCGTTTGGACTCTTGTATTTCGGGAAGATGAGTCCGCCGTTGACGTAGATGTAGTTCATGTACGATGCCGGTAGAATTTGTCCGTCATCGAGCACGCGTTGCGGCGGTAACGGAAGTGTATCGACTTGGGCGCTTTCGTAGTGTCTTTTAAGCCAATTTTCGATAATGTATTTTGCTTCGCTTAAAATCGGTGCATTAGGGGATTTCTTATTTTCCGTCATACACATGACAACCTTATCCTTAGCGACAAAACGGGCGACATTGTCGATGTGACCGTCCGTATGGTCTCCGTGCAAACCGTGTGGCAGCACTAGCAAATCTTTAAGTCCGAATGCTTTGCAGAGTGCTTTTACAACCTTTTTTAAATCTTTTGAATCATTGCGGTTCTTGCCGACGAGGCAATCTTCGGTTGTGATTCCAAGACCGTCACCGTTGACTTCGATAGCACCGCCTTCAAAAATGTAAGGAACGCTTGTGGTAAGCGGGCACTTTGTTTTTTCAGCGATTTTCTGTGGAATGGCGTTGTCCAATCCCCATGGCGGGAACTTTGCGCCCCAAGCATTAAAGCATGTTTCAGCGATAATTTTTTGCGGGCCGTTCTTTGTGCTTTTTTGAAGGAAAAACGGACCGTAGTCGCGAATCCAAATATCGTTTGTTTTCATGACGATAAAGTTCGCTGGAAACGGGCGATCTGCTAGGGCTGATTTTTCTTCATCCGTCAAGAAATTCTTGCCGGGGAGAAGTACGTTCACTGGCTGAAACTGCGTAATGTTGCGGATTAGTTCTACATAGAACCAGCGAATTTTTTCGCCGCGTTCGCCATACCAGTTCTTTTTATTGTGCGGAAATGCAAGCCACGTAGCGCTCTGCTTTTCCCATTCCGCCGGATAACGAATAGAATTTTTCGTCATGGATTAAATTCCTTTTTTATTTGCTTAGAGACTTGTCATCCTGGAGCGTAGCGACGGGATCCATAAATATTTCCGTTTCATGTATGGATTCCCTCCTGCGCTACGCTTAGTCGAGAATGACAGGCCTTTAGGAATGCTTTGCTCATTTCTCAATGCGTAGCGTGCCCAAAGTGCCAAAGGCACGACCCCATAGCTTAATTAGTCTGCCCAAATTTTTAAAATGTCCTTGTACAAATCGACTCGTCTGTCGCGGAAATGCGGCCACCAGCGGCGATTTTCTTCGGTTTCGGCGAGGTCGAGTTCGACATAGCTTGCACCCAAGAATTCCGGATCGCACTTTTGCAAAATGTATCCGTCCGGTGCGGCGGCAAAGCTTGTTCCCCAGAACGTGAGGTGACCTTCGACGCCCGAGCGGTTTGCCGCGATGACAAACGTTCTGTTAGCAATCGCATGTCCGCGCATGACCGTCATCCAGCTGTCTTGCTGACGCGGGTAGATTTCCTTGGGTTCGCTGTCCATCCAGCCGATAGCGGTGGGGTAGATGAGAACATCTGCGCCCTTCAGGCTCATGATGCGGGCGGCTTCGGGGAACCACTGGTCCCAGCAAATGAGCACGCCGAGCGTACCTGCGCTAGTTTTGATGGGCTCAAAGCCGGTGTCGCCTGGAATAAAGTAATACTTTTCGTAAAAAGCCGGATCATCGGGGATGTGGCTCTTGCGGTAAAGCCCTGCGATGCTGCCGTCACGTTCAAAGACGAACGCCGAGTTGTGATAGATGCCGCGGGCTCGCTTTTCAAAGAACGGAAACACGACAACGGCGTTCAGTTCCTTGGCAATAGTCTGCCACTCGGTGACTATCGGATGGTCCTTTTCGATGGCGAGGTCAAAAAAGTCCGCGTTTTCCTCGAACGGAAAATATGGAGTGTGGAACAACTCCGGGAGAACCAAAAGGTCAATTTCCTTGCCCTTGAGTTTGAGGGCTTCGTCCTTGTACCACTTGTTATTGGACTCGAAATCCCCGGTCCACTTGCCTTGCAACGTATATACTTTAATCTTCTTCATGTGCAATAATTTAGAAAAATCAAGCCCTAACTGCATTTTTTTGTAAGAAGATTGTTTTGTTTGCGTAAAATCACATGAAGAAGGTGTTTGCTTGTTTCAAGTTTTCTATATTAACCCTTGAAATTTAAAACCCTTGAATTTTTATAAAAGGATAAATAATGTCTCTTAAACTTATTTCTCGTGGTGCAGCTGCTGTGCTTCTTACAGCAGGAATTGCCTCTGCTCAATTGTTGAATACGAAAAGTATGGATGTCATCCGCGTCGAAAAGACCGGTATTTCTGCGGGTAAAATTGATAGTCTTGCAACGATGCTCGGCGCTCAGCAGGCTCCGGGTCAGAAGTTGACGGATGAAATGATGGCTCAACTGCGCTATGCGGTTGTTGATAATTTGGTGGGGCAGGAACTTATCAAGCTCGAAGCCAAGAAGATGGGCATCAAGGTTTCTGCATCGAAGGTCGATAGCTTGACGACGCTTTTCAAGAAGCAGTTCCCGAGCGAAGAAGCTTTCCAGAAAGAACTCAAGAAGTCCAACACGACGATGAAGCAGTTCAAGGAAAAAATCGAAGACCAGCTCAAGAGCGAAGTCATCATTGAAAAGAAGGTTCCGTATCCTGATGCTCCGAGTGAAGAAGATCTCAAGGCTTTCTGGCAGCTCCACAAGAGCGAAGCCGCCATCAACGATACGATTAGCGGTGCTCGCATCTTTATTTCCACTAAGGGCAAGAGCGCTCAAGAAGTCAGCGATGCCAAGGACATGTTGAAGGGTCTTGCGGCTCAGGTTCGTTCCAAGAAGGCTACATTTGCCCAGCTCGCCGCTATGTACAGCGATGACAAGGAAGCCAAGAAGACGGGTGGCATCATGAACAAGTTTGTTGCCAAGTCCAAGAGCGCCGCTTTCGCGAAGGCTGTGGGCAAGCTCAAGGTCGGCGACATTTCCGAAGTTATCGTCGAAAATGATGGCGTTTCTATCTTCATGCTTACCGAAAAGAACGACGGTAAGTTCGAAAGCTACAGACACCAGATTGATTACATCCTCCGTGTGAAAGTCGAACAGGATCGTCAGAAAAAGCTCAAGGCTTACCTCGACGAACTTGGCAAGACTTACAAGGTCCAGTACCTCGACAAGAAGTACGAACCGCCTCAGGCAATCGGAAAATAGGTATTAGGTAATAGGGTTTAGGTTTTAGGCCCTATAATCGCGGCACCGCCGCACTGTGTCATGCCCGACTTGATCGGGCATCTCCTTTATTTAGCACTAACCACTAACCACCAACCACTGACTACTTATGTTCAACACTACACATACCGGGCTTATCGAATTGCGTAGCCGCATTGATAAACTCTGGGGGTATCTTTGACTTAGAGACAAAGACCGAAGAACTCTACGTTCTTGAAAAGGATTCCAGCGACCCGAACCTGTGGAACGATCAGGACAAGGCGCAAGCAATGATGAAAAAGATTGGGAACCTCAAGGGACTTATCGACTCTTGGAAAGAGGTTTCACAAACGTGCGACGACCTCGCGGAACTTTACGAGATGTCCAAGGACGAGGAATCGGCAGACCTCACGGCGACGCTTGAATCTGACATTGCGGATCTCAGGAACCGCGTGGAAAAGATGGAATTCAAGAAGATGCTGAACGGGCCGGACGATGCCTGCGCATGCCTTATGTCCATCCATCCGGGTGCCGGCGGCACGGAGTCGCAAGACTGGGCGCTGATGCTCTTCCGTATGTACACGCATTTCTTTGAACGCGAAAACATGGACTTCAAGGTGGTGGATTTCCAAGAAGCCGAAGACGCTGGCCTCAAGAGTGCAACCATCGAAGTCACTTGCGAAAACGCTTATGGCCTTTTGCGTTCTGAAATTGGCGTTCACCGCTTGGTGCGCATTAGCCCGTTCGATGCCAACGCCCGCCGCCATACGAGCTTTACGGCAGTTTATCTGTACCCCGAACATGAAGATATCGAGTTTGACCTCGACATGTCCGAAGTTCGCGTCGATACTTACCGCAGTAGCGGTGCCGGCGGTCAGTACATCAACAAGACGGATTCCGCAGTACGTATGACGCACTTGCCGACAGGCATTATGGCAAGCTGCCAGACGGAACGCAGCCAAATCCAGAACCGCGAAACCTGCTATAAAATGCTCAAGACCATGGTTGCGGAACACTACCGCTTGGAAGAAGAAGCGAAGCGCGATGCCCGCATGGCCGAGAAAAAGAAGGTCGAATGGGGGAGCCAGATCCGCAGTTACGTTTTGCAGCCGTACCAGATGGTAAAGGACCTCCGCACTGGTGTGGAAACGTCGGATACCGCAGGCGTGCTCGATGGAAAAATCCGCCCGTTCATCGACGCTTATCTGCTAAGCACAAGCGAAGCTGCAAAGTAGGCGAGCGAACTTTCTCGATAAAATCTATCAATCGACCTCGGCTTTTTGCCGGGGCCGTTTTTTCATGTTGTGATATATCCCACAGAAAAATAAGCTTTTGTAGGTTACTGTTTTTCTAGCAAGCCATTAAAAGATATATTTATCGTAACATTTTCAAGGAGTAAAATCATGAATTTCAAAAAATTGGCTGTGGGGCTTGCTTTGTCGGCTGCGTTTGGCTTTGTTGCTTGTGGCGATGACGATGAATCCTCTCCGGTGGGTCCCAGCAATGATCCGGCTGTGTCCAGTTCTTCAGTAAAAGCATCGGGTGAATCCGATAAGAGTTCGGACAGCAAGTCTTCTGTAAATAGCTCGGATAGTAAATCTTCTACGAAGAGTTCGGATAGCAAATCTTCGACTAAGAGTTCCGACAGTAAATCTTCTGTTAAGAGCTCCGATAGTAAAACATCTGCAAAGAGCTCTGATAGCAATGCCTCTGCCAAGAGTTCTGGCAGTGTCACCGGTTTTGACTTCGGTGACCTTGGACAAGAATGCTCCAAAGAAGGCGACAAAAAAGACGGCCAAATGATGGGGATGACGGTCAAGCTCATTTGCGAAGATGGCGCTTGGTCTGTCGATTCGACTGCCATGAAAGAAGGTCTTAAATGCACTTCCGAAGGTGCTACCAAAGATACGACCATGATGGGCATGACCATGACTTTGGTTTGCTCGGGGGGCGAATGGGTTTCTGACAATTCTTGCCGTAAAGAAGGAGAGACCAAGGAAACGGAATTCATGGGTATGAAAACGACCTTGGTTTGCAAGGATGGCGAGTGGACGTATGATGCGACCTCTCAAGCCGAAGATAACAAGTGCGACAAGGAAGGTGACACGAAAGTCGAAAGCGTAATGGGCATTTCAATGCCTTACATTTGTCAGGATGGCGAATGGACATACGATGCCAAAGCTCAGGCTGAAAGCAACAAGTGCAGCAAGGAAGGCGAAACGAAGACTGAATCGTTTATGGGCTATGAAATGAAATACGTTTGCACTGAAGGCGAATGGGTCATGGATGTGTCCGCATTCGGCAGTGGCGACGTCTCAGTTGACTAAACCCTTGATGATATAAAAACAAGGAACTCCAGTCAAATGGCTGGAGTTCTTTATTATATAAGATTGTTGGGTGGCTTGTTTATGAGCTCCTGCAAGCCATCGCCCGCGACTCTTGCCTAAGCGTTGCGCTCTTCGAGCGCAATCTTCGTCGGCTCGGTCATAGAAAAATAGCGTAGCGCAAGCATTTTTCTGCGACGCTCGCCTTGCTACGCGTTGCGCTTTTCAAGCGCAATCTTCGTCGGCTCGGAAATGGGAACAAACAAGTTTGTTCCCGCTTCTCTCGCCTCCTACGCTTTTATAATCGTGTCCTTGGCGAGAACTACAATGCCGGATTCTGTGACGTGGAAGAGTTGCTTGTCGCGTTCCAGGTCGTAACCAATCTGGAAACCGGCAGGAATGTGCAAGCCTTTTTCGACAATGGCACGGCGGACTTTAGCACCCGGGCCAATCGTCACGTTCGGGAAGAGGATGGATTCTTCGACGAGGGCGTCTTTTTGGATGGTCACGCCCGGCGAAAGGATGCTCTTCACGACCGTACCGCCACCGATGATGCAACCGGCAGACACGATGGAATCGACTGCGGCGCCTTGATGTGCATCGTTGTCTCCAGCGAAGAAACGTGCAGGCGGCTGGTTCCAGTTGAACGTACGGATCGGCCAGTAGTTGTTGTACAAGTCGAACGGCGGATTTTCGGAGCAAAGGTCCATGTTCGCTTCGAAGAATGCATCGAGCGTTCCCACGTCGCGCCAGTAACCCTTGGTCGAGGCTTTTTCGCCACGCACGATGTTCGTGTTGAAGTCATAGACATAGACTGGGTATTCCTTGTACAAGCGCGGGATAATGTGCTTGCCGAAGTCAGTTGCGCCGTCGTTTGCACCCTTCAGGAGTTCGCGCACGAGGAACTTGCTCGTGAAGAGGTAGTTACCCATGCTCGCAAGGCACCAACCCGGACGGTTCGGCATTTCCTTCGGTTCCTTCGGCTTTTCTTCGAAACCAATCATGCGGTTGTCCGCGTCAATTTCGATAATGCCAAATTCGCGGGCTTCTTCGACCGGAACCGGAATGGCCGCAATCGTGAGGAGAGCCGCACGGCTCAAGTGGAAATCAATCATCTGGTTGATGTCCATCTTGTAAATGTGGTCGCCACCGAAAATCGCCACGAGGTCCGGGCGTTCGTCGGTAATCAAGTTGATGTTCTGGAAAATGGCATCGGCTGTACCGCGATACCATTCGTCGCCGGTGCGCATCTGGGCGGGCACCAAGTCAACGTACTGGTCGAGACTAGCGTTCAAGTTCCAAGCGGCAGAAATGTGCTTGTTCAAGGAATCGCTCTTGAACTGCGTCAAGACCTTGATTTTGAAAATGCCGGAATTGATGAAGTTGTTGAGGACGAAGTCAATGATGCGGTATGTTCCGCCAAAGTGGACGGCAGGTTTTGCTCGGTCGCGGGTGAGGGGCTGCAAGCGGCTCCCTTGTCCGCCGGCCATGATCATGCAAAGGATGTTTTTTTGATGTTCTCTAGAGTAAGACCAGCTCATGGATTTCTCTCTATATATTCATTATTGTACTTTTTGCCCATAATTTACCTTTTTTTTTCTAAAAAATGCAGAAAAAACGATTTTTCGTTAAAAAAAATTTATTTTAGCACGGTTTTCGTCGGGTTTAACGTGGTTTCCGCAGTTGTTTAGCGCAGCTCTCACAGTTGTTTAGTGCGGCTCTTGCCGAGGCTGGAGTTGAAACGAGCCGAATCTTGGCTAAGCAAGGGTCGTTTTTGCTAAAAGGGGCCGTTTTTGCTAAAAAATGATACCAAAATGACCAAAAATCGCAATTTGGTATCAAAAAAACGCAAAAAAGGGCTTAAATGTCAAAAGGAAACCTAAAAATGGGTATCCAAAAGGCTCGTTTGCTCCAAAAAGAGAAATATTTCCATCGCTCAACTCCAGCTAGGGCAAAATTTTTATTGACTTTGTTGTCAACAATTAATAATTTTAGAATAATTAAATAATTTCGTGAGAGTAAATGACCATGGTACGACTCGCTAGCCGCCTTCGTCTTGCCCGCAACGGGCTTTCTCTCCTTGTTCTTTTGGCTTTGGTTTTGCTTTTGGCGTGCCAAAGCGGCAGCGAGCAGAAAAAGAATGATTCTAGCCAGGGGGCTGCCCAGCCGCCATTAAAGTTCTCCGTGAACGGTGTGGGGTATTCGAGGGCGTTGAAGTCGGCGGCGGCGGATTCCGCGAATCAGGCGGCGGATTCGGCAAAGTTGGGTTCGGCAAATCAGGCGGCGGACACGCTTGACCTGTTGACGCTCTCGACGGAGTTCAATGCCCAGATTGTCGTGCATAACTACAAGGATTTCGACTCCCTAGCGGTCGATGGAGTCGCTTTGAAAGACAGCATGGCGAGCGTTCCTGTTTCAAGAATCGCCAAAGACGCGTTTTTGACGCTCTCGTGGAAGCGTGGCGGTTCTCGCGGTTCTTTGTTTTTGCGGACGCTCCACAAACTTGTGCCGAACATGACGGTAACGCAAGATTTGTCGAAGGGGCCGATGTCGGCTGGCGATTTTTACCTTTCGTACGTTTATCTCCGCTTGATTCAGAAAATAGGCAACAACGGCCAATACTTGTTCTACCGTTTTGAACCGATGGTTGACACGAGCAAAAATTGCACGGGCTGGTGGGATTTCAAGAAGCACCATGGCGACGACGGAAAAATCTATTACAGCTACCACGAACCCGATTCGACTTACGCTTCTTGGCGTTTTAACGGATTCAATCCGGGCAAACGAGTCCTGCTGGATGAATCCTACAACAAGCTGAAGGAAATCCAGCTGGAGGCCGTGGATAGCATTCAAGAAGGCTACCCGGTAGATGGCCACGATTTTTATCTCTTCAACTCGGAACATTACATCCTCATGAGCTACATCGACCGCGTGGTCAACGTTAAGGATCGAGATACGGTTGCTTCGGCTTATATTCAGGAAGTGGATAGCGGAAAGGTCGTCTTTGACTGGTGGAGCGTTGACCACGATACGCTGTTCAGCATGCTCGATCCGGTTTTTGACACGACGGCAGGGAAGGACTACGTCCACATGAACTCCATCGACGTTTTGCCGGATAGCAATTTGCTGTGCTCGTTTAGGCATATCAGTTCCGTGCTGAAAATTCAACGCGATTCGGCGGGCAAGATTCTTTGGAGGCTTGACGGAACATCCTCTTCGAATGCGTTCCATGGGCAGCACTTTGCACGTTACCACGATGATGACGGTTCGATTACCTTGTTCAACAATGACAACGGCCCGAACAATACCCAGCTGCTCCGATTCAACATGGGCGACATGGACAAAGGCTCTGTCAAAAATAAAACTGTTTTGCGTAATGACGGCTACTTTGCCCAGGCTTGCGGAGCACTCACCTTTAGCGGAAAGAACGTGATTGCTGGCTGGGGAATCCCTGGCGACACAACCTCTTTCAGACGGCTTGTTGCGGAATACAATTCTACAGGCGGTTTGATTTTCAGCTTGGAACGGGACTCCGTGAAAGTTAGTGAAGAAAAAATATTTGGCGCAACCGCTTTCATGGCGACTTACCGCGCTGCAAAGTATGAATAAAGGAACGACTTCTATGAAAAACGATAATTTTACAAATAAAGTATTTGCAATTTTGCTGCTTGTTTTGGCTTTTGCGGTCGGGCAGAATGCGTGGGCGGAAGAATTTAAGGGAAGCGGTACAGAAAAAGCCCCTTACATTATCGCTACCAAGGCTGACTGGGACTTGCTTGCCTCGAAGTCTGCGGAAAATAGCTTTTCTGACAAATACTTCCGCCTCGATGCGGATATTGACGGTGTGACCACGATGGTGGGCGACAATAAAGATTTTCCCTTTAGCGGAAAAATCGATGGAAACGGCCATACGGTGACGCTTGATCTTAGCCGCACGGAAAATACGCCTGATGATTATAGCTCGGCTAATGAGCATTTGCAAGGCCTGGCTTTGGTACACTATGCTGGCGACGGACTTGAAATCAGCAACCTCACCGTTGATGGAACTATTAAAACGAATTGCAAGTTTACTGCCGGATTCATTTCTTACATTCTTGCCGGTGAAGCAGATGCAAGAAAAATCATTAAGATAACTAACAGCCGCAGCAATGTGGATATTATTTCCAATGTGGATGGCGATGGGACCAGTGCTGGCTTTGTAGGGCTTTCAAAAAATTACGTTGACATAACTTTCGAGAATTGTGTTTTTGATGGTTCGTTCAACGCCCCTAAAGCCAAGCAGTTATCTGGTTTTGTGGGTTATCAGCAAGCACGTGTTAAAACTGTCATCGAGAGAAGTCTTTTTGCTCCCCAATCGGTTGATATTGCGGCTGACGGCGGTAATCACTATACCTTCTGTCGCTATGCGAAACCTGGTACGGACGGCAAGATGGAGCTGAAAAACAGCTACTACACAACTGCCATAGGAATAGCTCAAGGCACTCCGCTTTATAAACTGACTCTCGGTGAAGGGCTTAAGGCAATCCGTGCCGACGCTGATACCATTGGCAATGGGGCGGCTGTATTTTATGGTACTGATGACAACAATGGCATTTCGATTGGCGGTGAAGAGTATTACAAGTCTGGTGCGACGGTCCATCTTGGCAGCTCTCAGGGACTCAATATTTCTAGTGTGATTTACACGCCGCAAGGCGGTTCTGCAGGGGTAGCGATTATTGATGCCGATGGCACTGCAAGCTTTGCAATGCCCAAATCTAATACTAACGTAATGGCTTTATACGGGCCTGTCGCTTACATCGACGAAAACGGTGTCGAACAGACTGTTACGGATTACACGGTGCTGACAAGCAATATGAGCTTGAGCGACTTCGTGAACGGGAGTTGGTTTGTTGTTGCCAGCAAACTCTCGCTCGAAATTCCTACGGCGTTCAGCGGCGATGCACACCTGATTTTGGCAGACGGAGCCGAGATGACGCTCAAGAAAAGCAGCGGAAATCTCCTTGTCGATAATGCGAACCTTTCGATTTACGGCCAAGATGCGGGTACAGGCAAGCTCACCATAGAAGTTTCAGCGAACGAAACAAACGTCGGCGGCTCTGTTGCGATTAACGGCGGCGTAGTCGAGGTCTCTTGCAAGAACGATGACGGTGTGTGTTCTGGTATAGCAGGGAACGTAACCCTCAACTGGACGCGAAATACGAACCGCGTCAAAGCCGATACTTACGGCAACAGCAATGTCACTGTCGCCGAAGGCAAGTTCTTTGTTGACGACGAAAACAAAGCTTATAGCGGTAAACTTTCGGAAGAACAAATCGCGTTTATTGCGGGTAAAGTTCTTAAGCCAACGATTCCAGTCAAGTACATTGATGCCGATGGTTCAGAACAGACCCTCTATGATTACACGGTGCTAACCGGCTGCCTCAATACTCTGGAAGAACCTAAAAAATGTGAAGAAACGAAACTCGCTTCTGGCCAGTGGTATGTTGTCGATGGCAACGTCCGCTATGAAGGCGAATTGTCAAGTGCTGGCAGCATCCACCTTGTCCTTAAGGATGGTGCAAAACTCACTGTTGATGATGACGTTTATGTGTCTGGTGAAGATGGTTTAACGGCAGAGATTAATATTTATGGACAGAGCGGCGGCATGGGAGAGCTTATCGCCAAAAGTCTTGCCGACTATTCTGGCAACATTATTTTCAATGGCGGCAAGGCTACAATCGATGAGGGCATTAAGGTTGCTGGTAAATACACTATGAATGGCGGCGAAGTTACCGCTAATTGTGCTATTGCTAAACAAGACGTTATGTTGCTCGGTTTTGGGATTGTTGGTAGTTTTATTACTATTAATGGAGGAATCCTCAATAGTACTTCATGTGTTAGTGATGATAGTGGTGGAAAATTGTTCGTGGCCATTGTAGGCGAAGCTGCTGTCGAAATTAATGGAGGAACAGTTAATCTGGCCGCTTCATCTTATGGTATTAGTGGCAGTTCGGTTTCAATCAATGGTGGAAATGTTTCTATTAAGAATGCCAAAAACGGTGTTTCTGGGGTGAATGTTTCTATTATGGGTGGCAATGTTGTTATGGATGGCAATGTTGATTCTTTTTCTGCTTTTCCAGGGGATGATGTGAATCCCATTACTCTTGGTTGGACGAACAGCACTGACAGTCTCAAAACTAGCGGTTTTGCTGGGCCGGTTACCATTGCCGAGGGCAAGTATTTCACAGACGGCGAGGGAAATGTCTATAGTGGCGAAATTGCATATAGCGATGAAAACGGCACGGTTCTCGACGGCAAGACGCTTAAGCCGTTTGTTTCATTTGTCACATTCGATGCCCAGAATGGCAGCGATCCTACTACAGTTGCGGCTTCTTATGCAAATGGCGATTGGTTTGTTGCTGCTCCAGCCGCTCCGATACGCAGCGGTTACAAGTTCCTTGGCTGGTTCACGTCGAAAGACGGCGACACGGAATTCGACTTTACCAAAGCGGTCACGGAGAACACGATTGTCTATGCCAAGTGGGGAGTCCCCTACATCGACGAAAAAGGCAAGCCGCAAATCCTTGAGCCAGGCGATTACACCGTGCTCACAAGCGATGTCGATGACTACATCGAAAACGGTGTCATCAACCTTAATGGCGGCTGGTACGTGGTGCAGGGCAACGTGAAATACGCAAGCCAGGTCTCGTTTAGCGGCGATGCGTATCTCATCCTCGCGGATGATGCAACACTGGAGATTGAAACTTGGAATGATTATGGAATCTATGCATCGAATAACCTGACAATTTACGGGCAGAGCGGGCAACGCGGAACTTTGAAAGCAGCCACTAGCGGCAGGTACGGCATCTACGGTAATAACGGAGTCACGATAAACGGCGGCACACTCACGGTCACTGGCAGCTACTACGGCATCTCCAGCGAAAAAGGCAATATCACGATAAGCGGCGGCACAGTCACGGCCACTGGCGACATAAACGGCATCGACAGCAGAGGTGGCAATATCACGATAAACGGCGGCAAGGTCATGGCCACAGGCACAAACGGTAACGGCATCCAAGGTTCTAAAGAAGTCGCGATAAACGGCGGCACAGTCACGGCCACGGGCAAATATGGCTGCATCTCCAGCGGTGGCGATATCACGATAAACGGCGGCAGCGTCATGGCCACTGGCACTAGCGAATATGGCTACGGCATCTACAGCAATTCTGGCGATATCACCCTCTCCTGGACTAACAGCACCGACTTCATCTATGCAAGCGGCTACTACAGCATAAATAGTGTCTACATCGCCGAGGGCAAGTCGTTCAAAGACGAGAAAGGCATCGTGTATAGCGGCAGGATCGACGATGTTTCCGATATCGACGGCAAGACGCTTGTGCCATCGTTTAACGGAAAATTCCTCTCCGACGTGAACATCACCGTCGCCGACATCCCCGTGCAGAAGTATGCTGACGGCAAGCCCGTCTGCCCCTCTGTCGTCGTGACCGACGGCAAGGACACGCTCACAGCCGGCACGGATTACACGGTCACATGCTTCAACAACACCGCAGTCACCTCCGCTACGCTCGACGAAGCCGCCATTGCGCAAATCACCGGCAAGGGCAATTACGCAGGTGCAATCCAGAAACGCTTCTTCATCTGGAACAACATCCGCGACTACGCCGCCGTGCAAGTGTTTGAAGATGCTGATGGAAATACTCATGCTGAAATCGACGGTGCTTACGACGGCACGGATGCAGTCGCAATCGACGAAGATGTTGAGGATGTCGCCGTCAAGTTCAACCGCGAATTTACGCCCAACAAAGGTTTTGCTACTATCATGTTGCCGTTCGACATCAATGCAACGAATCTGACTGGTGTGAAATCGATTATTAGATTTGCGGGCATTTTTGAA
>NZ_JAFWOM010000039.1 GCF_017545445.1 Fibrobacter sp.
GATGACGAAACAACCTTTTTACTGGAGGAGGAGGGCTTACTGTTACTGGATCCTATCGCTCCGCTCCAGGATGACGATGAGGCTTTGCCCGAAGATGACGAAGCAATCTTTTTGCTGGAGGAAGAGAGTTTCTTTCCGTCACTGGACCCATTCGACTTCGCTGACGACGAGCTGTTACTGGATCCTTCGCTAGAGCTCAGGATGACAGTTTTGGTTGAAGAAGACGATTCATCGTCATTTACGGATGTGCTGCTGTCGCCACCGCAGGCGGTCAATGAGATAAAAGACGAAAGACTAAAGACGAGAGATAAAGTAGCTAAAAATTGTTTCATAGGACATCCTCCGCAAATAAAATATACAAAGTTTGGGCAGTAAAAAAGCCCGGACAACGTATGATTGCCGGGCATGACAAAATAAGCGAAACTACTGTTCAACTTTTACGCAACGGACGGAAATGCCAATCATCTTACTATCGTTAGTATTTCGACTGGGAGCATAATCATCTAACGCGGACACAAAACCTGCATAAGCATGTGTATTTTTTTTCTTTTCAAATTCTTCCGGGAAAAGCCAATACGCCCCATCCTTTAAACCATTAAATTTTCCCTCAGCCCTTCTCAATCCAGCACCGGTAAGGGATAAGCCGCTGTAGTTATTTCCACCAAAGCCATAAGCAGAACGGGTTCCTTTGATGCCATATTCATTTGTTTCTGCATGCCAAGCGATGTAAAAATCAGCGTATGTCATCAATCGCCAGCCTTCTGGGCAAATGCCTCGATGGTTTTCTTGTATCAAATCAGAACAACTTTCGGTATTGCAACGGCTGGGCAATTGCATCATCTCCGCCCACTGGTAAAGTCCGCCAAATTCATCGCACTTGGTGGTATCATTGTTATAGCAGTAGCGTTCAATCTTGGTATCGTCGTTCTGGTCATTTTTTCCAAGAACCATTTCTCCAATGTTCAGATTTTCCGCCATGATAGTCACGGAATCCTTTCGACCGGACGATTTTTTCCCAATAATCTTGATATAGTAATAACTGCGACCATTGCGCGGGTCCGTAAACTGCTTATAGGCATCCTTCCCCACCTTACTTGCATTAGCATGCGTTTTCGAGTGATCAAAGGGGACATACTCGCTGCTGGAGGATGCCGCACTGGACCCATTCGACTCCACTGACGTTGCGCTCAGGGTGACACTGCTACTGCTCTGGATGACAGTCTTGGAGGAGGAGGAAGGCTTTTTGGTACTGTTACTGGATCCTATCCCCCCATCAGGGGTCCAGGATGACGATGGACTCTTCGTCGAGGATGAGGATTTCTTGTCATTCTGGAGGCTCGAAGAGCCGATAGAATCCATGCGGCTACTTGAAGATTTTTTTGTACTGCTACTAGACCCATTCGACTTCGCTGACGTTCCGCTCAGGGTGACACCGCTACTGCTTTGGATGGCAGAAGATGACGATTCATCGTCATTTACGGATGTGCTGCTGTCGCCACCGCAGGCGGTAAGGCACAACGCAATGGCAAAAAGCATGGATGGGGCAAAGCCCCAACCCTTCGGCTCGGTCCTATATTTAAAAAGGACGAAAATCACCCCTTCATTAGTCTATTTTTAGAAATGGGTAGGAGATGGGCAACCCGCAGGCTCGGTAGCGCTAGACGCAGTGTATGACATTGGGACCCATCTCCCTCAACCCAGGACCCCGAACAAGTATGCTGGCAAAACGCAGATGCCGAATACCTTTGGACAATGGGGCGTGGGGTGATTACCCGTTAACAATATAGCAAAGGAATCTTAAAATGGAAACATGGGTCGGCATTGACATCTCCAAGGACACTTTCGACGCAGCCTGGATTATGGACGGCAAGAAGAATCATCTGAAGCTGGAAAATAGTTCCAACGGTTTCAAACGTCTTCTGAACGAAGTGCCGGCTGAGTCCCGTTTTGCGATGGAAGCTACAGGAGAATATCACCTGAACTGTGCCAGATACCTATCCAGCCGCGGAAATCCAGTTGCTGTCTTGAACCCATTTGCCGTGAAAATGCATATGCAAAGCGACCTCAGGCGTTGCAAGAACGACAGGGCCGACGCCTATTCGATAGCGAAATTCGCAGCGGAAAAGAATACCGATTGCTGGACATGCCCGACAGACGACGAAATAAGGCTCAAGCATCTTGATGCCGTTATAGACAACTTGCAGAAACAGATCCGTCAAAGCAAGAACATACTGCATTCGCTAACCCAGGTCAATTTACGAGACGACCAGGCCGTTTCCATCATCAAGAAAACAATATCCAGTCTGGAAGCCCTCATGGAAAAAGCCAGGAACAGGCAACTTGAAATGGTCGAGACCGGCAAGAAAGAATAAATCGCCTTGGCATGTTCCATTCCCGGGATCGGTCTGGAAACATCGCTGAAGTTTTTCACACACGTTGGGAACATCGAAAGGTTTGGCAGTTCCAGAAGCCTGATTTCCTGGATAGGCCTGACTCCACGGAATGCACAATCAGGGACAAGCATCCATAAAAACGGAAGTATTTCGAGAATGGGCTGCACAAGGCTGCGAGGGCAATTCTATATGTGTGCAGTCGTCGCGATAAAATACAATCCTGATTGCAGGTCATTCTATACACGATTGAAGGAATCGGGCAAGCCTAGCAAAGTAGCCTTGATTGCAGTGGCGAACAAGCTGCTTCGACAACTTTATGCAGTCCTTACGAAAAAAGAGGCCTATGTACCAAATTTTTGTACAAAAGCCTCTTGACATTTAATACAGTATGTCATACCCATGCAAGCATTGCTGCGACACTCACCTTTTGGGTTGTCTATCAGTCGCCTACGGCTCCTTCCAGGATGACAGAAAGACGAAAGACTAAAGACGAGAGATAAAGTAGCTAGAACTTGTTTCATAAGAAAACTACTGTTCAACTTTTACGCAACGGACGGAATTACCCACAATTTTGTCAGAACGTTGATTTCTAGATGTCCCAGCAATATTTTCAGCACTGGCTACATACGCAGCATGAGTAAACGCATTAACATCATACTCATGTTCTTCTGGATAAAACCAATAAACAACGCTTCTTAGATCAGCAAACCCACCCTCAGGCGTTCTCATTCCAGCACCAGTAAGGGAAAAACCTGAATAATTATTTCCACCAAAGCCATAAGCAGAACGAAGGCCCTTAATGCCATATCCGAATTCATCTTTGTAACCTTCTATTACAACAAAGTCATCATAAGTCATCAGCCGCCAGCCTTCTGGGCAAATGCCTCGATGGTTTTCTTGTATCAAATCAGAACAACTTTCGGTATTGCAACGGCTGGGCAATTGCATCATCTCCGCCCACTGGTAGAGTCCGCCAAATTCATCGCATAAGGTGGTATCGTTATTGTAGCAATAGCGTTCTATCTTGGCATCGTTGTTTTGGTCGTCTTTGCCCAAAACCATCTCGCCGATGTTCAGATTTTCAGCCATTACAGTCACAGAATCACCACTATAAACAGAAGTAATGGTTATGTAATAGTAGCTGCGGCCATTGCGCGGGTCAGTGAATTGTTTGTAGGCGTCCTTACCCACCTTGCTCGCATTAGCATGCGTCTTCGAATGATCGAAGGGGACGTACTCGCTGCTACTTGTCATTCCGGCCGAAGTGCCGGAATCAGTTTTACTACTGCTAGAAGCCGATCCCGGAACAGAGTCCGGGATGACAGATGAAGAGGACTTTGGGGTACTGTTACTGGATCCTTCGCTGGAGCTCAGGATGACGCTCGAAGAAGTGGTTTTCGCAGAACTACTGCTCAGGATGACGGTCTTGGAGGATGAAGATTTACTGTCATTCTGGAGGCTCGAAGAGCCGATAGAATCCATGCGGCTACTTGAAGATTTTTTTGTACTGCTACTAGACCCATTCGACTTCGCTGACGTTCCGCTCAGGGTGACACTGCTACTGCTTTGGATGGCAGAAGATGAAGATTCATCGTCATTTACGGATGTGCTGCTGTCGCCACCGCAGGCGGTAAGGCACAACGCAATGGCAAAAAGCATGGATCCTATCGTGCTACGCACTCCAGGATGACAAGTATAACCTAACATTTTATCACAAGAGTCTTTTCTGTCAGTAATAAGAACTTGTTTCATAAGAAATCCTCCGCAAGGGTTATATAGAATATATAAAAAATTTTGGATAAAATTTACATAAAGTAAAAAAAACACCATGGTGACAAAGTCATCATGGTGCTTCGCATGTTACAACAACGTATTAGCCTTGCTCGACGTAAAGGATTATCGCGCCGCTCGTTTTCGCGGTGAGATAGATTTCGTACGAGCCATCGGCACCGTTCGGATGGTCAGGGATATCCACCCTTACGTTGTAGCCAACATTCGTGTGGGCCCTGTTTTCGCCATCCCAAGCCCAGTCGATTTCTGGAATCGAACTGTTGCCCGCATTGTTGCCGTAGATGACGACGTTCGGAGTCCACCACTGGTTGCCCTTCGGGTAATCCGTGCAAACGAGCTTGATTTGTTCACCTGCGACAAGCGTAATAATCTGCGGCACGCTGGTGAGCTGCTCCACACGCATTTCCTGAGAACCTTGGCCTTCACCGCTGCCTTGACCTTGCCCTTGGCCCTGGCCTTCGCCACTGCCTTGACCTTGTCCTTGGCCCTGGCCTTCGCCACTGCCCTGACCTTGTCCCTGGCCTTCGTCACCGCCTTGACCTTGGCCCTGGCCTTCGCCGCTGCCCTGACCTTGTCCCTGGCCTTCGTCGCCGCCTTGACCTTGTCCCTGGCCCTGGCCGTTCGGGTCGTCAGGTTCTGTCTGCGGAACAACGAGCTGTTCCGTGCTCCAAGAACCTTCAGAAG
The DNA here is from genome assembly GCF_017545445.1 of Fibrobacter sp. Lineage (GTDB taxonomy): Bacteria > Fibrobacterota > Fibrobacteria > Fibrobacterales > Fibrobacteraceae > Fibrobacter. The sequence continues at coordinate 4,869 of NZ_JAFWOM010000039.1, forward strand.
TCAGGTTCCTGCCAGAGCCCATCTCAAAAGTATCCTTACGGTCGTTAGAATTATCCACGTTCGTATCAATACCCTGAATTTGGTGCTGATTGAGCATATTCTGGAACTGCTGAACATTGGCGTTGTCGTTGTCCAGATGGTTACGGTGAGAATTCAAGTCAATCGTATGCTGGTCGAGGACAATTTCGGTGTTCGGGGTAAACACGCCCACCGGGTTGTTGTGTTCAACAATCAAGTTCGCATTGCCACCGAGAGCGATATCATCACCGTCACCCGTCGTAATCGTGTCGGCGCCTTCACCGCCCACAACAACATCGCGATCCTTGCCCGTGTCAATTGTATCTTCGGTGCTTACCGCCTTGGCGACATCGTTGTCAACCAAGACAGACTTCGCCTCGATTACGCGGTTCTTGTAATCCTGGATATTTTCGTCAGTCGCGAAAGGCACATCCAAGTCGAACCAAAGTTTCGCCTCGTCGCCATAGACAAGATCCTTGTCATGGTCGCCGCCAATGTCCGCGATTCCCTTGGTTTCGCCGGAGACAATCTGCACCGCAGAAATCATCGGCAAATTCTTCGGACTCTGTCCACCGAAGGAATAGACGTTCTTGATGCGGATATCGACAAAGTCACCGGTAAGGTCATGGAACACCACGTAGTTTCCGATAATTTCGACACGCGGAGTCGAATAATCGGTAAGGGCGTCCAATGCGTCATAGTAATCTTCGCAGGTCGCTTCCTTGTAATCGCCGTCGAACTTGTGGCCCGTCCAATCATTGAGGAATCGCCTGTATTCTTTGCCATTCGCATCGGTCAACTTTATTCTATACAGATAGTTGTAGGTATCCGTATCGTTGTTGTCACCACCGAGATACACATAGACATCGTACTTGGTGTTTTGACCAAACTTCTGGTTGATATTGTTCAAATTGAGCTTGATTTCTTCTTGCTGTTGTGCAGCGAGATAGAAATTGTAAAGCTTCGAGTTTGCCGTATCGCCATCAAGTTCGTCGTAGTTCTCGTTGGTCATGCTGTAGTTGCCAGCATTCTGCCAGTTCCAATCATTTTCCCTGTAGGCGGAGATGTTGACATCGATACCTTCAAAAGAATTATCGGCAGAACTGTCACCATCTTTACGATACTTCTTGTGCAAGCCCCCGTTCTTCAGGTACATGTTGGTCCAGTTCGTATCCACGACAACACCGGCAGCTTCGCCCGCAACAATGGAGTTGGAACTGTTGGCGTTTTCGCTCGTGAAGTTCAAGGACCAGACGTTCACACCGTCGAACTTGTTTTCTGCCGTAGCAGTAGCACCCGATTCGATATTGTCTGCACCGATGCCACCCACGACAACATCGTTGCCGTCGCCGGTAATGATGGTATCCTTGTACTTTTCTTCGTTCTTACGTTCCTTGCCGTTCTCGTCCATTTCGCTATGGGAAATTTCATCCTTCGAAATCGTGACAGATTCAGCAGTCGTAAGCGTCGAAGCCGTACTCAAATCGCCATCGCGTTCCGTGAAGAGCATCTTCGCATTGTCGCCAAACACGACATCGTTGTCGTATATGCCCAGACGGTCATCGCCAGGTGTCGTGTGTGCACGGACATACGCGTCATTTTCACGTTTCTGCTTAAGAGCTTCTTGGACGGCTTCATCCTGAGCGTGGTCACCCGTAGCAATTGCGTTGTCTGCCGCGAGATCTTCCGCACGAGAAATCACCTTGCCGTTTCTGATAACATCATCCGTACCATGGGTCACAATCGTGTCGCAACCAGTTCCACCCACCACGATATCGTCACCGCTGCGAGCAAGGATTGCATCGTCGCCACCGAACTCGACATCCGTAGAAGCGGCAATATCCTGCTTATGGAGCTGGCCCTTGATCTGGAGGCCCGCAATGCCCGGCAAATCCTTGCCGTTCATGTTCCATTCCTTGACACCGTCTTCGACAATAATCACGATACGGTCGCTGGCGATATCCGCACCCACATCAAATACAACGTAGTTCGACCAGAGAAGTCCCGAACCAATTGCATTGTCCATGGGCTTGATGACCTTTTGACCATTTACGTCGACTTCGACACCAAGGATATTGCCGTTTTCATCGAGCACGGCTTCCATGCTTCTATTCTTGAATTCACCCGTGAAGTTGGCGCGAGCCGGATCGTTCACATAGAAAGCCTGCCTACGCACACCGTCAATGTACAGAGATACAAGGCGTACACTCTGAGTTTCCCAAGAGTGTGCATCCGGGATATCCATATAGACAGCGACCTGATAGCTGTCGAAGTGCTGCTTGAGGCCATCGACCGCCACTTCCATGTAGCTTTGCATCTGGTTGTTCGGGGCGGTCGTCATGACGCCCGAAGCCATCAGCTTCTTGTCCGACGTATTGGCCCAGAAGTTGTGGTTGTAGTTCTGCATATTGATGCGGACATCCGTGGAGGTGTTGCGGTGCACCTCGTGACCCGCATAGCTCACGCTCACAGAACTTGCACGCGTACCGTCATCGAAGCGGACTATTTCCTTGTCGTCGTTGCCGTATGTACCGGCAAGGCTACCCGCGATGTTGTTCCACTGCTTATTCCTGAATTCTGCAGCACCCGCTTCTTCGTTCGCACCGATTCCCTGCTGTGCAGTACCCTGGAAGTTGAAGCTGAGCGTTGCAGACGTATGAACATCAGGAGCATTCGTGAAATTAAACACGCCCTCAAGATCCTTGTACGAATCAAGCAAGTTGTTCGCAAGGTTTGCATTTCCACGGAATGTCGCATAGCCGTTATCGCCAAACACGACATCGTCGCCAGAACCGGAATCAATTTCGTCATTGCCGAGACCGCCGAAGATGACGTTGTTTCCGTTGCCAGCATGGATAAAGTCACCACCAGCAGACTTTTCATCCTCGTTTTGGTCTGTAATATTCTTGCCGGAGTTCGTCACGATGAACGGGTTGTGAGCCTCGTCCATGACGACCAAGCCGCCATCACCGACGATAACGTCATTACCTTCTCCGGTGAGAATCGTATCGGCATCGGTACCGCCAAGAATCGTATTCTGGCCGTCGCCCGTCCTGATGAAGTCTTTACCGCCATCAGTTTCGCTCTTCGTTTCGACAGTCAGGCTGTTTTTGCGAACGGTATAGACACCGGCATCGCCAACGACAACGTTGTTTGCACCGCCGATTTCAATCTTGTCGCCATCGGCACCGCCCATGGCAACGTTATCGCCACCGGTGATATTGATGGTATCGACATCACCGACCTTGTCAGCATCCGTCTGAACTTTCTGAAGGAACACATGCAGTTTATCATTGTTGCGCCAATCGGCTTCAAGAGGTTCATCCGTCGAGTAGTTGACTTCGCCGTTATCGCCGAGAACAACATTCTTTTTGCCGGTGACGGTAATCGTATCGCTATCGGCACCGCCAATAATGACACTGTCTTGACCACCCGCCGTGATTTCATCTTGTTGACCATCGCTAAAGTCAACAGACTTGATGGAAGTCGCTCCACGGGCAACACCGTCCGTCTGCTTTTCGATATAGCCAGTATTCTTGTCCTTGGAAATCTTCGTGTGAATGGTTTCACCCGTCTTAGCATCGTCCGGACCGACTTCCTTGTAGCCCAGATTCGTGACTGTATCACCTTTAGCGTTCTTATACTCGATATTGCCCATATCGCCGAACGCAATCACGCCCTGCGTCACGTCAATAGTGTCTTCGCCACGACCGCCGAAGACTATCATGCCGTCCTTAGTGATTTCAGACGAATCAACATTTTGCGCCGGGGCATAGATAAAGTCATTGCCACCTTCAGCATTGACAACAAGCTGGCCGTCATAATCATTCTTATAGCTGTTGATGTTGATATGGTCACCACCTTCACCCGTATTCACGACAGTGAACGTTTGGAAGCCATCGTCACGGAAGAGAGTCTTAGTAATTTCGACCTCATCAACGCCAGAGCCAAGGTTATATTCGCCGTATTCGATGTTGTTCGCGACGATTTCTCCCTGCCACTGTTTATCGACCGCGACAGTTTGGTCCTTGTTCGTAAACTTGAGGGAATCAATAATTTCTTCTTGAGAGCCGTCAACATCACCAATGAACTTTTCAAACTTGCTATGGGCGGCAGCTTCGGAATCCTGATTATTCACAAAGATACGGTCGGTGTTGTCATCTTCCGGCGTGAAGAGATAATCCTTCTGGCCGGAGAACATCAAACGACAATTCGTTTCGTCAAAACCATAAACCGATTCATTCAAAGTCAGTACGATAGACTTTCCATCTGCACTTTCATCGGCATGCTCGATACGCAACCACTTTGACGTAGCTTCGTTCTGGACAATCTTGACAGTGTTACCCTCCACCGCCATGTCTTTAAACAAATCATCATTCGGAATCGTAACCTGCAGTCCATTATCGTTAATGTCGGAAATTACAGACAACTTACTTGCATCAAATGTATTCTTTTCATCATTTGCGCTAGCCTGAAAAACATTGCCTTTAGTATCCGCATACTTGTGCTTGTAGCTGAGCATTTCCGGATTACCGAAGTCCGCATCCATGCCGGCTCCTTCGCCGTAAGCATACACGCTACCTTCGATATCTTCAATCGTCTTTCCGCTATCGCCTTCGCCCGCCGGAATCGTGACAATGCCGTAATCTTCTTCAACTTTATCTGCATTTGCGACAAGGGTGATATGGTAGCATTCCGCCGGAAGTCCATTTTCAACACCCTTGAACGCAAGGACAAAGGAACCATCGGTTTCAGGTTCAAGATACTTGGTGCCATCGAAAACCGTAAGAGAAAGATTCTTGACCTTCGCCCCCTCTACATCGACATCTTCCATCTTCGAGACAATGGCAGCAACATCAACCTTGACATAGACAAACTGATCCTTTGCGACAATTCCATTGAACTGCACATCGAAAGAAGTTGAATTGTACGAATTGCTGTCTTCTGGCTTTGTCTGTCCAGGGTTAGCATCGTCAGGAACAAGAACCTTTTCGGCAAGGTAGTGCGAAGATTCCGAAATCGTCAGGAAGTTTTCCTTTGTGGTTGCTCCCGAAGATGTACCATCAGAATCCAAGCTACTGGAATCATCCTTAAGCCATCCATCCGTATCCGCAGCGATACCCACCATTCCATATAGATTTGCAAGTTGTTTGCTCGTACCATTGAAGAACGCGAGAACGTTGCCGTTCAATGCGTAGTATATGGATGAATCTACACCAGCATCAAAGGAACCCTTAGCCTGAGCATCCGCATAATCCTTCGCATTCAAGATGAATTTTCCGCTCGACGAAGCCAGTCCTGTCGTTTCATCGACCATAACGTAAGCAACAGCCACCTTGGACGGATCGACGTTATCGTAAGCCAGACGGATTCTGGAATCGTTTATCGCCATTACGTTAGAACGGTAGTTCACGACAAGAGTACTGTTCTTATATGTATCACTTGCATATTTACCGATTAACGTTAATGTATAGGTTGTACGTCCGTCAACAATTGTTGCATCAAGCTTGTAATCCGTCGAAGAAGACAAGAACCCATCAACGCCTTGGATATAGACGTTCATAGAGCTATGCTCAAGATCTGACAAATCAACGGGAATGGAACCCAATTCGATTGGCAAACCAGAGATGACAAATTCTTCGGACCTTGTCAAAAGCTTTTCCAATTCGTCAGTATCAGAAACCTTCTTAGAATCAGCCACTTTCACCATAACGGAGTTTGCTGACTTTTCAAGAATTTCTCTGGATCCATCATGTTCCCAGACGCAATCCATCATGATTGTCTTGACAACATCTTCTTCTGACAAAGCATCATCAACAGCCTTGACATAAATGGCTATAGGTTGATCCCCTTTAGAAATTTTGATGTTTTCAAGCGTATTTTCGTAATTTACACCATCCTTACTAATCAGAATTTCTCTATCGCCACTCTGGAATGCGGATGTCGAGAGCATCGGAGCAGTCAAAGTAACATAGATGTCACCTTTATCCAATCCGGAACAAGCCAGATAGAACTGCGGTACATTTACTGTTTTACCTTGAATTTCCTGAGTTTCCGTTTTACCCTCAGTAATTTGGATTACAGAGTTATCAATAACGAAAGCACCATTTTTCTGAGTTGCAATAAATACAGCCGGAGCATTGGAAGTATCGAGAACCGTATAGGATTCGTTCATCGTCTTCGTCTTTGCAGAAGCCTTAGGATCATAGTTATTCTTTCGATCACCTTCAAGTTTATCACCCGTCAACAGTTCGAACGACAGTGTATTCTTTTGTCCATAAGTATCGGCACTGCGGAGCGTCGCTTCTTCGTCAAGGCTAGCGCCAATCGAAACAGTATCGTTACCATGGCCACCTTCAACGACAGTTTGTTCGCCCTTCTTATTGCCGATAACATAGAACATGTCATCGCCACCGGCAGCACAGAATGTTGATTTTTCAACACCGACAGCCTTAACACCGACAGAGTTGCTGAGCGTTCCTTCCTTCGAAATGACAGCAGTATCGTCACCATTCGTACCAGAAATGCTCAAGCGATCGAACCCACGGCCACCATCGACAGACAATGCACCACCGGTAATCGGCTTGTTTTTCAGCACGGTTTCGACAATTGTATTGCCATCTTCATCTACCGTTTCTTTTGTTATTTCTTCGGTTGTTTCAAAGTTATGGATGGCAAACGTATCATTACCAAGACCGCCCGCCATATTCAACTTACCCTTGTTGTGGAGGGAGATGATGGTATCAGCACCTACACCACCTTCAACATTCAAGATCGTCTCTTCGGTAACGCCGTCGCTCAGATACTCTTCATCCGCCGTCTTGATGGTATTAAAGCCATCATCAGGAGCAATGCTCTGCGTATTGGCCTTGCGTTCGGAGTTATAGAGCTGGCCGACCTGGATTTGGTCATCACCGGCACCGCCATCGACATTCGTCATCTTGGCCGTACCATCGATGAATATCTTGTCGTTACCACCGTTCGCGTTCACGTTCACGACATTGATGCCCTTCGTGAAGTTGACGCGTTCGATATTCGTGTTGGCGAACGTTTCTGGATTATCCGTACTCTGCGGAGTCATGGCCACAAAACCAAGTTTCTCGTCTGCACTCATACGCATCAACATCGTATCATCGTATTCAGTACCTTCGACGGTAAGCACGTTCTTTTCTGTATCCTTACCGGAATCTGTAATGTTGGCATAGCTGGTATCGCCACCGCCCATAAACGAGACCGTGACCTGATCGTTACCACCCTGACCATCGACAAAGTCCATGCCCGGACCAGTAACAATCTTATCGTTGCCACCAACTGCATCATCCTTCAATACAACATTCTTATAAATCTTACCGTCTTCAAGCAAGCCCTTATTTTCGCCAAAGGTAATTTGTCCACCCTTGAATTCATCGGAGTAGCTTGCATAATCACGGAGACCTTGGTCACCATACAAGCTGTCGTTACCGGCACCACCATCAATACGGTCGTCACCAGAACCACCATAAACGATATCGTTACCAATACCACCGCTAATGGTATCGTTACCACCGTTACCGTCCAAGATGTCATTGCCGAGACCACCTTCGATAATGTCATTGCCATTCGCGACACTTGCAATTTCTGTACCGTTGTCGCCAAAGATCAAGTCATCGCCTTCGCCACCGTAAATCTTATCGGCACCGGCATCACCGTCATCAACGCTCTGCGTCGAACCGACAACCTTGAATTCGGACTTGTTTACAACATAACCATTCTTGAACTGAGCAGCCTTAAATTCGTCGCTAAAGAACTTTTCAGCAAACAGATTTCTGACATCTACAAAATCAACAGTAACTTCTTTGCCAGAAACTATTTGTTTACTCTGGATTCCGTCGCCGAAGATGATGTCGTGACCCACGCCACCGTAGATGGTATCGCTACCAGAACCGCCAAGGAGACGGTCGTTACCACGTTCGCCATAGATGGTATCGTTGTCCGCGCCGCCGTCGATACGGTCATCGCCAGCACCACCATAAATCACGTCGTTGCCAGCACCGCCGATAATTACGTCGTCGCCACCGTCAACACTGATATCGGTACGGGTAATGTCACCTGCAACAAACTTCAATTCATCCGTTCGAGCATTTTCAAAGTCTTTAGAGGTATCTTCTTCTACTACACTTTCAACGTTGAACTCAACTTTACCACCATCACCGAAGATGAAGTCGTTACCGGCACCGGCATCAACCTGATCGACACCTGCACCGCCGAATATAACGTCTCGTCCATCACCACCGATGATAACATCTTTACCGGCAACACCCGCATCGACATTAGATTCAGCGACAAAATTACGCTTGACAACAACTTCCTTCTCGTTAGGCGTACCAGCATTCACTTTTTTCTTTTCATCATCAATGCGGACCACGCCCGTATCGCCAAAGATAATGTTCAAGCCATGAGCAGCCTTGATGGTATCGTTACCGGCACCACCCCAAATAATAACGGCATGGTTGCCCATCATTGTGAGTCCAGAGAGGTCTATGATATCATCACCGTCGCCACCATTGATTTCGATATCAAAGTTGGCTTTACCAGTAATGATTATCTTATCGTTACCTTCTTCGGCATTGATGATAAGTTTTTTATCCGCCTTAACTTCTTCAGAACCATCACCCGCCCATTCAATTTCGTTTCCTTTCGCGGTAAGAATAAGCGTTTCATCTTTGCCATCGAGCGAGGGGTTCGTCTTGTCGGTAGATATACGTTCGCCAGCATTCTGACCTACGTTTCCAACAACGTTACCATCCTCATTCTTAGAGGCCAAAATCGGAGAAGAAGAATGTTCAAAATTGAAACTGAACAACGTCTTGTCGCCCGTAATGTTCCACTTCTTGGTGTAGAACAGCAAATCTACGTATGCATAGAGTTTTGCTGTAATAGCACCGTTCACGTCGAACATGCCGAACAAGCCATCTTTCTTGATAATTTGGCCCATTTCGCCAAGGCGAACCTTGCCGTCGTGGTTCGGGTCGTAGAGGTTAAAGCCCACGTTGATATCTACACCACCGCCGACACCAGCAGAAACTCCCACGTTGATTTCAGCAGAAGCCGAGAGACCGCCATGGAACAAAAGTTCGTTGACATCGTTGCCCTTGTCATCCTTATCAGCAACGTAGAATCCATTGATAAAGCGGCTATAATCCTTGTAGCCACTGCTGATAAACTGGCGGATTCCCAGCGTATCATAACCGAACGCAAGCTGGATGGACGCACCGAACGAAACGCCCAAACGTGCACCGAGCGGACCCCAGATGCGGATAAACTTATCCCAGCTAAAGTCGAAACTGAGCTTAGGCATTGTATATCGGACCAAGTCAATATCTTCACCAAGGAAGTACTGGAATATCTTGGACGGTTCTTGCCAGAAGAAGTACCAGCTGCCGTCACCAACGTTGAAACCAGCACTGCTTACAGAGGAAGAAGCTTGATCGGAAACGGATTTTGCGCCCGCCTGAAGTTGTGTAGCGTATTTGTCAAGATTACTGTAAAGCGAGGTACGGGAAGATTTACCGTCAAGGAATGATTTGGCAGCATCTTCTTCATCAGAACCAGAATCATCAACCAACCAGAAATTGCCCAATTTAATCTTTAAACCATTTCCCTTAACAGCGGATATCGAATTGGATATCGTTATCAAGTCCTTGATGGCATAGACCATGGAGTCGTCGAACTTGCCCTTGCTAAACTCCTTCGCCAAGTCGAGCGGCGTAATTTCGATGCCGAGGTCATCCAATACCGGGAACGGAGTCGTCAAGAATTCAATCAGCGGTTCCAACGGTTTAATCACCGTCTGGATTCTAGCAATGATAGGTCCAAGGACATCGCTAATAAAGGAGCCCATGTCAAATTGAAGGTTTGAAAACCCGAGAGATTTTATATCAGCACTAAATACACCTGTATCTTTATCCTTTCCTGCAACCCAAAGGAATTCAAAATCACCTTCAATATTCGGGAACTTTGGAGTATTTCCTTCAACGTTATTACCAAGATCACGTGCAATGCCAACCTTAATGCCAGCATTAATATCGACCTTAGCACCATAATTAAATTCAAGTTTTTCAAAAGCCTTAGTGACTTCGACAGTACCGAATTCCTTAGTAGCAATCTTATTAATTTCATCTTCAGTCAACGAAGCACTATCATTGGCAGCTTTAAGTGAATCATTTCTATCTGTGTGAGCTGTTTCAAATTTTTCATCCTTTTGTTTTTTCTTATCAGGATCACTCAGATTCAAGCCAAAATCAAGCGTAATTAATGCTTTTTGCCCATTATCATCCTTATCATTTGGATCATCCCAAGTATCCAACGAAAGCCCAAGCCCAGCCAATGAGCCTAAAATTTTTCCCTCAAGAGTAGCTGTCGCCGTAATGCTGATTTCATCACCATTACCAAAGATAAAGTAGAATCCCTTTTCCTTTGAAATACCGAAACCAAATTCAAGCGTCCAATTAAGCGAAAGGTTCAACCCGACATCCGACGAAAGGCCAAGTCCCGGGAAACCGAGATCGAACGCGATGTCCTTACCGTATTCGTAAGTGTCACCCAAGTTAAAGAACCATTCAGCAGATTGACTATCACTACGATACCACGTTCCCCTACCAGCTGTTCCTGATTGTTTCCACTTATAGTCAGGATTATTAGAATCATCATTCCAACTAAAGTAATAGTCATCACCCTTATCGTATTTAGAATTCAAGAGGTAATCGCCAAGCAAGCCGTTCATCTTCGTAGCAAGCATTTCGGCAGACATGCCCGACGTTTCATACACGAACTTCGAGAACGGGTCAAGGACCTTGTTCTTAAGCACGCTCAAGAAATCCACACCAGTGCTCAAGGCGCTCCCGACAACAGGCACGGACTTGAGAGACTTGGCCATATTGCTGTTGATGTGGCTTTCCAGATAATCAAAGAGGTTGTTCAAGCCAGCAACGGCAAGTCTTATCTGGGTGAACCAATCCAAATTGGCAAAATCAGCAAGTTTTACGATTTCTTCATAGACATTTGAGAAATCGACAACAAAGTTCTTCGACGTTTCACTTGTTTCAGATGTTCCACTGCTGTTTCCGTCATCGGATTTTTTGCCAGCCTTATCGGAATCCTTAAGCCAGAAACCGAAATCAAGAGAATCAGCTTTGTTATCGCCAGATTTCGTTGCTATATAAAGTAATTTTTCTTTATTTTGATCTTTTTCAAAAGATCCATTCCAATCATTTACATAATTTTGCATAGCTGTATTGATTGCTTTTTCGCAGCTCGCAAAATTATCATATTCGCTAAACGCAACCTTGCCATTATCATCAAGACCTATTAAGACATCGCCCAGAGACATGCCACAGACATTAACCGGCAAACGCCCAAAGACAATTATCGGCAAGGCAAAATTAACATTGACTCCGGTTTCATCTTGACTGAACAGTTTAAAGTTTTCCGAAGGATCTTCTTTTCCAATAGATCCCAATAAACAAGCCTTGCCATACATGTAGGCTTTCTTAGTTTCGTCACCTACAGAAATCAAATTACCCAAAAGCGATTTATCATCCTTATCGATACCCAGCTTAAAGCTGAGATTATCACCAATAAGGGCAATATCGGCACCAAAGTCAATCGACTTGTTGACAGTCAATTCTACAATGCCATTTTCTACGGACATAGTCGCATTCAAGGTAAACCAGAAGCTCCCCTGAACTTCGATTGCTGCTTCACCGCTGACACCGGCTCCAGCCTTACCGAAATTGAAGTTGTGGCTTGTCTTAAAGAGCTTTTCGACATTAAACACAACATTCACATTTTGACCAGCAGCATTGTACTGCAAATCGAAAATCTTTTCCCCATAATGAGTCTTGAAGTGGCTCTTTTCCAGGTAGGCGTTCAAAAGATTTGCCAAAGACTGGATACTGGTCACCTTCTGGGCGCGGAGTTCCTTGATAATATCGCGCAGGTCGTTCGCAACGTTCACCAAGTCACCAACAGTCTTATTGATAACCGGAATCTTTACATCCTTAGTGTCATTCGTAATTTCGTTAAGCTTGTCAACAATCCTTTCCAATACGGCATAAAGCTGTTCAATGGAGAAATTCCTAAACTGGTCTAAGAAATCAGTATTTACTTCAATATCGGGTTTTACTTCATACAAAACCTTTTTCGAATCAACAGCAACAGCAATGCTCCCTGTGATCAAATCAACAGAATCACCAAACAAATCTGACTTTGCACGAATATTGAAACCATTTCTTCCAGGCTGTTTACCAATATCCAACGAAGATATAACTTTAAAGCCCATCAACTGAGCTGTTTCGCCAACATCAGCTTTTTTCAAACCAAATGAAGCATTCAAATCCAAAGCACCATCGGCGACAACATCAACACCAAGGAATCCGACCGTAACATTGGCACTCGCAACATAAATTAGATTGTCTTTATTTGCATCCAAATCACTAACAGAAACACTACCAAAAGGTTCTACTTCGATAGAAATAGCCATATTATCCGCATTATGGTTCACCTTCGTAATCTTGTAGAATTTATCTTTTTCAGAATCACCATTTGCATCAGGAATCTTTATAAATCCGCCAACGTTATAAACATGGCTATCCGCTTCTTTAAGGACTATAGTCGCCTTGTCAGAGTACTTATCCTGCGTTACAACCTTTACAGAAGGCTTTAATCCTAAATCAAGCGATGCTTTTGCGTAAACAGTCGCTTCAGCATTATTTAAGCTAATAAGCTTCGACCAGTCGTAACCAAGGACAGAGCTACCGCAAATATACAGTTCATTAGACGCATTCTTTACAGATTTTTGACCAGAAGAGAATCCAAGCAAGTGCAAGATATTGCTTGTTCCGATATTTTGAATTTCAAACAACTTGTTTTTATCAGTCGCATTTTTCTTATAGCGTATTTCAAGATGGTCTAGGAACTTGCCATCATCATCATTATACCTTATTTCTAATTCGCACTTATCAGAATCCAATTGATCATTAATAGCTTTTACAATATTTACAATTTCTGTATCTTTATCAATATTTTTATTATTTACCTTAAGTTCTTGGAAATCAATTTTTCCATCTTTATCAGAATCATGCACATCTAAAATAAAATCAAATTTAGAACCATTTCTCTCCTTAACCAAATTCAATTCTGGACAAGCAATTGTTACCCCATCAGCACTAGTAAATACAATCTTCCCATCAACAACAGAAACAGATATTTTCGCATCAGTTTTAAGCCAACCAAATTGCGAATCTAAAGCTGTATTATTAATGGCCGCATCAATAGCATTTGCTAGGCTAGAAATATTCAAGCAATCGCTTGTATTGACCATTATTTCGGCAGTTTTTGTTTCAGACGAACCCGGATTAACGCTAACAACGCACTGAACATTTACCTTAAGAACGGAATCAGAATTATTTATGACACACTTTCTCTCATAGAAAGCAAAAGAATACTGGGTATTCGTAGTATTATTTGTTGTTTTTTCATTAGTTTCTACCAACTCAACATAAATATTACTACCATACTGATTAACCAACCATTGTTTGATTGTGTTGTAAAGAGTTTCACAAGCAACCTTATTTGTTTTATCACAATTACTAATCTGGTCTTTAAAATAATCCTTGGCAGTTTGTAAACCATCACCAGGAATCAAGCTTACAATAAACCTCTTATGTTCTTTGCCATCAGCGCCGGTATAAGTTTCAAGAGCATAGCCCCCCTTAACCAAGCCCTTCCAATTAACATTAGAAGACATTTGCAGTGTATATTGATCAGCATATCCGCTAGCAGTTTTTTCAGCAACTTTTATTGCGGCAGCTATCTGATCATCCGTGTAAGAATCATCATATACAACATCTACTACTTGTCTCGTATTCTGCAAAAATTCAAATTTTTCTACAACACCTTCGTTATATACCCCATCAGACTCCATTCCTTTATTTTTCAAATAAAGGAATGTTCCCTCAACCTTATCTGTCGCCACCTTACCAGATGGAGTAATCTTACCCGAAAGACGCATATAAGTTACAGCATCAGCAGCATCGCAGAGTAAGTAATATTCCGATTTAACTTGACCCTTTTCGTCGGTCGCATACCCCTGAACCTTTCTTGGGTCACAGCCGAACGTAACAGTAATATCACTTCCATTTACAGAGGCACTTAAAGCGTATATGCCGTAGGTATTCATAATCGAATTACCTTCAGCAACACCATCATCTGGAATCAAGTTTTTAATTTCTTGGTTAGATGCTGTAACAAGCTTGTTATCTTCTGTTTTTTGCAAAGAAAGGTATTCATTGATTTTCTTTACCCAATTTTCTGCAGAACTAAGTGAATCATCACCAAGGATAATTCCCGCATTGCAAAGAGCATTTATCGTTTGCAAGCTGATTTTTATCGTTCCATAAGATCCCACTTTTTTACTCTGTACACGTACATTCAAATACTGGCTATTATCAGACGTAACATCACAAATTGTTTGCAAATTGGAACCCGTAAGTTTCAACTCAGCAAAAGCATCAGCATCACCGATTCCTTCAATATTAAACTCTTTATTAGCCTTAATGCAGATTTGATTTGTACCTATAAGCGAAAAATCATAACCATGAGGATTAGCAGTATGTAGTGAATTCAAATTCCCAACAGATGTTGTCAATTCGCCTGCAATTACAGTATATACGAGTTCATCATTTGCATTATTTTCTTTTTTGGGATTGACAAGTTTTATTTTAACTTCTTTATCAAATTTAATTGTATTATCCAAATTAAATTCAGTATATGTTTGCTGAGTCAAATAATTTTGATTAATGGTTTCAGATTTCTCATTAACCAACACGTCTGCTAAAGTTGTTTTATCTGAAAGATCTTTTTTCTTAAGATCAATCGTTAAACCAAATTTCATACCAGCCATACCACTTGCAGAGACATAACCGCTTGTAGAAATGTTGGCAAGCCCATTCGTAGCCTTGGACAAAGACGTAGTAAAATCTAAACCAAATTGTTTAGCAATACCAAAAACTAAATCAAAATTCAGAGTAATAGAATTAACATTAGTGCCAGCATCTCTTCCATATTCAATTGATAAGGCTTTTCTTATATCACCTTCAGCAATATAGATAGATTCATCAAGATCATCCCACTGATAACCTTTAGCTATTTCTGCCAAAGAATAATATTTAAACAAACGTTTCCACGCAATATTAAATTTCTGAACTAATCCATCCAACGAATCAAAATTAGGTGCATAATTGCTTGCATCAACACGCTTCAATAATCCAGCGACTTCATCATTGCCGTAAACGAACGTCTGAACTTTATCAACAATATCGACAATCGTATCGATAGAGCCATCCAAGAAGTCAAGCTTTGTCTTCTGTTCAACGAGGCTACGCAATGCAGTCTGCATCGTATTTATTACAATATGAATCTGGTTGACAAGGGATTCCCCAGAAAGCGAAGAGAAGCTCTTTATTTTTTCAGGGATAGTCCATTCGTTAGAACTAAAGTTATACGAGAAAGAACCATCCGAAGAATCAAGAGAAGCCAAAGTCGTAGCACCCGAACCCTTGCCGCACTTCAAATCTAATTTATTATAAGTAAACTCAATCTTTGAATTACTAGACAGAGCATGATTACCATCAAATTCTATATTAAATACAAATTTACCATCTTTAACTTCAGCATCAAACAACATCAGAGGAATTGTTTTATTTATATCTTCAGAAAATTCGAAGCCAAAACTTTCAACATTATAATCACTAAGAACAACGGCACTGCCATCATCTTTGAATTTCAAATCAATTTTTAAACGCAATTTTAAATCAAATTTAAAATCATCAAATTTGAAAATTCCCAAATCAAGTTTACCAAAATTCAATGTTCTGGGAGAAAGTTCCAAGAAAACAGACTTCGTTTCACCCTTATTAAACAATATAGGACTTGTAGATTGCGTTACAGAAGTAAAAAGATTATCAACATCAATAGCATCAACTTCTATACCAATTTTTTTCAAAATATTTACAGATGCAATATTTGCAAAATTCGTCTGTAATAAAGTTGCAACAGAGTTAATATCAATCTTAGCAATCTTCGTAGCATCACCCTCAATACTACAAGAATTACTCAAAGCATTTGAAACCATATCCCAATAAGTACTGACGGTTTCTACCGCAGAAGGAATGGTATATTCAACATTATCAATATTAAATTTCACATCGTTGAGAGACTTGTTGACAAAAGGCAATTTGAAATCTTTAATATAGCCAAGAAGTTGCTTAATGCTAATATTCTTCAATCCATCAATCAATCCAGTGGCAGAGAATGCACTATTCGGAGTGACATTAGGAACAAAATGCCATCCATTTAAATCATGCTTAACTTCAATAGCAAAATTCTGACTATTTCCCTTATTATCATATTCTACACAGAACGGGAACATAGCCCCCTTTGTGTTATCAGATGTTATACCTTGAGCCGTTATAACAAATTTAAATTCATTTTCAGCATCAAACGTAAACGTTCCATCACCACAATTATATCCAATACCAAAACTTACATCAACTTTAGGCGTGCAAGACAAGCCAAAAATATTCAGCGAACTAGAAGATAAGCCAAAATTGAAAACAAATTTATAATTACCAGAAATTGCAAGCAAACCATCCTTGGTAAAATCAGTAATTTTTTTGTTATTTTTATCTAAAATATCATTTGTCTTAAAATCAATTGTAAATTCGCCAATTTTAAGCTGTGCTGTACTATACAAACCAAACAGAGTGCTGTAAGCAGCCGTTCCAATTTTGTTTTGGAATCGAGTAAGCAAAGAATTCAAATCACTTACTTGAACAGCGGCAGCCTTAGCATCAGCAACGAGGTTATTCAAAGCCATTGAGAAATTCGTTCTTACGAAATCTATCTTCTTCGCTATATCAATAACAGAAAGCTGCTGTCCGCCAATAGGAATTTTTTCTCCAATATAAGGAATGTTCATCTTTTCTGCAAAGTTCAGTACAGTTTGCAGAGAGAGGCCTTCATCAAACAATTTATCGATAAAATCAGGATATTTAAGTTCATTCTTCTTGAAGTCATAAGATATCGATCCACCGTCAACATTGAATGTTTGACCGAACATCTTAACATTAAAGCTGTTATAACCAAATTCAACTTTTGGTTCTTTTACAGAAAGAGAGCCACTAACTGCATCTCTATCAATACTCAAATCACAATCAAGCTTAAATCCCTGCAAATCAATAAAGGCATTCTTCGAAATATTGATTTTCTGTGAAGAACTTCCATCCGTACTCAATTTGAACTTAAGGTCATTATAACCTATTTTTTCAAATTGGAGACTACCGTCAACAGCCTTCAATGTGACATCTATGGCAAAAGTAATAGGCATTTGGAATTTATCCAACTCCATCTGCCCAATATTCAACGAACCCAAATTAACTGTTGGAGAGAAAACAATTGTAATCGTAGTATCTTGTTTATTTACGAGATTAAAGATTTTTTCTGCATCAGTGATTGTGTCGTCAACCTCACCAAGAAGGCTAAAGAATTTTTCGTCAGCACTGTTGCCAACTTTTATCTTAATATCGCCAATAAGATTCTTCAGCGCATCAATCTTAATTGTTGCACCATCATCGCCCTGTTTTACGATTTTATCAAATTTTTCCTTCAGTGCGTCAAGATTCAACTTCAAATCATTTGCATTTTTCTCCTTGGCCTCATTCATGGCCAAGACAACACCGCTCCAAGCATCATTCATTGTTGAAACAACATCTGCGAGACTTACAGTTTGCCCAGCAAGATTAAACTTGGCATTCTTCAAGAATGGGATATCCAAGGAATTCACCATTCTGAGCAAATACTCGATCGAAATCTTGTCCTGAGCAACATGGAAATCAGGCAATTCAGTATTCCATTCATAGTTACCATTGCCTGCATTTTTCACACACGAAATTCTGATATTCTTGCTGTCGAACGTGATGGGCAATTCATCCACAACACTCGAAGAAACGTCAATGTTCAGAGCAATGCCGGTCAAAGACCAATCAAAACTATAAACGCCCTGGTCTTCGGAAACTGTAACCTTAGCAACAACATCCAATCCGAAACTAAGAGAACCCAGAGGAATCGAATACAATTCAAAATTATTCAGAGAAGCTGGCTGAACAGAATACACGAAAGTATATACACCGCCTTTCAACGCATTTTCACCATCTTTTCTAATGTTGCCCATCAAATCAAAGGCATTCGATAATGTTCTGAACAAGCCGCTATCACCCTCAGCGACCTTAACGCTACCAAGCCAGCCAGCAAGCTCGGATTTTTTCTCTTTATACAATTCGTCAAAAAGAGATTTAAGTTTATTGTAATCAATATTCGATTGCTCATTCATAGCTTTTTGCAAAGCCTTCGCAGTATTTTCCCATGCAATTTGGGCGTTTTTAATGATACCGTCAACACTTAATGTCTGTCCAGCAATGTTTACTTTCAAATCTTTCAAATACGGAATCTTCGCCAGCACACCACTACTAATCAAGCCAGCAAAAATATCATCGATTGGTTTGAATTTTAAATCAGAGCAAGACCAAGGTTTATCAATATTATTCTGATCATAGCTAATTTTAAAATGTCCTTCATCCAACTCGACAGGCAAAAGATCAACTTTAGTATTATTCGAAAGATCAATATCCAAAGTCAGTTCATGCAAACTTACATCGAATTTCGAAATTTTTCCGTCAGCATTAACGTCAAAACTTACATCAACCTGAACCTTGAAAGAACCAGCAACATTGTCTACATCGACCGAGTAAATTTTCAAATTGTGGTTAAAGCAATTCGTGTCAAGGACAAACGAAACCGTATTATGACCAACATCAAGCCCTATCTTTTCTGAGCAACTCTTCAAAACATCATGAGCATTTAATACATCATCCGAAATTGTTCCAGCAGCATCCTTCAAAACACTTATGCGAGAAATCAAGCTCTTCACTTGATCATAGTCTTTACCAGTATATTCCTTTAACAAACTATACAAAGTATTCAAGTCAATCTGAAAATCATCCGCAACTTGTTTTACAGATTTCTGCATCGCAACGGAAAGGTTATCCCAAGTTGAATCAACCTTTTCTGCAATTTCAGCAATCGAATATTTATAATTACCGATAGTAAACGCACTCGTATTCAATACAGGAATATTAAAGGCCTTGGCAGCAGCAAGTATATCCGAGAGCGAGAATTCGCCATTTTTCAAAATCGAAATGAGCTTATTGATTTCATCAGGATAAACCCACTCGCCGTTCTTATACGCAAATTCATCCTTACCAAGCGAAACAAGAGTTGCATTACCTCTCTTTATGCTAAGCGAATTAAAGGACAAACCGATATCGCATTTCTTGATATTGAACTTACGGCCGCTTACAGAAACGTCAAAGAAAATCTTTCCGTTTTCTACGTTCGCCGTTTGGCCCATAAAATTGAAATTAGTATCAGACTCTTTTTCCACTTTCAATGCAAATTCACGGAGTGCGACACCAGCAAACGTGACTATGCCTCTTTTTACATTCAACGTAAGGTCGAGTGCAATCGTGGCATCAAAATCCACCTTGTCAAGATTGAACAACCCAAGATCAAGCTTGTCCAAACCGAGCTGTTTCGGCGTAAAGGCGACGGTAATCGTGTTCGAACCTTCAACCAGTTCTATATACTGATTTACCGATTCATTTAAAGCATTTTGGGTTCCAAGAGCAAGCTGCGGCCCAGGCACACCGTTTTCAACCTTGGCACTAAAAATATTGGCGAAATCTGCACTTATTTTCTCAATTGTGTCATACGCTTCGGTTTTAAAGACTCCGATTTTCTTAACGAAGTCGCCCACCACACCTTCCTGCTGTTCAAGGGCAGCCATAAGGTTCGATGCGATATCACTCAACAACACATTATACTTGCCTTCCGCATTTGCCGTCGTTTGATCCACGGCTTGATAGAACGCACCAGAGAACATACTCCAGTAGTTATTGATATTTTGGGCAATCTTGACAACGTTATAGGTTTCTTCGCCAATCTTAAACGACAACTTGTCCATGAACGGGAAATTGGCGTTTTGGAGTCCGTTGAGAAGCGTTTCAAGCGAGAAGTTGCTCTTCCACTTGAGTTCCGGAGTCTTGAGATTCCAATTGTTAGCGCTATCCCAAGAAATTTCAACAGTATTCTTCCCTTCTTCGAAGCTAAACGGAAGCCCCTTCGAAAGGTTCTTCACGGCAGCATTGAACACCATAGAAGAGGAATCTACGTCAAAACCAACAATGCCATCATTAACTTTTACAGAAATAGTCAACGCAATAGAGGCATTCAAATCAAGACCGGCACCCAGCGAAATTCCAAAAATGTCAAGGTTATCCCAAGAAGCCTTTTTCGGAGTAACCAAAATGGTCAATTTTTCAAATCCATTCCACTTTTCAAGATTACTAGCTTGAGCATTTAGGATATCAATCCATTTATTTCCTTCCGCAAAAATATCTTCAACAGCACCATTCAAAATCTTGAAACTTTCAATCCACGAATTTACTTGAGATTCTTTTTCTTGAATAAGGCTGTTAAACTTTTCTTTTAATGTAGCGGTAGCCAAGTCAACGGTTTTGCTAGCAGCATCCTTCAGTTCAACAGATTCTTGCAGGGCATCAGCCAAAATTTCCCCGAAATCACCTACATTTTCAATAAAAGCTTCTAAAGAAATTGATTTACCGCCAATTGTTACATTAAGTTTTTCCAAATACGGGATATTTTTCAAAAGATCTTTTGCTGTACCAAAAGATAAATCGGGAGCGGTAAAATTGACACCTCCAAATTTCCATTCCTTCCCATCGTAACGAACCACAAAGCCATCATCACCATAAGTAATCACAGAAGGAAATGGATTACTAGAAGGTTTTGCCGCGAACTGGAACGAGTCAAACGAAATATCAACATTGCTGATTTTTCCCGATTCATCGAGTTCAAAGCTAAAGCTCATGCCGATTTCTGCACCCATTTGTACGTTGGGCAAATCAACGCCAGCAACAGAAAGGTTATCCAAAGTCGTTTGGAGCGGCTTGAACACCATGTTGAAAGTATTCACCCCTTTCTTCAAGCCAAAGGTACTATCGACGCCAGCATCAAGAATATTGACAAATTCACTATTAGAAATACCGGCAAGTTTCAAATCAACGGATTCGATCCATCCTTCAATTTTCGACCCAACAATATTCATGAAAGCAGTACGCAAAGATTCCGCATCAACACTATAGATGATGTCCGTGGCATCATTTACCGCCTGCATGGTCTGTGCAATCGCAGATGGCAAACCCATCCGGATTTCATCAACTTTATTTAAGACCTCCTGTACAGAAACATCACCTAACACAGGAACGGAGAATTTCAACGAATTGAAATACGGCAATTTCTTTGCAATATTAATGAGAGTATTTACGTCAAAATTATCACCATCAACTATCGACGAAATATTCGACAAGACATCGGGGAATTTCCACTCCGTTCCATCATAAACAACAAAATCATTTTTACGGTTCAACAGCACAAACCCATTTTTCTTAAAGGTCAACTGTTCAAACCCAAGCTTAGCATCAGTTATATCAAATTTGTTTCCAAATGAAAGAGAAAGGTCAAATGAGCCATTTTCAACTTCAGCATCAAAACCGAGAACACTGAAATTCAAATCGGCTTTTTTAGTCACGTGTATGTCAAAATCGTGGAGGGAAACACTCTTAAACGAAATATTACCGTTATTGAGCGTTACGACGATATCAAGTGCTATCGGTGTATCGACATCAAGGCCATCGAGATTGAATACGCCCAAATCAACCGATTCAAGACCAAGCGTTTTCGGCGTAAAGAACACAGTGATGGTGTTGTCGCCAGAATCCAAATCGATATATTTGTTCGCCAAATCACCGACAAAGTGACCTGCGTCAACAACAGCAGAATCAAACACCTCAATTTTAGATTCCGCCATATCCTTCACAATTTCAATATTCTTGATAAAGTTATCAAGTTTAGCCTTATTCTGTCCAATCACATCGTACAAGTGATTTTTCAGTTGTTCCATGCTAATTGCAAACGCATTCGCAGCAGACTGGGATTCTACGACCGCATTGTACAGAGAACTTGAAATAAGCCCCCAGTATTTATTGACATTCCTAACAACGTCAAGGGCACCATACGAAGTACCGCCAACAGTAAACAGCGTTTTGTTCAAGAAAGGAATGTCAAGATTTTCAATGCCATCAAGCACTGTTTCCAAAGAGAATTCGTTCACCAATTCAATTTCCGGAATAATCGGAAATAAATCTCCACCCTGCAAGGAGACGCTTAACGTATCGCCCTTGAGCGTAATCGGCAAACCGCTTGGGATTTGAATGCCAGAAACACCAAGATTAAATTGTTCAAAGCTCGGTACACCAAAAGAAACATTCCCATCCGCACTGATATTTACAGAAAGTTTAAGTGCAAAAGAGAAATCGGCAGCGAGATTGCCAAAATTAAACGAGAAAAGATTTAAATCATCCAAAGAACCGATTTTAGGTTTAAAGAAGAGCGTAATCGTATTTTCGCCTTCGACCAAATCAATAACACCATTAACAGCCGAATTTGCAGCATCAACTATAGCATATCCGCAAACTTCCAAACTATCTAAATAGCCCTTCAACTCATTCCACTTATCACCAGCGATGGTTTCCAATCGCTGCTGCAAAGTCTGAACATCCAAAATAAATTGTTGTTGAACTTGAGCTGCTCCAGATTGTACCTTGCTAATGGCGGCACTTAAAGCCATCGACGTTCTTGCCCATATATCATTCAAATTTTGGGCGACATCCGCAATGGAAATCTTTCTACCACCGAAGTCCATTTTCAATTGTTCCAGATAAGGCAACTCCGAAAAATCAAGATTCGCAAGCACCGTTTTTAAAGAGAAATCATCCTTTATCTGGAAATCAGGAACAACAACTTTGAATTCGAGGTCTTCTGCTTTTTTTGATATCTTCAAATACTCGCCATTTACAAACGAGAACGGCAAGCCTGCAGAATTTTCAAGGGTAAATTCGAGATCCACGGTCGTACTAACGTCAGTTCCGTCATAGGACATGCTCAAATCCGGAGTCTGTTCATTAGTCACAGCTTGTTCTGCAAGTTCCATGTTCATGAACGTTGCATGCAGCCCCAGATTCTGGATACGTGCTTCGAGCTTTTGAACGTCTAAGCCACTGATGCTTACGTCGTTTATATCTTCAAAGTAATACTCATCGTTATCGCTGTTGAAATCAACGGACATCTGGATTTTGGCAGCCGTAGAAAGTGCGGAATTGCCGTCCATCTTGATTTCGCCAAGAGAACCGAGGTCTAAGCCAAGGTCACCTAAATTTTTCTCGTTGGAGAGATCGATGGTAACGACCAATTTACCATTATCGACAGCAAAGCTAAAAGCTTTGTACGATTTGCCGTTGACACTTTCAACATAGCTTTGGACGTATGTAGAAACAAATTCGTTAAGATTGATTTTATCAATTCTATCAGAAACATTCTGAGCAGCCGCGTTAATGGCATCAATATCAGCCTTGGCCGCATCAAACGCTTGTCTAAAAACTTCAGATACTTTTTCAACAATTGCCGATTTAACACCATTCGCGGTGTCATCAAGCATCGAGATAAAGTTTGCGGAATTTTGAGCAACCCCCAACTTGGATACATCAAAATTTGAAACAGAGTCTATTGCAGTCGAAACATAGTCCGAAATGGACAAGGCAACCGAATCAAACTGAGTGGCATAGTCATCAAGCCTCTGAACATCAAAACCTGTCGCAGCATCCATCATCAAGCGAGGTTCTAGGTTTTCGATTTTAAAGTTCTTTTTGGAACTTGTTCTCGATCTTGTCGCTTTTTTAGCGGTGTTTTTGGTGGTTTTAGAGTTCTTACGGGAGTTGTTGTTTGTTTTTGACATAGTGTTTGCCTTTGACGCACCAATGTGCGCCGATTTTAATTAAACTTTTGGATAGGAATTCCTTCCATCAGGAATTCCGTAGATAAAATTTTAGAGAATTTGTTAGGAGTAAGTTATTCTAACTTTACACAACGGACGGAGAAGCCTTTAGTTTTGAGTTCGCGATGATTTTTCTGCGGAGAACTTTCATTTTTGGCACTAACAAGCCCATGATGAGCTCTAATTTCTTTATCCTCTTCATATTCCTCCGGACGGAACCATGCTGTTTTTTCATACAATCCAGAAAAACCACCCTCGGCAGTTCTCAATCCAGCACCGGTAAGGGAAAAACCGCTGTAATTATTTCCTCCGAAAGCATAGGCAGAGCGAAGTCCCTTAATGCCAGATTCGAATTCATCCTTATACCCCATCACAACAGCAAAATCATCGTATGTAAACAATCGCCAGCCGTCCGGGCAAATACCTTGATGATTCGGCCGGATTAAGTCCGAGCAACTTTCCGTATTGCAGCGGCTGGGCAGTTGCATCATTTCCGCCCACTGGTAGAGTCCGCCAAATTCGTCGCACAAGGTGGTGTCGTTGTTGTAGCAGTAACGTTCTATCTTGGAATCATCGTTTTGGTCGTCCTTGCCCAGAACCATTTCACCGATATTCAAATTTTCGGCCATTACAGTCACTGAATAACCTTTATATTCGGAATATATTGTGATGTAATAGTAACTCCTGCCATTGCGCGGGTCGGTGAATTGCTTGTAGGCATCCTTGCCAACCTTGCTCGCGTTAGCAAGCGTCTTCGAGTGGTCAAAAGGCACATATTCACTGCTGCTAGAATTGTCATTGCGGGAACTCGAAGAGTTCGTGGCAATCTCCTTGCTGGAGGATGAAGGCTTACTGTTACTGGATCCTATCGCTCCGCTCCAGGATGACGATGAGGCTTTGCCCGAAGATGACGAAACAACCTTTTTACTGGAGGAGGAGGGCTTACTGTTACTGGATCCTATCGCTCCGCTCCAGGATGACGATGAGGCTTTGCCCGAAGATGACAAAGCAACCTTTTTGCTGGAGGAAGAAGAGAGTTTCTTTCCGTCACTAGACCCATTCGACTTCGCTGACGCTCCGCTCAGGGTGACACTACTACTGCTTAGAGCAACCGTCTTCGAAGAAGACGATTCATCGTCGTTTACAGATGTGCTGCTGTCGTCGCCGCACGCGACGAACGCTAAGGCTAGAAGAACGGTCCCTACCCACCCGGCTCGGAGGCCGGGGCTAAAGGCAAGTATGGCTTTGCTGAATAAATGCCTCCAGGACGATAACTTGAACAATATCCTCATTTCGATACTCCTTTCCTTCCATATACCCAACAACAAAATACAAAATTCACCACAAATGGCCCTGAGACCAAGGGCCTCAGAGCCTGTTTGAGGTGTAAAAACTAACCGTTTTTAGTTTCGTTGAGGCCAAGTTCAATCTTTCCGTACTTGGCTTCGTACGCCTTGAGGGTCGCTCCGAGCATAATAGCGAGGCGTTTCGCCGTGAACGGGGTCATCACCACGCGTTCAGCGATATCAACGTCAACCTTGTCCTGATTCATTTTCCAAGCACGATTTACGCCCAAAAGAACCATCACTTCTTCGCGGCCGGCAACGACATTGGTTGCATTCACGTAAAGGCTTTTCATGTTTGCGTCATTCCACACAACTTCGGGCTGGTTGACGGTATTTTGTTCGTTCGCAGTTACTTTTTTTTCTTCGGACATAAGTATCTCCAAGGGGTTAACGTTATTAATTCATTCACAGCCAACAAGTTACGTTTTTTTGCAACAAAATCAGCAAAAATAACTTGAATTGACAATACTCCACACAGATAAAAGAATATAATTATTATTTTATCATTTAAGTATAAAATACCACTTTTTTGTAGCAAAATTTAATTTACACAACATTTAACAAAGTTAAAAAACGCTTTTTAACAAAATCAGTTTTTTTCGCCTAACAAAATTATTTTTTTCTCACAACATTAGTAATATCTTGACAATATTGTAATGCAATTTTAATTTTCGTCTGTTTTGGGATAAAAGGTTATCCCCTCTTGGAGGTTCTAATGAGCAAAATTCGTTCATTTGTTAATTACCATATTATTTTGGCACTATCTTCGTGTTTCATTTGTGGTTGCTCGGTTTCCGATTCTGTTGACAGCGATTATTCAAAATGGAGTTTTTCGGGTTCCGTCGTCGATGCAAACGACAACCAAAGTTTAAGCGGAGCCGTAATAACATACCAGGATGCATCCGGAAAAAAAGCAGAAGCGACAACTGACCAAAACGGTTATTTTTACATTGAAGCCCTCCCCTACGGTACACGTTCGTTTACTTTCAATTACAAAAAAATTTCTAAGAAAGACACGCTTTATTATTCGCCAAAAACTATCAGCATCACTTCGACAAGCGAATCCTCGCACATGGAAGGCGTTGTCGCCAACAATTCCTCTATCATTCGTCTGAGCCCCATCAACGCCTCGTTAACGGGCGAATTCTACATCCATGACGAAAATTCCGAAAAGAACGTCCCCGCCTCCGATGTCAAACTAAGCATCGTCAAACAAAGTGAAGACTTTATCAATATTTTTCCAAAGAACTTTTCCGTCAAAACCGATTCGGACGGAAAATTTACATTTAACGGACTCCCCGCAGACACAGGATTCATCCTTCAAGCCGAATCCTACAGCTACAGCGGCTTGCGCTATACATCAAACAACATAACACTTCCCAAGCTCAAGAGCGACGTAAAAACAGACCTCGGCCGCATATACCTCGTCCGCGACACAACCATCGAAAAAAAGCAAATCATCAAATCGTCCAATGTCATGGACGGCAATTTCAACGGCTTTAGCAACGTTTCCACGCTCGCAACGCCTTACTACGTGTTCAGCGAAAAAATTTCTGATAAAAATTTGTCCGTAACAATAAAAGCAGACACAAGCGTATTCTACGTTACGCCGACCTTATCGAAAGATACCTTGTACTTAAATCACGATTTAGCCTTCCCCGCCGAGACAAAAATCACCGTAAGCATCAATGCATACAAAAAAAGCAACGGCGACAGGATTGCCCTTACGCTGAGCGGGGATTCCGCATTCACGACGGACCGCGGACTTTACGCAGTCACAAGCAACGCATGGCCAAGCAACAAGCAGTTCCGTGCAACGTTTGGAATCAAAGACACCATTTGGGTCAAATTCAGCGAGCAGCTCGACACCAACACGGATAGAATCCAGTGGAGCTACGCAAACGGAATGGCCCGCACCATTTACGCAAACGGCTACTACGCTAACGCAAAATCCTGGATCAAAAAAGATACGTTATTCGTCAAGATGCAAGAAAAGATTCTTGATTCCCGCGTTCAGGGAGATTCCGTAGGCATGAACATAACCGTTTATGCAAAAAACGAAATGTACCTCAAGGGGTTCACGCTACGCACAGAACTCGAAGTTCCGCCGCAGTCCTCTTCAAGCGCAGTATCTTCATCCAGTGCAGCAACGTCTTCAAAAGCATCATCCTCGTCTAGCATCACATCGTCTTCGTCCAGCTCCGCAGCACAATCCAGTTCAAGTTCGTCTAAATAATGATCCGTAGTATTATCACAACCCTCTCGCTGGCAGCAGCAGCCTATGCCGCATCTTTCGACGGAGTCACAGAACCTATAGCCCAAGCAAAAATCGGATTTACCGTATCCGGGAAAATCGACAGCATCTGGGTCAAGGAAGGAGCATTTGTCCACAAAGGCGACACTTTAATGAACCTCGTCAAGACAGAAGAAGAGCTGCGCGAGAGCATCACAAAAATCGCTGCAGAAGATACTTCTAGCGTAGCATCCGCCAAAGCCAAGATGGACACCTACGAAAAGGATTTACAGGTCACGAAAAAGTTGTTCGAAACATCCACGTCCATCAGCGCCGAGCAGGTCTGGGAAAAGGAAATGAATTACAACGTGACCAGAGCCGAATGGGAAGCCGCCAAAGTGGCTAAAACCAAGGATTCCCTGGAACACCGCATGGCACAAGCGCAACTCGAAAAGCTCTACCTCATAGCACCTTTCGACGGTGAAATCGTCGCCATCCCCAAAAACAGGAGCGAAAGCGTCGAAGCTTTGGAACCCGTCATGGAAATTGCAGACGTACGCACCTGCCGCATGATAGCCTATATCATCGTAAGCAAGGCGAGCACGTTAAAAGTCGGGCAGCAAGTCAGCTTGCAGCTCAACAGCGGCAAGGCACGCAATAAAAAAGGGAGAATCGAGTTCATCTCCCCTGTTGTTGACAAAGCTAGTCTTTTACGTACCGTCAAGGTCGTTTTTGACAATTCGGACAAAGGCGTAGAACCTGGTGTCACAGGAACGATTTCTGTCAAATGAGCAGACAAAACAACACAATATTTCGTATAAAAAAAGGGCTTTTCATAACCAGCCTGTTTTTTGCAGTTGTTTCTTATGCGCAAGATTCGTTATTCATTGATTTCGACACGGCTTTGAACATCGTTATCGAGAACAACATCGACATTCAAGAAGCAAAGAGCAACTGGATGGTGCAAAGCGAAGCTGCGAACGGAGCCTACGGCGAATTCGAACCGCACTTGACAGCCAGAGCATTCAAGGAAAGGGGAAACTCCCCCAGCGCACTTTTTACCGAAACCAAGGAAGAATACAAAATCGGCATCCAAGGCAGAGCACCCACCGGTACAGAATACAATGTCGGATTCAACCAAGCCGGCTACACCCATAGCGACTACACTTCGGAACTTTACGTTGGCGGAGAACTTCGGCAGCACCTTCTAAAAGACGGCCCGCTATTCAATACAACATTTATCAACCAACGCCTTGCCAATTTCCAAAAAGATCAAGCATTTCAAAAATATCGCGAAACGCTCAGCGAAATTCTTGAAAACTTTTGCGACACCTATTGGAACTATTACTTTGCTCAACAAACGTTACGTTTTGCAGAAAAATCATCATCAGTCGCAAGCGAAATTGTAGAAGATGCCCGCAAGCGCCTTAAGCTTGGCATGCTCTCGATGCTCGATTATCAAAAAGCGGTCGCTGAATATTCCGACCGCGAAGCGGCACGTCTCGACGCTTTAGACAAGCTCCGCAGTGCACGTTTGTCTTTACTTTTGATACTCTCTTCGCAAGAACTTATTAGAGATTCACGCCCCATTTCTATCGTTCCCAACACGACTCTAGATTCCATTGCCATTCTCGATTCGCTAACGTACCTCGATTCCATCAGCATTCTGCATCCGGCATACCTCATGCAGAATATCGAAGTTGAAATCCGCAACACCAATTTAAACAAGAGCAAGAACAAATTCTTGCCCACCATCGACATCATAGGCAATTACGGCATTCGCGGTCGAGACAAGGATGCAGAAACCGCATTAAGAAAATTCAGAAGTAGTTCCAAAAGACAAAACGTTTTTGCCTACGGGGTCGAAATAGACATACCGTTATTCGCCAATCTTGAAGAACGCCACCAGATTGCCGCCGACAAAGCTAGCGTCCGTTCGGCACGTTCAAGGCTAACCTTATTGCAGGGCAAACTCTACGAAGAATACCGCATATTGCAACAACGCGCATGGGAACTGCGCAACCAATGGAAGTTGAGCGAATCCGCAGTCGCCTACCACGAAAGCGAACTCAAGGAAGAGTTCAAGAAAATGGAGCTTGGAAAAAGCAATTACCACATCATATTCGAAATGGAAGACGATCTCCGTCAAGCACAGCAAAGGCATCTGGAATGCATGAAGCAGCTCCGCATCATTGACGTGCGACTCATACGCGCCACAGGAAAATTGTTGTTGCAAAACGGACTTGAATCGTGGAAAGACGGAAAGATTACGCTCCGCAAGGACTTGCTCAGTGACTAACGCAAACGTAAAACTGGACCCGAACGACATCATTAAAGCACTGCAAGGTGCGTTAAAAACGACCAACGCAAAGATTGGCCAATTGACGAATGTTTTCGATATCGTCCAAAAGGTTCTTGAAAAAGAGAAATTCAAGCAGGCCGCATTAACTCTCGCTAGTGAAATTGCAGACCACCACAAGGCAGAACGAGTAAGTTTCGGTTGGCTCAAACACGATTACATTGTTCTAAAAGCAATCAGCCATACGGACCATTTCGAAAAGAAGATGCAGATTGTACGCGATCTCGAAGGTGCCATGGAAGAAGCCTACGAACAAGATGCATCCATACTCTTCCCGCCTCCAGAAAATATTTCTTTGGCCACAAGAATGCACGAATCTTATAGCCAAACGTACAACGTAGGCTACATGTTGTCTGTACCGGTACGTCACGGAGATGACATCATAGGCATCATCACCTGCGAACGCAAGGGAATGCCCTTCAGCGACGAAGAAGCGACGGAAATTCATCTTGCATCAAACCTTTGCAGCGCAAGGCTCATGGAACTTTACCACAAAAGCAGCTGGTTCGGAGCAAGAATGGCCCGTAGCATGCGAAAGGGACTCGGTAAGCTCTTGGGGCACGAACATACTTGGGCAAAGTTCTTCTCGATTCTCGGCATCGCGCTCGTTCTTTTCGCAACGCTGTACCCGCTCGAATACAAAGTAAGCTCCCCTGCCATTTTAAAAACAGATAAAATAATATACTTAACAGCACCATTTGACGGATACATCGACAGCGTCTTTGTAAAGCCAGGCGATGTCGTCTATAAAGACCAGGAAATTCTTCGCCTTGACCAAGAAGAGCTCAAGCTCGAAGAAGCAGACCTGCTCGCCCAAGAACAGGACAACCGCCAGGAAATTCAGAAAGCACAGGCAAGCCGCGAACTTGCCGAAATGCGAATCCAGCAGGCAAAGTTAGAACAAACTCTAGCACGTCTCAAAACTGTCCGCTACAAGCTCTCAAAGTCAACAATACGCGCCACCGTCGATAGTGCCATCATCGTCGAAGGCGACTTGCAAAAGAAAATCGGAGCACCCGTAAATCAAGGCGCAGAACTGTTCCAAATGGCCTCCATCGAGAACATCTACGTCGAATCTGCCGTGAGCGAACTCGAAATTGCCAACATCCCAGAAGATGGCGAAGGTCTTTTGGCCATCAAGAGCCGCCCCGATTCCGTCTATCGCTTTAAAACGGAACGCATAAGCCCGACAGCAACCGTCAAGGATCAAGAAAACACGTTCCCCGTACGCAGCGAGTTTATAGATGGTGTCCCCAGCTGGTTCCGCCCGGGTATGACGGGGATCAGCAAAATCTACGCCGGCAAAAAGACGCTCTGGTGGATTCTATCGCACCAGGCAATCGACTATCTGCGACTCAAACTCTGGTGGTAAACAGCAAAGCGTTCGCTGTCATGCCGGCCTCTGTGCCGGCATCGGTTGTACTGCATAAACAACGGACCCCGCAACGGCGTGCGGGGTGACAAGGCAAATGAGCTTTCAACAGGACCATCGCGCTTAGCGACCACTCAGGATGACGTACGCAGTTTGCGCATTATTCAGCGAATAAAATAGTAAAAATTTATACAAAACAGCTTATATAAAATATAATTTTACATAATTCAAACACATGCAAAAAAGGCATCCATCAGAACACCTTCTAAAAAACGTTTAAAGTTTTACACGACTTAAAGCTAATTCGTTGTCTTATAATTTTTTACGCAACGAACGGAATACGCAGTAGTTTTTGGGTAAGATCTATCATAATAAAAAGCACTAATTTCTAAATCCATGCAATTCGCACGTGCTCCACCTTTTTCTTTAGGAAACCAATAAGACGCGTATTCAGCTATATATTTATACTCACACCCCACATCCGTACAATATCCGCTTCCCCCTAATAAAGCAGAAAAACCATATGAATTCGCCCCACTAGTCGCTCGTGACAACGCCGAATAATTGCCATTTTCACGTCCTCCAATCATTGAACGCCATTCAACTTCATTCATCACATGCCAGCCTTCCGGGCAGGCCCCCTGAATCTGAACATGGTCCCAATCAGAATCATAAACGATCCCCGTTGCTACAGAATCAGGGCAATCAGGCGTAGTTCCCGTCCATACACTGTCGCACGCTTTGGGGAGTCCCATAACCTCGCTCCAACTATACATGCCACCAAAGTAATTTTCGCAATACCACGAATCATCGTTGTAGCAATATTTTTCAACCTTATTGTCGTCAAATTCCGTTGTCCCAAGCTTTATTTGCGTACCGTAGTTCAAATTCTGGGCAAATACAACAAATTCAGATGGATTCTTATAAGACGTTTTTATAAGAACCGTTTTATATTCCTGATTATCGCGAGGATCCTTGAAAGTTCCATATTCTATTTGGTCATTAAAGACACTATCTTTCTTAAAGCTTTCCTTGAACGTCAAAACCTTTTGGGAGGAACTAGAGAAATAGTACAAAACGTAATATCCGTTTTCACAAACATACCATTCCTTTTCACGAGTCCCACGAATCGATCTTTGAATCAGATGTCCCTCTTCTGTACAAGCTTCCACATATACAGAAGAACTTGACGTTTTCTTAACAGAACTCGAC
>NZ_JAFWOM010000040.1 GCF_017545445.1 Fibrobacter sp.
CGTTCCTGAAATAAGGATGTCGTTATGGAATTCTAAAAAAGAAAATATATTAGATGTCTCTTGGGATGAAATCGGACATTTTGCGGATGCTAGATTGAAACAATGCAAGGTTCAAAAATCTTCTAAAGGAATTTTATCATACGTTGAAGACTTTCTGTGCAATCATTCTCTAGCCTCAGAAAAACGTTGTGCTGAATGGCGTTCAAAATACTATAAGACTGAATACTGTGACTACCTTATCATTCGCAATGACGGCACAATCGAATACGGCCCGAAATCAGGGAATAAGCGGAGATGACGTTTTCTATTTTGATTCCGGCATCAGCAAATTCTTGGCGAGGAGGTATTCCCAAGCGTTTGCTGCGGCTCGCATCGAGTCCGTTGTCGTTTGCAGGTATTGCTTTGGAATTTCGACAGGTTCGCCGACGACAAAACCTTCGACAACATCTGTCGTGTCCCACGTCGGTTGCAGATAACTTTTCCTTACGATGGCCAGTTCTTCGCCTTCTACCGGAGTGAGGAAGAACGAAAGCGAATCGCGACGCATTGCCATGTCGCCCAGCCTAAACGAATACACCGGTGGGAACGTTTGCGGAGCGGTGGAGTCGATGTTTGTAAGCAAATTGATTCCCATGAAGTGGTTGGATACGTCCAAGTTCAAATAGCTGATGATGGATTTGGCAATATCGCCTTGAGAAACAGGCTGCGTTTCGATTCTCGGGGTGAGTCCCGGCCCTGCAAATGCCATGGATATCCACGAAAATGCGTCGAAAATTTGTCCGTACTTTTCGATGAGGGGCATTTGTCCGCTGTTGGGGTAGGAGTGGTCGCCGACGACGATGAACAGCGTGTTGGCTGCGTTTGAATCTTGTGCGACGGCGTTGAAGATGAGGCCAAGGGAACTGTCCATGAACGCTTCTGCTCGCAGGTAGGCTTCGCTTAAATCGCTTGGCGTTGGGCCGTATTTGTCGGGCAGTTCGAAGGCGAAGTGCATGGAATGGCTAATCCAGTAATAGAATGTCGGCTTGCTTCTGTCGCGTTCGCGGTAGCGTTCGACAAAGCGGTCGGCAAGCGAAACGTCGTCTTCGTTCTTGGGGTCATATTCATAATAGTCGAACCATTTGCTGAACCATTTTTCTTCGTTGGCAAATTTTGGGTCCGAA
This sequence comes from Fibrobacter sp., assembly GCF_017545445.1. Taxonomy (GTDB): domain Bacteria; phylum Fibrobacterota; class Fibrobacteria; order Fibrobacterales; family Fibrobacteraceae; genus Fibrobacter. The sequence goes on from NZ_JAFWOM010000040.1 coordinate 1,164, forward strand.
CAAAGGAGTACTTCTGTGTAGTAGCCTGCGGCAGAAAGCACTTCGGGGAGTGCTCGCATGCGTGTGTTCGGGTAGCTGTTGTACAAGGTGCCTTTGGGGTAGCTCCTGATGCCGAGCATGAGGCCGAGCATTCCTTCGATGGAGGGGGCGCCTACGCTGTGCGTGTTCGGGTAGAAGATTCCGTTTTGGACGAGCTTGCACAAGTTAGGGGAACGCTTGCAGTTCTTTTCGATACGCATGTCGTTGCTCCAACCGCGTAACGATTCGATGGAAAGCAAGATGATGTCTGGTTTTTTGCTGAGCGGTTCTGCTTTGAATGCTTCGAGGTTTTCTTTTTCGTTTGCAGATTCGTGCCAGAAGGGGTATTTGGAATCCGGGTTTCCGCCGAGGGCGATGATGCCTTCGCGGAAGTGCGGCGGTTCGCTTTGGTGCTGGAGCAATTCGAGGATGTCGCCTGCGAATGTATAACAGACTGGCTTGATGCGAGCCCAGCGGCGGATGGAGTAGTTGTACCACAAATGCGATGTGCAACCCAGTACGGCGAAAAGGAGTGTGAGCGCAAGTGCAATTTTTGTTTTACGGTGGAGAGGCCTTGCCACAGCTCCGCTCAAGTTCATTTTGCGTGAGAAAATGCTTGCCGCGACAACGGTTGCAACGACGATACCGATGGTCAAAAAGAAGTGGAACATGCCGGCACGGAAAATGCTCGAAAAGATGACTGTGTCTGCGGCAGCGTTCTTGTACGTGTCGATGAAAGAAAACGAGAGCTTTTGCCCCATCCAACGCATGACTTCGTCGTCGGCTCCGCTGAGTCCTAGATAAATCGCAGCGAAAACGATAGAGACGATTTTTACAATGCGTAGCCCTTTGCCTTTGACGAACAGTGAAATCAAGAAGAAAATGGACGATGCAGCCATGGCAAAGCCGATTTCGGCATAAAGCGTATGCCAAATGAACCGGTTGTAATCGACGACGAGGGAGCCTCCCATTGGTGTTTCGGGCAAATAAAGCGACCAGAGGAGGGCAAAACGGCCCACAATGAGAATCCATGCAAAAATAAACCAGTAAAAAAAGTTCATCGGGAGTCCCTTTTTGTAATAATTGGCGTTAAATATAAAATAATATCGGCTGCAAAAAATATTTTTTTATGCCAAGGGCTTTGCATACGGCTCAAGATTTCTATTTTTGAGCGTGGAAAATCCTTTTCTATCCAGGAGTCTTATATGGGCGGCTTTTGTGGTGTTATTTCCAAAGAAGATTGCGTTTGCGATCTCTTTTACGGAACCGACTACCATTCTCACCTTGGCACTCACCGCGGCGGTATGGCTGTTTTGAAATCAGATGGAGTTTTCCATCGCTCGATTCACAACATCCAGAACACTCCGTTCCGCAGCAAGTTCGAGCACGATCTTTCACATTTTTCTGGCAAGGTTGGCTTAGGCGTCATCTCCGACACGGACCCGCAGCCGCTCGTCATGACCTCCAAGCTGGGAACGTTCGCGATTGTGACGGTTGGTCTCATTACGAACATCGAAGATATCAAGAACGAACTTTTCCGCAACAACTGCATGCAACTTCAGTTCTCGACAACGAGTGGCATGGTCGGTCCGACCGAAGTTGTTTCAGCGCTGATTGCGACGCAGGATTCAATTATTGACGGTCTCAAGTACGTTCAGGACAAAGTTAAGGGAAGTTGCTCCGTGCTGATTATGGATAGTACGGGGCGTTTTTATGCGTGCCGCGACAAGTGGGGCCGTACGGCAATTATCCTCGGCAAAAAGAACGGTGCGATGATTGCTGTGCAAGAAAGCTGCGCTCTTCCGAATCTCGGTTACGAATACGTTCGCGATCTTGGTCCGGGTGAAGTGGTCGAGCTCACGCCGGATGGCGAAACGACGCTCGTGGAACCGCGCAAGAAGATGGCAATTTGTTCGTTCCTCTGGGTGTATTACGGTTATCCGGCATCCAGTTACGAAGGACGTAACGTGGAAATGACGCGTTATCGTTGCGGTTCGGCTCTTGCCAAGCGTACCCCGACCGAAGCCGATGCCGCTTGCGGTATTCCGGATTCCGGTACGTCCCATGCGTTAGGTTATGCGCACGAAGCCGGCATCAAGTTTGCACGCCCGTTCGTGAAATACACTCCGACTTGGGCTCGTTCGTTTATGCCGCAGGACCAGCGCCAGCGTGAACACGTCGCCTCGATGAAGCTCATCCCGATTCCAGGACTCATCAAGGACCGCCGCCTCGTTTTTTGCGACGACTCCATCGTTCGCGGAACACAGCTCGGCAAGCAGGCTGCAAAACTTTATTCGATGGGCTGCAAGGAAACGCACATGCGTATCGCTTGCCCGCCGCTCGTTTATCCGTGCAAGTTCATCAACTTCTCCCGCTCCAAGAATGAATACGACCTCATCACGCGCCGTTACATTCGCGACAAGGAAGGCGAAAATGCTGATTTGGACAAATACACGGATCCGAACGGCCAGCCGTACAAGGACATGGTCGAATACATCCGCAAGAAGCTGAACCTCACGTCGCTTGCGTTCCAGCGTATTGACGATTTGATCCAGGCTATCGGCCTCCCGGAAGAAGACCTTTGCACGTACTGCTGGACTGGCAAGGACTACGCTGAAACGGGTGACTGCTATCATTGCCCGTGCCATTGCGGCGAATGCCAGGACAAGGAAAAGGATAAGGAATAATCCGTAATTAAGGATTCGCCGTCCTTCGCTTCCTCGTCCTGATGCCGACTGCTTCCTCGTCATCCTGACGCCGAAGGCGGAAGGAACCAGTGAATTCTTGACGGTTGAAATTGAAAAATCCGACCTCTTGCGAGGCCGGATTTTTTGTCAATTCAAGGGCTTGGTTAAAAAAGACAAATAATGTACCCTTCAAAAGAAAGGTCTCTTTGAAAGGGGGTGTCGATGTCTTTAGAACTTCTAGAAAAAAAATTGCGAACGCTGCCTGAAAACAGCTTTGATGAAGTCGATGAATTCTTTGATTTCATTCTTTTCCGTTTTGAACGTGAAATTTCACAAGATGATTTTAACGAGGATACAAAGGTTGCACTTCGTGAAGTTGAGGAAATGAAGGCTGACCCATCGAAAGGGGAGTCTTATACTGATGTAGATGCGATTATCCTTTATTTGACAAGAACCGGAACTCATTCGGATTTGTTCAAAAAATAAGTAAATGCAATAAAATTTTAACTGGATTCTTCAAGGCTTCGCCTTTCAGAATGACGGCAGAAAATCAATGAAAAATCCGACCTTATGCGAGGTCGTTTTTTTGTGCGTGTATGAAATAATTAGAATAAAATTTAACAAATAAACTTAAAATATACGTTATTTTATTGTATATATTTGTTGAACCTTTAAAAGGAGATTTAGTATGAATGAAAAAATTGTTACATTAGCATGCTGTATGGGCATAGCTATGGCGTATGCTGAAGGTCCTTCCGTAGCGGTATCTTCTTCGCGTATGTATAAAGTTAATAAGTGCTGGTAATTTTGCTACGGCTCCAACGCAGAATAAGAATATCAGTCAAACAGGTCAGGCTTTTAATGTGATTACAGTTGGGGCTGCTCAAAGGCATGAAAACGGAAAATATTCATATTACGCGCAGTCCTCGATAAAAAATCCAAGATTGCCCATGACAAAAGAGTCCGAATCCTCCAAATATTACGATAAACCCGAAATTGTTAACATGGCAAATGTGTTCTTTAATAAGGGGGATACGTACACTTACAATTATGGCAAGACGGACTCGTATGCCCCCACCTTCGGACATACGAGTGCCGCAACTCCATATACCGTTGGAATGATTGCAGATTTGCTCCACCAGAAACCTTTCTATAAGTGGCATCCTGAAGTGGTTAAGGCCTTGCTTTTGACATCTAGCGTTATGCCGCTCGAAATGAATACGAACCAACAGAATGACATTAACGGAAATACGAATAAACTTATTTGTCGGGGGATGCCTTCGTACAAGGCCATGGTTTATGGAAACCGTTCTCGTTATTGGATTGGTAATAAAGATGATCATTTTACAACAGCAACGATTTACTATGGAGGAAGTTATGTCTCTAAGAACGCTATTGTATTCGACGAACCCAACATTACAGCCGGTAAAACTTACCGTATCGCAATTGCATGGCTTGTAGATGGCAACTATGTTGAGGAAAATGGGGCTTTCCCGCAGGATATTGACTTGATGGTATCTCAAGTAGGAACTTCGACCGAGAAATACTCAACTTCGGCTACGAATCCGTTTGAAATGGTCGAATTTAAAGCTGAAAACAGTAATAATTTGACCATCAAGATAGTTCGTTACCATAACAATGGTAATAATCGTGTGATGCTTGGCTATAACCTTTACGAAGTACCGTAATTATTTTAGTGTAAGTTTATGAATGAAAAAAGAGGTGCTCTATTAAGAGTGCCTCTTTTAGTAAGAAATTCTTCGGCTGTACCTAATTCTATCGCCTTCGGCTCTAGAAAGACTGGGACCTTAATTCCCTCTTTCCGACATGCTTGCAAACATGGCGGTGATTTCTTCAGTGAAGTTGCTTTTAGGGAACTTGTCTGCGATGGCTAAAGCTTGTTCCAAGTGCTCTTGTGCTTCGGCTTTTGCCTTTGCGAAACTCTTTTTGGCCATCAAGCGGTCGTGTATTTTTTCAGGAGTGCCTTCATCGGAAGCCTTTGCGATAAGGTGTTCCATTTCAGCTCGTTCTTCGGGGCTGCAATCCTCAAAGTAATAGAGCAATGGGAGCGTGATGAGCCCGTTAGAAAGGTCTGTGAACTTCGCTTTGTCCATATTCACGGAACCATAGCCGTAATCGAGCAAGTCGTCAATGATTTGGAATGCGATTCCAAAGTGCGTTCCCATCTTGGCGCATTCATCGACCACGGGCTGTTCAAAGCCGGCCATGATGCCACCGAGGCGGGCTGCAGCGTCAATGAGCGCGGCTGTCTTTCCGTCAATGATTTCGTTGTAGGCTTTTCGCGAAAGAGCCATGTCACCGCAGTGGTCTAGCTCTAGAATTTCGCCAACGATAAGTTTGTCTGCTGCATCCGAGATGATTCCCGGTATGTTCGAATCTTCGTCGATGACGCAACGCATGGACTGCGAAAGCACGTAGTCGCCAATCAGCACAGCCACTTGCGTACCCCATTCGCGGTGAGCCGTCTTTTGCCCGCGTCGAACGTCCGTACCGTCGATGATATCATCGTGAACAAGACTTGCAAGGTGCAACAGTTCTATGGCTGCACAAGCGTGTGCAACGCGATTAATATCGGGCTTTTGCGCCCCGCAGTTGGCGAGCAGGCAGAGAAGCGTAGAACGAATGCGTTTGCCTTTGCGGCTGAATAACGATACTAGACGGTCAGAAATCCCTGCCGGTGCATTTTGGGCCACCTGCATGATGACTCGTTCCGTCTGGTCAAGAGCTTCCTTTACCAGATCACGAGCTTGCGATAAAACGGCTTTGAAGTCGGCTTTCGTCGGACTCATTTAAATATCCAAATCTTTCAAGACTTTGTAAGCGTTTGTCTCGATGAACTTGCGGCGCGGTTCCACGTCTTCGCCCATGAGCATGCTGAAAATTTGGTCTGCAAGTACGCTATCTTCGACATGGCACTGTTTGAGGAAACGAGATTTCGGGTCCATGGTCGTCTCGTTCAGCTGTTCCGGCGACATTTCGCCCAAACCTTTGAATCGAGTAATCGTGACATTCTTCTTGTCTTCGACTTCTGCCATGACCTTGTCTTTTTCGTTTTCGTCGAACAAATAGCGTTCTTTCTGCCCAACCTTGAGTTTGTACAGAGGCGGCATGGCAAGGAAAATGTGGCCCGTGTCAATCAGCGGACGCATGTAGCGGAAGAAGAATGTCAATAGCAGCGTCTGGATGTGCGAACCATCGACATCAGCATCGGTCATGATGATGATTTTGTCGTAACGGAGTTTTTCAATTTTGAATTCCGTTCCGATGCCAGTACCGATTGCGTTCACCAAGTTCTGGATTTCTTCTGTATCGAGTACGCGGTGGAGGCTTGCTTTTTCGACGTTCAAAATCTTACCACGGAGGGGGAGAATCGCCTGGAATTCGCGGCTACGTCCCATCTTTGCAGAACCACCTGCAGAGTCACCTTCCACGATGAACATTTCGCATTCCTTCGGGTCGCGGCTAGAGCAGTCCGCGAGCTTGCCCGGAAGTCCGCCACTTTCAAGAACGTTCTTGCGGCGGGCGAGTGTTCGTGCGCGGTGGGCCGCTTCGCGAGCCAAGGCTGCGTTATAAACCTTGTCCAAGATAATCTTGACCGCAGCCGGGTTTTCCTGGAAGTATTCTTCCAGTTTTGCGCCGAATGCGGATGCTACGTAACCTGCGATTTCGGAGTTGCCGAGCTTGCGCTTTGTCTGTCCTTCGAACTGCGGTTGCGATACTTTAATTGCAATTACAGCGGTAAGGCCTTCGCGAATATCTTCCGAGGTAATCTGAGCCTCTTTCTTGCCTTTTGGCATTTCTTGCGCGAACTTGCTGATAACGCGGGTGAGGGCCGTCTTGAACCCAGTCACGTGTGTACCGCCATCGTAAGTATTTACGTTGTTGACGAAACTGAAGAAGTTCTCCTGATAGCCGTCATTGTACCACATGGCGACTTCGAGTGGGTACTGACCATCGGGGAGCAACAAGTGGATCGGTTCTGCAAAAAGCGGCGTACGGTGTTCATCCACGTAACGCACAAATTCAGAAACACCACCGGGGAAGCAGAACGTGTCTGTTTGCTTGTGTTCCGGATCGCGTTCGTCCGTGAGCGTCAAGCGCAGCCCGCTCATGAGGAAGGCTAGTTCGCGGAAACGCGTGGCAAGTGTGTCATAGACATAAACGGTTTCCGTGAAAATCGTATCGTCCGGGTAGAATTCTACAGTTGTTCCTGTGGTGCCGTCGGATTCTCCGATATCGACTTGTGGGCCGCAGGGAATGCCTCTTGCAAATTCCTGCTTCACGACGCGGCCGTTACGGCGCACGGTCACAATAAGCTTGTTAGAAAGTGCGTTCACGCAGCTCACGCCCACGCCATGCAGACCGGCGGAAACCTTGTACGAACTGTTGTTGAACTTGCCACCGGCGTGGAGCTTTGTCATCACGACCTGGATGGTGCCCACCTTTTCCTTGGGGTGGATATCCGTCGGAATGCCACGACCGTTGTCGGTCACGCGAATGCCGTTGCCCGGCAAAATGGAAATTTCAATATGGTTACAGAAACCGGCGAGGGCTTCATCGACAGAGTTATCGACCACTTCCCATACTAGATGGTGTAATCCACGAATATCAGTGGATCCAATGTACATTGCGTGGCGGACGCGAACTGCCTCTAAACCTTCAAGAACGGTAATGCTCGAACCGCTATAATCTTCTTCCGCCTTCTTAATTTCTTCAGTTTCTTCTGCCATAATTCCTCTATTAGACCCCTCTTAGATGAATCGTATCCCTTGAATAAAAGGCTTCCCTAAGAGGGTATTGCACTTACCAATAATAGCTTTTTTTTGGAGGTTCATTTCGAACTTTAACGCCGAATTAGCGACCTTAAGGACCAATATATTTTTATCGATTTTCTCGGGCTTTACATGGTCTATCAACAGGGGACCGACCACCTCCGAAAAGCGCTCCGAAATGGTCTTAAAGTTGATATCTTCAGTGATATGGTTCTTCTGGAGAACGCGTTCTAAAAGGACTTGTATGTCTTGGACTTTATTCCCCGTGTAGCTCCTGTTGCTTGTGCGTTTTGTTTCAAACATTTGTACAAATTTATCGCTTTATACAAGCAATAGTTTGGAGAGCGTGAAACCGCCAATCAAGATGCTTGTCATGCCGGCAACCACGGTTGCTTTGGTGCTCTTGCCCACGCCTTCTGCACCGCTGTGGGTAAAGAATCCAAAGAAACAGGCATAGCTCGAAATGAAGAAACCGTAAAGGGTTGCCTTGATTAGGCCTACGACCAAGTCCCAATTCTGGTAGAACATGCGTACGCCGTAAAAGAACACGGACCACGAAACTTCTTTGTAGAGGTGTGCCACTTCGTAACCGCCCGCGATACCGATAAAGATGCTCAAAATCGTAAGCACGGGGAGCATGATGACTGTTGCGATAAGCCTTGGCGCAAGCAAGTATTTGTAAGGATTTAATCCTAATACTTTATATGCATCAAGCTGTTCTGTAACCGCCATCGTCCCGAGTTCCGAGCACATCGAAGCGCCGATACGCCCAGCTAGCACCATCGCCGTAAGGATAGGGCAGAGCTCCACCATCACGGACTTGCCGACGGCCATGCCGACAAACATCATGGGAATCATGTCGCCAAACTGGTAGGCGAGCTGCCATGACATAATGGCGCCTGTGGCAAGCGATGCCGCGAACACCACGGGAATGCTCGTGATGCCCACGTGATGCATTTGTTCGACCGTTGTGTGCAAATTGGTGAAGGCTCCGGGAATGTTCTTGAACAATTCCCAGATGAACACAATGTAACCCACAACCTTGTTCAGGAAGCGACGGACTGCACGTCCTAGGCCTTCAGCCATTTTGTTGATAAACCAAATCAAATTGAACCGTTACTTCTTTGCTTTTGCGGCGTTCTTTTTAGACTTCGGCGGAGCGCTGATGGACTTCTTGAAGAGCTGCATGTCGCTCAGATACTTGATCGCTTCGTTCAACTGCTTGTCGCGCTTGAGCGAGAACGCCGTGCTGACAGAGTCGTTTACGAATGCCGTCAAGAGTTCGCGCTTGATGCCGTCCTTGATGTAGTCCTTGTTCGCTTCGAACTGGGCATCGCGGTTATCTTCAAGTGCCTTACGCATTTCATTGATGCGCTTGACGAGTACGGTGTCCGAAATTGTCTTTGCGCTGTCGCCCATGTAGTTCTGTTCGCGGATGATGCTCTTTTCAAGCTGATCCACGCCTACAAGTGCGTTGCTCTTGACCTTCATGAAGTTCGTGTCTTTTTTGCAGAATTCCTTGAACTGCGTAAAGAGAGAATCTGGCACCACCCAGTCTGGAGTCATTTGGACTTGTGCTTTTTCGAGGCTCGGACGAATCTTGACGGCGAACTTGAAATACATGGCCATACGTTCTTGCACTTGGACGACCCACGGCATCGGGTCGAGTTCCACGTCAACGTCCGGCGTAATGCCGCCGCCGCCAAACATCATGCGGCCATTGTTTGTATAGAAAGTGTCACGCGCGGCGGTGTCTTTCTTGACGGAATCCGCCTTGGCGGTGTCCTTTTCTTCGTCATCGACGTCTTCTTCTTCTTGAAGTTTCAGTCCCTTGATGCCGTTTTCAGGCTTGTTGATGCAACGACCGAAGGGGAGATAATAGAATGCGGTCGTAAGCTTGAGGGCGTTGCCTGCGTTATCCAACGGGAAGATTGTCTGTACGGAACCTTTACCGAAAGATGTCTTGCCGACGATTAACGCACGGTCCCAATCCTGAAGTGCACCGGAGACAATTTCTGCGGCACTGGCGGAACCCTGGTTCACGAGGACGACCATCGGAACGTCCGCCTTGAGCATCGGGTTGCGACGAGATGAACTTTCCGTTTTTTGCGTGCGTCCGCGAGTGCTAACGATGACGTTACCCGGCTTGAGGAACAGTTCGCTGATTTCAATCGCTTGGTTCAAAAGGCCACCCGGATTGTAGCGCATGTCGAGGATGAGCTTTTTCATGCCCTGCTTCTGCAAGCCGCGGATAGCGTTTTCGACATCGCTTGTGGTCTTGTCGCTGAATGTCGCAAGCTTGATGTAACCGATGTCCGGCGAAACCATGCCGTAGTAAGGGACGGCGTGCACAATGATTTCGGCTCTTGTAATCGTGAAATCCATGAGGTCAGGAACGCCTTCGCGTTCGATAGCAACGGTCACGTCTGTACCGATTTTACCGCGGAGCTTGTTCACTGCATCGTCGAGCGAAAGACCCTTGGTGTCCTTACCGTCGATTTTGCGGATGCGGTCGCCAGCGCGGATGCCGAGCTTGAATGCCGGAGTGCCGGAGAGCGGTGAAATAACCGTGAGAATGTTGTCACGGAGGCTAATCGTAATGCCCACGCCACCGAACTTGCCTTCCATGGAAACTCTAAGGCTTTCGTAGTCCTTGGGGGCAAAAACCGCCGTGTGCGGATCCAAAATGTTTCGAATACCATTGATGGCTGCGTCCGTGATTTCTGTCGGGTTTACTTCTTCGACATACTTGCGGTTCACTTCGGAGAGAACCTTGTTCAGGCGCGAAACTTCATCGTAAAAATCTCCAGGAGGAGTTTTCTTTTCGGTAGCGGCGTTCGCAAAGCAAAGTGCGGACAGCGTCGCCATAAATACAGAGCGGAAACAGAAAGATTTAAACATCATGCGTTAAAGATACAATTTCCTTTAAAAAAACACCACCTTATAAGAAAAAAACCGACTAAGAATAGCCGGTTTTTTGGAGAAAGGAGAGTTATGAAACTTGTTTGGAGGAAAATATTAAGCAGCTTCGTTGAGGAGGCGTTCCACGTTTGCTTCGCGGAGCTTGTTCAAGGCGTTTTCCTTGAGCTGGCGGACGCGTTCCTTGGAAAGACCCACCATCGGAGCGATTTCCTTCAAGTTCAAGTCGGAATCCATCTTGAAACCGTAGTAGAGCTTGAGGATTTCCTTTTCCTGGTCCGAAAGATTGTCGTCCATCACCTTGTTGAACACGTCAGCGCGGTTGTGCTTGCGGGCGAGTTCGTCGGTTTGATTCTGAACGTCAGAAATGGTATCGCCAAGCGTTGCATCTCCTTCTTCGCCTACCGGGGTGTCGAGCGACGAAGCGGAGTTACCCATCATCAAAATTCTTTCAATTTCGTTTGCTTTGTACTTAGAAAGCCCTTCGAGTTTGTTCACATTGACGGTGTAAGTTCCGCCAACCACTTGATGAACGTCCTTGGCATGACGGTTGAAACGGCTGAGCATCAATTCCTTTTCGGCGCTAATGCGGATCATGCGACCTTTTTCGGAAAGTGCACGGGTGATGTTCTGGCGGATCCACCACACGGCATAGCTGATAAACTTGATGTTCTGGGAGCGGTCAAAACGGCGTGCTGCTTCGATGAGGCCCATGTTCCCTTCGTTGATGAGTTCCATGATGTCGAGACCGCGTCCTTTGTAAAGATTTGCGATATTCACGACGAAACGCAAGTTTGCGTTGACCAACATGTCCAAGGCGGCTTTGTTACCTTCTGCAGATTTCTTGAGCAAAATAGTTTCCTGTTCTCTTGTCAGCAACGGGTAACGTGCGATGTCGCTCAAGTATTGCATGTAAATGTCTTTCTGATCTCGATTGTTAAGGGTTTTCATGGGTAACCTCCTGTTCTTTTACGTATTCAAATTTACCTCCAGTTTGATTTCCTTGTGTCATCAATCGGAATGCTGCGTGCAAAAGTTAAATTGAGTTTTTGTTAAAAATGTTCGTGATTTCTGTCATGGAATTGTCATAAAGCATGTAAGTTTTGTAATTTTGACTAAATTTTTGACCATGAATGACAATCGTTCTACATTTTGTAATGAAAAAAGTGCTGGCTTTATCCAGAAAATGCGAAACTTCCTCTCTGTCTTGCAAGAGATGGACTTTGAACGTAATGAAGAAAAGGTTCGTAAGATTCTGGAGGACGACCGTGAATTTATTCGGTTCCCGATTCCCATTTTTTTGCCGGCGCTCCTTATTTGGCTGTTTATGCTTCTGTTCCCGCTGGTGTTTATCATGGACCCCTCAAACGCCTCTAGCGTCAATTTAAATGGTCTCCTTACCTTCTATTTTCCGTTATTTTGTACATTGCTTATCTTTATGCTGAACCAGAGGTACTTGGTCCCGCTTTGTATCTTTAAAAAACGTTACGGCTTGTATTTCCTTAGCAACTCGGTCTTGGTGTTTGCTACGCTGTTCTTGCGTGAAGTGATGTTGTTTGTAATGGAACGGACTCCGGACGATGGCGTCTCTTATTTTTTTGATGCTTATTGCTTTTCTTCGCTTAAGGGTCATTTTAGCTTTGGTACTGTGGCAACTTTTGTAATGCTGGTGAGCCTAGTTTGTCTGATTTGCGTCTTTTACCACCTGACGCTTCGTCAGATTATGCGAGCTTTTATTTTGCGTGAGCAAAAACGCATGGGCCTCCAGTATGAACTGGATTTTTTGAAGAATCAGTTGAGTCCGCATTTTCTCTTTAATACGTTGAACAACATTTCTGCTTTAATCCAGATTGATCCGAAACGCGCTGAAAGCTCCATGAACAAACTTTCGCAACTTTTGAGAATGATGCTTTACCAGGTCAAGGACAAGTACATTACATTGCAAGAAGATGTTGATATTTTGCAAAAGTATGCTGATTTGGAAAAACTTCGTTTGGACGAAAGCTTTGATTTTGTATTTGATGTAAAGCTTGAAAATCCGAACGTGATGATTGAACCGCTTTTGATGATGCCTTTGATGGAAAACGCGATGAAACATTGCGTGAATCCGAACGGCAAAAGTTTTGCGCATGTGTCGATTACGCAATCGGGGAATGAGGTGCATTTCCATTCCGAAAATTCCAATTTCCCGAGAAAGTCAGGACGCAAAAATGGCGGGCTAGGGCTTACGACATTCGAAAAGCGGCTAGACCTGATGTATCTCGATGCTCATGAGTATTCTGTGAACATTGTCGATGATATATATATAAGTGATTTGATTTTACATTTGAAACAAGAAAATTCATAAAAATTTAATGAACCCCTTTACATTTCAAAAAAATTATTGTAGTTTATTGAGGCCTTGAGTTTTTGCTCAAGGTCGTTACTTTTATTATTTCGCTATATCTTTTGCTATATCGTTACGGCTGATTAAGCCTGTTTATTCAAAAAAATCAATATAAAGGATAGTCCTATGATTAATAGGATGTTTAAGGGTATTGCCTTGATGGGTGCCTTGTTTGCACTCAATGGCTTTGCCGCTGAATGCAAGGATGTCGTGCTGTATTCTAACGGTAACGATAAGGGTCAAATGATTGAATCGGGGATGACTTTCCCGGAGTTGCCTGAATGGAAGGCGAACTGGGGAAATCAAGATGGAATGAATGCTCCGTATATCCGGTTGTCTGGCATGAAAAATTTGCAGGATGATTGGAAAGGGCTGCTTTCGTTCCAGTCGCTTCCGCTGCATGTCGATGGCGGTGTGCTTCGTTTGAAGGTTCATGCAACGCAAAACGCAAGGTTTGGCGTATGGCTTGTGAACTCTTCGGGGGTAAGCGACGTCCATTACGTCGGCTTGACGGCGAATCGGACGCAATCGCTTGAAATTCCGCTTGCGAATTTGGGCGTGACGGGTGCGGTCGATGTCATGAATGTGGGAATCGGGCTGTTCCATGTTCCGCAATATCAATATACGACTCTGTTTATTGATGATGTCGGATTCAGCTGCGTTAAAAATAACGCTGTTGCAAGCTCGTCTTCTGCGGTATCTTCTTCGTCGGTTCATGCAAATGACGATTATTTGGAATACGAATTCTCCAATGTCGAATCGTGGTCGGAAAAGCGCGATGCACGTTTCTTGCCGTCTGCGGAATCGAATTTCACTGCGGCATATTCCGCACAAAAGAGGGATTCGCTTCTTTCGAAAACGAATGTAAACTTTGTTGTCAGCGAACTAGAACACTTGAAAATCGTGAATACGGTTCGTGCGACCGACGTGTTGCCAGCGAAATCAAGAACATCATGGTACGATAATTTGTACTCTGTCGTTCGCAACAGACTTCGCGAAAACGTGGTAGCGAATCCGAAGCAGCTTTATTTCGAAGCCGAAGCGATTGCGGCTGCGTCGGATTATACGGTAATTCCGTTGCTTGTCGCTGATTTGGACTATGCGTACAATGCTTGTGCGGATTCCCTCTGCACGACAATGCAAATCGTGAATGCACATTTGCTTGAAGCGGGGCTGCCGACTTCTTTTGTAAGAGGTTCTAAGGCGAGCTTTGTGTTGGATCCGTATTTTGTCGTGACGAAACAAAGGACTTTGCCTTCAATTTCCGTATGCGTTTCTGGGAAATGCAACTCGCTTCCGATGAAGGGAAGAATGGATTTGGAATTTCCTTCGTCAGGGAAGCAAAAGGTTGTCGTCAAGATGAAAAGCGGTGGACGAACTGTTGAACAGAATTTATTCGTGGAGGTGAAATAATGATGCGTTATTTGTGGCTTGCTATTGCTTCTTTGGCGATTCTCCTTTCGACAAACGTCATGGCTGCGAATAAGGATTTTTCGTTCTATGTCGATGCAACTAACGATAAGCTGTGCTTGTCTTTGTTTAATCTTAAAATTCCTGGTAATGCGGGAGTGGATGCTCAAAGAGAAGTCTGTTCTGTTGGCTATAATTCGATCCAGATTCGCGTTATTGACGCTCCTGAAGATGCGAACTTTCCGAAGGGTATTTATTTGGAGCGTCCCTTCTTGATTATTGATGGGATCAATTTGGACCCGGTGGAAAAACGGACGCTTACGGATCTTGAAGAAGATGTCCAGCAGATGGGACTCCCTAAGATGCTCAAGAATTTAGGATATACGCCGATTCTTGTGCAGTTTACGGAAACTGTGCGGATTTCGCTTCAGCAGAATTCGGATGTTTTGAGCCGATTGTTCGCATTCTTGAACGATAACCGGCTGATTCCTTTTCCGGGGGCTCGAGAAGATGGCTTTATCGTCATGGGGATAAGCCAAGGCGGCGTGATTGGTCGTTATGCGGCCTATTTATATGATATACACCGCAAGGCGACTGATGCTCCGATTCGGATTTTCTCTTCGCTTGATTCTCCGCATCAGGGGGCGGTTATGCCGAAAGGTTTGTTCAATACGGTGGCTTTTTGGAGCGATGAGGGCGGATCTTCTGCTGCGGAAATGTTCAAAGATATTTTGATGAGTCCCGGAGCTGCTGATCTTTTAGTCTATGAAAACAAGTGTGACGATACATATTGCTATTCAGTGCCAAAAACAAAGGGTCGCTTTCTTTTTGACGATTATCGCAAAGCCGCCGAATACAAGGGATTCCCGACGGTGCTTATTGCGCAAGGCCAGTTGAAGGGGGGTAGCCCAGAGCATGCGAATGAATATTATCGCTTGGGCCGTCATGTTGAAAAGGGACCGTTTTCACTTGGTTCCGCGATTAGCCGTATGTATTATTCCGATAAGGTTGATGGAACGATTGCTTATAACCGCAAAAAAGAAGGATCTGATGATGAAAGCCGATTGGAATTTACTGGTACAACCGAATATGACTTTATACAAGGTTCCACGTATCCGTTTGCGAGAACAATTTACAAATCGCTTCGCGAAGGATTCTTGGATGCCATACCAGAAAGCATGAATGCTGATGTATTGTTTTTTCGCGTGAACCTGAATACCTCTTGGATTTATGATGAGTTGATGCAGGATCGCAGCACGTTTATTCCGACGGCAAGTGCCATGGACATGAAATGCAATGGCGATTTGGCGATGCGATCGGAATGCGGGTTTACGCAGTCGTATCAAGGTTTCCCGTTTGAAAATCCGGGGAATAGGAGTACGGCTACTGCTACATTTGCTGTAGATCCGACGCATCCGCGATTTAATGAACCTATTAGCGGTCGTCATGTTGAAATGCCGTTGTCGTCCGGAACTTTAAATGTGGCTGCACTCGAAGGAATGCAGGTCGATATGTGGCGAATCTTGTGCGAAGTGGCCAAGTATGATTACGATTTTAGCTTAGGGCAGTTCAGGAATCCAAAGCTGGTTGGAGTATTCTCGCCGAATACATCGTGTATGGACTTGAGCAAGATGCCGGATATCATTCTCAATGCGGGTGCCGTTCAGGAAACTCCTTTTGCGTATGCACGTTATGATTATAATGCTACCGCGACTGAAAAAGATTCTGCTGTGAAGTTTGTTTCTCCTGCCGGTTGGAAAAAAGTGGCTCTTTGGGATAATGGTGGAGACATTCAGAAGAATACATCTTTTGAGGTAGATGTCAAAATCGAAAATCCGAAGGGCAACTGGATGAAGGCGGAATTGCTACTTTGTCATATAAAGGCGTGTAGGTCCTATTTGCAGTTGAATGAAATTTCAGTTCCTCTGGATGGGATGACGCATACATTGCGTTGGCAGATGCCGCAAAATGACGGTGCGTTGAATGGACTTCGCTGGTTCAGCTTGGTCATCAATTCTGATGGCGCGGATGTGACGATTTCGAATCCTCACATGGTCTTGAATACAAGAGGCGATTTCGCAATGCCGCCAAGGATTGAGTCTCCCATTATTTATCCAAGTCGGTATGATTACTTCCCGTGGACTGATGAAACTCATTTGAATCCGTATAGCGATAATTTGGGTTCTGGCCTTGAAATCAAGTATGATAAAGCGCGTCGCGGTATGCATATTGAAATAGGCAAGATGGTGTCAATGGACGATTACACGAATCTTGTTGTCGATTATTGGCCGGGAACATGCCAAAAAACATTGGCTTATTTTGACTCCAAAAAGCTACAAAATGCAAATCTTGCAAACGGTAGTTTGCAAAATGGATTTGTTCGCAAAATTTTACCTTTGACTGAAATCATCGACCAAAATATAACGCCACAGGGGTCTAAATCCGCTCATCGCTTGAATTTGCAGTCGGTTACCCCTCATGAGCGTTGTGTAGTAAAATCTATTATGTTGCAATAACGCCCTATTGCTCTTATAAACAAATCATGGTATATTTTGTGTAAGAACAAATAAGAAGGATGAATTATGAAAAAAGCAATACTTTTCGGCGTTTTGTCTGTGTTTGCATTCTCTTTGTGTGGTTGCTTGAATCCGCACTTGAGTTCGATGGGGGCATCGCAGATGATTGTGGCCCACCAGCCGCGTCTTGCGGTCAATGGCGATACTTCTGCAATGACGATGTCGATTGATGCTTATGGCGGTGCTAAGATGTCTGGCCGTAACATCAAGGACGGGTTTACCGGGGGAGCGACTGCTTCTCTGAATTACAGGCCGCTCGGATTCTCTTCTCCGCTTTACGTGGAGGCTGCGTTTGGCGGCAAGGGCGGAAATGCTTCGTTTGACTGTACCGAAGGCGGTAAATGCAATGACCTTTACGAAGCATGGCTTGACTATCCTGAGGGGAAGAAGAAGTATTCGTTCTGGAATTTGCAGGAACGCATTGCGGTCGGCGCAGACTTTGACGCAGGCCCTGTGATTTTGGGACTTGGCGCTGGTATCCAGATTTTTGAAGGTGGTGGCGATTTTGACGATATTCGCGACGAATTGGGCAAGGAGATGGCTGAAAACGATGACGAAGGATATGGCGTAAAAGTCTATTCTGCGGCACGCATTGGAGCTAGGCTTGGACAATATGGCGCAATTATGTTGGAAAGCGATATCATGTGGCTCAAGACATTGAATGTCGGCTTTATGCTGAACTACTTTCATCCGTCAGGATTCCATGGTGGAGTTTTTGCCGCAGAAAAGGTTGGCTATGGTGTGAATTTCGGCAAGACGTTTAGCTTTTAGCTGAATTGTTTTGCTTGTAAATTCAATTATCGGATTAATTCGAATTTCTTGTTGGGAAAAAATCAAGGATATCGGGTGAAAACTCGATGTCCTTTCTACGCATTTTGTAAGCAATGGTTCTTGACTTTTTGTTTGGGCTAGAGTATATTCAAAAGTAGGATGAGATTCAATAAGTATTTTGTGGAGGGTGGTATGAAATCAATCGTGAAAATTGTATCTGCGTTACTTTTTTTAGGGCAGCTCTGTTTTGCTGTGGGGAATGCTGCGGAACAAGATGCTTCTTTAAATGCGATTCTAAGACGTGCCGAAATTTATGTGGATGAAGATCTTTATAAGGATGGTGAGGTGCTTGCGGCGATAAAAAAATATGCGGGCGCTGTCGAAAAGAATTTCAGTTTCAAGATCGATGTCAAGTCATTTCCGGTAGCGTTGGTGCTGGATTCCTCGACGCTTGATGGCGATAATCCAAGTTTTAAGGTGAAAACGTCTGCTGCCGAACTAAAAGCGGCGATTAAGAAATCGTGGGAAGACAAGAGCAAGGAACCGTTGGCGGGCGTTATTCTTGTTGGCAACTTGCCTTTTGCCGAAATGGAGTATTTCGTCAAGACGTCCGACGGGAAATTTGCATACCCGGAGGACGCAGGCCCTTATACGAATTACCAGCGTTGGGTCGCCGATTTCTATTTCATGGATTTGGACGGAGAATGGAGAGACGAAATTACAGGTATCAATTGCGAAAATCGAGGAAAGTGCGATCGTTTGGTGCGAGCTGCCAATGGAATTTTAGATGCCCATTACAGTAAAAATGGAGAGCTTGGGTCTGACGATTTCGAAATTTGGGTGTCCCGCGTGAACCCTTATGGTGAAGCTCGCGAACATACGGCTGCGAAATGGAAAAAACAGCTCCAAAACTATGATACGGAATATTTCCCCAAGGTGAAGGAATTTATGTTGAGGTGGCTTGCCAAGGCGTACGACCAGCAAGTGAAAACATCTCGCCCGGACAAGGCTTTATATACCTATTCTTCAAAGACCGATATATTGGCAAGCGACTTTTCTATGGTGAACTACATCGACAATCTATCGAATATGTTCAACGAAGTTGACGTGATGTGGGAGGCCAACAATCGAAAATACCTGGATTTCATAACGAAGGATTATGATTGGGTTTTCCATATAGGCCATGCGATGGAAACGTACTTTGAAAGCGGTGTCAAGATTGAGGATTTCGATACTCTTGTCCATGTGAATGCTCGTGTGTTTGATTTGTATTCTTGTAGCGCTGCGCGAACGGTTGTTTTCGAAGGGAATGCTTATGACCGCAATATCGCCCTTGCACATATTTTTAGGACGGCTGGCGGCGGCGTGACGGTGATTGGCAATACAAAGACGGGTGGCGGCTATCAGGACAACGACTATTTCTACAAACAATTGAAAACGAATATGCTGGGGGACGCTTATCTCCAATGGGTTAATCACAGGACTCAGGTGTTCGAAGCTTCCAAGCATACGAAAGATGTCTATGAATGGTTTTATCCGTACGGATTCTTTGGAGACCCGTTTATCAAGTTGAATGTCGATAGGGAAAATGTAAAAGAAGAGGAAATTCCGAAGAATGTCGCTTTGCATGCGTTTAAGGACTTCAACATTAGCGGAAAGTGCTATGACAAGTCGCAGGGGGCTAACGGAAGATGCAATGTGGTTTGCGGCTCTACGGCGAAAAATTATTGCGCGGGAGTCCATGGAAGTGCTGAAATTGGCGCTATTTACGCCAAGGGCGGACTGGTATTGAATGGAAGCGTCACTGCGACAAACGCTACGATATATAGCACGTTTGAAAATGCAAATGTTAATATCAATGCCAATGCGGAGTACAATTACATCGCCTATAAAAATGCGAAAAAATGGAATGCGGAACTCGATTTTAAAGAGCCCCTGCCGGAGTTTCCGTTGAGCGGCTGCAAGGACGTGACGGTTGACAAGGTATATACTCCTGCGGATGGGGCGTGCATCAAGAATTTGACGGTGAAATCTTCCGGAACGCTTGCGATTCCGCAGGGAGGTTTTTACGTTGAGACCGTTAATATGGAAAAGGGGTCTAAGTACAAGTTTGAAAAGCCTGGGTACTATTCCGCGATGCACGTCAAGAACGGCTTCGCTTGGGACGCTTCACCGGCAAGCGCTGTGGCGGATAGTGCGGAATGGGCGAAGGGATTTAAGTTGTTTGTGCGTGGCGATGCTAAAGAAGTGGATTTGGACAGTGCTTTTTATGGTTCTGTTTATGCGCCGAATACAATGGTGAACGTTCGCGGCAAGGCGTTTGGAACGTTTACTGGGAATGGCGTCGCGGTCCATGACAAGTCGGTCGCTTATTATGTGCCATTCGCTCCTGTTGACGGCGAACCTAAAACAGAATCCATCGATTTTGCAGATAAACGTTTAATTTCGTTTGGCAAGGCGCGTGTTGGGGCTGCTTTGTTTAATCGCGGAGTGATTGAGTTTGATGTGACCAAGGCTGGTTCGTACAAGATTATTGTGATGAACATGCTTGGACAAAAGATTGATTCTTTTGACGTGTATGCGAACGCCGGGCGAAATTCCGTGGTGTGGGCGAACGCGAAAATGGGTGAAGCCCGCTATTTCGTAAAAGTACGTGCAAATTAAAAAAGGCTTCGAGCGAAATGCTCGAAGTCCTTTTTAAAGCTTGAAACGAAGTCTTTCGACTTTCGCGAATGCCTATTACTTGCTGAGGGTCTGAACTTGAACGTCCCAGCTCTGGTTGCCGAGGGCGATACGGTAGGTGCTTGCAGCACCGGCCTTCATGTTCTTGGTATCGACAGCAGGAGCGGCGTTCGGATCCTTCTTCGGCACGCCGATGTGACGGTTGCCCTTGAGGAATTCGATACCCTTGTTGCCAGCCTTCGTCTGGAGGCAGCCCGTGATGAAGATGGTTTCGTCGTTGACCGGGAGACCATTTTCTTCGAGGAGCTTCTTTGCTGCAGGAATGCCCGGCGGAAGAATTTCTTCTGCGCACTGGACGCCCGGATAGGCTTCCTTGAACGGCTTCATGTTGAACTGGTCGGCTGCGATCTTCACGAGTTCCGGATCCGGTTCGCAAGGAATCTTGCCCTGGTAACCGAGGAGCATCTTGCCGTAGCCTTCGGTCATCTTGAACCAAGTACCGCGGCCTGCGGCCTGGTTCAGGGTGTTCATGTAAGCCTGCTGGAAGTAGAACTGAGAAACCGGCGTCACAGAGGAAGCGAAGCCACCGCGGCGTACGCATTCACTCATGTTTTCGATAACCTTCGGGAAGAGGTGGAAGGTCTTGGTTTCGCGCATCATGAGCGTGTTAGCCGTGAGAGCGCCACCCGGCATCGGGCTGAAGATAACGTCGGTCGTAATCTGACGTGCTTCAGGCGGGAAGTTGTAGTCCTTGAGGCATTCAACAGCGACGTTGTTAGCTTCCATGAGTTCCGGAATGTGATCGTCAACGATGCTGTCTTCACCGAGGGCGAGCTTGTATTCCGTGCCCTTGAGGGCGTGGAACATGGAGAAGAGGTCCGGCTGAGCCGTACCGCCAGAAAGCGGCTTGCGGCCGAGGTCAACGCCATCGGCGCCACCTTCGATAGCGGCTTTGTACTGAGCCACACCAGTACCGCAAGTGTCATGGCTGTGGATGCGGAGTTCGACCTTGTCACCGAGGAGCTTACGAGCGCGCTTGAACGTTTCATAAACCTTGGTCGGGTTCGTCGTACCGGAAGCGTCCTTGAAGCAGACGGAAGCGAACGGAACACCGGCGTCCAAGATGTTGCGGAGGATGCGTTCGTAGAATTCCGGGTTGTGGGCGGCGTTGAGGTCGCATCCCGGAGGAAGTTCCATCATGGTGACGACGACTTCGTGTTCGAGGCCTGCGTCCGTGATGCACTTGCCGGAGTAGATGAGGTTGTTGACGTCGTTCAAAGCGTCGAAGTTACGAATACGGGTCATGCCGTGCTTCTTGAACATGTCGGCATGGAGCTTGATCATATCGCGCGGCTGCGGAGCGAGAGCGACCACGTTGATACCACGAGCGAGAGTCTGGAGGCGAATCTTCGGACCGACAACGCGACGGAATTCGTCCATCATGTCGAATGCGTCTTCGCCGCAGTTCTGGTACAGAGCCTGGAAACGAGCGCCACCACCTGCTTCGAAGTGAGTGATGCCAGCCTTAACAGCTGCTTCAACGGCAGGCATGAAGTCTTTCATGAACACGCGAGCTCCGAAAATGGACTGGAAGCCATCACGGAACGAGGTGTCTTGGAACAGAATCTTTTTCATAATGTTTTCCTGTGGGATAGGATCCCTGAGTTTTACTGTACAATAAAATACGGGGGCAAATATAGAAAAGTAGGAAGTAGGAAGTAGGAAGTAGGAAGGGAAATGAGGGGTGAATTGGAGGGTGGATTGCTTTTGTGAATCATATGTGTAACGCCCAGCGGATGTCGAGGGCTAGGCCTTTGAAGCTTATTCCGCTCCATTTGGTGGTTAGCCCGATGCTCCAACCGTTGATGATTCCGTAGCGGTTCTTGACGGTCGATTCGATGGTCTGCATGGATTTTTCGTAGCGGATTCCGAGGGCGTAGTAGAAAATGTTGTCGTCTAGTAAATAAAGTCCTGTCCCGAATTCTGGGAGGATTGCCCATGTATTAAATATGTTGTGTACAGAAATTGTGGGTCTGTATAAAATAGATATATCTGCGGTGCTCAAAAAGGAGTTGTGCTTGAAAACTTTTTTATCGTCTTTGTAGATAAATTCTTTACCAGTGTTTGCTCCGAAGGCTATTGCTGATTTAAGGGCGAATGTTCCTATGGGCGTGAATCCCCCTAGAAAAATTAAATCAAGCCCCAACAATTCTCCATATACAGATTCGTTGTCGCCAAATAAATGCATTGCTGATACTCCGGCGGCAAAGTAAAATGAAGGATTGCGCCGCTTGGGAATTTGTCCCATGTTGTAATGGTATTTGTAAACAGGTTCGTTGTATTGCGGATGTTCTTGTACAATGGAATCTGCCAAGGTTTGCATTTTTAGCTGGTGCTTATACCATGCGATGTCTTTGGAAATCTCGTTTGGGGTGTTGATCTTTTTTTCGTAATCCAGAAGGGCTAGTGTTGCCGAACGGCGTTTGAGAGGTGATAGCTTTTTTATTGAATCTGAATATAAATTGCGGTTCGTGGCATAGACCTCGTCAAATATGGAGTCGGGATATAGGCTGAAAATGGTCGCTAGGCTATCCCATTCCATTCTTGCAAAAAAGAAGTTGCTTTTATTTATTCTTAATTTATTCTTGATGAACTGGTCGTGCTCTAGGAGATGATATGGATTTTCCATGTAATAGCGGTAGAGCGAATCTTTTATAGCGTTAAAGCGAAGAGAAAATTTAGAGTCGTCAGGATGGTGAAAAAATTTTGTGGAATCCAAGTAGCTGTAGAGTGTGGAATCTCCGTAATAAATGGCTATGGAATCGGCGAGGTTTTTTTGAATGTTGTATAACGTATTTGCATCTGCTGGGAGTATGTCTAAAATACAGGAAGGTGGGGGTTCTGCGAGGGAGGCTTGCGTTATATACTCCAAATCTTTATTCTTGGCCCAGCCTTGGCATCCTGATGTTGTTTGTAATAGAACTACTTCTTCGTCTGGGAGACTTTTTAGGATGGTGGCGGATTCACTGGATTGCATTGTGCAGGTGCTTCCGCTTCCGTCTTTTAATTGCGTCAGTTGAATATCGCCTTTTTTTGACGCAACAGGAGGGGCTGCGTTGATGCACGAAAGTAATGTAAATAGCATCAAAAAAGGAATTTTGCGGCGAATCATGACAAAAATATACAATTTGGGACGTTAAAAGACTTGAATACGGGCTTTCATTAAAAAAATGGAATTTGAATTTTGTATCTTTAGTCTAATCATAATATTACGAACACTTTTAATTGTGTTGGAATACGGAGTTTCTATGAATAAAAAGTACGCTCTTGCTATAGCGACTTCTCTTATTGCTGCGGAATCGGTTTTGGCAGCCTCGTCTGGCGACAAGACTGTGTTGAGATGCAGCTTTGACGACATGTTCGGTAGCTCTTGCTACTGGCGCTGCCCGGACATGGATGATACTTTTAGAACGGAACAGAAAGACGGCCGTTGTGCCAATGTGCTTTTCAGGTGTGCCAACATGCCTCGTTCCTATATGCGTTCGTCTGTAGGCAATAGCGAAATTTGGATTACGCCGGACAAGTATAATTATTATTTCGGAAAGCTTCCACAAGATTACGATTGCAGTATTTCTGAGGATGAACGTGCTATCTTGGGATCGAATAGTCAAGCGGTAACCCAGCATGTTCAGTCAGATCCTTATGCAGCAGCCAAGTATCAGAATACATCGACTTACGATGAAGTGAAAAATGTCTTGACGGATAATCGCGATGGTTCCCGTTACTATACGGTCAAGATTGGCGGTCGCGTCTGGATGGCTGAAAACTTGAAGTTCCGTTTGCCGGAAAGCTACTGCTATGACAATTCCACTGAAAACTGCGAACGCTATGGCAGACTTTATACGTGGAACGCTGCGAAAAACGCATGCCCGGATGGTTGGAGCTTGCCTATGGGCGATGACCTCAACTATCAGGACTTTAATTTGAACAACTTTAGAGTGCTGGATGGCGGTTATTATGTCGATGGCGAAAGCTACATTGACCTTGGAAATCGTGCGTTCTTCTGGTTGGGTGATGAAAAACCGGGTGACCGTGCCGATGCGATGAGCTTCAGGGGCACAAACTTGGAAACGCTTTCGTTCCAGGGAAGAAAGGCGAATGCTTATTCTGTGCGTTGCATCATGAATTGGGATGCTGCTTGCAAGGATCGCATTGGAACCGTGAACGACCATTCGGGCAAGTCTTATAGGACGCTTAAAGTGGGCGACCAGGTTTGGCTGGCCGAGGACTTGATTTTCGAACGCCTTGACGAAATGGAAGCGAGAAATATTGGGCGTGCATGCCCGAGCGGTTGGCATGTCCCGGATCAGGCTGAATACGAGGAACTTTTCTCGAAGGCTTCTGATTTTGAAATGCATGCGAATGACAAGCGTAAAAAGACGAACCGCGATACGAAGGAAAATCCGTGCAGCTTGAATTTCGACTTCAAGCGCGGCTACTGGACTTCTTCGAAGAGCGGTAACGAGATGACTTTCGTGGATTGGAAGTACAATGCCATTCGCGAAAAAGGCATTCCGTACTTTAAGCATGGCGACGCTTATACGAACAAGGTGCGTTGCGTGAAGGATGGTTCATCGAGAGCTTCTCAAAAGCCGCAAGCTTCTAGACTGGATAATGCTCCGCAAAAGCCTGCCGCACCGACTGGAGCGCCTGCTGCAAACAAGACTGTCTTGGAACACTTTGTTTTGCAGGGTGTAACTTTTGGCGTGGGACAGTCCAGATTTACGCGTGAATCTGCGGATGGTTTGAAATCTACAGCAGACCATCTCAGAAACTACCACGGAAAGAAAATAGAGATTGTTTCGCATTCGGACAACCTTGACCGTCCGGAGAGAAGCCGTGCTCTTACAGCAAAGCGTGCTGAAGAAATCAAGAGCTACTTGGTTATGTCGGGAATTCCGGGACAGGATATCATTGCGACCGGCAAGGGCGGTGATGAACCGATTGTTCCGAATACGACAGCGGACAACCGTTCGAAGAACAACCGTGTTGAAATTTTTGTGTATTCTTATGATGCTCCTGTTACGATTCCGCCTCCTGCTTCTGCACCGCAGCAGAAGAATGCTCCGCAGGGTAACCCGGCTCCGAAGAGGGTGTGCAAGGAACGCGACATGGCGAATAAAAAGCTTGGCGAATGCTATTCTTACACCGAAGGTACGATTGATCATAGAAAGTGCATGGCGGCATACAAGAATTTGTTGAACATTGCAAATGCCAAGTGCAGATAACATAGAACTCCTGTTCGGTGGATTCTATCGGGGCTTCGCCCCTCCAGAATGAAAAAAAAACACGGCTTTGATGCCGTGTTTTTTTTTGTGTGTTCATGCGGAACTTTTTAAATGAATTGCATTTCCCTAAGCCAGAGGTATGTACAAAGTGCGAACATGCCTGTCATGAACAACAGAACGATGACGAACTGTACGGGATGCTCATGAAAGCTGTATTCAACGTTTGAATAAGAGAAATGCCCACGAATGATTGCTCCTACGACAAAAGCAAAAAATAGTATGGCGAGGAGCAAGGTCATTAGCTTGGGCCTATTGTTTTAGATGAACATCATTGTGTTGAGCTTGGCGCGGTACTTCCAAGTGAGTTCGTGCTTGGGGCCGAGAACGCCGAACAGCGTAAGCATTGCCTTTTTGGCAGCTCCATCGTTCCAGTCGGGGGCTTCGATGAACAAGTTTAGGAATGCTTGAAGCGCAGCTTCGAATTGTTCTTCGCAGGCGAGTTTGCAGGCTTCGTGATAGACGATGGCCTCTTTGCCTTGTACGTCTTTCTTGGCGACTTCGGCGTGGAAGTCGAGAAGTTCCAAGAGCGATTTCGCTTCGCGGTACTGGTCATCGGCTTCGTTAAACTTGTTTAAAATTTCTTTTGCTTTTTCGGTATCGCCCATGCCGAGGCTTGCTTTTGCCCACAAGAGTTGGAGCTTCTTGTCGTTTGGCGATTTGGAAAGCGCGTTGTTCAAAAGTGGTAACGCTTCATCGTAACGCTTGTCTGCAATAGCCTCTTCGAGTGCGTTCATCATGCGGGCTTCGTCCGAGACGTAGAACTTTTCGAGGCGTTTTTTGAGGTCTGCTTCGGGGAGAACTCCTTGGATGACGTCTGCAATTTGCCCTTTTTCGACGATGTGGATCTCTGGGACGGACTGCACGCGGAACATCTGGATGAGGCGCATGTTTTCGCGGTCGTCGCAACTTACGACACCGAGCGTAAAATCCATGCTCGTAGAAAGTTGTCCGAGCAACTGGGAGTACGGGGCGCAATCGGGGTATTCTGCGGAAGAAAAAAGAATGGCGACTGCACGGGTTTCGGAGGCTTGGATAACCTCTGCTTCAAAATTTTCTGCGGTAATCTGAACTACTTTAGCCATGGGAGTAAATATAGGAAAGTGGTTAGTAAACAGTGGTTGGTAAACAGGGGCGCAACAGAAAAATCCTTTTTTTTAAAACAAAACCTAACTACTAACCACTAACCACTAACCACTATTAACTATATTCAAAAGCATGTGTAAATGTTCTTTTTGTGGTTCTGAAGTCGAGTCTCTCAAAATCGTAAACCTTGATTTGCGGTTTTGTCCGAAGTGCTATTCCATTTATTTCCCGTGCAACCAGACGTTTGCTTTTTATGGCGGACTTTCGGACAAGACGCGGGAATTGTGGCTCAATGATTTGAAAAAGAAAAATGTGCAAGATCCTCCGTGCGAAAACCCAGTGTGTATTGATCACGGTCAGCCGCTTGTAAAGGGAAAACTCCCGCATTACGGTTTTGACGGTTACGTGACGACATGCTGCGAAACGTTCCATATGCCGCCATCGAAGGTGATGGAGCTTTTGCAGTGGTCTTTGGATATCAAGGCCGCTCCGCAGGCGAAAGAAGGAAAACATCATTTCTTCTTCATCCATTGGATAGACTCGTTTGTGACAAAGTTGTTTGGCGAAAAAGTTGTGGAAGAAGATCCGCTTGATTTGATACAGTACAATCGAACTTTAAGGAAGTTTTTTGAGTAAATGAAAAAAGTTAGATGGTGGGGGGTGCCCTTTTTTCTTGCGCTTTTGATGGCGTGGGGATTCTTTTATATTCGCAGCGGCGAAACGTCGTTGGAACTTTTCCCTGAGCGGACGTTTGAAATCTTTCCGCTAAATGATAGTGCCGTCGGAGGATATTCGACGAGCGAAGTCCAAGTGACGGATACGCTTTTGACTTCGTCTGTAACGATCCGCTTGGGTAAGGCGTTTTCTTATGCGGGGGTAGGCTTTAATTTGAAGTCTATGAATAAACGTCCGGCGGGTCTTTTGGACTTGACGAAATACGATTCCATCGAGGTGCGTGTGGCGTCGAAACGGATGAACTCTATGAACGTTCGCATTTTGACGGATGATCCGGTTTATTCACGCAAGGGCGATTACGCGACGCTCCGTGTTTTGGAAAAACAGATTCCGTCGTCGCCTTATTTGCTGATGGGCGGCCCGAAGGAACGTTTCGCGGTGAGCAAGTTTGCGCTTAGCGAGTTCAGAGTTCCCGAATGGTGGTTCTCGCAACAGGGGCTTGAAAAAGATGACGGTAAGACGTACTTGAACCGGGCTTCGTTCTTTGAAATTGTCAGTGGAGGCTCTACACTTCGTGGCATTCCTGACGATATGGAAATCCGCTATGCTCGTATTTGGGGTGACAATGCAGAATTGCACAAAATAATGTATGTCGTGCTTGGCGGAATTTTGCTTGCCTTTGTTCTGTTTTTTGTTTTGACTTCGAAAAATTGCAGGAGTGAAAATGCAAAGAAATTGGACGCTTGATAGGGTAATGCGCTATGTGATGATTGCCGTAGCAGTTGCAGTGACCCTTTATGTGTTGAATTATTTGAGTGGAGTTTTGTTCCCGTTTTTTGCGGCGTTCTTGATGGCATACATTATGGACCCTCTTGTCTGTAGATTACAGATAAGGTTTAAACATCGTGTGATTGCGGTGGTCCTTGTGTTGCTGGGGTGTGCAATCGTGATTGGCGGTTGTATGTATTTCTTTGTGCCAAAAGTGGTTCATGAAGTGCAATATCTAGGAACGCTCCTTTCAAAAGTTTTCACGGACTCGACGTGGAGTGAGCGTATTTTAAAATTCTTGCCTGCGGATATGTGGGCATCGGTGAAGTCGCTTATTTCTTGGGACAGTATTGCAGAAGCGATGGAATCGCTTGATGTTTGGAATGTCCTCCAGACAGTTTCGGGCAAGATTCTTCCTGGAGCCTGGGACGTGCTGTCGAAAACAACTACTATACTAGTTGGTATTTCGAGTGCGGCTGTCGTATTTATGTACCTTGTCTTCATTATGCTGGATATGCATAAAATAAGGAAAGGCATTCATCGCTTGATTCCGAGACGTTATCGTCGCGAGGCTGGAGAATTTGCAGGCGCTATTGACCAGTTTATGGGAACGTATTTCCGAGCTCAGTCCATGGTTGCTTTTACCGTCGGAGTTCTTTATGCGATTGGCTTTAGCATTATGGGACTCCCGATGGGGATTGCGTTTGGACTATTCTCTGGGGCACTCAACATGATTCCTTACATGCAACTAACGACTATTCCGCTCGCCCTTCTACTGGCTGTGGTTTACGCTTTGGATAAGGGAATGCCGTTTTGGGAAGTCGCAATTATCATCCTTGCAATATACCTTGTCGTGCAGATTATTCAAGACTTCTTTTTGGTGCCGCACATTGTCGGAAAGTCGATGAACCTTCCGCCGGTAGGCATTCTTCTTTCGCTCTCGATTTGGGGTAAGTTGCTAGGTTTCTTGGGACTCTTGGTTGCGATTCCGTTTACATGCCTTTGCCTTGTTTATGTCGAAAAATTGAGGACCAAAGCGGACCAATACGTGGAAGAATCGGGCAGACTGGCTCCCAAGGCTTGATTTTATAGGGTTTTAAAAAACTTTTTTCAAATAAAACTATTCTACTGGAAGAAAAAAAAAGTATAATATTACCAAACATTTCACAAATCTAACTCAAGGAGTTAAAAATGAACAAACAAGATCTCATTGAAGCCGTGCTCGCCAATAAGGAAGCTGGCATCGAATCCAAGGCTGCTGCAGCTCGCGCTATCGACGCAGTTCTCGATGGCATCGCCGCTGGTATCAAGAAAGACGGCAACGTCCAGTTGATCGGCTTCGGCACCTTCTCTGTGAAGACCCGCGCTGCTCGCACTGGCCGCAATCCGCAGACTGGCGAAACGATCAAGATCAAGGCTTCCAAGACCGTGTCCTTCAAGGTCGGTGCCGCTCTCAAGGAAACCGCTGCTAAGAACAAGCCGGCTAAGAAGTAATTTCTCTGAGCTAGATTTGCTTTTACGCAAAGAAAAGGGTCGCTTTATGGCGGTCCTTTTTTTGATTGTAGAAAAAGTTTATTATATTGAGTGTCAATAACTTAGAGGTCTTTATGAAACGATTTTTTGTGGGAATGCTCCTTGCTGTATCGCTTTTGGGAATTGTTGGATGTACTGAGTATGACCCGAATAGTACAGAAAGGCAAGATCTTCTTGAACAATGCTTGAATGAGCCGACTCTTCCGATATGCCGAGATAATCCAGGAAATACAGAGCCGGATGATCCTCCTTCAATGGATGAGGATGATTTTTAGCAATTCCTATTGAAAGGCGCGTTTACATATTCTATATTTGCGCAAGTTTAAGTTTTTGCGAAATAGGGAAGTTGATGAACGTGATGCTGAAAAACTTGAAGCGCAATTGCGACATGCATAGTGTCGCGCCGTTCGCTGCTTTTGCTATTTCCAATGTTGTTTTTAATGCTGGACCATTTGGTTCAGCTTTTTTGTTTTTTAATAAATAATTAGTTCAACGGAGAAAACAAAATGAAGATTGAAGGCATCGACAAAGTCCTTATCATCGGTTCTGGCCCGATCGTAATCGGTCAGGCTTGCGAATTCGACTATTCCGGCACCCAGGCTTGCAAGGCCCTGCGCGAACAGGGTTACAAGATTGTGCTCGTGAACTCTAACCCGGCTACCATCATGACCGACCCGGTCATGGCCGATGCCACCTACATCGAACCGCTGAACGTCGCCCGCTTGACCCAGATTATCGAAAAGGAACGCCCGCAGGCCCTCCTCCCGAACTTGGGCGGTCAGACTGGCTTGAACCTCGCTTGTGCCCTCAACAAGGCCGGCGTCTTGGACAAGTACGGCGTGAAGGTCATCGGTGTGAACCTCGACGCTATCGAACGCGGCGAAGACCGTGAAGTCTTCAAGGAAACCATGCAGAAGCTCGGCATCGACACCCCGCGCTCCGGCATTTGCCACTCCGTGGAAGAAGCCGAAAAGATCGTTGCAGAAATCGGCTACCCGGTCGTCGTTCGCCCGGCATACACCATGGGCGGTGCAGGCGGCGGTTTCTGCTACAATGTGGAAGAACTCCGCACCATTTGCTCCAACGGTCTTGAACTCTCGATGACGCACCAGTGCCTCATCGAAGAATCTATCCTCGGTTGGGAAGAACTCGAAGTCGAAGTGGTCCGCGATTCCAAGAACCAGATGATCGCCATCTGCTTCATCGAAAACATCGACCCGGTGGGCGTGCATACCGGTGACTCCTTCTGCGCAGCCCCGTTCCTCACCATCGACAAGAAGCTCGAAGAAGAACTGAAGGAAAAGGCCTTCAAGATTGTGGAATCTATCGGCGTGATTGGCGGTACCAACGTGCAGTTCGCTCACGACCCGAAGACCGGCCGCGTGGTGATTATCGAAATCAACCCGCGTACCTCTCGTTCTTCTGCTCTTGCTTCCAAGGCTACCGGCTTCCCGATTGCCCTCATTTCTGCAAAACTCGCCGCAGGCCTCACCCTCGACCAGATTCCGTACTGGCGCGATGGCTCCCTCGAAAAGTACACCCCGAGCGGTGACTACGTGGTGCTCAAGTTCGCTCGCTGGGCATTCGAAAAGTTCCGCGGCGTGGATGACTGCCTCGGCACCCAGATGAAGGCCGTGGGCGAAGTCATGGCTATCGGCAAGACCTACAAGGAAACCCTCCAGAAGGCTATCCGCGGCCTCGAAAACGGTCGCTCCGGCCTCGGCTTTGCCAAGGACTTCAACAAGAAGAGCAAGGAAGAACTCCTTGAAATGATGAAGACCGCTTCTTCCGAACGCCACTTCCAGATGTACGAAGCCCTCCGTAAGGGTGCTACCGACGAAGAAATCTTCGCCGCCACTTACGAAAAGGCTTACTTCGTGCAGCAGATGCGCGAACTCGTTCAGCTCGAAGAAGAAATGCTCAAGACTCCGGGCCGCCTGCCTGCTGACGAACTCCTCATCAAGGCCAAGAAGGATGGTTTCAGCGACAAGTACATCGCGAAGATCCTCGGCATCCGCGAAAAGGATGTGCGCAAGAAGCGCACCGAACTCGGTGTGGTCGAAGGCTGGTGCGCAGTGCCGGTGAGCGGCGTGAAGGACCAGTACTACTACTACAGCACCTACAACTGCAAGGACGAATCTACCGCTTCCAACAACCCGAAGAAGATCATGATTCTCGGCGGTGGCCCGAACAGAATCGGTCAGGGTATCGAATTCGACTACTGCTGCTGCCACGCTGCAATGGCCCTCCGCGAAATGGGTTACGAAACCATCATGGTGAACTGCAACCCTGAAACGGTTTCTACCGACTACGATACTTCCGACAAGCTGTACTTCGAACCGGTTTCTTTGGAAGACGTGCTCCAGATTTACCACAAGGAAAAGCCGGCTGGCGTGATCGTGCAGTTCGGTGGTCAGACTCCATTGAAGCTGGCTAAGAAACTTGAGGCTGAAGGTGTACCTATCATCGGTACCTCACCTACCGACATCGACCGTGCAGAGGATCGTAAGCTGTTCCAGGAAGTTGTAAACAAGCTAC